>NZ_JBNAKP010000073.1:0-19509 GCF_049706645.1 Methanosarcina sp. | reverse complement strand
AGATCCACTAAAACAAGGATTGAAACGGAAAATTCGTATCTGAAGAGATGAAAGACGAATTTAATTCGCGAGCAAGATCCACTAAAACAAGGATTGAAACACCAATTAATGATCCGTCTATCCCGCGATAAACATTCCATTCGCGAGCAAGATCCACTAAAACAAGGATTGAAACCACCCTCTGTCAGTATCCGTGGCCTGCTCATGGAAGATTCGCGAGCAAGATCCACTAAAACAAGGATTGAAACTACGGATTAACTCGGCAATACCTTCGGCATATACCCCAATTCGCGAGCAAGATCCACTAAAACAAGGATTGAAACTTTTCTCCATTTTCCGGACAGCATTTGCAAGTCCCGGGATTCGCGAGCAAGATCCACTAAAACAAGGATTGAAACCGGCGATCAGTTCGATAACAGGGCGCTATGGAAAGATTCGCGAGCAAGATCCACTAAAACAAGGATTGAAACTGACAAGTATTGCGTTGACAGCTCTCCAGCTCGTATTCGCGAGCAAGATCCACTAAAACAAGGATTGAAACATACTCGCAAACCACGAAACGACCCATTGTAAAACGATTCGCGAGCAAGATCCACTAAAACAAGGATTGAAACCAGAAGCGAATGATACACTGGAATGTGAAAACGGCATTCGCGAGCAAGATCCACTAAAACAAGGATTGAAACTACAACACGGCAGAGCCGCTGACAATAATGAGGTGCTATTCGCGAGCAAGATCCACTAAAACAAGGATTGAAACGGTATTAAGTTTTTTCAAAAAAAAAACGAAAAAAAATTCGCGAGCAAGATCCACTAAAACAAGGATTGAAACCGAGGTCCGGGTGATCTTTTGCAAACTTTGCAACTATTCGCGAGCAAGATCCACTAAAACAAGGATTGAAACAGAAAATCAAGACCGGTAACAGGAACCTGCCAGAAGATTCGCGAGCAAGATCCACTAAAACAAGGATTGAAACCACTGTTGGGCGAGAAAGGCTTAACGATGGGGCAGGATTCGCGAGCAAGATCCACTAAAACAAGGATTGAAACAACGGGTATCCAAACCCTGCATTATTTTATATAGAGTCATTCGCGAGCAAGATCCACTAAAACAAGGATTGAAACTAGATGGAGAAACAGTAGACGGGGAAGAAAAACAGGATTCGTGAGCAAGACCCACTAAAAAACATCAGTAGACATCATCGTGATGGCCATAATATTCAAGAATTACAGTTTTTTCCTTTTCATCCACAGAAAAAAGCAAGACAAAGTGAGAGTCAATATGTACTCTTTTCCATTGATTGAGAGGAGACCTTAAATTTTTGTATCTATGAGGATCCTGAAGGATCTCATCAACCTTGCTAAATATGATTTCAACTTGCTTTTTGTCTTTTTTTGCCAGCTTCTCGACAACTTTTTGAACTTCGGGTCTTACTTGTAGGCGGTACATATCAGGTCAACAGTTAAGCATTTTTTTCCAGTTCTCAACTGTTCCCACATCTATGGGCTCTTGTTTCATGATTTCCTGGGCTTTTTCAATAAATTCAGGTCTGAGCTCAGGTTCCAGAAGTTCTTTTTCATATTCTGCTGCCATCTGCATAATAGCGGCACTTTTGTCTTTCAAACCATATTTAGCTTTGATGATATTGAGAACCCGATTTGTTTTTTCATCAATATTGATTACTGCTTGAACCATCACATATGCCTCATGTATATATGAAGTATACATAAGATATATACCTAATTGTACCGGATCAGAAAGACAACGTGAAGGAGGTCAGGTCTGCAGCTGGCTAGGTACAGAACTGGCTAGTATCATGAAAATTTAATTGTCAATCACATTAATAAGCTCCAAACCCTTTTTGATGCGAATCTATCCAAATTATGTTCCAGAATTAAATTTTCGCGGTACTAGCTCCAGGACCTGTTTTACATAGGTAGGGGTGTCCAAGAGTTCTGAGAAGAACCACCGCCCCAGAAGGGAAGAGAGACAAAGGGGCGGTGAACAAAACTGATTCGAGAGCAAGATCCACAAAACAAGGATCGAAACTGATCCTTCAAGAGATATTGAGCTTACAATAAATGAATTCGAGAGCAAGATCCACTAAAAAGGTTCTGACTTCATTTTAGAGAGTGCTGAAGCTGATAACTTTGAAGCCTCCAATAAAAATATATAACTCTAGCATAGATACTGAATCATAGGAAAGAAGGTATTCAAAATGGCAAAACCAATTGAATTAGGACTTGTTCTTGAAGGAGAAGATGCAAAGGAGTTCTTCAGGAACGAAAAAAATCCTGTCGTTTCAAAGAAACTGGTAGGAATGTTCAAGCGTGCAAAGAAAATACATGAGAAAAACATGTTTTAAGCTTGGATTACATAATTCCAGATTCTGAACTTCATACTCTTGTTGCAGATACGATTGAAGCTAAGTCCGTGACGGATGGGCTTAAGTACTACGAATATCGCAAATATCCAGGAGTCAAAATTGCAAGGTTGGCAGTAGATTCCAGATTCGAAAGAAGGGGAATAGGCACATACCTGCTGCTGGCAGCCATAGGTATAACGTTATCAATTTGCGAAAGCATAGGATGCAGATACATTCTTGTTGACTCGAAAAAAGATTCGATCGGCTTCTATCAAAAAAATGAATTCAAACTCGTAGAGGAATATAAAAACCGGGAATTCATTCCAATGTATCTTAACATGCAGCCCATAATTGCGGAAATAAATCTTGAGAAAAATGAATAAGTAAGCTTTTTAAATGTTCTGGTTTCTGCTGTTTGTTCTGGGTTGAAAATAATTATTGAGTCCAATTCGGCCAAAAGCCGAATTCTGGAAGTTTGAATCCCCGTTTTCCCCAGGAATCACGCTTTTTCTCAACTTTGTAGACTAATTTACAGAAAAACAACATCAATAGCAACATTACAAAATACTGTTTTGAATTATTCTAAAAGAATTCTCACTTTTTCTTCTCGACATGAAAAGCTAAAATCGCATTGTATCGGAAGAGTGCAACATTTGCATAAAATTTAAGACTTGCTGCTCACCCCCACTTTTCCAAGAAATTCTTTATAATGACCTTAGTTGTTCATTGCTAAAAAAATGAGATCAATATCGGGCAGGTAAAAATGAAAAAGTTTATAACTTGCTGCTCCTTATATACTCTATAGCTATTTGTCGACCAGCAAATTTTGTTAACCAAAACAAAAACAGGTAAATTTCAAATATTATACAGTTCAACCAAAAAATAAGCTGGTTGATATTGGTTTTAAGGTCCAAAATTTCCTGAGAATTTGCTGAAAATAAGGGAAAACGACCCTGTTGAAAAGTAGCTTCCACTAAAACAAGGATTGAAACGATCTGTATTGGACTATAAAACAGATCGAGGAATGGAGTTGAAAAGTAGCTTCCACTAAAACAAGGATTGAAACTCCACTCCTATTTTGTTCACAATTGTGTTAGCCTCAAGTTGAAAAGTAGCTTCCACGAAAACAAGGATTGAAACTTCTCATACAATCCCCTATGTCTCTGCCTGCAATTTCGAGTTGAAAAGTAGCTTCCACGAAAACAAGGATTGAAACAGGTTTATTTTCGAACATTTTCTTCTTCCTCCTCTTTCGTTGAAAAGTAGCTTCCACGAAAACAAGGATTGAAACTCGTCAATGGCTTTTCCATGGATGATGCCATTATCCAGTTGAAAAGTAGCTTCCACGAAAACAAGGATTGAAACCATCCATTCTTGGCTCTTTCTGTGCAATGCCTCTCGGGGTTGAAAAGTAGCTTCCACGAAAACAAGGATTGAAACCCGCTATAGCTCGAGTCTGTTTTAAGAACAACAGTCGTTGAAAAGTAGCTTCCACGAAAACAAGGATTGAAACTTTGAATTGGCAACTATTAGCTCTACCTGGTAAGTTCCGTCAAGAAGTAGCTTCCACGAAAACAAGGATTGAAACAGAAGTCCCTGTAAAATATTCAATGAGTTTTTAATGTTGCAAAACAGCTTCCAGCAAAACAAGGATTGAAACCTGTTGGCAGTACCGTCATTGAAGAACCAGTTGACCGGTTGAAAATTAGCTTCCACGAAAACAAGGATTGAAACGGAAGGAAACTATCACTACCGGACTGACTATGATCGTTGAAAAGTAGCTTCCACTAAAATAAGGATTGAAACGTATTATTTTCTGTAGGAAGTACGAGAGTTTGACCGTTGAAAAGTAGCTTCCACTAAAACAAGGATTGAAACACCATTGGTTTAGGTTGTTGCCTCTGGCTATTTGACATTCGCGAGCAAGATCCACTAAAACAAGGATTGAAACGTCATACACTCGCTAATAATTGTGACAATATAACCGTATTCGCGAGCAAGATCCACTAAAACAAGGATTGAAACGGCATTATTGACGGATATATAAACATCGGAAAACGTCGTTTATAGGAATGTAAAAATTAGTGAAGTATTGAAATTGTTTCAGGGAAAATATAAAAAGAATGAAAAAATTACGAATATATAACAGAACTTTTGAATAACTGAATAAACATTACTATTCAAGCCCTATTACTTTTTCATAAATTTTTCACTTAACTGTACTCTTCTTTAAAATTTAATTCAGGTTTTTATTTTGATTCTCCGACAGTTATCGAATATCCAAAAGATTCCGCATTTTCAGGCATGATTGAGAGTTCCCACTTTCCAGGTTCTCCCTTAACTGTATAAGTCTCTACATAGTGAATGCCGCAATTTTGATAAATTGTGTTATTATCCATTGACCAGGCAGGGAAATAGTATCCCCCTGTATTGACATTAGTGCTCTGGGTTGTTTTTGTAAGAGACATCTTAACAGGGTTAGAATTGGATTTCAGGTTCACATTAAAAGATGGTTCTTTTATTTCAGGTGAAGTACGCAGTCCCATAGTCTGGTCGTAGTAATCAGCTGAAACTTCAATCGTTATTGGGTCATTACTATTGGTGTTGAAGGTTTTCACGTAAGGAACTGTGGGACGCTGCACAGCCGTGAAGTACAGACCGATTTGCGGGTTAGACCCATCATTAGCTTTTCCATCAACATTCATGTCGATGTACCCATTGTACGATCCGGTCGCATTTTTCGGAACAGATCCCTTAATGGTCATAGAAGTGATTTCACCTGCTTTTAGAACTGAAGGGGCAGAGATGACTATTGCATCATCGCTGAGAGCAAGTGTATTATATGAACCGTCATAATCATAGCTGGCAGTTTCAGGGTCAATGGTGATATCTCTGTCTGCTATATTTCGGAGTTTTATGCTGTACTCATATTCTTTTCCTGCTTCAACGGTATCAGAGAGAGAAGTTGTCTGAACTTCAAGTTCGGGAATGGCCTGGACTGAGATATCAAGATTCATTGAATTGACATATCCTGCGTAGTCTGGCAGAAGATCATCTGTGAAGGCTATAACTTTTAGATAGGATACGCTTTCTGCATCTCTGGGGATTTTTACTTCAACAGTAAATTGCTGTACCGCACCTGATTCTACTGTTGCGTTTGCTGGGCAGATAGTGATCCAGCTTTCGTCAAAGTTGCCACTGGCGTAAACGGTATCTGCAAGTTTTGGCGTTACATTAAGGGCTTCATTCCCTTCATTCTTGAAATTAACAGTCAACCTTTCACTATTTCCCGCTGTTAGATATGTATAATAATAAGTCGGATCTATGGTATGTACTGTGAAATTTTCACCACTTATACCGCCATCAGTTACATTTTCATAAGTTCCGTTCCCACAAGTCACATTTCCAAAAGTCAACTCTTTGTCAGAGTTTCCCGGTTGAGCACACGCAGCCTGTATTAATACCAGGCAAAGCAGCACCCCTAACAACCGGGGTATTACCTTTACTCCATTATTTTTGTTCATATTTTTGGCTCCATTTGTTTATAAAGAATACAACCGTTCTAACTTCCTCGCAGGACGTCGAAGCATCTGCAAAGTTACTGTATTACAGGAAGATCACATCTACAGGAAGATTACATCTACAGGAAGATTACCTCTTAAGATTGATAATTCGACAGCGTTAGGACTTACTACTCGAGGTATAAAATAAGCACATTAAAAGCCATGGAATTTATATTCCGGACATTTAACGGTTTAATGCTACCTTTTTTTCAGTTCATGTGCGTGAGTCCTGCGTAAGTTCCAGTACTGACATTTTAGTAGTGAACTCCAGACAATACAACTTATAAACATCCATATAATTTGTATGACCAAAGTCTCTAACAATTAACACTTTTAGCACGAAAATGCTTTCAAGTACTTTCATTATTTGTGCCTGTTATTCGAAGAATTTCATGTTTGTTCAGGATCTACGCAGCTGAATCTCCGCAAACTTAAAATCATTTAAACTGTTCGCAGGGAAAACCACTAAAACAAGGATTCAAACTTTTTTTTCTTATTCTTCGATGTTCTGCAATTCCGCGTTGAAAAGTAGCTTCCACGAAAAAAAGGATAGAAACTGAAGGACAAATTAGCTGACAGTATATGGAAAGTATATTTTGGATAATAACCCAGTTTATGAGTGATGAAATCAGCTGTAATTAAAGCGCATGACAGGTCTGCTGGCATCTATGATAATGCGAGCATACTGGTAGAAAACCACGGGCATGAAGTGCTTTTCGGGCTGGCTTATGAATATTTGTCCCCTGGGGATACTGTCCTTGATATCGGTATTGGCACAGGGCTCAGCTCTTTTATGTTCCATAAGGCTGGCCTTAAGGTATATGGGGTTGATGGGTCGGAAAAAATGCTAGAGATCTGCAGGGAAAAAGGTTTTGCTGCGGAGCTAAGGTTATGTGACCTGTCAGACGAAAAATGGCCCTATGAGGATGGGCAATTTGAAAATGCAATCGCGTGCGGCATATTCCATTTTTATAAGGAACTTGACGTTTTCTTTAAAGAAACTAGCCGTATAATGAAAAAGGACGGCATCTTCAGCTTTACTGTTATGGTGTCGGAAGATGGCCTCCTGCAGTATACCGATGCCGGCTCAGGCCTATTCATATATTATCACAATAACTTCCAGGTAACTGAATTACTGAATAAATATGGTTTCAGCATGTTAAAGTGTGTTACATTTTTTATGTATAAATCGCCCGATAAAAAGGAGAAATTAGTTTTTAGGGGTTACCTCGCAAAAAAGGTTTGACCACTCTTTTTAATCATGTACTGGTAGATCAGGATTGTATTAGCGAGCAATATCCGTAGATGAATGTTTAGAGGCAATCAAGGAGAAGCCCCACTTCCTCCCATAAAAGAAATTCATTTAAACGCCGCTGGTTTTATTGGAAATAAGAGGATTATAGAGGATACGAAAGGTATTTAGCGGATTTACCGGAAATTAGTAGGTATTAGCAGATATTAACAGATATTAGCAGATATTAGCAAATATTAGAGGATAATAACGGATTTTTATTCAGGGGAAGAGCTTATGGAAAGTACTTTTAAAAATATATATCAGTTAAAGCTTTCAACGAAAGGCATTACTCCTCAGATCTGGCGGCGAATCCAGGTGCCGGAAAATTACACATTTCTGGACCTTCATAAGGCTATCCAGGCTGTAATGAGCTGGGAAGACTACCATTTGCACGAATTCGAAATGCAAAACCCGAAAACCGGGATGCGTGAGAGAATCGGGACAGAAGATGAAGATCACGAGAATCTTTGTGAGCCTTTCGTGCCGGAAAATAAAACCAGAATTTCCGAATATTTCACTCTGGAAAATAAGGAGGCTCTGTACACGTACGATTTTGGGGACAACTGGGAGGTAAAAGTCCGGCTTGAAAAAATCCTTCCGAAAAAAGAAGGAATGGAATATCCGATCTGCACCGCAGGAAAAAGAGCATCTCCCCCTGAAGATACCGGCGGGATATGGGGCTATGAAGAGATGCTTGAGGTCCTGAAAGACCCCGAACATGAGGAATATGAAGACACTGTGTTATGGCTGGGCAAAGATTTTGACCCCGAATATTTTGACCCGAAAGACGTTTCTTTCTGAGCTGTTTAAGCCCTTTCTAATTTTCTTAACTCTTTTTGAGCTTGAAAAGTTCGAAACTGGTAAATCCACTTCAGAAATTTTTCTCAATCCAGGGATTGGATCTCCTCTTGGAAAGAACTTTTGTGAGAATGGGAAAATATAGATAGGGAATTGATAGGAAAGCCTTTTTCTGACGAGGGATTCTGTTACCATATTTACCCACATATTGTTCTACCACTTGCTTTTGCTCTTGGAGCTTCTGTAAATTTACGGAGACCTTTAGTACTTTACCATTGTCAAAACCAGGAAAAATATTACAGGGTTATTGATCTAAAAGATTCTCGCGAAGTAAGTTATAAACCTGATACTAATACAATCGCTCTTAAAACTATTCCAGAAGATCTCAATTTGACTCCGCCCCCTTGGACAGAAAACTCCGAACCTGAATCAATAAAAGTTAATCCGGGACGAAGTTTTCACTTTTATAACTATAAGTTTTGGCCAGGCAATAAAGAAATTAAACGACAAAACTGCCAGGTATGGTGCAGAATGCTGGATTGTCTATTTATCGAACCATAATTCAGAATTCAATACGGTAATATCAAAAATTCCAGTATTATTACGTTAAATTAAATTGAATTAGAACAGAAATTAACTAACTCTGCAAATCAATAACCTGTGAGCTTTATTAGTAACTGGAAATAAATCTGCAATTTTAAACATGAACTTTGTAAAGGGATCTAAATTCTTGATTTCTTCATTTGATGTAAAATATTGTTCTTCGATAAATTGAATTCCCAATCCCCATCCTGTGAGGTCTTCAGGGTTATCAATCCCCCAGTAAACTTTTGCACCGGTTTTCTTTATTGAGGGTTGATATTTTACTTTTTTTGCCATAAGCACACTAAAAGCATCGAAAATCAAAGTATAACTGCCAATCCTCTCCTTAAGACGGCTTATAAGGGATTTGATTTCATCCTCTTTAAGATACATGAACAGACCTTCGGCTATAACGAGATATTGTTTATTCTCCCGTGGGATTTTTTCTAACCACTTATCTTCCGTAACTGAGGATGAGATAAGATGGTAACTCCCTGTTTCTTTAAAAAAATGTTTGCGAATCTCAATTACTTCTTCAAAATCTACATCGTACCAGTCGACATCAGGATTGCCAATTCTGTTATATCGGCTGTCAAGCCCGCAGCCTAAATGCAAAGCAACGCTTTGACCGTGCTCTAAAAGAAAATTTTTAACAAAATTATCAATGAGTTTTGCCCTTAAACACAGCAGCAGGTTTGTCTTCTCAGGAATTTTCAAGGATTTGAAATCGTAATCAATGTGATTGACAATCTCAACCGCTTTTTTATCAATAAGTATGGGATGCTTTTTCCTGCTTTCCTTTGCTTTCGCAAACAGGGGAATAAGCAAAGTTTCTTTTTCTTCAGTTAAAGCAATTTTATTCATAATTTGCTAACTCTTTTTAACTCCATTTATATGATTATAAGCCATCCCCTGCTTATACCAGCTTGTATGTGAAGGTTCTACGGAAGCTTCTTTTTGATCACTTCGTCTGGAATTCCTTGTTTGTTTTAGAAACCTAAGTTTAATGAGCTAGATCATTATTTCCTATTTTTTAGCAGCTTCTGTTTTTATCGAGAAGCAGTTTCCCCAAAAAACCAGACCCAAAACCAAAATCAAACGAGAATCAAGCCAGAATCGAGCTGGAGCCAAGCCGAAACCAAACCCTAAAATAACCTCAGAAGTTATTATTAAACAGGGTGAAAAATTATGAGCAGCGAAATTCAGAGTCAGGAATGTTGTCCCAGGTTTGATCCCACACCCTGGGACGGAAAAGTGTTTGAATGGAACAATAAAAAATTCATCAAGGACTCAGTTACCACGCAGTTTTACATGCCTCTAAACTTTGGAGAGGTAATAACGAGGATGAACGAAAAAGTCGCCAGTGCCGGGGCGGAAATGCCGGACTGGCTCTGTTTGTCGGACCATACCTCAGAAAGTAATATGGATCTTTATCTGGCTGTCGATAAAGAAGTGGACGGCGCCGAAAACGTAACACTCAGCGGGAAGTTTCTGAGCAAAGCGTATGAAGGAGATTTCGAAAAAACCGCAGAATGGTGCAACGACTTTGAAAACTATGCAAAAGGAAAGGGTCTGGAAATCAAGAAATGGTATATGTGGTACACTACCTGTCCCGCCTGTGCTGAAAAATACGGGAAGAATTATGTCGTGATTGTTAGTGAAATACAATAAAGAAGAATTGAAACCTAAGAAAAGGAATGGATATACTAGAGTTTGGGATCTCAAACTAACGATTCTTATTTTCTACTGCTATGTGGCAAATAATTAACTCCAGGTAAATTAGAGACAATACAAATGCAAGTAAGAATTGAAGACCTGAGAAAGCAAGTAGACTTAATGAATGACCAACTGACCAGAAAGGATGACCAGATTACACAGCTTAATGAAGTCACACAGAAACAGGCGGTACATATCCAGAGTTTGATAAATGAAAAAGGTAAATTAAATAATAAGCTTCTGCCTGAAACTACGGCGAATAACAAAAAGTGGTGGAAATTTTGGGCATAGTGATTAGGAAGATTTAAGATTTATTTTTTAACTAGTGTGTCTTTGATTTCATTGTATAGATATAAAAGATCATCTTCCGTTAACTCATTAGTTGTAGAAATACGCCCTTCTACATTTAATATTAGTTGAACTCGCTTATTCTTGTAAGAATAATCGATGTAAAAAGCAGTAATCATTGAAAAATTCTCTATAGTAGTTTCAATTCCATGACCAAATTTGCCCGTTTTCGTTATTACTCCGTCCGAATCTTCCCAAGTTCCATACCCAGTTATAAAATTACTTAATTCTTGCAGTCTCGAAAAGTCAAAAATAATCTTAGAACATCGTAAATAATCTTCTTTATCTAATCTTGCTTGGAATGGTCTTGCTATTCTTTTAGGTGCAAAAATATACAGAGTTGTAAAATCGGTATCAATTAAAAATTTAAATTCTTTAATCTCTTGATAGCCTAGAGTGTATTCTTCAATGCCGTCTTTGTATATGTAAATAGGTCTCTCTATTGTATTTGTGCTTAATTTTGATAAATAAATATGGTACTCTGGAGTGGAGTCGCAATAAAATATTTCTGTTAATGGTTCTCCTAATTTGTTAAGCTGAAACTCATAATTCTCTAGCGAAAAGTCTTTTTTTACAGAAAAACCAGTCTTCTTTTTGAATATATCTTTTACATTTTCTATACGCACGACGGTAAGGCTTCCTGTCATGTGCTTATATAAAAAATAATACGTTAAATACATATTGTAAATAATATATGATATAAAACAGGTAATATTAATTATAATGAAATAAAAATAGTTGTTTGATAGATTCAAATGAAAAAGGTTACTAACTTGTCAAGTTTGTGTCTTTGATCAGTATTTATATTAATTTGCTTAGTCGTAAGTACTACGCTATTATCATTTTTGCTAAAACTCGCATCTATATTGTACTTTTCAATTTTTAATCCATCTGGAGTAAGTACCTGTGCGTGTAAATCCGGAGGAAGGATTAGATTTAGTGTGAAATTATCAACTTCAAATTTTGTATCATATGATAAACTCTTCAAATGTCTCTCAACTTCCTCAAATATAGAGCTCATCCCAAAACTCAAAATTGTTTATCTGAATCCCGTGTTCCGAATAATCAATCGAGTTTCATATCATGAAAAATAGTTCTGAAACTTTACTGATGCTTGAGAATAAAATTGGTTTTGGGATGAGCTCATAGTTAATAAATTTTGTATTCTAGTAGGTGCGTTTTTCATAGTACAATTTATTAAAGTTGTTTTAATAGCAATTGTGTCATCTGTTTTGTCTATATCAACTTCAAACAATTCTCCTACAAGAAATTCAAAGTAATCCTGACAACTTTTAGAAACTTTTAATTTTTTATATGACTTTCTAAACTCGGCCTTCATTTTATTAGTTAACATGTCAAATTTTACATTAGAATTATAACGTATGAATAATTTAAACTGAACTTCGGAATTATTTAACCTGTGAAGTATTTTATTGAGTTTATAGAGGTAAGTATATTGAAATTTCATTCCTTTAACCATCAAAGTCGAAACTATGGACAATATGTATTTGGTTATTGAACCTACAACTAAACTTTTTAGAGAATCTAAGATACTTATAATGTCCATGGTAACGGTCGCTGAAATTTGCTATTATCATAATTTCAAGTAGAATTTATAAAATAGTTAAATTTAAAGATTTTTTATGATTAATTAATTTTTCTTTTTTGACTAATTTTCTTTATATGCTGAATATATTTTAGTACAGAAGAATCAATGATAGTTATTAGAAATAAACTTGATTGGAAACATACCGAAATAATTTACAATTTCAATTTTCTTATTTTTATTATACTTCTCATACTATATGTTTCTAAACCCTGTTATTCCATATGATATAGGAATAATATCACCTGTCCCGCCTGTGCTGAAAAATACGGGAAGAATTATGTCGTAATTATTTCTCAAGTTGAATAAAAATCGAGTAGTAAAAAAGTAGTAGTAAAAGTGGTTTTAGCCATCCTTAATCTTTAAAATATGCAGCTCAAGCGAGCTAGTGTTTACGTAGTGAGCATTGTGAAGTTCCACAGGCTTCCGATTCAGTGCCTTTAAATCCCATAAGCTATCTACTATTTCCTGATCGACGTGGCACGGAAAAAGCAATTTGAGAGGCCCCTGCATGGGGATAAGGAAAGCCTGCGCTTTGCAACCCCTGAACCCATTGCCCGCTACAGGGCCCAGCGTTTGAGAGCCAGAACGCTTGCTGATATCAGCTGCGGGATAGGGGGACAGACTGTCTTTTTTGCGCAGCAGTGCGAGTTTGTGTATGCAGTTGAAATCGACCCCAAAAAAATCGAGTATGCAAAACAGAACTGCGCAATGTACGGGCTTGACAACGTGAAATTCATTTGCGGGGATGCCCTTGACCCGAAGGTCATAGAGCAGATCCCGGCCGTTGATGTGATATTTTCGGATCCTTTCCGGCCGGCCGAAGAAAACGAAAGGCAGGTCTCAAGCCTTGAGCCGGGGATTCCGAACGTGCTGGCTGCTTATAGGGAAAAGACCGGGAATTTTGCCTTTGAAGCTCCGCCGCAGATGCCGCCTGAAAGGATTCCTTTTGACTGCGAAAAAGAATACATCTCGCTTGACGGGCAGCTCAACCGCCTCACTCTTTATTTCGGTGGGCTGAAGCAGCATGACCGCATGGCCGTAGCCCTGCCTGCAGGAGAAGGGCTTGTTTCAAAGTGGGGGACGCTCCCGCAGATAAAGGAAACCGGGAGAATGAAACTCTGCGCCTATGAACCTGAGCCCTCGGTAGTTGCAGCCGGGCTGCTGCCCGAGCTTGTGGAATCCATGCTGCAGATGGCAGGGGCTCTTATGGGGACTTTCGAACTCTTCAGGGTTGACAAAAAGAGACTTTTACTGACCTCGGATGCCCTGATAAAGCAGTCCATGATCAAAAATCATTATCTGGTGCTTAAAACCTGCCCCTTTGAGCCGAAGGAGATCAATAAATTCCTGAAAGGCAGAAATATCGGAAGCGTTGTGCTCAGAGCAGGCGTGAAGCCCGAGGAGTACTGGGAAGTCCGGAATGAGGTTGAAAAAGGCCTCGAAGGAAACAAAACCGTACACCTCTTTGTAAAAGATGGGACTGCAATCCTTTGTGAAGTTATCTTTAACGACTGAAAAAGGGCTGGACGGAAAATTTGAAAAAGATAAAGATCTAGTCAGAAAATTGAAAAGAATATTGAAAAGAATATTGAAAAGAATAAAACGAAGATAAAAGAAAAAGTGCCGGGGTTTAAAAACCCGGTACTTCAAGCCTACCTGTTGACCTTGCTTCAGGTTTGCCTGCAAATATTTTCCTTAAAATTATCTACAGACTTACCTGCAAACTTCCTTGCAGGCTTCTTTTACGAGTTCAAGCCCTCTGGCAAGCGCGTCCTGAATTCTTGAAGGGTCAGTTCCACCGCCCATAGCAAGGGCAGGCTTTCCGCCTCCGCCTCCGCTGACAAGCCTCGACATCTCACGGACAAGGCTGCCGGCATTGATTCCATAGTTTAAGGCCTTTTGCCCGGCAGACGCTACGAGCTTAACTCCTTCGGCGTCACTTGCAAGCAGAGCTACCACGTTTTCGTGTTTCAGGAATTCAGTGGCGATTTTCTGGAGTTCAAGGGAATCAGCCCCGGGAATGAATTCGGCAATAACCTTGAGGCCTGCAACCTCAGAAGCCTCTCCAAGCAGCCTGTAAACCCTGGAGCGGGCAAGTTCTTCCTTGAGTTTTTCGTTTTCTTTTTTGAGGTCTTTCCATTCCCCGAAGAAACGCTCAACACTTGCCGGAAGTTGTTCGGGAGGCACACTCAGAGTCTTTGCGGAATCGGTCAGCAGAGAGTCTATCTTTTGCATGGCACGTACGGCTGCAACGCCTGCTGCAAACTCGATCCTTTCCACACCGTCCTGGATTCTTTCGGTCTTCAGGATTTTGATCGGGCCGATAACTCCTGTACTGACGCAGTGCGTACCTGCGCAGGCCTCAACATCGTCTCCGACCTTTACAATCCTGATCCGATCTCCTGGAGGCACTCCGCCCTGATAGAGCCCAAAGCCGTATTCCTGCTCGGCTTCAGTCCTTGGCATCCATTCCGTAACTACACGCTTGTTTTCCATAACCGTGCGGTTTGCCAGGAGTTCGATTTGCCTGATTTCTTCAGGGGAGATGTGCTTGTAGTGCGAGAGGTCAAGTCTCGAGTGATCCTCAAACTTCTGGGCCCCGGCCTGCCAGATATGTTTTCCAAGAACTTTCCTGGCTGCATCGTTTACTATATGGGTTGCCGTGTGGTGCCTGGCAAGGGTCATCCTGCGCCTTTCATCCACTTTACCGGTGACGATATCACCTTTGGTAATTTCAAGATCCCCATCAGGGTTCTCTACGGTATGTACGATTACGCCGTCGTAGACCTGGACATCCACCACCCTGTACACTGCATACCCGGCAGTGATTGTCCCGATATCCGCAGGCTGCCCTCCGCCTTCGGCATAGAAAAAGGTGCTATCCAGCACAATATTGTTGTCAAAGACATCCAGCGCAACAGCTTCGAATTCCAGGCGCGTGGGCTCGTCATAGAAGCTACGCTTCGTCTTCGGGAGGTGTTTTATCCGGTCTGCAAACGGAACCACTTCGGTTTCCTTTTCTTCGGCCCTGTTATGCAATTCACCAATAATGGAATAGAAGTTGTCAGGGAATTCTACATCCACCCCGATTTCGGCTGCAACCTCTTTTGCCATCTCTGGCGGGATTCCGTGGGAATCGTAAAGTTCAGTTAACTGGGATAGAGGAATCTTTTCCCCGGTTTTCTTGAAGTGAGATGCCGATTTCTGGATGATTCTGCGGCCTCTTTCCATTGTGTTATTGAACTTCTCTTCTTCAGATTCCAGGATGTCCTGTATAACCGGGAAATTTTCCCTGAACTCGGGATATTCCGGCAAATTCTTTATATGCATATCCACAATGTCGGAAAGCGGGATCCGGATGTCAAGGTCGCCCATCATGCGTAAAGTCCGCCTGAGAACAAGCCTGGCAAGGTACCCTGCCTTGACGTTTGAGGGAATAATCCCGTCTCCAAGCATGAAGGTCAAGCAGCGTGTATGGTCAGTAATTCCATAGACTTTTTCTACGGGTTCCATTATAGCCGAGAGTTTATCCACGGTCATTCCGATGCTTGAGGCAACCTTTTTCCTGAGTTCCATAAGGTTTGCCTTTTCACTGACGTCCATAAGCCCTGCAAGCCGTGCGTTCTGGGCAAGAATGTTTGCATACTCGGAATTATCCAGTTCATGCTCAAGCCCTGCAAGCCCCATGAGTTCGTTCACTATGCCGGGGAAAAGTGCGTCATAGATTGTAGGGGAACCCTTTGAAGCCCAGACAAAACGTTCGAGCCCGTATCCCGTATCCACGATATAGTTATCCATCTTCGAATAGGTCTCGCCCTTGATCAGGATATCGCCTTTTTTGTCGGTCTTCAGATCCATGAAAACAAGGGTAGCAAGCTCAAGCCCATGCACTATGACCTCTACACAGGGCCCGGCGTTTCCTCCGCCTGACCAGGGCTCTTCCTTGTAACTTACGGCAAAGGGGTCTACCTTAAGCGAGTTCAGGAGCTCGTCGCAGAGTTCCAGGGTATGTTCTTTCCAGTAAATCTCGTGATCCCTTTTATTGAAGGCATGATGTGCCATCATCTCAAAGTTTGTAAGATGGCGTCCGCTCCTGCCTACCGAGTCCAGGTCGTTCAGGCGAATGCAGGGCTGGGAAATCGTGAGGGGATTTGCAGGTGGGGGAACCTGCCCAGAGGTTACGAAAGGCTGGAAGTCTGCAATGGATGCAATGGTAAGATAAATGTCGTCCCTCCAGCGGGCAACTACAGGATAACGATCGATTCTTGTATGCCCTCTCTCCTCAAAAAAGGAGAGGTAATACTCACGCATCTGGGAGATATCAAATTCCCTGGAAAAGACCGGGCTCCCTATAAAGGAATAAGGATCACAGGGCGCATCTCCGCATGTCTTTCGATCAAGGTCACGTGTCCAGAAAAACTTGCCGCATGACTGGCACTGCTTCCTGACGAACCCGTTATTTTTGAAAAATTCAAGTTGATATTCATCTTCAAGCATAACAATCTCTCCGGAGGGTGGGGGTTTGCTCTGCCCTGGTGTATCTGAAAACAAAAGGAGAAATACCCCAACTCAACCGTTTCAAGGAATTTCCAGGCACTTTAAGTGCACATCCGATGGAATTTTAGGTTCATATACAATAATTCGATTCATTCATTAACTTTTATACAAGTCATAGGGGAATTAATCTGAAATAATGAAATGTCCTCAAATCGTGTGCGAATAATTTTGCAACTCGAAGTTGCTTTTGCAGCATAAATAACTTACCAGGATAATGAAATAATAATTTTATATTAAAGCAACTACATACATATAGACCTTAACCTATAACAGAAATTCTACAGAAAAACCTTATTCTTCATTTTAAAAGGCGGGGAGTTATATTTATTGAAATTGAAGATAGGGGTATATTCGGAAGGCTCGCTAAAAATCGGAGTCAGGAAAATGATAGTTCCTGCGCCTGAATTCTTATCTGTACAGCACCACAGTCCTTCCGCGTACCTCTATCAGGGTTGATCTTGTGGCGGCTGCAATTTCTTCCGCGATAGCCTTTAAATCTTTCCCTTCTTCAGCGCTTTTCAGTACCCTTACCTTCACAAGCCTGTTAGCTTTTATCTGCTTATTCAATTCTTCGATCAGAGTGTCCGTTACCCCGTTCTTCCCGATATTGAGAATAGGGGAAAGCTGGTTTGCTTCGGCTTTCAACCTGTATAACTTTTCTTTCTCCATTGCCCTTCCTCACATTAACAAGTGTAAAACTCATTCTACCGATTATGAAACACTCATATTATTATTCATATTATTATAATTTTATTACGAAAAAATTATGCAATTATAATAAAAAGATTACTTGCTTCTGGAAGTTATTTGTCATTTTTCGGAACTGTTTACCATTCATCCAGATTTCTCCCTTTTCTCATCAGCATCTATATCAACGTTTCCTAGCAAGCCGAAAAGCAGTCAGTTAAGCTTTCGAATCTAATACCGGGAGTGAACCAAACTTCAAGCCTGGTACTGGCAATCAAATAAGTTCCGGGATCAATACTGGCGCTCAAACAAACTTCTTTCCGGATTCCGCATTTACTCATCCTGGTCAACTGTCCTTAGCGATTTATTCCGAAGGCAGGTAAAATCGATAAAAAATAAGGGTTATATCAGGGCTTCTGTCCGTAAATTCGCTAAATTATGCCTATTTTCCCAATTTGATAAGAAACAGGACGAAGTTTTCAAATAATTTCGACACCTTTATTAGCAGTTTGGAACTCATTAAGGAATATAAAAAACCGAACCATAAAAACGGAACCGGTGAACGAAATCCTTTTTTATAAGTTCAGGACGGAGACTGTAAGATGAATCCCGGCTTGCTTGACCTTATCCTGTTTTCAGAAAAGAGAAAAGATTTTCTCCTGCTCCTGAAAGAAGGCCCTAAGGATATTGAAGAGATACTTGAGAAGCTTCAGGTGCCCAGGACGTCTCTTCTCCCGCAGATAAAAAAGTTGAAAGAAGAGGATCTGGTAATACATGAAGAAGGAATGTACCGGCTCAGCACGATAGGGGAAATTGTTGTAGAGAAAATGCAGCCCCTGCTTGATACTCTATCAGTGTTCGAAAAAAATGAAGAGTTCTGGGCAGACCGAAGGCTTGCCGCTATTCCGCCCCACCTCATAAAAAGAATCAGTGAACTTGGAGACTACCGACTTATAGAACCGGACCTCAGCCATACTTTTGATCTGAACCCGGAATTTGAAAAATATCTTTTAAATTCAAGCTGTATTCACATGTTTTTCTCTTATTTCCACCCTCAATTTCCGGCTCTTTTTCTCAGCCTCGCAAAAAAAGGTATTGAAATTTCCCTTGTCCTGAGCGAATCTGTATATTTACGGCTTGTAGAAGATTTCAAAGAGGAAGGGAAAGAATTCCTCAAAATGGAAAACGCAAGCCTTTGCATCCTGGAAAAAAAAGGAGTGGAAATTCCTGCTCTTATTGCTTCGGCTAACAGGATAATGATCCTCGGGTTGTTTAACGAAAGCGGAAGATTTGACCGCCAGTATGTGATAAGTTTAGAACCACGAGCAATAAAATGGGGAGAAGAACTGTTCGAATACTACAGGGACATGAGCCGGGAAATTAAATTAAATTAAATTAAATTAAATAAACAGTAATGTATTGACCCGCAGGCTACTGGCTCGTAGATATAATTTGAAAGTTTAAGTTAAAAAGTTAATTTCAAAGTTACATTAGAATTTAATTTAAAAGCTTAAGTTCAATATTTTAGTCAAGGTTTAAGCCAAGATTCAAATTCAAAGTATAAGTTGAGATTAAGTTCAAAATCTAAGTTAAGATTAGGTTCGAAATCTAATTTAAGACTTAAATTAGGATTTAAGTTAGAGGTTTATGTGAACTACCCCACGCTAAAGCTGTGGGGCTTCCTACTTCATCCCTCTCTCTTTTGAGAACAGGTCCATAGGCCCTTCCCTGCGTTCCGCAGGTGTCAAATAGTTATTAGATTTTGGTCAAGGAGAGAGAACTTTTTGATATTAATTGCAGCATTAATATCCCTATCGTGTGGAGTCTTGCACTCCGGGCAAGTCCATTCTCTATCCTTTAGTGTTAGATCTGAATTATAATACCCGCAAACGTTACAAAGTTTTGAAGAAGGCTCAAACTGTCCTATTCTCAGAATCGTTTTCCCGAACCATTGAGCTTTGTATTCTAACTTTGTTACAAAACTACTCC
>NZ_JBNAKP010000072.1:0-18679 GCF_049706645.1 Methanosarcina sp. | reverse complement strand
CACGTCCTAGTTCCATTTACATTACAAATGTAGTTGAAAATATAAATTGGTTATTTAACAACGGTTCTCGGGGAAGTTTTTCATCCCCGCAGCAAGCTGCGGGGTATTCGAATGAAAATAAAATCTCCTCCAATACAGGAAGAATAAATCTTCTCCAATAATGCCTTTTCTCTAATAGTATCTCTTCTCTAGTAACGCCCCCTTAATCCGGGAATTATCCTGTGAACCCGTTTCTTATACTCCCGATATTCGTCACCAAACTGTGCCACAAGCCTTGTTTCCCAGTGAAAGGACCCAAGAAACAGATATATGGTAGTCAAAAGGTAGATGACAAGCAGATTCAAGGTCATAATGGGAGTGAGCCAGATAATGACCAGGCCTGAGAGCAAGAAGGGATCCCTTACCCATCGGTAAATGCCCCGGATCTTCAGGGAGCCTGCTTCAGGCGTCTGTGGGGCAGAGAGCTGGGAGCGAACTTTGAATCGATGGGCTCCATCCCGAAAAGCCATGGGGGCAATGACTGCTGCAATTAACTGCCCACCGACCATAATCCAGCGCCAGGGTGAAGGTATTATGTAGAGAATCCGTCCCGGATTTTTGTAGAGCAGGTAGACGAGCGGCAATAGCGTTAGCACTGCAATGAGGCTGTATACTGGCACATACAGATTATCTGCCCTGGAACCCAAACCCCGCATAATAAAGCGTTTGAAGGACAGGCTCGCAGTCAGGCTGTGAATAGCTGCAAATGCTACCAGGCAAAAAACTAGGATAATTATGGACGAAACCAATTCCAGCATCCTCCCTTATTTTAATTTAGTAGCTTAGATTTCCATATCAATATCAAAATTTACATTATAATACGTGATAAATATTAGAAGTTCAAGCGATATAGAGCAGACGGTACAGAAGTCAAGTTCCAATCAACCTCAACGGGTATAGCGACAGGAAGGTGACAGGAAACGGGTGAAATCCCAGCCACTCTTATCGAGCTGCCTGGAGTGTTCCTGTATAGATGGTGGGGTAATTCATCCGTGCTATTTACTTTTTTAAATTTATTTGAGGCTTTTTAAAGATTCTTTTTCAGAAAGCTTTTCAGAAATTTTGTTAGCTCGGAATTTGGAATTAAAAGGATTAATTCTCAAGAGATCAGGCAAAAAATCCTGAGCATTTCTTATGTTGATTGGAAAAAATTGGGGTTTTCCAGGGGAACTGTGCATTACATGAAACAAAATGCCAAGACAGGTTTATAATTTTCCAGTTCTCCTTTTTTGATTTTTCCTGTTTTTGATAGTACAGGCAGAACCTTGATTTATGCAAAATACAAATTCAGGAACCTCTATATAGAGTCTGTGATATCTTTTGTTCACTGTCTAGTGTGCTGACAGATGAGCCTGAAGGATTTTAGAAGACGAAAATGTTAGCATGTGAAAAAACCTGAAGCGGCAAAGTTCAGCAGAGGATATTTTGTGAGGGATATAAATAACTGAGATTAAACAAAGACTGTTACTTTTTGATATTCTAAGAATAATTGCAATTTCTATGGTAATTATTCACCACTTGTACAAATTACCAATGTTCCCCTTTTTCGGCATCGAAACATTGTCTTTAGGTAAGGCGGGAGTAATCATTTTTGTATTTATCAGCGGAGCCCTCTTATATTTAAGCAAAAACGAATTTCACGGAACCCCGGATATTTTAAAATTTTACTATAAACGAACCTTACGGATTTATCCTGCACTCTGGCTATCTATCCTCATGGCAATTATATTTTATCCCGATGGCTTAAAACAACAAACTTTAGAAAGTATGATAGTTCAGCTTACAGGTACAGTTGTTTACAATAAAACGGTTTACGGAATGTACGCGGTTTTATATAACCAGATGTCCTGGTTTGTAGGTTTAATTGTTCCTTTTTACATAGCATATCCTTTAATCTTAAAATTTATTAAAAATTCTCCATATATTACTTTATTTATTTCCATTTTTATAACTGTTTTCAGTACCATATATTTTCACAGGAGTATAAATATAGGAACCCCGGAAACCTATATTATGTATTTTGTTTTCGGGATGTTTATCGCCCACATGGGACTATATAATAAAACAGTTAACACAGATAAAAACCTTATATTTGTATCTGACCTTGCGTTTTATATGTTTCTAACAAACGTGATTATTATAGGCCACCTGGAATATAACACGGTCATGTTTTTTATTGCCTTACCCATCTATTCTTTTGTTCTTATGAAAGCAGATAACCTGGTAAAATCTAAAATAGATTATATTCTAAATGTTCTATATAGCTACGTAGCTACAAAAAAATCTGATGTTATTTACTGAAGATAAAATAAAGAGAAAGCCCCATAAATTATTTGAGCTGTATATAGCTATATAAATAAACTGAATAGACAAGCATAATCTTTTGTTAGACAGAAGCACTAATTTTAAGTCACACAATTTTTTAGTTAAAAACAGAAAGTAAAAATGTATAATTTAGGGTATTACTTACATATCCTAAATTATATAAGTTAATTTAATTTTAGTAACCTCAGAATTTCCTTTTTACTACGAATGCCATGATCAAAAGTGTAACTAGAGTATTAAACAATCCCATTCCAGGCAATAAAGAAGGGGTTTCACACTTTGCATAGACATCTCTTATCGATGTTGAATTAAGCATGTGCCATTCAGCTTTATTTCCTTCTATATGATCGGCATTGGACTCAATAATTTCATTCGGCATCTCCAGATAGTAGTGAACCTGTATGGCAGAGTCCATAGCTTCATTCATACCAAGAAGGTCTTCTTCATCTTCTTCACTTTCGTCATATGTACTCAGTTCCCCTATTTGATCTCTATAAATGATATAATCCTTGTTTTTTTCTACAGATGCGTTTTGAGACGATAACCCACTAATCTGTATTTTCACCTTGTCGCCATCCCATACTTCATTATACTCTCCGCCTTTAGAAATAATACCGTCTCTTAATGATTCTCCATCTTCTTCTAACATCTGTGAATTTAATGCTGAGTACACATAGGAATTTGTATCCATTGTCATATTATATTCTTCAATTCCTCCGCTGCTGTTCACTTTCGCATCATATGACATCGAAACGCATCCACTAAAAAAAATCACCAGAACTAAAACTAAACCTGTAAGCATTTTTTTCATATAGACCATCCTGAAGAATTGTTCCTGCTTCGCAGGAAATCGATCTTAATAACTATCAAGGTATTTTTATTCCTTCTGATCTCTATCCGATCCATATTCTTATCTTAGACTATATTTACGCCAATTAATATGAATAATCCAAAAAATAATATATTTTTAAAAACTAGCTAATTATTTCCAAAGAGTCTCAATTCAGATCTTTTTATTCTACAGCCTAGTTAAAAAAGGTACAATGGATAAAAAATTTCATTGTAACTGAGATTACAACTTGAGGTTAAGAAGCCTGGAGAAAAATAATATCAATTTCCAGAGTTACTCTCTTCTGTCACTTTCCTATTTTCTTCTTTCTTTTTTCCCATGCTTTTTTCTTAACCCAATTATTCTGCATCATGCAAGAAAAATGGAGTTATGACCCATTGCCAAACCCAAAAACCAAAAAAGTCGTCTTAAAAACTCTCAAAAATCAAGAAAGCCATCCTAAAAACTCTCAAAATCAACAATGAAATTGGTTTTGGGATAAACTCAACAACTATGTATTCAAGGTAAAACAATATCAATAGTGGCTTTCATAAGATTATTTGAGAGATTAAAGTTAATTAATTTGTTTAATTCTGTTTTTTAGATTGTGGTTTGAATATATTTCCTGCAAAAATGTTATTTTTAAATACGAGTTTAAAAATCGTTGGAAAATTGTTTTCGATGCTCGTTGAGAGAATTGTGCTAAGTAATAATTTTTTATAGGCTAATTTGATATCATTTCTCGTTAAAAGGTTGAAAGCCAGATCTTTATCGCCAGCTTCTGCGTTGTGTTTTGCTGTGCACATCTCCACGAATTTTATATATTCTTCTAAATCTTTTATTACGTCGTGTGGCACTCTACCAAGCTTTAGAGCCTCTTTTGCCGTTTTTATTAAAGGATGACCCTGTACAGGCTTTTTTCTGTATGCAGCACTGTTGACAACGTTTTGATAATATACGGCACATACCCGGCTGCTGTATGCAAACGGATATTTCAGGGCAATTCTACCCCACATATCAATATCTTCTCCCCACCAGAAGCCGGTCTGAAATTTTCCAACCTCTGAAAATATCTTTTTAGGAACGGTTACTGAAGATGTATAAAATATATCTTTATGTGATATATCTTTCAGGTTTACTTTAAAATAATTTAATATTAATCCTTCATCTGGAATAAGCTTTCTTAATTCTTTATCTTTATCCATTAACACATTATCAATAAATTCAGTTTTCAGTGAAGTTGCATATAAACCCGCATCCGGATATTTTTCCATCAGCCTCAGGATTGTTTCAAGATAATCTGGCAACCATTCGTCATCTGCATCTAAAAAAGCTATAAGCTCGGATTTAGCTGCATCAATACCTCTATTACGTGCTACTGAGACACCTGCGTTTTTTTGGTTGATTAACCGAATTCTGGCATCAATGAAACTCTTTACTATATCTGCACTTTTATCTGTTGATCCGTCATTTACCACAATTATTTCAAAATCCTGAACTGTCTGGCTTATGACAGAATCTAATGCTCTCTTAACGTGTGGCTCTTTATTGTAAAGAGGAATAACAACTGAAAATTTAACCAGAAAACCGCCTCCTTATAATATTCAGTTATATTAACCTCTTAAGAAGGGGAGAGGTCGTTCACTTCTACAATTTAGAAAGCCTGCAGTAACCAGATCTTCTAAAAAACCACCGCTTGCAATCCCCCTTTCAAATAAAATGAGTATATTAATCAAGATATATAATAATTTACATATAAAAGTACGATTATGTTTCGTATCAGCAGGCACTGAGAAAAACAATGTTTAGATTTAGTATAATATCAGTAACAATATGATGAGTGAGTTTAGAAGAGTTATTTATGATTTCAAACATCAATCAAAAAACCTCAGTTCTTAATTCTTTTTTTATTCCAACTACATTATATTTTGTATATATAAAAACATTTTAATAGTGCTTCCTCTTTAAGAAAGTACCAATGTAAAAACTAAATTTGCTCAGTTCATGATTTTGAAGACAAGGAAAAAAGAGTTGAAATTACAAAAAAGTTTATTGAAACTAAATTTGATAAGTCCAGGGCTGTCCTTGATTTCCTGAGTCAAAGATTTCCTGAAACTAAATTTGATGTTTTAGATGAACGTGAAAAGTTAATATTATTAAAATGTTTATTTTCAGGTCCTGCTCCATAATTCGCGAGCATGATCCACTAAAAATATGTTGAAAATTCAGGTAATGAGGTTCAGGCC
Organism: Methanosarcina sp.; assembly: GCF_049706645.1. Lineage (GTDB taxonomy): Archaea > Halobacteriota > Methanosarcinia > Methanosarcinales > Methanosarcinaceae > Methanosarcina. The sequence goes on along the minus strand of NZ_JBNAKP010000072.1, from coordinate 13,240 downwards.
TGTCTTTTTAACACTGACAGAAACAGAGAGTGCGAAAAACTCAGACCCCATGCGCCCATTACCTGTTGGATGATATTTTTCTATTTAGTTTTTTATACAGATATCTAGATATTTACTTACATTTTACTATAATATACTGGTTCTTGTTCTCAATGTCGCAACCCGCAGCATTTTTCACTGTTAAGCTTACAGTGTACTCTCCTGCTTTACAGTATTTATGTACAGGATTCTGGGCTGTTGAAGTACAATTATCGCCAAAGTCCCAGGACCATGAAGTGGGTGAACCTGTACTATTCTCTATGAATTTCACTGTTAAAGGTGCTTTTCCACAGACATAACATGCAGAGAATTCAGCAATCGGGAGAACCGGTTCATTTTCTATAAGAATTTGTTTGACTCCTATAGACTGACCAAAAGAAACAGGATTGCTTCCCACTTTTACCGTGGCTGTAACTGTGTTTGTTGCCGTGTCAATTACAGAGACATTGTTACTATCAGAATTTGTCACATATACCTTTGACCCATCAGGGACAACAGAAACTCCTATTGGAAATTCTTCTACATCCACAGTCTCTGTAACATCGTTCGTGGCTGTGCTAATTACAGAAACAGTTCCTTCTGCGTTCGTCACATATACCTTTGATCCATCCGGAGAGGCTGCAACTCCCCAGGGCCCATATCCAACATTCATAGTGGATGTAACTGTATTTGTAGTTGTGTCAATTACGGAGACTGATTCGTTTTTGTGGTTTGCCACATATACCTTTGATCCATCCATGGAGACTGCGACTCCAATTGGCTTGTCACCCACGCTCACATTGAATGTCACACTGTTAGTGGTTGTATTAATTACAGAAACAGAGTTATTGCCTGAATTTGCCACATATACCTTTGATCCGTCTGGAACGACTGCAACTCCTCTGGGAATACTTTCTACATCCACAGTGGCTATAACACTGTCAGTGGATGTGTTAATTACAGAGACATTGCTGCTGTTAAAGTTCGTCACATATACCATTGTTCCATCCGGATTAATTGCAACTCCAAATGGAATCACTCCCACATTTACCGTGGCTGTAACACTATTTGTAGCTGTATCAATAACAGAGACAGTGTCGTTGCCTGAGTTTGCCACATACACTTTTGATCCGTCTGGAGCGACTGCAACTCCTATAGGATAGGCTCCTACTTTCACCGTATCTATCACAGTGTTTGTAGCTGTGTCAATCACCGAGACAGAGTGACAGTTAGAATTCGTAATATAAACATATGTATTCACTATCGAGGAGTTTTCATATGTATCTACTATCGAGGAGTTCTGGTCGGCAGATGCGGATACTGTAGCCGGAACGAGTATTATGAATAAAATTAAGACTTTTAATACTAAGAATGCTGGATACAAGTATTTACTAGTTTTAATGCTACTTCCCCCTTTATCGCTATTCTTTTGGCATTATTTAATGTACTTTAATTTTCGCTAGCGAGCATCGATTCTACCGAGGTTAAAGTAAAAGAAGCTCTCAGTTTGAGATCCCAGTATTCTCAATGCTGCTGAATATAAACATAATTTGTCCTTCTATAAAACTCTTTTTAAATTTGTACAATATTTATTAATTATAGGAGTTGAATGATTTGATGTCATTGATTTACCTGTTCTCCAGAGAATTGAAAGTAGACTACAAAACTGTAAGAAAATGGATAAAAAGAGTTTTAGATCCTGGGGTTAAAGAAGGCCTGGTGGATAAATCAAGAAGTGGGAAACCTCAAGATATTAGTGCTTAGATTAGACATGAGCAGTTATCTTTTAGTGTGAACTCTTTGTATTATAAAATGCCCACAAAAGAAGGCAAGATCAAAATAAGTGCCAGAATTCCTAAAAGTTTTTATGTTTAAGTAGGTTATGGGATAAGCAGACAACCTGTGGGTCGATTTTACTCTTAAAAATCAGGGAGTTAAGCCATTATTTAACAGAAAAAACCAGAAGACTTGATTTTATTAATCCTGAATTTGGGGTTTTTAGGGTTGATTCTCAAGAAATCAGGCAAAAAATCCTTAACATTTCTTATGTTAATTGGAAAAAATTAGGTTTTTCGAAGAGAACTTTACATTACATGAAGCAAAACGCCAAAAGTGATAAGCCTTTCACGCTCAACAGCCATGTTTTAGAGAGAGTTAAAGCCTGGGGAAATTTGGTTTCTGGAGGCCAAGTTTAGGTTTAAGAAAAGTTTTGATTTTACGATTAAGGGCTAAGTTTTACGATTTGGAAGGCATGTTTTTTAAGTTTGAGGTTAAATTTTAAAGTTAAAGGCTTAAAGAAAAGAAAAAAACTAAATATTTTCACAAAAATCTTTTTTAAGCTTTTTAAAAAATATTTTTAACTCATTTTTTAGCTTTTTAAATAAGTGTTTTTAAAACGAGTTTTTCACAAAAACGTTTTTTTCAAAAAAATCTTTTTCCAAAATTTTTAAAAACATTGCTCATGAATTCCTATAATCAAAAAACATTTTTTCTTATTAATTAAATAAAGCATTAAAAAACCGAATAATCTTCGTAGGTTTGAGTAAACAACAACCAAGTTAAACATTCAGACATAAAACAATCTCAAAATCAAAGCAAAAACCGATGCAAGCATTAAAAACAAAACCAACAAAATAGACCCTGAATATTCAGTAATAATACTGCTAAAGACTAAAATTAAAGCAGAACTAAAAACGACAGCAATTATTATGGCAAGTCCCCGAATGATAGTTCTAAACTCACCATTAACAAAACTACTAGGAAGAATTGAATAATATAACAAAATTGATGCAATGAAAACGAAAAATAACAAAGGTAAGGCACCGTCTAAAATATCAGATTTCCAACTATAAGATAAAATCAAACCAAAAATTATCAAAAATAACTGAACAGCTCGTTCTTTTCTTTCAAGAAGTTCTTTTTGGTTAAAATAACAACTTTCAGCATTTAAGAATTTATTAAATTCATCCTGAAGATATGACATGTGTAAAATAATTGAAAAGATGTGTATTAAACATATCTATAAAAAATAGCAAAGGCAAAATACCTAACTATTTTTATATAATGAACTGATCCCAAAACTCAAAATTACCTCTCAGAATCCTGTATTCCGAATAATCAATCGAGTTTCTGTCATGAAAAACAGTTCTGAAACTTTACTAATTTGAGAATAAAATTGGTTTTGGGATGAGCCCATATAAAACCTATTTTCCTTTTGTTTCCTTTATTTATTCGATTGTTTCTATTTTCTCTTTTTTGACAAAGGGCTTGCTTATTTCCTCTGGCATCCAGCTAGGTCTATTTTCTGGGGCTTTAACAATTTCCTTCCATGCCTTGAACACTTGCACTTTCTTTGTACCGCGTTCCCTGAGTCGGATAGTAACTGGTTCGGATTTGGTTCCGTTACATCTATTTGCAGCTTTCAGGGCAGCCTGTCGGGGTTGTTTTCCAGTAAAAACACCGTGCTCACTACCGTCTTCGTCGCGCAAAACAAAATTTCTCATGTCGGATATAATGATCACCTCAAAAGTTAGTTGCTAGATACTGATTATGTTCTTAAATATATAAAAACTTTATGAGGATGTTGCCGACTGTGATTAGTTTATGCAAAAAATCCTTACCAAGAGGATTAATTAGATTTTGCCTCATTTGTATTCGGTTAAGGAATGTGTCAGCGTTAAAATAACTACTGCAATCATCTATTCATTTCGTTTTACATTTATAGGTTTATAAAAGCGGCAACGAAAATAACATTTCCTATGGATCGTATCTCAACCAAATACAAACGAATAATATAAATTTATAAATTTTAAAAAACAGTACTGTTAACATATTACAGTAAACATATTACAGTAGCGTACAAAAAATCTGGATTATCTATAACCCCACAATTTAGCGCGAAGGATAGGATTCGAACTTCTGTCCGACTTATTTCCGACTCTTTAAGGTATATAAAATATTAAAGATGATGACTTCTGGTGTTCAAACCTCCTTCAATCCCCATACTTTAAGGGGTTTAGACCCTCCAGCTTGTTGAGTTCATTTATTTGAAACTCAACAGGAAAGAGTGAGCAAATGCTAAAAAATAGTTACTGCCAGGGCATCTTATCGAGCATCCGGATTAAGTTACTTGCCTCATCAAAGGATAACTCAGTCCAGTTCTTTCCGGATTCACCGCAGTACTGACTAATTTTTTTATGCCTTTCCATATATCGAAGAGACTTTATTACCAGATTTTTTTGCCTGAAAGTTATCGAATGATCCATAAGTTCCATAAAATGCTCCCTAGATTAAACCTTCATTTTTCAGTATTCTATAGTTGTAATCAATCAAAAATCTATAAAAACTAAAAACGCTACTATGTAATTAATACATATATATAACTCACAATATATATACATATCTTACATTGAAGTATTTATTCTAATAAACATCAATATATAGTCCTTTATATTTACATAAAAATATTATTGATATTCCAATTCGGAGCTGAAGTATATTTAATAGCACTGGATTTTACGGGGTTTATGGATGTAATACACGATTGATTCGATTGAACTAAGAAATTAACTCATGAATCCCTCGTTACCTGGATTTTTTGATGCTGTCTTTCATTCTTTCTGTCTTCTTCCTCCATTTCTTTTCTGAATTCTATGTAATCTCTCTCAACTTCTTCTAGTTTGTCTTCCATTTATGACCTCCATACAATATAGCAGAACGCACTCTATTTATATATTTTGGAACTAGTTTGTATCAACTTATACTGATTTGAGGTTGAAGATGGTTGCTTTCAAGAAGAAAGGAAGTAGATATTATTGGGGACGTCCTTTAGATTCAGTTAGGCCATAGACTTTCGTTAATATGGAGGAGATTAACCAGATAACCTTGACATTACCAGACAATTTTGGCATTAACTCCTGAAGAAACCAGAAAAAATAAAAATAGTAAAACGCTTAAAAGGATAAAGAGTAAGGCTACGAAATAGGGTAGGATCAATGCAAGTTACTGCACATTTTGGAAAGAGATTACACATCCTTGTGATGGTATTTTCAGTTCTTAATGTCTTACTCGTTGTGAAATTATATAAAATTTCAGGAGATTGGACTCAACTGGGAGCGGCTGGTGGGTGGCTGGGGACGTTGATGTACGCATACATAGTTGCAAAAAAATGTCCACATTCAGCAGATACAGAAAATTCTTGAATTTTTAAATCATTTTTGAGGCATTTCTAAGTCAATTCACATTCATTGCTTCCCCTTCACAAGCGAAATATTAGATTTCTCAACCTTCCCAATTCAAATCCCCTCACCTCAACAATGTTTATATGTGGGAAGGATTACAGTACAGAAGGATTTTTCCAAACATTTTATATTACTCATAAGATTATTTAATATATCATGACATGCAGAGGCATGGCATTCATGAATTAAAATTTATAACCTGAGAACGGTTTCACAAATCAAAAGAAGGTTCTGTTAATGAAATACTGGCAGCCGAAATATGAGACAATGGATCCCGAAGAACTGAAGAGATTGCAGCTTAAACGCCTTCAACAGAGCTTAAAGCTGGTCTATGACAATGTTCCTTTTTACAGGCAGAAATTCAAGGAAGCCGGAGTTACTCCCGAGGATATCAAGACCCTCGACGATATCCGTAAAGTGCCTTTTACGCGGAAGACCGACCTTCGGGACAATTATCCTTTCGGGCTTTTTGCTGCCAGGAAAGAAGACATAGTACGCATCCATGCTTCCTCAGGAACCAGCGGGAAACCGACCGTCGTAGGGTACACGGCAAAAGATATCGAGACCTGGTCGGATATGAATGCCCGGAACCTCACGATGATAGGGCTTTCAAAAGGCGACACCGTTCAGAACTCCATGAATTACGGGCTCTTTACCGGGGGCCTGGGCTTCCATTATGGGGTAGAAAGAATGGGCGCAATGGTCGTGCCGGCTGCAACCGGAAATACCGCCCGGCAGCTTGAGATGATGATCGATTTCGGGGTAACGGCAGTCCATTGCACCCCCTCCTATGCCTTTTACCTTGCCGAAACTGCAGAAGAACTGGACATCGTGGACAAGCTCTCCTTAAAAGCCGCAATCTTCGGTGGGGAACCCTGGTCGGAAAACACGCGGAAGCAGCTTGAAAAGCGGCTCAACCTCAAAGCCTACGACTGTTACGGCCTTTCCGAAATGTTCGGGCCAGGCGTTGGTTTTGAATGCCAGGAGCAGAATGGCCTGCACATCTGGAGCGACAATTTCCTTGTCGAAGTTCTTGACGAAAACGGAGAGCAGGTCTCGGAAGGCGAAAAAGGCGAACTTGTCCTCACTTCCATCAACAAGGAAGGTTTCTGTAACATCCGATACCGCACAGGCGACATGACAAGGCTTCTTGAATCGGAATGCGACTGCGGCAGGACAACCACAAGAATCTCCCGCCTCATGGGCAGGGCCGACGATATGCTGATAGTCCGGGGCATCAATGTTTTTCCATCCCAGATTCAGGACGTCATCTCCCGCATCCCGCAGGTGGGCGAACACTTCCAGCTCATCCTGGACCGCAACAAACACATGCTTGATGAACTCACAATTGAAGTGGAACTCGAAGATAATGCCTTTACCGGCGACCTCAAAGATCTCAAAGCCGTCCAGGACCATGTCCAGCACGAGCTCAAAGCCGTCCTGAATATCCGCACAAATGTCGAACTCCTTGAGAAAGGCAGTATCGAAAGGACCGCTGGCAAGGCAAAGAGAATCATTGACAGGCGCCCGGAGCTCTGAGACCCGCACAGCTTTGAATTACTTTTTGGTAACTTAAGCGATCAGGGAATTTTTGTTCTCTGATTCCCTTACTTTTTTGCATCCGTCAAACCAGATCTAAATTTAGTTCTTATAAATAGCAGTCAGCCTGGATTACTTTTTTTAGGGCCTCAGGCAATCACACACTCGACGAGGTATAGCGGCTTGTCCCGCAAGCAAAGCCTGTAAAAAAGCTGAATTTCCTTTATTTTTACAAATGAAGCCCTGATAAAGCTAAAACTTGAATTTTTCTTTCTAACTGCTCTAAATAACAAAATTTATTTTATAACGCTTTAAATATAAAAAAGAATCAGGAGGAGTTTATTATTCTCCTCCCTGCCCTCCCTCTCGTCTATGCAGGAGGTAAAACCGTAGTAGAAAGATGATCCCGAATATTCTAAAATTTCGTCATTTCGTCAATCCCTATGCAGAATCCTCATCCATAAATCATTATTGAATCGAGTCTTGCTGTACCTACTTTTGTCCAGTAACTGCAAATATCACAGTACTGCGTCTTGCCATCTGAGCGCAATTTAAGGCTAGCATTGCATTTTGGACATATTTTTAGATGTTTCATGAATAAAACTCCTTGAGTTTCTATTTTTAAATGAATAAACAATTCTTGATATACAATGCAAGAAGAAGCCCAGAGACGCTATCGTACTGTATCCCCCAATACAGCCTCTCCGAATTTATGCTCCCCCAAGCATATTGATTCGAAAAGATGGATCAGCGACTCCCAGGCGATTCTTTTATTTAATTGATGATACCCTAGCTCTGTTCCCCCACTCCAGCACATAATAATAGCATAAATTATATTAAATAAATTATATCAAAAATTGTTTTCAATCGAAAAATAGCTTGGCATAAAAAATTTCAAGCTCATCATAGCTCTTTTATTCATTTTTAAAACTTTCAGGAGGCACAGGATGTGGGTGATGTCTCCTGGTTCCTTTTTTCGTCAACTAAAAAATTTAAACGAACCTTATAGTTTACAATGTTGTCACTCGATGCTTGCGACTTTCGAAAGGCATGGAGTAATTTTTGCTTGAAGCTGGAGATAATTATAGGAATGCTATTTAGCCTGTTTCGAAAAATATATAATTAAATTTTTTATTACTAGAGAATAGTATATACTTTGAGAAACTTAGCGGTGCTCAATGGAGTTTTTATTCAGGGCATTATGATCACAGCAACATTTTTCATTTACCAGGAAAATAGACTGGTAAGAAATAATTAATGGAACTTACGCAGTTGAACTGAAAGATAAATAATGTTAAATCTCTAACTGTCCAAAAAAATTTAGCCTCAACACCTATTGTATCTGATTTTGTCCCTCAAGCGCGTAAGTTACATCGTATCAAAAATGAAGAAATGTGTTTGCAGGTAACACATTCCAGCCAGAGCTTGAATTGACCTTAATATCCCAGTCCCTTCTACCCTCAATCCTTTGGGTCGAGCTTTATAGCCCGGTCGTACACGACCTCTGAGTAGGCTGGCCCGGTCTTTGTTGTGTTTTCCATGTAGGCTCTCCAGCCAATGAAAAGCGGTTGATCCAGTTCTATGCCGTGAGGTCCCATACCATAGGGAACCCCATAGCAGTATTGATCACCTTCACTGCAGTTCCTGGCGAGCTTGTAGACATACAGGTATTTCGCGTTAGGATTGTCAGGAAGATATTCCTCAGCAGATCCATTGAAATCTTCGTCAGTTATTGCTCTAACGCCGTTCCACACATCCGCTCCGTATATTGCGAAGTTCGAGTACGTCGCCTTTCCTGTGGCTACATGATTGACCCCGTAGACAATTATGAATTCATCGGTATTGTTGCCAAGAGTAATTGCCGGGTCTCGCAGGAAAGGATAGTATTCCGAGGTATTAAAGAAAGGAGGCGTTGGCGAAGAGGCAGTCTGGTTTGCTGTCCATAGATAGCATGCATCGTTGTTAGGACCTACACCGTTGATTCCTCTCTGAATAGCATCACTCCCTACAGGAACTGCCTGACTGGTCGGAAGCTCTGTGGCATTTGATTCGTTATATCTTTCGAGGATCGCAATTCTCAGCTCTTCAAGATCATCCATAAGCTCAAACTCTGTTTGCCCGGTTCCGCGGACCCTTAGCTCCGGATAATCATACGGGTCCAGCTCCGTATTATTATTGGGAGTAATCCTGAAAACAGTTGCAGGTGTATTATTTATGTAATCGTCACCAGCCTGAGTGTCATTGAATAAGGCTGGACGGACAAATGCGGCAAATGTATCGGAATCGTTCTCCAGGCCCATGTTTAATATGGATGAAGGAAGCACCTGGGTATTGGTTATGTTGTCTGAATACCCCGCTAATTGGGCAGCAGCCCGGATACGCTGATCAATGCCTCTGTCAGCCGTAATGATTATTACCGTGGTTTGATTGAAAGGATTTCCGGGCTGCCCATCTGGAGTACCTTCGGTTTTGATAACCTGGTTGTTTACCGTATCCGCTATGTTGGAAAAGAGCCAGCCTCTCTCGTTCCCATATGTCCTGTGCATTATGTAATGATCGTAGCTGAAGTACCTGCATTCAGGTGGTGTTCTTCCCACGAAAACAACAGCCTCATCAGGACGAAGGTTCCAGATTGGAGTTGTATTCCCGCTCATCCCGAGCGTACTTGTTAGTTTAGAAACCCGTTCATCTACTTCAGAACCGGTTGGCGCTGGAACAAAATATGCCACATATTTTGTGGTGGGATTGTTTCCATATGCAGAAGGCAATACTCCTTCCTCTAATAACCTGATTAAATCAAAATAACCCAGCTCACCTTCCTGTACAGTGAATCCATCCTGTTCTAAAGCCTGTTGAAAAATCTCTGTGTCATTTGCTTCCATATCCTGTGCAAGGGCATTTCCCGTAAACGTCGTAAACAAAACTCCAAGCAGTAGAAGTAAGATATAATTTTTCATATACCATGTTCCCCCCATATCTATACTTATTTCCGCAAAGAATTACACATAAAAAGAAGAATATTTAAAAAAGAGAAGATCTCTTAACATCTTCAAGACGGAATTCTTTTTATTTTTTTTCTAAAAATTAAGTGTAAATCCTTGCGACCTATATTATAATTATCATTAAATATATTATAAACCTTGGTGGAACATTAGCTAAACTTGGATAGTTAATCTGTTAACCGTCCTGCATGGCTTCTTACTATCTTCCATTTTCAGCAACACTGTTAGCTTAGTTCATTTTCTACTTCTCAGCTAGCAGAGCAGAGAGATTCACTTTTAAGAACCCTGGGTACGTCCATGCTCGACGTAGGAGAGCGGCCTTTACGTAAAGTATGCAAAAAAGTTGAAAAGCATAAATTTTGCCAAATAGGGGTCTGAAAAAACTAGAATCTGAAGTTTGTACATTTTACCCGCTCAAAACAATAAAATTTATTTTGTAACGCCTCCAAAAATCAAAACCCCAAAACCAAAAGCTATTATATAAATAGCCACAAACCTTAACTGCTATTTTCATCGGATCTTAATTTCTTAACAATTGTTATTTTGCCAGATTAAAAAGGTGTAACCATGCCTCATATAATAGAATTGCTTGGAAAAACAAGAGTAGTCATAAGAGATGGGAAGGTTATCGAAGTCGGCCAGCCTGAAGTCGAATGGTGCCCTCTCTTTGCCAAGATACGTGGAATCCAGAGGATAACCCCGGAAGAAGTCAGGAAGAATATGGAGTTCAGGATAAGTGATTTCGGGATGTTCACGGACAAACGCAGGCTGGAGCTTGAGGACTTTGTAGGGTTCGGGGCTTCTGAAGTCATGATGACAGGGCTGAGCCGGGGCCTGCTTGACACAACCGTAACCGCATGCGAAGGGGCAGGGACCGTTATTTCCAACAACCCTATCCTTGTCCAGGGCATGGGCGGCAGGATGTCCGGGCTTGTCGAAACCGAGCCCATTGACGGAATCATCAACGGGATTCAGGAACGCGGCGGGATCGTGCTCGACCCCTCGACTGCAAAAATGGATCCGGTTGCAGGAGTGAAAAGGGCAGCCGAACTCGGATACAGGAAAATCGCAGTAACCGTAGCTTTCGCGGAAACCGCAAAAGAGCTACGGGAGCTTGAATCCGAACTCGGGCTTGACCTGATAATAATTGGCGTGCATACCACAGGTTTAAATGAAGAGGAAGCCCGGATCCTTGTTGAAAACGCCGATATCACAACCAGCTGTGCCTCGAAGTACGTGCGGGACATTGTAAAGCCTCTCGCCCAGGTCGGAACTGCGGTTCCTCTTTTCGCCATTACCCAGAAAGGAAAGGAACTTGTGATCGAAAGGGCAAAAGATATCAAAAGCCCGCTTCTGATCAATACCATGCCCCTGCCGGTGCTGCCAGAAAAAAAGCAACCCAGAGAGCTGAAGTAAAAACTGCTTTTAAAGTTGACTCTTAAAATAGCTTTTAAAGCTGGCTTTAAGACGGCTTTTGAGCCTTAATTTTTTTATTTTTTTTCTTTTTATTTTTTCTTTTGTTGAATTTATTTTGCTTTTTTAATCTGTTCTTGAGAAGCACTGGAATGAAGTTTCCTGAGCACTTTCTTCGGGCTTAAAAAGTTTATACATCGGAATGACCTTAAGAGTTGTAACAGAAACTTTAAAAATAAGGTAGGAAGATATAAAAATATGAATAATGGATGTAAGAAGGAAAGCCATCCTGAGAGCCCGATAACCTATGAAAGCCAGGAGACTCTGGAAGTACAGGCTATCAAAGAGAAACTTTCCGAAATGCACAGTGATATTAAAAAAGTTATGGAATACACCAACAGGCTGCGTTTCGAAGCTGCCTTTGAAAGCTTAAGAGAAAATTATTCAAATGCACTTCTCAATCACCTTTTCGAAGATATCGAGACCGGGCTTGAGCAAAATATGGTGAAAAAGTGTCCTGAAAAGGAAAACTGCACTTCGGCATTTACAGCCCTCCTGCAGCAGAATGCCGGGCTAATAAAACGAAGTAAAGTTGAGGATACGTTAATCTCGAAAAATCGAAAAAAGCTTGAAGAACTGAGATGCGGAGCCCCTTACACTAAATGTGAGAAGTGCTTTTCCGAAGTATCGAGCCTCCTGGTAAAACAGGTCAACTTAATGCGTTCTATGAAGATTTATGCAGAGAATCAGGAACAGAAACCAGCTATTACAGCCCTTGAAACCTGCGCTGTCATGAGCGAAATTCTTGAGCCGGTCTCAAACCCGCAGCGTCTTGAAATTCTTAGAGCCGTCGCATTTGAAACGAAAAGTTTTTCAGCTTTTTCCGAACTTACAGGTCTCAGAGGAGGAAACCTGCTTTTTCACCTCCAGAAGCTTACGGAGAGCGGACTGATCCTGCAACAGCACGAAAGAGGAGACTATATGATCACCGAAAAAGGTTTCAAAATTCTCCAGGGTTTAAACGAGATCTATTCTTCACTTCAGGCTTCCCAGCTACGGAATCCCAAAGAGATACTCTCCCGAATCGGGGAGAAGAGCCGGATTTGATTTTATGGTTCCGGTCCAGAATAGCTAAGGATTAATTACTGATTATCTACTGCTAATTTATTTCAGTTTTTTATTTTAATCATTACTGCAAGTTACTGAGACTTCAGTACTGGAACTGTACCGGGACTTTTAGTAGAGATGAAAATTTTGTTACTTTTCAGCACGGTTGAGGTTCTCGTTTATTGTTTTTTATCTCCTCAAAGCCTTTTACTCTTATTTCTATTTAATCAAACCTCGTTGTTCCTGTTTTTATTTAATCAAACTCCTTTACCTCTTTTTTATTCCACCAATACCTTTCCGGCTCAAGCCGTGTGAATATAGAGGGCTCCTGCAATACACTGGAGTGTAGTTACTACACTCCAATGCCGATTAAGTATATATCAATAACCTGCCAATAAGAGATTATTGAAGAATCTGTTCCATTTATTTCGAGAATATTGGGCTTTAAAGAAGCAAAAATAACACAGGATAAAAAAGAAGAATAGAAAAAAACAAGAAAAAAGGAAAAAACAAGAAAAAAGAGAATTAGAGGGATAAGAAATGGCTGTAAGAGATGAGATTCACAGGCAGATTGTTGCAGGACTTAAAGATGCAAAGTTTCCCATAAACACACCCGAAGAATTGCTTGCTGCTTTTCCTGCGGGTGCAGACACTACATGCAAAGCAGGAGACCTTGAAGTTACTGCCGGAGAAGCAGGTAAACTGCTGACTGCAGAGGATTTCCCGTTCAAAGACGCAAAACAGGTGGCAGACACAATAGTCGATAGAGCAGGGCTTTAAATCCTGTCTCTTTTATTTCTATTGAGCCTATCCCAAAACCAAGTTTATTTCTACATCATTAAGAATTTAAAAATTATTTTCGTAACCATGAGTTCGATTGATTATCTTGAATCCAAGCTTCAGTGAAGTAGTTTCAAGTTT
>NZ_JBNAKP010000071.1:0-9823 GCF_049706645.1 Methanosarcina sp. | reverse complement strand
TGTTCGGTGTAGAAAGTCACCTGCATCTTCTCAATGAAGGGAAGCTCGGTCTTGAAAAGCATCATGACGGCTTTTCCGAAGGGCTCGAAGGAGTCCATCTTTGCAGCTGTATCCTTGGAAACTCTCATCCAGACATCATATCTCTGGTTCAGGTGCATTATGCCCTGGCAGTAGTTGATGAAGTCGTGGACACGCCTTTCGACAACAGACTCAAGATCAGCCTCTACGAGTTCTCCGCCGATGTTGAAGATCATTGCCCAGGGGTAGGTCTTGCCCTCTTCCATATCCTTAAGGTCAGGACCGACAATTGTTACTCTGTCGTCCTCAATTGAATCCATGTCTGCTGCACGGACAAGCTCAAGACCCAAAGATTTCGGGCCACCGAGCTCGACGAACATTCCTTCCTTTCTTACTCTTTCTCCTTCAAACATTGGGGAAATCTCAAATGGGAATTCTGCCATTAATTTCGCCTCCTAAATCAAAATTATAAAGCGTTAATAAGTTCATCCAGGGCAGCATAGTGGTCTGCCTTGCTCAGGTTCCCGAAGGACATCGTTGCGTTCTGGATATAGTTTCTGTCAATTGCTATTGCTTTTACATCACTGAAGTTCTTTGTTCCGGACAGTACCTGGTTGATGTAGTATTTTATGTGCCCAAGGACAATGAGTGTGTCATAGGTCCCATTGCCGTCAAGCCCGGGCCAGTTTTGGTCTGTCACATAAAAGCCTAGCTGGTGAAGGTTGATGTACTTCGCACCAACATCCTTGTCAACAAAGCCGGGCATAGAGCTGCCAGTTGCTGCAATTGGGATATTTTTTGCTTTCGCAATCTTTACTGCCCTGCTCAGAAGTTCCGGGTCAAGGACTTTTGTCCCAACCACAAGAAGCGGCCTCTTTGCCTTTGAAATCAGTTTAGCTGCTATCTCGGGAGTGGTTGCTTTGGCAGTTGTCACTCCGTAGGTGGTAAAAAGCTTGGTGTTTTTGGTAGTGTCTACCATTTTCAGGCCCCCTTGCAAAGTCTCTTGAGGTTAGTTGGCTGTGCGGAGACGTCGAATTTGATCTTCGGACCGGAGATGATCTTCCTCTTCTTCCAGTCAATTTCCCAGCCGTGCTCTTTTTCCAGCCTCTTGAGGAGTTCTTCACGCTTGGCAAGCGGGAGGTCGGCTTCGTTTCTGACGAACTTCCACCAGTCTTCGGGTTCTACACCGAGGTACTTCTTGGAAAGCTCCATCCAGTGGGTCAGCTTTATGGACCTGCCCATGTTGTTGTCGGACGGGCGGATGCAGGCTTTTGCCATCATCGGGATTGCTTCCTGCCAGGTTTCTGCGGTTGTCAACAGGAATTCCGGTGCTGGTGGGATATTCATTTCTGAGCCATCTCTGGCGTCATAGACTTTCCACTTGGACTCATCATAGTTCTTGGCAATCAGGGCTCTCCTGTACTTGGAACTGTGTGGGCCGAGCACTGCCGGGATACCATATACATTACATCCGGTACCTATTGAAGCAGCTTTCTGAGAGTATGCACCCCAAGCAAGTCCGCATGCACCTACACGGTTGAGTGTGTAGTCTGCAATTTCTGCCAGGTTCCCTGCTAGAGTCCTCTGTGCAAAGATTCCGGCAACTTTCTCTGCAGCTCCGCTGATGTGTGCGTTGGACACACAGGAACCGGTGTTAAGCAGCCCGCCACCTGCGAATGTGCCTGGGTATCTTTCGTAAAGGGTCTTGCCTTCTTCATCCTTGAACATGCCAATGTCCATTGCAGAACATCCGCTCACGGCCAGGAGGTAGTTTCTCTTCAGGAACTCTTCGGCGATGAGGTAGACATCTTTGGTACCGGCCGGGTAGTTAGGACATCCGATGATTGCGATGATACCTGGGGTAGTTCCCATAACAAGGTTCAGGCCTTCTGCCCTGATTTCCGCATCACTTGCCTGTCCCCTGCCGGCTCTAACCCATCCTTTCTCTTCGCTGATAGATTTCTGTGCAGCCTTTTCAAGCAAATTCAGGATTGGAATTTCCTTCTTACAAACCTGCTCGCAACGCCGGCATCCGATACAGACGTCGTGGAGAGCTTCGAGATATTCGTAGCTTCCCTTAGATGCAGATTCCAGAGCTTCAGGGATGTCCAGTTCCTCGGGACATGCAAGCATACATTCTCCGCACTGGACACACTTGTCGATGTATGCCTTGAACTCTTCATCAGTCGGGATTGCTGTTATGCCTTCTGCATCACGGATTGGAGCCATAACTTCGGCAAGCTTGGGGACGAGTTCTCCAAGTTTTTCATAGTCCAGCATTACACAACCAGGAATTGCTCCTGACTTTATTTCCTCAATTATTGAACCCACATCGGCATCGGTGCGGTCTGGTAGGCCCATCATGATCTTTTCGTTGGAAGCGATCACAGGGATCTTGAGTTTCTGGGATTCTGATAGGACATCACCACGGACGCACTGTTCGTCCACAACAATGACATCAGGCATTCCAGAACGGATAACTTTCAGTTCCTTAGCCAGGGACCCTACGATCTTAGCGTATGGGAGTCTCCTGTCGGCTTCCTTGTATCTGCTCATGTCGAATGCGGTACAACAAAGTCCGGCAATTTCCATCTTGTCTACCAGTTTGTTGTCTTCCATGTAGTCCATGATGTAGGTTACACCGGCCACGTTGTGCCCTATTGCAACGATGAGTGGCTTGGACTTATCAATGGACCCCATTCCGATTTCAATAAGCGGGGCTTCGGGGTCTGCTTTCGGGAAGTCATATGCTGTAACCTGGGCAATATCAGAAATTTCCATGCCGACGTGGTCTAGGCTACCACTGAATAGAGACTTTGAGTCGTAGTCAATTTCTGCGCTTTCCTGACCGGCGTGGATAGTTGCAAGGAGCTGGGTGAGCTGTTCTTCAACATATTCCATTGGGGCCCTGCATTCTCCGAGGGTCTTTGGGCTGTATCCTGTACAGATTGTAACGTTGGGAGTCAGAACGTTCGATTCTCCAAGGTTAAGTGGGAGATCTTCTCCAAAGACCTCTATCACATGGTCAAGTAGGTGGCGTCCGTGGGCAGCATGGCATGCGGTACCTGTAATTACACGGAGGAAGAATTCTCTTCCTGTTTGGCCAGCCATGTCAATTCCGCAAGCGCCTCTCTTGTTCCCTGAAAGGTCACATGGTCCGTAGGTACAGTAGCAGCACTGGTCACACATAGGGGTCAAAACAGGCTCATAGCGGTCAAGAAGAAGCAAGTTCCAGCTTCTGTAGGATGCTATGCTTGCGAGAGCAGTGGGACCCATCGGGCCTAACTCTTTTGCTTTTTCTTCAGCCGCCTCCTTTGCTGCCCCTACAATATTATTTATAGTGATCTGAACGGATTCAAGATCTTCTATAGAAAAACTCCCAGTAGTTAATTTGCTCATTTTAGCTTTACCTCCTAAATACGCTTAAAGTCACTTTACCGGACTATTTTTGAAAGTTCCAGCTATTTAAATGACATTTTTAGTAGACCGTTTTTAAATTTTTATAGAATTTACACACTTACAACAAAGAATCAAGTACAGTAAATTAAGCAGTTAAAACTTGAATTTTTAGAGATTTGGGAGTTCACTGCTTTTTTTAGACTTCAAGTGGGTAAGTCCTATATTAGTAAACGTTGTGATCTCAAAAAAATAAAAGAGATCTTAGAGACCATCCAAAAAGTTCTATGCATGTTGTAAAATTTACAATCGGATATTCAATTGGATAATTAGTGTTCATTATCCGGAATCCGTTCATTTGTGATCGCTGATTGTAGAAATTACAGCAGGTCACAGCACTTTTTGGATATACTCCTAAATTACACATTAGCGACGTATTATAAATAATTTGCACTTTTGTTCTGTTTAAATATAATAATAAAAAATTCCGTTGTATAAACCTATCTAAACTCTTGCAAGTCTTTGACTCGTGGTGAAGCATGAAAAACGGCAACACCTGCTCATTTTTCATAAGAATCGAACATGAAATTTTCGAATAAAAGGCAAAACGAAAGTTTCAGTGATTAGCAGAATTTTATGTTAAATCAGGTGTAAAAGGTAGAAAATAGCCACGGGACTAACGGACGTATGATACAAAACTATTAAGTAAATGTCATAACTATAATTGCATTTTATAGAGTTATAAGCTTATAGCTATTGGTTTTGTACTAAAAATACCGAATCCTAAAAACTGATTCAGAGCTTATTAATTTATCAATAGTTAAATTGTCTTAGCATTAGTTATTTATACTACGTCTCTTTTGTGTATTTTGATTGTCGATTGAGTTAAGTGGAATATCAAGAATCCCAAAAGCTACTTTTGCAAGCTCAGTGAAATTCACTAAGTGCTCTCGTAATTATTAACGTGTCCCTGGAAGAGCTTGAGGCTATTCATCTTTGCGACCTTCTCTAGGTAGAGCAGAATGAGGCTGCTGGCAGAATGGGATTATCTTGGAAAACTTTCTGGAACGACCTACCAGAGTCTCGGAAAAAGTTTGGGGCCTGCTTTAACGAGCTACTTTACTTTTTCTTCAGCAGCTTCCTTTGCTGCTTTCAATATTATTGATAGTGATCTGAACGGCTTCAAGATCTTCTATAGAAAAACTCCCGATAGTTAATTTGCTCATTTTAGCTTTACTTCCTAAAAGCACTTAAAGCCACTTTATCAGAGGATTGTATCTCTGATATTTGCATCCGATACTGACTGTGCAATTACATTGATATCTGCTTGAGAGTTCTAGCTATTTAAATGACATTTTTAGTAAATCGTTTTTAAATTTTTATAGAATTCACACACTTACAACACAGAATCAAGTACAGTAAATTAAGCAGTTAAAACTTGAATTTTTAGAGATTTGGGAGTTCACTGCTTTTATTTCGGGCTTCAAGTGGATAAGTCCTATATTAGTAAATGTTTGATCTCAGAAAGATAAAAGAGATCTTAGAGACTATCCAAAAAGTTTTATGTATATTGTAAAATTTACAATTGGACAATTAGTGTTCATTATCCGGAATCCGTTCATTTGTGATCGGTGATTGTAGAAATTACATTAGGTCACAGACCTTTTGGATAATCTCTAAATTACACATTAGCGATGTATTATAAATAATTTGCACTTTTGTTCTGTTTTAATATAATAATAAAACAAATTCCGTTGTATAATCCTATATAAACTTTAGCAAGTCTTTGGCTCGTTATGAAGCATGAAAAACGGCATCTTATGCTCATTTTTCATAAGAATAGAACATGAAATTATTCGAATACGAGGCAAAAAGAAAGTACCAGTGATTAGCAGAATTTTATGCTAAATCAGGTGTAAAAGGCAGAAAATAGCCACGGGACTAACGGACGTATGATACAGAACTATTAAGTAAATGTCATAGCTATAATCGCACTTTATAGAGTTATAAGCTTATAGTTATTGATTTTGTACTAAATATACCGAATCCTAATAATGGATTCGAGCTTGTTAATTTACCAATAGTTAAATTGTCTTGGCGTTAGTTATTTATACTACCTCTCTTTTGTGTAATTTGATTGTCTATTGAGTTAAGCGGGAAATCAAGAATTCCAAAAGCTACTTAACAAACTCAGTGAAATTCCTCTTTGCTGTCTGGAAATCTCCACCCTCTCCTTAGAAGAGCTTGAGACTATTCGTCTTTGCGACCTCCTTATTAATACTGGTGAATACAAGGTCGATTTTCTCTGCAAAGAATGCGATCATGTGTAGGAACCAAATTGCAACCAGTATCATCCTTAAGCTGTCCGAATTGTGGTTCCAGTCTAATTTCTCCGACTCTGAGGCGATGGAAGATGAAAGAGGCTTATTAAGAATGATTATGTTGTCCAAAAAAGGGAAAGCAGCAGGAACACTAACGAAGGAAGCATGAAAACAGCAGGAATTAGACTGAGATAGAGAATTGAAACTTAGAGGATTTCATGTCTCAACGCAACTGGAAATAAAAATTTACCGAATATAACTGTAAATCCAGATTTCAGAGGAAAATTCATTCAAGAGCTTATCGAAATCAAGAGTTTAATTGTAGATTTGAAAAATCTGGATGTAAAAATTATTTAACATATTTATACACTAAAAGAGAACTGTTTTTAAGAACCAATTTCGAAAGTATGTTCATCAATATGGGCAAGCGAAAATTCATAGGCTGTCAAGCTGACCTAAGAAACCTTCAGCTTAATTTAATATATTTGATTTCGTGTTTGTTTCTGATTTCTAGAGCAGATTCAAAATGATAGAAAGCCATTGCTTAGGTTAGAGGATTTTAAAACCTTGAGGAATAGCAATTCTTCCAGTTCCTATCACTTCTAAAAAAACAATTGAGTACTCATATTTAGCCCTTACGAATCATATTATTTAGTGCACTTGGATCAGACTATTTTGAGAAGTATAAATCCATAGAATCTATCAAATTAAGGTTATGTGTTGGGATAAACCACCCTGGACTCAATGGCTACAGTGGGTTGCATACTTTTGTCTTTGATATGCTGATATTCGGAGTCCTGTTTACTATACTCTTGTGAGAGAAAGTGAGAGAAAAACTATTTTTGAAGTTTGTTCAGAAAAACACTTATGGCCGCTATATGCGGAGACTTTTTAGTAACTTTAATCGTCTCAAACTTTGGGACTCCTGGTTTGATGACATTCCAGGTGAGTACATACCTTTGGCGTTATTATGGCAGTTTGTGTTTCTCTGATTCCTAATGGCGATGTTATGGTCAATACCTTAAACGCTTTATAAAGTATATTGATCGATAGATACTTATTATGGGTTGCATAAGTGTAATCTGATGGTCAATAAAGTTAAGCGCA
The DNA here is from genome assembly GCF_049706645.1 of Methanosarcina sp. Lineage (GTDB taxonomy): Archaea > Halobacteriota > Methanosarcinia > Methanosarcinales > Methanosarcinaceae > Methanosarcina. Next base: position 2,981 of record NZ_JBNAKP010000071.1, on the reverse strand, counting down.
GGGTATCTTGCTTTCCAAAGGCCACCTATTACAAGCCCAGAGAAATTCCTCTTTGCTGTCTGGAAATCTCCACCCTATCCATAGAAGAGCTTGAGGCTATTCGTCTTTGCGACCTTCTCCAGATGGAGCAGAATGAGGCTGCTAACAAAATGGGAGTATCCCGGAAAACTTTCTGGAGCGACCTTCAAAAGGCACGAGAAAAGATAGCTGATGCTCTTGTCAACGGAAAAGCGATCGAGATCACCGGAGGAGAATACGTTAATACTGGTGAATGCAGGGTCGATTTTCTTTGCAAAGAATGCGATTATGTGTGGGAACCAGAGTTCAACCAGTATCGTCCCACAAGCTGTCCGAATTGTGGTTCCACTCTAATTTTCCGAATTGGTGGCGATGGAAAAGGAAAAAGGTTTATTGAGAATAAATGCTGCTGCCCTAGAGAAAAGGAAAGTAGCAGGACTAGTGAAGGAAGCAAAGAAAAGTGACAATAATAGCTATACCACCGATGAGCGATACTGGACTGGAGTCTGATGTATGTGCTCACTGTGGCTCATGCGAACATTTTAACATTGTAGATGTATGTGATATAACCACTCCTGGAATAAAGCCTTTACTGGAATTAGGGCGATAAGCAAGAGGGCTCCCTACGGCGAGCACAATTGTATTGTCCCTTCGAGAATCTTGGGATCGCGAAATGTTGAGACCTTACCTGCCTCGGGCATCGGCGGAAAACCGTAATGTCGCTGGCTGAAAACAAAATCAAGATATCTACAGGAGTTGCGGGCAAAATTTCCGATTCGGTTCAGGATTTTAACAATGGGTGCTACTAGTTGTCTACTAAGGGCACATGTAGCTGCATGCGTGTTTTATTAACACAAACACGCAAGAAAAAAGGAAATGAATAATGATTACCTCCTTTCAAGAAACTATATGAACGAATCTAAATTATGCTCTTTCATTTGAATACAAAAATCATTATTTTTGTCTCTGTTTTTATACTGTTCGTACACAGCATTTAATTGATTATACATTGTTGAGTTTACCGATCTATACCACTGTGCATAATCTTGAATTATGTTAACAGACATCGGACATAATAACAACGTTAAACCAAATTCTGCTTCTGCATCCGGAAAATCACAAAAGTGAAATTTCTACATGCTTCCGGCCTATTATCGTATATTTTGCATTTTGAGTTTATCAATAATGGGCACTGCCCTACGGCTTTTATTACTTTATAACATTCTTCCCAACTCTGATTTTACCGCATTCGATTTTAAAATATTCACACATTCTTTAACTACATTTTTTAAGATTTTCTCATATTCTTTTCTATAAAAATCAATAATATGATTTTTGCAGCAATCCGCATGGCTCAGGATAACTATAATGTTTAAGTATACTTTGAGTTTTTGAGATTAACCAGTCGTATTTTTCAAAACGTTGTCTTCTATCCATAGCATTCATCCAATTGAAAGAAAAAAGAGATGTTAAGTATATAATAGCTATCAATTGCCCGATTTTATGAGAACTTAACATACTGATAAAAACTTATTTATCCAAAAACCCGGGTTTCTAGTCAAGATCCTGCAAAGCTTTCAAAAAGAGAAGACCGAAAAAATTTTCTTTTAAATAGCCATCTCATTTTTCCGTTTTTCGTTATCTTTCTTCTACTGTTGTTCTTTCCTGTCAGTGACCGCCCGATATCTGTTCACTTCGTGAGCATGCGGGCGTGGAGGGAGGTTTTAAGATGAGTTTAAAAAAGAAATTTGACAATTCCTTCAGAGTCAACAAGGCGCTGCGGGATCCTTACGCCTAAAGCTGCAACTAAAAGGTGCCGAAGAGATGGGGGTGGAGTTTCCAAAAGCACCACTAATCGAGTTTAAAGGTTGAACCCGTGAGTCCTTCAGAATCCGATCATATATTGTTTGCTCTTGAGGGTTCACCGTTCTTCGCTGCACTGGCTCCTCACTTTTATAATGCTGGAATAAAGAAGATATAATTTCATTATTTTTGTTCTTGATATTGTCTTTAGCAATAGCTATAAAGCCATTCCCAAAGTGAATACTTGAAGTTATATTTTTACCATTCCTTAGTAAATCTATCAATTCTTTTTTGCTTAAGCCAGTTTGATGAAGAGTATCAAGAAGTGTCCCCTTAGCGAGTCTTGTATGTAAAGGAACAACTGTTCTGTAAGTCCTTTCACCACTTATCTTTTTAAGTGATACATGGCTTCTTTTTTACCTCACAACAACAAATCCGGCTTTTTCTAATGCATTTACAAGTTTTTTTTCCGGATATAACTGGTAATTTAGACATTGGAGACTTTCATAAGGGTCAGAAAGATTTGGAAACTTTTGCGGAAGGCCTTCAGTCCCGAGGCTCTCGATGTACAGTTCTATAACTTCTTTAATATATTCTTCAGTTTCTTCAAGGATTTCACCCTGAGAGATCACATTGACCTTATGACTCAAATTAGAATTTTAGACACTAAGCTTTTAATGCTACCTATCTTCGGCTCAAGTGCATGAATCCTATCTCATTTGCAGGATAAAGTTTAATTTTAAGATCAAGTAAAATCATTAATTGTTGCATTACCCGCTGCAGAAGCTATTGTAATTGATAACACAATAGCAAAGCTGCTTGCAATAAAAGTATGGTAGTAAAACAAATCCTGAAATATCTTCTCTCAAATATTTCTTCAAAAGATAATTGTCTGGATGTTTATTTAGATGTAAAAATAATGCAAATCTGTATCAAGTCATTAAGGTAAAAAAAGTCGATTTTTATGCCATTTTTTTCTTCGATTCAGAACATATCTGGAAAGCAAACTATTGCGTTTTATAGAAGTTGCAATAAACTTTATTCCGTGTCAAAAAGACACGGAATATTCATATTTAAATTGTGTTCCTGATTAATTATTTTGGAGGCCAGTTCTTTTCCATCCAGCCTGGGAGCCTTCCGGAGTCCATTGGACCAACCAT
>NZ_JBNAKP010000070.1:0-1445 GCF_049706645.1 Methanosarcina sp. | reverse complement strand
GATGATCCCGTACTACTGCACTCTTCGTGCTTGGCGACGTCTCCAGCTCTTTTAATTTCCTGTCTTTTCTACCTGATATTGGTGCAGCCTCATTATCATCTTCAAGATATCTTCTTCTTTTCAGTCGATTATTCTTGATTTGTATTTTCTTTAAATCATTTATTGATTTTTGCTTCTCCATGGCCCTGTCCCTGTTCTCCTGATCAATGGTTACATCATATTTCCGACCTGACTTCAATACACCGTATATGACTCTTAATAACCTGTGCATCAATACTCCCATGGCAAAATAGTGATTCTTTCCCATTCCCCTGAACCTCTTGTAAAGCTGACTCATTACCGGGTCCCATCTAAGACCGGTAAGTGATGACATGTAAAGTGATGCCCTGAGTGTCTTGCGTCCTTTCTTTGACATGTGGTTACCTGATGTACCATCACCACTCTGTCTAAATTCAGGATTAACCCCAAAATAAGCAACCATCTGTTTTACTGTGCTGAACCGGTTAATGTTCTCTATTTCAAATAATATCAAGATAGCTGTAGGTATTCCTATCCCTTTTATTGAAGTTAAAAGTTGAACGTATTCATGAGTACCGTACTTCTCTACCAGGTGTTCTTCTATCTCTTCTATTCTATCTTTCTTGTGAAGTATCTCGCTTACCGTGTTTTTAATCACGAATGAGATATCAGCAGAAGACTTCGACTTATTTACTTCAACCCTCTTTAACAATGCCGATGCACGAGCTGCACTTATGCCCTTGATCTTTACAAGCTTACTAGCGCCCGCCTTATTAATCGCCTCGGCTGTAGGATACTTTTCTAGTACCCTCAGTAGCCATAAGGGCATTCCTCTCTTGCAGTAAAATAACAGCTCAGATGATGATTGATAGATTATTTTCTCTAGTTGATTCTTTAGCTGGGTTTCTTGTTTTACCAGCATCTTGTAAAAGGTATAGATGCTTCTCTCGTCTTGAAAAGTAAGATCCAGGCTCTTGTTACTAAAATCAATCTTTGCCTTGTAGCTTGCAAGGTAAGTTGCAATATTAACAGCACTGGTTTCATCTGTGGTCGAGCGATTTAAAGATGCCTTGCTTATACCCTTGATGGATACAGGATTTACCCTTGCAACCTTTAAATTATACCTTGTTGCAAGGGATAACAAGTGAACATGCCAATTCCTCTCATATCCGCCAGTGCTTTCCAACCCGCAGTAAATGGTTAAACCAGGTATCAACATGAAGTACTTGGCAACAAGTTGCTCGAGAATATCTCGTCCTCTAGTTGTGTCATCTAGTTGAATGAAATCCTCAACAGTTTCCTGGTTCTCATTTACCAGGATAAAATCAGCATAACCCTTGCTAACATCAATTCCTAAAAAGTACTCTTTACTCATGTAATAATTAAGTGTTTAAAATTAAATCAAGCATCGTTCAAGCTTATCTAAT
>NZ_JBNAKP010000069.1:0-16040 GCF_049706645.1 Methanosarcina sp. | reverse complement strand
GAGCTCGTCCCAAAACCAGGTTTTTCCTAAATTAATGAAAGTTTCAGAATTATTTTCCATGAGGAAACCCTATTGATAGTTCAAAATTCGAGATTTAGAGATCCAATTTTGAGTTTTGGGATGAGCTCTATAATAAAGATACTGATTGTATCAAGAGGGTTATTTCTCAAAAAGTAGTGTTTTTTGCTCAAGAGAAGTGCCTTAATGATTTCCAATTTTGACTGCAGCGATCAGTTGGAGAGTTTCATTTACTTTTCTGCTCAGGTGGAGTACAATTACGCCTAAACTCTCTGGTCAATCCTAGAAAAGATATGAGTGAAAATGCAGAAACCACAGAAGGATTGCTCATATCTACCCCATCTCACAATTTCCTTCATTATAGAAATTGGAATGGATTTTCCTGGAGTTCTCATCGGGAGTGAGTCAGGAATTATGTTCCTAACTATATCACATCTCTTGCTTTTGTCTTAATTACCTTTGATCGAACCCCTCTTCTCCTCATTTTCGGAATTTGTTGGTGGAAGTGAAAATTCAAAGGAGAAAGGGAATAATCCCGAAAAAGAAAACATTCATAAATCCATGAATTAGCGTAACCAGCGGCAAACTCCGCGTCCTGTAAAATAGGTAACCTATAAGAGCACCTACGGAGGATATGTAGAGAATTTCGCTAATGCTCCCATATCCTGAGTGCATTAGCCCGAATAAAATACTCGTAACTATCAAAGCTTCCCGGCTGCCTAGCGTTATCTCTAGCCTATTCTGCAGAATTGACCTGAAGATCATTTCCTCCACAGGGCTCACGAAAAAGATCATAATTATGGTGAGACTCAAGAGGTTAAGAATTGAAAGATCGCTGATGAGAGGATTTTTTCCGACTATGAGGAATTCCCCTGCTCCTAACAAAAGGCCAAGTAGTATTGAAAAGGGGATATATACCCCTATTTTTTTAAAGGTTATCCCGAGCTGCGTGCCAGTAAATCCCTGATTGGTGGCTGCAATGCTTACCGGAATTGCCAGAAGACCATATATGAAAATAAGGTTGTAAAGCTTCTCTTCATAGAAAAGTGGCATCGAAAGATCTACCAGACGCAGGATCGGCAGGAGAATTAGTGCCTGGTAAGTTTTCTGAATTTCCTCGTTTTTTATGAACATTGTGGAAAGGGAAAGCCCAAGCAAAATTAATGCATGTATTCCCATAGCTTCGAGTTCCCTTCCCGAATATATCATCAATTCCGCAAAAGCAATCGCTGCAACAGGAATTGCCAGATAAATCCATTTGTATTTTATCTCAGGCGTCCTTCCCTTCAGATTTTCAGATGTTTTCGTTCTTACGCCTTCTGGAGCCTCCATAGCCTCCATATTCAGACTTTCAAACGTTCCCATCCTCACACCTCCTCTCCAACCTTTATCCAGAGGCACAGGTCTTTATAGGGCACATTCTTTTCGGTCTCATTGAAAAGCAGAAACTCAAGCTTCATATTCTCCCCTTCAACAGAAGGCGTAATCTCAAGAGGTTCTTCCAGAGTAGTATTATGGGCAAGCCTGATATGCTGCAGGTTTTCCGGAAGGGGCAGCGATTCATTTTCAAGCCTTACTTCCATTGTATAGTCCATTGTTTTGTGCTCATTATTTGCTATTCCTATTATGTAGGTCCCACTTTCCCCCTGTATATATTCTGTTGTATAGTTATTGGCCATCCCGTTGGTCCCAAGGATATAAAACTCAGTAAATGGCTCTTTTTCCTGAGGCATCAGAATGACGTAAGCTCCAGTTCCTATCAGGATCAGGAAAGAAAGGGCTAGAATTATCCTGAGGTTTTTCTCAGTCTTTGATTCCGGGTTTCCCATAACCCCTGATATCAGGGTAAGGGCAAGAACCCTGAAAGGTACCTCAAATGTCCTGTCTGCAGGTAGATGACTTCTCCTCACGTATGCTGCTACCAGCATGAGCAGGGTAAACACGGAAAAGCTTGTAAGGAGAGGCACCACCTTGATTCCCCAAGGTGTATAACTAAGTGCAAGCCCTATCAAAGGCACAACCGAGATGCTCATTGCAACAGAAAGAGCTACCCTTTCCATTCCTTCAAGTCCGCTTTTTTCCGGAAAAAGCATAGCTATCAGGGCATACCCCGGAAGGAAGAGCAACAGGGGTAGGCCAAGGGCTGTGCGAATAAAACTTCCGTTAAGTACAGGAACTAGTACGAAAATATCCGTAAGAATTACAAGGCCTGCTACTATGAGCAGGTCAGATGGAAACTTCTGGTTTCCGGTCATATGACTCCTCAAAACGGTTTTATGTTTTTCTGGCTTCCCAGTTTTTTTGTTACTCGGGCTAATCTGCCAATTTCTCTGTTCCCTCATGAGGTTTCTCGGAAACCTTCCGACTTCCTCTGACCGGCTACTTTATTCTTCAATTGCGAAGAATCACGCCGGAAAGGTGAAAACTGTCCGAGTTTTAATCCCGGATTTCTTTTGATTTAGCAGAATTTATTTTCCTGAATTGTATTCGTTTTCAAGAATGTTTTAACCCGATCTACTCAATTACTTAGTTGTATAAAATATCTTTCCCATTTCCTGCATTGTATCTAAAATATTTTTCCCTTTTTTCTATCTTCCTGAAATAAATTTTTGCTCTTTAAGTTTCAATCTCTACAATCTTTTAGGCAGAGTTTCCGGGCTGTACCAGCAGGTTTGTAAACGTTGACATAAACAAGAAAAATCTTTGATTCTTTATATCAGTGTAATTTTTTCTTCCATTACTCCTTTATGTCGGATGAATAAAAGACATCTTTTAAGCTATTATTCGGGCTAACAGGCTCCCACATAGATTTAATTATTTTTCGTCATCGAGGTTACTGATTAATTATTTTTGGTGCCTAAATGCTTATATAGCTCGTATATTAAAACAGATACAGGTCTTATATTAAATGCTGTGACTCACTTACAGAGCATTTACGTTCCTTCTTTTTGCTAAAAGGAGGAGAACAATTCCCCCAACTAATTCCCTGTAAATGTAGCCGTAGAAGACCTTTTGAAACCCTTTAAAAATTATGGAGCGATGACTCTGAAAAATATATTCGCCGAATTTGGAATTTTTACTGATTCTTCTATAATAAACTACGTTATTAAGGAGACTTCTTACTTTTATCTCCACAGAGGTAGATGATTGCATATGGCCATTACGATTGCAGCCATGCCTGCCTATAACGAAGCCCACGCCATTGCAGATGTTATTAAGGGCTGCAAAAAATACGTCGACAGGGTAGTAGTTGTAGACGACGGAAGCACCGATAATACTGTTGATATCGCCGAATCTCTTGGCGCCTATGTAGTTCGTCACGGAACAAATAAAGGATATGGAGCAGCCCTAAGGAATTGCTTTGAAACCGCCCGTAAGCTCGATGCAAATGCTATGGTCATAATTGACTCTGACGGTCAACATGACCCCTCCGAAATTCCCAAGCTTCTTGAGCCCTTAAAAAATGGGTTTGATCTGGTAATCGGCTCAAGATTTGTCAATGGCAACGGTAAAAATGTCCCTATTTACCGTAAATTCGGGATGAAAGTTCTTGATGTCGCAACCTATATCGCAGGCGGTCTGAATGTCACCGATTCCCAGAGTGGTTTTCGAGCTTATGGAAAAAAAGCTATTGAAAATATAAACTTGAATGGTACAGATATGTCTGCAGGTTCTGAAATCCTCATTCAGGCCAGAGATTACAAACTGAAGTTTACTGAAGTGGAAATCCATTGTAGATATGATCTTGAGAATTGCTCAAGTGAACATCCTTTCATACATGGCCCCAGAGTCCTGTTCCGAATCCTTAAAGATATGGAGTATAGACGACCTCTGTACTATTTTTCAGTTCCTGGCCTGATCATGGCATCTTCGGGCTTTCTTATGGGACTCAAATTTTTACAGGACTACTATATGGGAGGATCCCTGCGCTTCGGGCCCACACTCCTTATGGTAATGCTAACAATTATAGGAGCCTTTATGATATTTACAGGAATAATACTGCATGCCATCTCAAGGATGATATTTTTAAATGAGCACATTCGAAAACAATAATGTTAAAACGGGGTCAATTTATATGAAATACCCTTTCATTTCAATTGTAGTAGGCATTCGCAATGAAGAAAAATTCATTGAAGAATGCATTGAATCACTTCTTAATCTAGATTACCCGCGAGATTCTTACGAGATTATCATCGTTGATGGAATGTCCACCGATAAAACGCGGGACATCGTGCAGAAGTATCCTGTCAAACTCCTTCTTAATGAAAGAAAAAATGTTGCTGCGGCGAGGAATCTTGGTGTGAAGAATGCCAGGGGAAAACTTGTTGCGTTTACTGACGGAGACTGTAAGGTTGATACCCAGTGGTTGAAAGCTCTTATCCGTGAAATGCAAGAAGCTCCAGATGACGTTGTGTGTTTTGGAGGCCCTAACCTGATTTTTGACACTGATCCTGTATTTGGCAGGGTGGTGGGATACGCACAGGAATCTTTTTTGGGTTCCGGAGGCTCGGCTCAGTCCAAAAACTCCACAAAGAAGCATTATGTAGGTTCTCTCCCTAACTGCAATGCAATGTACAAAAAAGTTGCAATTCAAGAAGTTGGGGGTTTTGACGAGCGGTTCGTTGTGGGCCAGGACGGAGACCTGAACTATAGAATAGGTAAGAAAGGCAACAGGTTTTTGTACGTCCCGGAAGCACAGGTTCTGCACCATAGAAGAGGTACTCTCAAGTCCTTTTCAGTAAGGATGTTTAAATATGGTATGTGGATGGCGGAACTTTTCAAGAAACATGGAGAATTTGTCCGCTGGTATGCATTTCTGCCTTCGATTGCCATCTTGTTTGCAGCCGCCCTGCTTCTCGCTTCTATCAGATACTCCACTCCAAGCTTGCTTCTTCTTCTTGCACTCACGGCCGTGTATTTTATTCTTGTTTTTATTACCTCAATCCAGGTTAGCTATAAAATGAGATCAAAATACGGTCTTTTTGCCCTGCTTATTATTCCTGTGCAGCACATTGCCTATGGGCTGGGGTTTTTGTACAGTTTTACAAACTCTCCTCTTATCTCAAATGCCAGCTCTTGCTCGGATGTTTAATTTTCACGAATTTATTTGATCATATACTAAAAACAACCGAAACACTTGAATATATCTGGGAAGCTTTTCAGGGCAAAATCTTCTTAATCAATACGGCCCTGATGAGCTCTCATCAATTTTCAAACACAGAAATTTGGATAGTAGTTTATTCGATTTGTGAAATTATCATTATTTAAGGTCATGGAGATAGTATGTTCGGATTAAGTACAGAAGCAGGATTCAAATTGGATAATAACCGTCTAATGAGGTTAATTTCCTTTCTGTTTCCGCTAGCTATAATTTTCGCAGTAATATTCACGTTCTTATGGATGTTTGCAGCCGGAAAGCTCGGTTATGCTCTTCGGGGGCTATTTACAGGAATACCTGCAATACTTTCCTGTCTTTTCATTCTGTTTATTTATAAAAAAGATGTAAGTTTGCACGACATAGAAGTTTATCCGTCACTGAGCACGAAATCCCTTACATACCTTTTCGGGATATTTTATGTCAATTCCCTGATTGTACTCTTGCTGTCTGAGGGAAGCAGACCGCCGTACTATTTTGTCTTTATTTTAGGGCTTTATTTAGCGGTGTTTCTGCAAATCTTCTCTAAAAATGTAAATCCGCCTCTAATTCTGGCAGAATCTTTCTTAATTGCAATTAACCTGATTTACAGCGTTACATTAAATTACGATTTCTACTTCGGTACTACAGATATCCTGCCGCATATCTTCCTTTCGGAAGTTACTGCAATATCCGGGCAAACAATTCCTACTTCCTTAAGTGATTATGCATACTTTCCTCTTTATCACGTGCTCATTGCAGAAGCCTCTCAGCTCCTGAACATAAGCACAAAGACCTCGCTTTTTCTGGTAACTGCACCAATCTATGTAATGACCATAATTTTCCTTTACTACCTTTTTAATTACATAACAAACAACAGGCAGATTTCACTCCTCTCATGCATATTGTTCTCTGCGAGTTCTGTTGTGCTCTATTACGGTACAAATGTGATCACCCGCACAATGGCATTTATAATGTTTGTCATATTATTGTACCTGATTTATAGTGTCAATTTCAAAAAGGACAAATTTTCATTAAAAGCCCTGGCAGTGATTGTTGCGGTTTTTTTAACCCTGGTTCATAATGTCTCCCTTCCGCAACTTGTCTTATTGCTGATCATTCTTCTTGCATCAGAATATATGATAGGGAACGGTAGCTACATCAGCAAACCCTTCTTTATACTGCTTAATGTAATTTTCACTGCATACTGGTTCTTTGTAGCATACGTGTTTGTACAGAGAAGTCTGGCTCCCCGTTTACAAAGCCAGTTCCTGGACTCTATAGTTTTAACTGCCGGAGGCGCAGAAGTACTTCAAGAGAGCTTTATTAATTTAATTGGGCTTCTGGATAAATCGATCTTTTTATTTTTTGCCTTGATAGGAATAGGTTTTCTCCTGAAAAATTACAAGAACAATTATGCTTCTGTGCTAGGATTGTTTGCTCTGTTTACTCTGATATTTTACGTTCCCAATCCTCTCAACACAATCTGGCAGTTCAAAGTCCTTTTCAGAGTTGATCGGTTTATGCTTTTCGTCAGCCCCTTTATGGCTTTCGTAATGGGGTATGGATTGTATATATTCTGGAATTATATGGCTAAATATTCCCCCAAGAAACTCAACTCCGCTTTCTTAGTGGTTTTATTGTTTTCTACCTTTGTTTTAGTCTCTTCGGTTTTCAGTATCGGAGACTCGAATTTTCTTGGTCACGAAGCAAAACATGAGTACTTTACTTCCGAAGAGTTAAGTGGTTTTGAACACGTTTTCAATCATGTTCCTACAAATTCGTCAATTTATACCGATTATTATTCGTCGAGGTTCTTTTATCTCCCGCTGATCCCTGCGACATCTGCAGAAATGAATATCTCGTCTTACGATAACTACAGAATCGGTGACGTAAATAAACTCCCACAATACGAAGGTTATGTGGTTCTCAGAACCAAGGAATTTCTCAGGAGTGGATTATACTTTGGCAGTGAAGAAAGCACCTTGAGAGATACTTCTAACTATTTCTATCAGGGGCTACCCGAGAACCAGCTTGAGCTGAAAAGCAATCTTGAAGTTCTTGATAAAATCTATTCAAATCCTTCGACAGATATTTTCATTCCACGTCAGGGATTAAATAACCCCTGAGATTTATTTTTTAAAGCTGCCTTTTAATCCGGTGCCTTGTTTACATATAAGGATAAAGTGGTGTAGCAGGCATCTGTACAGGAGTAAAAGTTCTGCAGTTTTAATCTGTATTCTAGGATTTGAAATCTGTAATTCACAGCAGGTCAGGAATTTAAAAAGTAAGCCAAGGGCCTCAGGGTTTATTTCGAAAACTTTTCCAGAAGCTCTGAGTATATATCCACAGTGTTTTTTGCATGGGCTTCCCATGTTAGCCCTCTCTGGATTATGCTTTTACGCCCGAGCTTGCCCATTTTTTCTCTCCGGCTTTTATCCTCAAGCAATTTATTAATTTTTCTGGATAATTCTTCAGGATTTTTTGCAGGCACCAGATAGCCCGTTTCCCCATCGACCATAAGTTCGGGTATCCCGCCGACATCAGTTGCTACGACAGGGACTTCACAGGCAAGAGCTTCGAGTACTACGTTTGGCCTGCCCTCGGAAAGGGAAGGCAACACCAGGATATCCGAAGCTGAGATCCAGAGTGGAATGTCCTCATGGTTTACGGGTCCAGTAAATTTAATGCATTCGGCAATTTTGAGCTCATGCGCCCTTTTTTCCAGACTTTTTTTCAGGCCGTCGTCCCTGCCTACCATAAAAAGGTCGGTATTAGTATTTACAAAATTCTTTGCAGCCTCAATCAGGTAGTCTACACCTTTTATTTTTCTAAGGGCTCCAACAAATAGAACAATGTTCTTTTCCTGCGGCAGGTTTAATAGATTTCTTGCATATGCTTTTCCTGCAGGTTTGAATTTCCCGGTATCAACACCGTTTGGAACCACATGAACTTTATCTTCGTTTATTCCCAGATTTATTATATGGAGCTTGAGATCTTCGCTGACAGAAAGAATCCTGTCTGCAAAATTCATTGCCTCTATAATTTGTTTTGAGGTATAGGAACCTTCATAAGCGACTTTTCTTTCGATTGTGCCGAGCGCACTTATTACAAGAGGAACTTTCCATTTCTTTGCAAGCTTCATCATCCCATATCCGTCTGGATATGAAAAGTGTGCGTGGATAAGGTCTGGTTCTGGCTTTATATTTTTAATTGCGTATTCGGAAACGAAATGAGAATATAAAATCCCTGTTACAGGATAAAAATACTTTTTGGGAACAGCATATATATAGCGCGGATAGTGAAGGTCGTATTTTTCGGTATGCTCAATCCGCGGCAGTTTAAAAAAGTTATGGTACGGGAATGCGGAAAAAGGAAGGACGAAAGGTTTTGGAGAAATAACAGTAACATCTACGCCCTGGTTTGCAATTGAGTCGATACTCTGTTTTATGAATGTCCCAAGTTGAGGATAATACCTGTTAGGAAATTCCTGACATGCTTCCAGTACTTTCATAATTTTTTGCCCTTTTTCGCTTCGGATGCCTCAAGGCAGACAGAGGAGAGAATTAATCCTATAAATACTTCTCTCCAAAACGCATTAAATTCTTATCCTTAAGTTAATACTAAACCGTCGTTCTTGAACTTGACAAAATGATAAATAAATTTATGGGATAAACTAATTAACTACTTTTGCTATTCTGATAACCGGCTACCATTATGCTTAAAAAAGTAAATAATATTTTCCTGGTTTATTACGGCTCCTTTAATACTAAATCAGGTTCGAATATCCACATTCTGGAGCTTCTAAGAAATTTGAAAAAATATACTGACGTAGTTCTGTTTGCACCCGGACAGAAGAGCGTAGATCGTGCTCTTGGCGGAATAAAATATGTGCCTGTAATAGATAATAAATATCTTGTACAGCCATCTTACGAATTCATGCTTTCTTTTTACCTTCTTTATTCATGCATAAGAAACAGGCCTGATGTGCTTTATCTTCGCCAGAACTCTTTTCCATTCTTTCCCATAATTCTATGTAAGATTTTAAAAATCCCTTCAATAGTGGAAGTTAATGGTCTGGTTCTTGACGAGTTAAAGGTCAATCCGAATTCACAGTCCTTTGCATACAAAGTCTTTTCTTATCTGGCACTTCGCTCCGAGAAATTCAATTACTGGCACTGTGATAGAATTGTCTCTGTCACGGATAAGCTCAGGGATGAACTTGTGAGATTATACTCAGTTCCTGAGAACAAAGTCTATGTTATCAACAATGGGGCAAATACTGATGTATTCAAGCCTCTGGACTCAGAAAAGACAAAAGCAGAATTGCAGCTTGAAAACTCAAAAAAATACATATGCTTTGTCGGTCATCTTGCAGCCTGGCAGGGGGTTGAATTTTTGATTCAGGCTTCTCCTTTAATTCTGGATAAATGCCCGGATGCTCGTTTCCTTATTGTCGGGGACGGAGTTATGAAGGATAAATTGCTGGAAATAACTTCCGAATTGGGACTTTCGGATAAGTTTACCTTCACCGGAAGAATCCCCTACGAACGTGTTCCTCTCTATATCAACGCGGCTGATATCTGTGTTGCTCCTTTCATCAAGGAAAGAAACTCGAAAATAGGACTTTCGGCCTTGAAAACGTATGAATATCTCGCCTGTGGAAAGCCGATTGTGGCAAGCAGTATTCCAGGAGTTCAAGAGCTAATTGAGTCTTCGGGTGGCGGAATTTCAGTAACTCCCGAGAGTCCAGAGGAGCTTGCGGCTGCTGTAGTAAGATTATTTTCCGATGAAAAAACTCGGGACGCTATGGGAAAGAAAGGCCGCAGATACGTCGTTGAGAATAACAGCTGGGATGGAGTTGCAAAAAAGATTCTGGAGATCTGCAGGGATATAATCTGACTGGTTCTTATGAGTGTGTATTCTGACCGTATCCTCTGAAAGTGTTCTGCGCACAGGTAAATGTTTAGCTTTTACATACTTGCGGTCTCTGGCATTCTCCGAGTACTTAATAAAAAATTTGAGAGCATCACATACATTCTTTTATAATATAATGATCTAATTACAGTAATAACTATAGAAATTTAATTAGGGTCTAAAAACCAATTTATTCACTATGTTTTCACGGGGGAATTCATGTGAATTGGAAGATTGACCTGAAAAACACGGAGATTTATTCTGAATCGCCTATTTATCACATTTGACTGGATTAAGTAGCCTTCGCTATGAATAATTTCTCCGGGTATTTCTATAGCCTTGAATTTCGGAGAGTGGATACTCTCGAAATAGCTTTTCCGAAATTTAGACAACATAGTAAAAAATCTGCCAAAATTTTCGGTAGACAATCTTAAGTTTTGCAGGCATCTGGGTTCTTCCATGCCTGGCTCTTACTCTAATAAACATATAGATAAATTTCTCATAGTATTCTTGGGTGATAGAAATGCTAAAAAGAGGATTACTGGTTTTTCTCCTGGTGGGTTGCCTCATTTTTGCAAACGCACCGACTGCTTCGTGCAGAAGTGCCGCGCCAACCGTTTATGTTGCAGGAGATGGAAGTGGAGATTTCAACTGCGATGGAAAAGATGATCATGTGCAGATAAATCAGGCTTTGAAATTTGTGGCAGGTAACTCTAAATATACAACTGTCCACCTCAAAGGCCCTTTTACATACGTTATTGACGATACTCTTCTAATCGGCAGTAATACCATTCTTGAAGGGGATTCGACTGCTGTGATCAAGCTGGCAAATAATGCAGGCTGGAAAACAATGAAACCATTGATCCAGCAGATGAACAGTGCCGGAAATAATAACATTGTAGTAAGAGGGTTTGAGGTTAATGTAAACCATGATGGGAACTCCAAAATTTCTAAAGGTAAAGGATACTACAATATAATGTACTTCACCCACTGTAATAACGTAAAAGTATACAATATGTATATGCACGATGGACATGGAGATGGGGTGAGGATAAAATACGGTGAGAACATTCAGCTTTACAATAATAAGATCTCCAAGCTTGGACACGATGGCCTTTTTGTAAGTGAATCTAAGAATGTAGAAGTCTGGAACAATAAAATAGTCTGCAGGACTAATAGTGGAATTAGGATCTGGAATTCTAATAAAGTAAAAGTGCATGATAATGTAATAGATTCCTTATACTACCGGTGTACAGGTGGGCCTGGCATTCAGATCGAAAAGTCTGCAGGTACTATGGATAGTATAGCGATTTACGATAATACATTGCATGATACATATGGGCCTGGAATCTGGCTTTACAACTATGATACTTCTTCTTCTACCAAAGAAAAGGGGAAGAACATCCATATTCATCACAATATCTTCTACAACACAGGCACTAATACTGGAATTACCTGGACAGGGGGCATTGTAGCCAGTGGATTCCACGACACTCTAATCGAAAATAATGTCTTTGACGGAGCATACCATGCCGCTGTTGTTCACATGTATCCAGAGCTACCAGGTTATTCTCCAAGTTACTCATCAACGCCCGGATACACTACCATTGTTCGCAACAACATAATTGTAAATACCAAGTCGCGTATAAAAAGTCCAAGTGGGACAGGGTATGGAGTTGTCAATTATCTCACCAAAAACCACAAATTTGTGCTGGAAAATAACTGCCTTTACAATAACGCAGCAGGCAATTATAAAAGCTGCACATCAAAATCTGATATCTATGTAAACCCTCTTTTTGCAGACCCGAAGAAACATGACTATCACCTCCAGTCAGTTTCGGGCCACTGGAATGGCAAAAAATGGGTTAAGGACAAGGTGAACTCTCCCTGTATTGATGCCGGATATGTTTCCTCGGATTTCTCTAAAGAACCTGAGAATAATGGAGACAGGATCAACATAGGAAAATATGGAAATACAAAATATGCGTCTCTTTCAACGACTTCACGAGTAAAGATTGTGCAGTCTCCATTAATATATTGGAATTCTGAGGCTACAAATGAGACTGGAGAAAAGACTGGAGAAGATCTGAATTTCACAGTGGAAGTCTTAGACATAGACGAAAGTAATCTCACCTATTCAGAATCAGATCTTTCTGTTGACACTGGACAGGCTCCGGTTATTGAATTTATTCCCAAAGCTACAGTTAAGATTGGGGAAAACTTGAACTTTACAGTGAAAGCTTCTGATGTAAATGGAGACAACCTTACATTTTCAGTCTCAAACCTTCCTGCAGGTGCAAGTTTTGATGAGTCAGGACTATTTAGCTGGATGCCTTCAGACGGACAGGAAGGGCTCTATACCGTATCCTTTGAGGTGAGTGATGGTCTGCTCAATGATTCTGAAATTGCAATAATAAGTGTAGAGGAAGTAAATGAAGACGAAGTAAATGAAGACGAAGTAAATGAAGACGAAGTAAATGAAGACGAAGTAAATGAGGACGAAGTAAATGAGGACGAAGTAAATGAAGACGAAGTAGATGAAGACGAAGTAAATGAAGACGAAGTAAATGAAGACGAAGTAGATGAAGACGAAGTAGATGAAGACGAAGTAGATGAAAAAGTAAATGAAGAAGAAACAAATGAAGAAGTCGATGAAGAAGCAGATGAGAAAGAAGTAAACGTAGGGGAAGTTTCTTTAAATCTCTCTGGCACAATGTACGACAGCTACCTTTACGGAGTTCCTCCTGAAGGTCTCAATTTGAGTAATTTTTCTCTTGTCCTGGAGGAATGAGTAATGAGTTAAGTAATTTCACGGGACCTGAAAAACTTGCTGTTGTCGTGGTAAAATTAGTTTTGGATAAAAGCACATAAGCCCTTTAAGAAAAGGCAGGAATATCTTTAAGAACTACTAGAATGGAAGTGTAAGAAAGACCTTGAAGTGATATTATCTGACAGTATTCTTATGAATAAGGTATTGCACACAGGTAAACGCTTAACTTCCATACTACTTTTCTATTTTTAGGTACTTTTTCTCTGGGTCATTTTCTATCCTGTCTGAAGTGTAATCTATACTTTTTGACTTTAATAATTTGTAAAACTACTTTTTTGAAGTTGTTTCATATTGAAATTATCTCATTTCCATTATTGCGGTAAAAACAAAACTTTATCTTTTCTCAAAATTAAAATAGATATTATTGGAAGTGAGATCTTGGATTCCATTTTGCAAAATTCCTTTTTTTTGCGTAAATTAATAAATCAGCTTTTGACTGGCTTTTCTCGTTTTAAGCATTTATTTGTTCTTTCTAATATTTGAGATGCCAACCAAAAATTTTAAAAGATTGCACAAATACTTTTATAACATAATGTTCTAAATTACAAGTTGACTATAGAAATTTAATTAGAGGCCAGAAAGAAATTTATTCCTTATGTTTTCACGGGGGGGAATTCGTGTAAATTTGAGGAGTTGGCCTGAAAAATAGGGGGATTTATTCTGAATTGTTTGTTTATCACATTTGACTGAATTCTTGACTGGATTCAGTAGCCTTTGCTATGAATAATTTCTCCACGGAATTTTCTATAGCCTTGAACTTTGGAGAGTGGATACTATTTTGAAAAATCTTGTTCAATGTATCGGAATCAGGCTAATAAATTTAAGCGAAATTTTGACAAACATTAGTAAATTTTGCGGAGATCTTGATACGTCACCACACAAATATCTGTCTAGCGAGGATTACAATCTCTTTAGTTACGATCAACCCCAGGTAGTATCGACAATAAAACGAAATTTCGGAATTTTTTTCCTGGTAGGTTGCCTTATTCTTGCAAGCATTCCTACTGCTTTATGCAGAACTACAGCACCAATAGTCTATGTTGCAGGAGACAGTAGCGGAGACTTCAACTGCGTTGGAACAGATGATCATGTGCAGATAAATCAGGCCCTGAAGTTTGTGGCAGATAACTCGGAATATACCACTGTCCACCTCAAAGGTCCTTTTACGTACGTTATTAACGACACCCTTTTAATCGGCAGTAATACCATTCTTGAAGGGGATTCGACTGCTGTGATCAAACTGGCAAATAACGCAGGCTGGCCTACAATGAAACCACTGATCAAGCAGATGAGCAGTTCCGGAAACAATAACATTGTAATAAGAGGTTTCGAGGTTAATGTGAACCATGACAGTAACACCGAACTCAAGAAGGGACTTGGATATTATAATGTAATTTACTTCCTTTATTGCAAGAACGTAACCATATGTGATATGTATATGCACGATGGGCACGGAGACGGCATGAGGATAAAATCTAGCGAGGACATCCAGTTTTACAACAATACTATATACAAACTCGGGCACGACGGTCTATATGCAATTCAGTGCCAGAACGTAGAAGCCTGGAATAACACAATAACTTGCAGGACTAACAGCGGCCTTAGAATCTGGAACTCAAACCATGTAAAATTCCATGATAATGTGATCGATTCTTTCTACGACTGGAGCGCAGGCGGACCGGGTATCCAGATAGAAAAAGGCGGGCCGGGCGCAGGTCTTATGGATGATATCGAGATCTACAATAATACGATCAATAACACCTATGGGCCTGGAATCTGGCTTTACAACTATGATACTTCTTCTGATACCAGAGATATGGGGAAAAATGTTCACATTCATCACAATATTTTTTACAGCACAGGCACGAATCCGAATATTGTCTGGGTAGGGGGTATTGTAGCAGGTGGATTCGACGACACTCTTATTGAAAACAATGTCTTTGACGGTGCATACAATGCAGCCGTTGTCCACATGTACCACCCCAGTTACTCCTCAAGTTATTCCCCGCCAGGCGGATACATTACCACTCTTCGCAACAATATTATCATAAACACCCGAAAATGCACAAAAGACTCGAACGGGGGATATGGAACTTTTAACTATTTATCTTCAACACATACTTTTGTGCTGGAAAATAACTGCCTCTACAACAACTCAGCAGGTAACTATAAAAACTGCACATCGAAATCTGATCTCTATGTAAACCCTCTTTTTGCAGACCCGAAGAACCATGATTACCATCTCCAGTCGGTATCAGGTCGCTGTAACGGGGAAACATGGATTAAAGATAAAGTGAGTTCTCCCTGCATTGACACTGGATATTCTCTCTCGGACTATTCTAACGAGCCTGAGGATAACGGAAACAGGATCAACATAGGAAGATATGGAAACACGGTTTACGCGTCTCTTTCAGGGATCCATGTGGTGAATCATGCTCCTGTAATGGATCCAATTTCTGAGATTGCGGTTAAGGCTGGAGAGAATCTGAATATTCTAGTAAAAGCTTCTGATGCAGATGGAGACAACCTTACATACTCGGCTTCAAACCTTCCTGCAGGTGCAAGTTTTGATAAGTCAGGGTTTTTTAGCTGGACGCCTGCAAACGGCCAGATAGGGCTCTACACCGTATCTTTTGAAGTGAGCGATGGTAAGCTCAATGATTCTAAGATTGCGATACTAAAAGTAGTCAAAGAAGAAGTTCCTTTGAATCTTTCAGGCAAGATGTACGACAACCGCCTTCGTGAAGCTTCTCCTGAGGATATCTTTTCAAATAAATCATTCCTCGATGTTGGAGGAATGACTAACGTTGGAGGGTTCCGGGACCTGATTTGGTTTAACGTAAGCGAATACACCAGTGTTAATGAAATCAACAACGCAACCCTCTCCCTCTTCTGGTACTATCCTTCCAGCTCACGACCAAATGATACTGTTATCGAGGTCTACAGGCCTGTCGCCTGGAATCCGGATTATGTGAGCTGGAATAAAAGGAATAAGGACATTGCCTGGAACAACGAAGGAGGTGATTGGTATGATAGTACTGGTGTTCTCCAGGGCAGTACTCCATATGCTACATTGACCCTGAAAGCCAGCAGTTTGCCAGATAACAGGTACTGTGAGCTTAATGTAACTGACCTCGTAAA
>NZ_JBNAKP010000068.1:0-20427 GCF_049706645.1 Methanosarcina sp. | reverse complement strand
CTTGCTCGCGAATCTGAGTTGGCATAAGAACCTGCTGTGCATAGATAAGTTTCAATCCTTGTTTTAATGGATCTTGCTCGCGAATATGCGAATTATATCCATTTAGATTTGGTACAGATCCGTTTCAATCCTTGTTTTAATGGATCTTGCTCGCGAATTAGATGCATGGAGAGTTAAAATTGATGATGTAATGGAGTTTCAATCCTTGTTTTAATGGATCTTGCTCGCGAATAAAATGCTAACCGATATGTGGTGTAAAGCTACATATGGTTTCAATCCTTGTTTTAATGGATCTTGCTCGCGAATATTTATCCACATACGCAGCCAAGTACTGTGCTTAAGTTTCAATCCTTGTTTTAATGGATCTTGCTCGCGAATATTTTGAACGATCAATCACGGAAACTAATTTATCAAGTTTCAATCCTTGTTTTAATGGATCTTGCTCGCGAATTCAGCCGGTTCAGTGGAGGGAGTTTACTGGGATGTAGTTTCAATCCTTGTTTTAATGGATCTTGCTCGCGAATGGAACAATCGGTGATCGATGGAAGAAATCCTATGTAGTTTCAATCCTTGTTTTAATGGATCTTGCTCGCGAATTGTCAGGATTCCATTTGTGGGGCTCCCTGCATTTGGTTTCAATCCTTGTTTTAATGGATCTTGCTCGCGAATAGCACGAATCGGTTTTCTGCACGTAGTGCTAGTAGTTTCAATCCTTGTTTTAATGGATCTTGCTCGCGAATTTGTTATAAAAAACTTAAACTTAAACTCGACCTTCTTATTGTTTCAATCCTTGTTTTAATGGATCTTGCTCGCGAATGAATCATTAGCCCCCATGACAGCCCCCGAAACTCTGGTTTCAATCCTTGTTTTAATGGATCTTGCTCGCGAATGATCTGCTCAAGGTCTGTCCATTCAAAGAACTTTCGTTTCAATCCTTGTTTTAATGGATCTTGCTCGCGAATGTGTCCTACCTGTCATTGTGAGGCACATGGGAAGGGTTTCAATCCTTGTTTTAATGGATCTTGCTCGCGAATAAGAAGGGACGTGGACTATACTCTTTCCTGACACGTTTCAATCCTTGTTTTAATGGATCTTGCTCGCGAATAGGGCAAAATTTTCCGTTATTTGGCCAGAAAAGGCCTAAGATAAGCCCAATTCTGGGACTAAAATTCTTGTTGGGATATTATCAAACCCTTTATAAATACAAGAAAAATCTCTTCATACGCAGATATTCCGGTAACAGCAATCTACGCATTTTCTAGAAGATCTGGAGGTCTTAGGATATAAGCCTTTTTGAACGATATCGAGTATTTCCTGTATTATTTTATCGGCTTTTTTGAAATCAGAGGCGCTGATCTCTATTTCTTTGACCAGGCTGTTGCTGCGTGTAAAACAAAGGTATGCACGATTTACTTCAATATTGTAATTTTCCCTGATCAAAAGTGCCTGCAAGACAAGCTGGAACTTATAGGTTTTAAAGACTTTTTCCTTGTATTCGGCAAATTTGTATTCGAGAGGAGCTGCGGTTCCGTCTCCCAGAAACAGGACTTCGTCCACGATTCCTTTTATATGGCGTTCTTTTGAGGCAATAAAAACATCACTTTCTTTCCTGATGCAATCCAGGCTTCTCCGCAGATAATCCCTGTTTGTGAGCTTCCTTGTTTCATGGACTTCGCGGCCTTTTAAGACTTTAAACCTTTTTTCTTCATGCTGAGGGATGTCGAGGCAGTACATATAATAAATGAAACGGGAGCAGAACAGATATTCAAGCACGTCTGAAATTCTGATTATTGTTTCGGAATCCGTTTCAGCGTATTCTCCGTTACCGTTTTCAGTACAGTTTTCAATGCCTGCTCTCGATTCATCTTCAATTGTTATAGATTCGGGATTTGTCCTGGAGTTTGTCATATTCCGCCTCGGAAAAACTTAGAGAAATTCAGAGAACCTCAGAAAAACTTGGTTATCACTTCGTCGCTGACAAGATCCTTATCAAAAGCCTGGCCGATAAGCTGGACTTTTTTAAAAGACTGTTCATCCATAGGAAATACATACACGGAATCTTTTTCCGTATCAATCAATTCTTCACATTCAAGCCCTAGCGACTCTCTGTCGTTTGTGTTAAGATCTCCCAGAAATACACTTTTCTGGACTCTATAAAGTCCATAGTTCTTGCAGCGGTCACTTACTTTCTGCCTAACCCTGTTTTCTGTAATGTCATATATTACCCAGACAAGCAAGTTTAATCCCTTCTTGTTTTATTTTCCGATCAGGCTGTTTGCAATTCTGTGGCAGTCGAACTGGATTGTGTTTCCGATTTTTATATTCCTGCCCCCGTAACTTATCTCTTTTTCAAAGGTTTCATTGACAGCCTGGATCAGGACAGCTTTTCCCTCTTTATTAAGGGTTAATCCGTTTGGAATTGCATCAAAAAAGCTATCCATCACCTGTTTTTTTGAGAAAAGGTTGAAAACAGTCCTGTCAACGTGAATGCGGTACATTTCAATCAGGTCAAACACAAAAGATTTCTTATTATAGTCATCCGTGTGATTGAAACCAACATAAGGGTCGAGCCCTGCTATAATGCATGCTTTTTCCACCCTGGAATACAGAACCCCGTACCCGTAGTTCAAAAGGCAGTTAAATTCGTCCTTTGCCGGGTTCCGGCTTCTGCCATCGAATTTCCACTTATCGGGCAAAAGGAAGCTCAATGCCCCAAAATGATTCCTGGAAGCCATGCCCTCAAGCCCCATAATTTTCCCGCGCATCTCGTCAAGAGTTCCGTCAAGCGCTTCAAGCTGGGCTTTCATTTCTTCCATGCCAGCAATATAATCATCGAGTTCATCTTTCTGCTCAGGCCTGTTCTTTTTAAGGTCTTTCAAGAAAAGAATCTGGTTCTCAACTTTCTGCTCAACCCACCCTTTTGCCAGCCTGAACCCTTCCGATTCTTCCGAAATCTGAAGCTGCCTTCTCCTTATGTAAGTCGTGCTCCCCAGCTTCGAATGCCACACCCGCCCGTAAGGGTCCCCGAAATTGTCCAGAAAAACGATATCGATATTGTTTTCCACCGCAAATTTGATCGCATCGGTGGTAATGGTTGCAGATGTTGTAATTAAAATGCTTTCAACCTTCTTTTCCGAGACCTCGAAAACCTTGTCTTCATTTTTGACAAGGAAACAGTTATTCTGCTTTTTGATAAAAGAACCGTGAGTATTGATTACAAGCTGCGTGACATCACCCACTTATAGTTTTTTAATTGAACCATATCCTCTAGAAACAGATTTTCCAATCCCAATATAATCAGGTAGACTGAAGTTGGATTTAAATTCACCTTTAAAGCCAGCCATTAGCTTACCCTTGAAATTTAATCTCATTGGCTTGACATTCAGTTTAACTCTAATTTCGTCCTCAACCCTAAAGTCCAGATATTTTGCCATTGAAAGCAAATTTCCAATTAAAATCTTTGTTAATAAATTATCTTTCTCAATTTCATCTGCAGCGTTATACTTAGTTATGTTTCCCTGATTTAAAGCAAGCCAGGGAGTTTTAAAAATATACCGATAGATCTTATCAGTAGTGCCAAAGAAAGTAGATTCAGTAATTATTTCTGCTCTATCAAGACAAAATCGAGCACCTTCAATATTTATTTCTTCTTCACAAATACCAATATCCAAAATAAGATTTGAGCCCTCGTTTAGTCCGACAAGCGTGGGTATACCTTCAATCACTTTATATTGGACTAAAGGATACCTGTAAATGTTTTTATCTTCTCTATGATTATGCATAAGCTCTTCAGATGAGTATTTTTTTGCGAAGAATCCTCTTAGCTTCGAACCATCACGCATATGCAGACAGACATCTGGATACTGTAGACAAGTGTAGTTTATATACAAAAACAAGTCCCCATATCATAAAATTTCAATAGATTTAACTTCTGAGACTATACCTATACTAGGTGAATAAAGTTTTCTAGTACCAGACTTGAGTGGAAGATATTCAGTATCGAATCCACGTATCTTACAAAGATCATCAAATATTAACGAATAAGTACTTTCATATATAGATATTTTATATTGATTCAGGCGGCGGAACAAATTCTTAATTTTAAAATTATACTCCCATTGATTTTCCATTGACGATTTATCCCTTTTCAGCTCAGAAATTTCTTTAATGATTTGAGAACATTTGGCATCTGCTTCGATAACCACATCTCTCTTGAAGGCATAGTCATTTTTGATCAGTTCAAAGGAGTCTCTTAGTTTTTTAAAATCAATATTTTTGATGTGCTCAAAAATTTCAATCGACTTATCTTGACTAACTTTTTGGGTAATCTTTTCCGCGTAAACTTCATTAAGATAATAAATGTCATTTTCTTGGACAATTTCTTTGTCTTCAAGAACCTCTCTAGTAATATCGGTTATAAATGCTGGATATATGTAATTGTGAAAATAACGACCTTTTTCATCATCTTTTAGTCTATATACATGAACTTCACTGGAGTCCTTACCCACTCCATTTCTATTGGCTCTTCCTGCCGTTTGATTTATCGAACTTAAAGGAGAGAAATCTCTGTAAACAACATCCAGATCAATATCAACACCAGCCTCTATTAACTGTGTTGAGACAACTACAAATTTTATACTATTATCTTTTTTGCGACAATCCTTAATAAGATTGATTTTCTCAAGTCTTGCTTTTGGATATATCTCAGTTGAAAGATAAAGACATTTTCGAGATGTATTTTCTTGAATAAATTTAAATATTTCCTTTGATGATTTAATCGTATTGAGCACAATCAAGAAACTTTTGTCTTTTCGACATTCGATGTCTTTTATTAGTATATTTTTAAAATCGCTAACTGATACATCCTCTTTAATATGATTACAAATCCTGATCCGGTTAAGGCTCTCAAAATAAATTTTCTTTCTAGGTACCAGTTCATGCGTTCCAATAAGCAAAGGCATTGTTGCGGTCACAAAAATAAACTTAACATTATATTTCTTTGCTAGTAATTCGAAAAAAGTGCGAATTACTGAATAGTATTTTTCATCCACTGCCTGAATCTCGTCAAGGATTATTATTGAATTTACGATTCGATTAAAACGGTGTGCAATGGAATTATCTCCAACCTTGAATATAGTATTAAACAACTGCACAAAGGTAGTAGTTACAATTTTGCTTTGCCAGTTATCGTAACAAAATCTAGCGTCATAATTTTCATATTCGTTCTCATCTGATTCATATTTTATTTCCGAAAGAGAATGGTGTTTTAATATCTCCGTATCCTTCGGTTCTTCATCAGTTTCTTGATTGAATTTGATAATATTTATTAATTCATCGTAGTTTTGATCAATTATACTCATATAAGGAAGAGAATATATAACTCGCGATTGTTCCCCATAGAGATTTTTAAGTTTGTCAGCAAAATAAAGGGCAGAATAATAAGCAAGGAATGTTTTTCCAGAACCGGTTGGAACATTGATCGAAAAAAAAGATTCAGAATTCAAATCAATTTTATCAAGTTCTTCTTTCATTTCTCTGAATATCTCATCTCTTATCTTAAATATTTGAGAGTCTGCAATGGCTGGATTTTCAGCTAGTAGATTAGAACGTATATGGTCTTTATATTTTTCAACGAACCAGCAAGGTTTTTGACTTGGCATTGTTGGTAATTCGGATATTAGTTGCATTTTATCCGCAGTAAGCAATAGAGAATAAAAATAATTAAAATCTAAAGTATCCTCTACAGAAAAGTCATTTAATTTCCAAACTTTACGGAAACGTGTTCTAATTAACTTTAGATTACTTTCATTAACAAACTCAAAAAATTCATTTAAACCTAGGCCATAAATATTCTCAAGTTCTGTCTGGCTAAATTTTTGAATGTCTTGTATCTGTTCCTCAATGACGCTATAATCATCCGTTAAGTCAAATTCATCACGAGCATCTTTTACACTTCCATGATGTCTTTTTATAATCAAATAGCCAAGTAAGTTATATTCCTCTGGAAGCCACCAGTAAGCAAAAAGAGCAGACAAAAGAGCGTGATTTTTATTAGGTCCAAAAACCTTACTCTTTTTCCCAAAATCACCTTTTTCTTTTGCCTCTTGAAAATCAAGATACTCTTGAAAAAAAGAAGTGGCTTTGCCAAAGTCATGGGCAATACAGATTTTTCGGACAATATCTCGCTTTTCACTGTCATCATTCTGGGAATCATAAATATGAGTTGCTATAGAAGTAACTTCTTCCAAATGGTCTTTCAATGTTTGATGAAAATGTGACCTTAAAATAAAACTATTATTCAAAGAAGAAAACGATGTTTTCATCAACTTTGTACACATCCCTCTTTAGATTACCCATCAAACTGCAGGCTTTTTCTTTTTTACAAGTATCATCTTCTCTGAAAGCAAACAAAATCTTCTCGTAACTTAGATACTCCCTCTTTTCATTATTAGATACAGGAATATTATCTGTAAATAGATGATAGTCAGAGTGCTGGAGATCTATAAAACGAGAGGGTATGAGGCTGTCAATACTATTTGACTTTGTCAGTAATTCAGCCTCAACTCTTTTTTCATAATCTAATTTTGCAATATATTCACTTACACCCAAATATGGTGTGAAAATAGGTCTCTGGTTCTGCAACCTCTCTTCAAGTTCATCAAGTTTGTGAGGAAGCCATGAAATAAAAATTCTGTAATCAGGATCTCTCAAGAATTCTGCGTTTACAGGAAAATTAAATAAATCTTTTTCAGCCTTCATACTCACTAATTTTAAAACTTGCATATCCTTGCGAACTGGAGAAAGCACTTGAATACCGATTTTTAGGCTCAAAGTATTTCTATAAAGTTCATTCTTATCAATACCTATAACCGCCCCAATAAGACCCTTTACAGCTGGAGGGTGGATACACAAAAAAGTAAGAGCTGATGTAGTGGTATATGGTTTTCGAAACTTAGCATATCCACTTTTTGCCCTAAAAACCAAGCAATCCATTGAAGAACGCCCCTCTCATTAAAATTCAATTATTTTAAAATCTTCTGAGAGGTTTTCCACTTTTACACTCCCATGTTTATAGATGCGTATTGTCTCTATTGATTCTTTTTTATTTTCATAGTAAGTGCAAAGCTTTCTAAGATCGAGAGTTGCCTGAGAAATATCTCGCAATTCTTCAACATTGGAATCATAGTTTATATCAATGTAATTGAGTTCACCATCGATCCTATGTTCCTTGTATACAACTTCGGCCAATAACCTGGGCATCTGATTTTTGGAAGTACTTCTATAATTAATAAGGCCATTAATCAGGGCCTTTGAAAATTCATCAAGATCTTTTTCACTAACTTCAATACTCTGTCTTTTAGCTGTGTTATCATTATAAACAGCATAAGTTTTAAAAAGTGCATAGGGGGATATGTATTTGGACCAGATTGTAGACTGGCTTTTTCCTTCTCCACCTGCATAAGCGGAGTTTCCTTGCATGAACTTTATTTCTGCAGGATTTACAGATTTGCTCCACATTACCTGCAAAGGTCCTGTAATGTCATACTTAGGCTTTGTGATCACTGCGCCAAACAATCTTACATCGATATACTCTTTCAGGAGATGATTCGGAAGTTCAGCCTCTTTTATTTTTGCTTTATCCATAACCTCTTTGATCAAACTGGTACATGACATTACTTTACCATCATTATCTTTTTTAGTTCTAACAAGAACATTATGACCCATTGATTGCCATTCATCCCTGACGAAACGTTTTATTCTAACATCAGAAACTTCAAGTTGGCCTGTAATCTCGTCGTGCCTGGGCTTGTTATCATTTAACATATCGCCGTTTGGATTTGCCATTGTACTATCCCAAACAAGTAAGTATTCTCTAGTACTAGCCATTTATTGATCAACTCCATCGTTACTATTATTGTTATCCTTTGATTTTCCAATCCACTGCTGCATTCCCCAAAAGAAAATATACTTCGCTTCATCACTTGACAAATTGCTATCGCCTACTCCCATAAGTTCTTTAGAAGAAGAGATAAGATTTTTTAAATATCCTTTATTTTGCACTCCATACTTATACATCAGTTCAGAACATTGATTTGAAAAGTAAACAAAACTTTTGAAATCATATTTCCGTCCAAAGAAAAAGTTCTTTTCAAGGTACGATTCAGTATTTTCTACTTCGCCTTCATTCTTGTAATTTTTTGATTCGTATATCATATTTCCATAGAGGCGACCAAGCAAAAACCATGATTTTTTAATTTCATTATCAAAGAATTTTCTGTTAATTTCAAAGAACTCTTCAATATTTTTATATGTCGTCATATTGTATCCTCCCTCATTTTTTTCAATGAAACTCCAACCATTATCAAGACAACCACAATCCACAAGGAAATTATATACCCGGTGAATCATGAACATGCTTTTATACCCGTTAAAATAGTCATGCTTATACTTGCTCATTGCACGGGAAAAGAAAAGATTCCTATTCACATCGTTTCCGTGAAAAACGGACTTTAGGTAATTTTTAGCTTCATTTGTGTTGAAAATTTCATTTGGTTTCGAAAAATCGCCAAGTAAATAAACGAGTACTTGCCAAAGAGCAAGGTGCTTTCCTGACTTGGTCTCATATTTACGTTCGAGTTCTGCAATAGTTGTAAACTTTGAAGGCATCACGTTTCTTATGTGGTAGGTTATTTTCCATTCAGATTTCTGTGCAGAATAGAAGATGATATCAACTTGAGAATTACATTTTCCTATCTCCTCGATAACTTCAGTTTCGTTCTCACGGATATAATCAAGAAATTTATTACCTTTAAAATCATTAATATTATGAAACGCAAAAATATCCATTATTTTTTCATTGTATATATGAGGGAGAAATAGAACCTCACTTCCTCCCCACCATGTATTAAGAAAAGAGTTTACGTGTTTTCTTCCATGAAGTATATTAGAAATGCAGTTATTACAAATACCGTAAGACAGACCTTCTGTATTTGAAAAAATCCCTTTGTCATTTGTGTAACATTTATAGATTATACTATCATACAGAGTATCCGTGTTCTGACCACATAACTGACAATACCCAGATAATAACACTTTTTTTAATCCATTTTTTTCAATTTCTTCAAGAAACCTATTTTTGGAGATTTCTATTGGTTTTTGACCATCCTTCATAAAAAGTATTACAAAATTTACTCCAGCATACTCTTTGAGCTTTGAATCAAGCATTGACTTAACTTCACTGAATCTGTTCAAAGGAACATCAATAAATCTCAAACAATCTTTTATTTTGTTGTCCTTCAATGATTCTTTTTTGAGGACGGCACCAACATACCAGTTTCCTTGAACAAAATATAATCCATCCTTGAAGACTTGTTTTTCGAAATCTCTAGTATCAATTTTAATAGAATCACTGGAGATATCAACATTAATAATTAATTCGTAATCCCCATTTTCTTCTTTTTGCCATAAATCGACTAAATCTTTATCCCCTTCAATTTCTCTGACAGTTTTACCTATGTTACAAATAGTTTCAATCATTATTATACCTACATTTAAATATTTATTAAATAAATTTATTCTTCCGAGGTAATATTGTCCAAGTTTTATGTTTATTTAACAATAGTTGTAGTTTTAAGCTATATTTTTTACATTAACTTGGAATTGATTGTATATATATCTTTGTAGATAAATATAAAAAGAAAGTGTATATTTTTTACATTAAAAATAGATTATTATAAGATTTAAAAATAGCAAGAAAAAGAGGAGATTTGGAACATGCTACATGTAAGAAAGAAGGTATTAGTCCTTGTTTTAATGGATATCAAACTTTAATACATGAGCAATGTGCCACTGCGTATATTTTTTACATGTTTTAATCCTTGTTTTAGTGGATATTAGAGTTATATGCTATTTTCCTCTGACCCATATACTTGCGGTTTTCAAGCCAAAGTATATATTTCACATTTACACTCGCATAAGATAGCCGAGTTACTCCTTAAGCAATATATTTATAGTTTATAAACCTTACCAAGGTTCTTATCCCTCGAAAAAATTGATACTCGAAGAGATCCAGAAAGGAATTTCCTCCGTAACGCAGATAGCCGCAACTGCGGGAATTTCGAAGGGTATGACTTATAATCACCTTCGGGAACTCAAAGCAATGGGGTATATAACCGATGGAGACAGCGGGTACGTTATAACTGATGCAGGAAGGATCGCATCGATTTAATTTAGTAAATCGACTGTGAAAGTCCTTTTGTTGAGATCAATCAGGGAATGCTTTTTTGACCAAATAAAACTCTTAATAGCCAGTTCTCTTACCTTTCCCCTGACAATTCACATTTTATCTCATTAAATAAAAAATTATAATGTTCGACACCTTGCAGCGCAGAGTCGGGCTTTCAAAAAACCAGGATGGGGAAAGCGTTGTTATTAAAAGCTTTTTAAATGTTAAGTCCGTATCATAACTGGGTAAATAGAACAAAATACTTGTGAAGAGATCCTTTTAATTGTAACCTAGGCAAAATGTGTAAGTGAAAAAAAAGTTCCTGCAGAATTCAGTTGCAGGCAAAAGATACAGGAATTAAAAGGGAACATCCGGGAGTAGGGAACCTGGATACAGTATGGGGGTACTGTGTCTGAAAAGTTCCTTACTCCTCACTATCTCTTACTTTTCACCTCTCTTCTGCCTCTCTTCTGTCTCTCTGATCTCTTCTAATACTTTTCTCACTTTATCTCATTTTCTCATTTTTCCGTTCAGGCTTTCCGGTTATTTTTCCATAGCTCTGGCTCTCAAATCCTGTGGCATTTTCTCGATTGCGTATCTCAGGGCGGTTCTGGGCATTTCTTTTTTGTTTTTCATAACGTATTCGAAGACTTCCTGCCGGTGGGCTTTGCTGGCTTCTTTGAGCATCCAGCCGTAGCCTTTCCGGACCAGGTCGTCCCTGTCTTTGAGCAGGAGATCCGAGATTTCAAAAACCTCGTTCAGGAAATTGCCTTTTCGGGCCGGCAGGATCAGGGTTACTGCGGCCGCCCGCCGAACCCACCTGTTTTCCGACCGCGCCCAGGTTTTGAGGTTTGCCACATACGCCGGAAATTTCTCTATAAAAGAGCCTACTGCGTGGTTGCAGAGGGTGTCGCACTTCGCCCAGTTATTGACGTACTTTTCAATCCAGCGTTCAAAGGTAAAGAAATCGTCCTCAGAGTAAGCTTCTCTTACCTCGTAGGCCCACTCGGCTGCGATAAAGGCTTCCTCGCAGTAATCGGACCGAAAGAGTTCTTCGCACAGGGCAAAGATCGCTTTTTTATTTTCGGACTTTATCTCGTTAAAATATTTTTTTGCAATTTTTCCCACAAGCGCAGACTTTACCCCGTAGCATCGGACTTCTTCTTTAAAAAAGCGAGAATAACCGGCTTCTGTTTTCTCATCCACACTCCGGGCAAGGTCCTCTCTGATCCTGGCAACAATACTGGGTTCCACATTCCTCTATTTAATTAGAGGTGTACTTATATTTTATTTATATATTACTTAGATCTTATTTTTTAAGCACCTGCCAAAAAATAAAGAAGAGGAGACAAAATAAAAACAGAGCCTGAAAACGTTTTTCATAAAGGAAATTCAATCTCTGTTTATGCCCGAAGTAAAAATTCGCCCTCAGGAACTCTTTGATGCCGAACGTTTCTTTGAGATAATTACCCATACAAACCTTGAGTTCATTGAGTTTCCTATAAAAACGCTTGAAGAAGAAAGGTACTTTCTGCATCTGAATGAAGCCAAGAGAAGGGCTAACTTTGAGCACAACTACTCCATCCTTTACTACGGAAGACTTGTCGGAGCCTGCGGGATCAGGGTCGATCAACACAGGCCCTGGATAGGAGAAATCGGGTACTTCATTGACAGGGACTATCAGGGAAAGGGGATTGCAACCGAGGCTGTAAGACAGCTTGAAAAGGTTGGATTTGAGAAACTGGATTTACATAGAATTGTTATCCTCATGGATACCCGGAACCTTGCAAGCGAGCGCGTGGCCCAGAAATGCGGGTACGAAAAAGAATGCGTTATGAAAAAAGTCCATAGGGTCGGAGAAAATTATTACGACTGTTTCCTGTATGCAAAAACCAGGTAAGGAAAAAGGCAGATAGGCCGAGAAGAAGATAGGCCGAAAAAAAGAAGATAGGTCGGAAAAAGAATTCAGATCTGCCTGTAGAAAAGGAAGGAGAAAAACAGGCAGGCTGCGTGTATCTGATTAAGTCAGTGTAGATTAACTCAGACAAGCCCGAGAGCCTGTATAAGGCTGTTTCCATACCAGATAACCATAAGATTATTTGCGGTTACGAAGATGCCGACGGATTCTATAATATGTTTTGTAAGAGTCCACCTTTCTATTGAAACTTTTATCATGGGAGCTACATAAAAAAGCAGGAAGATAAACCCTACTTTAACAAGTAAAAGGTGGTAGATCCCGTAATTCTCCAGAATCATGGCAGGAACCGGATTATACTCCACACCCCGAGGAAGGGCATAAACCGTAGAGGCCCAATCCCCGATTACATAAAAAAGAATGATAAAACGTATCTCGTAGAGGTAGGAGCTGAACGAACCCCGAGTATTGTAGACTTCCAACAAAGAACCCCCAGAATCCCCTGTTTTTCGATAAAAGCAAAACTATATTATAAGATTATATAAACGCAAGAAACAAACACAAGAAACTAAAATAGGGGCTAATAATTTTTAGAAAGGGCTCCATTAAAAAATTAATATTATTGAGGGCGTGAAAACGCCTTAAAAAGGATATAAGGAGATCAACAAGTTTCGAGAGATAATAAGTTGACTAAACTTATTTTTAACGTTTCCTGATTACTCAGAATAACCGGGAAAGAATAAACATAGTCTTATACCTTGCTGTTATCCAGATTTATCTCAGAATTATTATCAAGTTGTAATTCATGGTTTATCCATGCTTATTATCCATGCTTATTATCCATACTTATTATCCATACTTATTATCCATGCTTATTATACGTGCTTACAAACTCTTGAATGACTTAAGTGCAAAGTGTAAACATTTATATTGGAACTGCAGGTTGGTTTGCTCATAAAAAAAATCGAGCGGAATCTTAAATTCCGGTTATTCGTGAGATTTTATTCCAGGTTTTCAGATAGATGATAAAAATGGCTCAGAATATGGACTTTTCGGGGAAGACTGATTCTCCTTCCCTGCTGGAACTGAAAAATGTAACCGTTGTCAGGGGCGGGAGAAAAATCCTTGATTCGGTGTCCCTGTCTATCGGGCAGGGAGAACATGTTGCAATTATCGGGCCTAACGGCTCTGGAAAATCTTCCCTCATCAAGACCTTTACAAAAGAATATCATCCTCTTGCAGCAGCCGACGGACTTGTTCTCAATATCATGGGCAAAGGGACCTGGCACGTTTTTGAGCTCAGGAAACTGCTCGGGATAGTATCCGGCGACCTTCAGCAAACCTGCTGCCGCCAGGTCAGTGTGCTGGATGTCGTACTTTCAGGGTTTTTCAGCAGCATAGGAATTTACTACAACCACAAAGTTACCCCTGAAATGGATTCAAGAGCAAGGGAAGTACTTGCCTTTCTTGAGATCTCCCACCTTGCAGACAGGCTTATGTCCGAGCTTTCCTCGGGAGAAGCCAAGAGGGTGCTTATAGGCAGAGCCCTTGTGCATGACCCGCAAGCCCTTATTTTAGACGAACCTGCAAACAGCCTTGACCTCAAAGCTCTTCATGGCTTCCGCGAAAGTGTCCGGAAAATTGCAGGTTCGGGAAAAAGTGTTATTCTGGTAACTCACACCCTTGAGGATATTATTCCGGAAATCAACCGTGTAATCCTCATAAAAGACGGAAAAATCTTCATGGACGGAAAAAAACAGGAAATCCTGACCGATGCAAACCTTTCGGAACTTTTTTCTCTCCCTGTCGAAGTCCTGGAGAAGAAAGGTTACTACCAGGCCCTAATCTGAAGAATCGGGCCATGGATTAAAACGAAAGAGTTGACAAAAAAGGAAATTGCTAATGCAGGCGTATTGAAAAAGCAGGCGTATTGAAAAAGCAGGCATATTGAAAAAGCAGGAAGTCAAAATAAATTGATACCGGGATCTATACTTTAACAGAGGAGAGACATATTTATATTTTAATATATCTTATATTATAAAAAAGAAGTTAGATATTATAAAATAGATAGGATGAAAATCGTAGCATAGTGTAAAACGATGCAAATATTGCAAACTAATGCGGAATATTGTAAACGCGCAGAATACTGCAAACCATGCAGAAAACCATAAAATGCTACAGAATACTGCAAATATTGCATTAGAGCCCGGGTTACTCAGCTTCCAGGGAGAAAAATAGGAGGAGTTGCAAATGCCAGTGATCAGTATAATCGGGTGCAGAATGTTCGAAGATGAAATAATGCACCTGCTCGAAAATGACCCTGAAATTGAAAAAGTAGTTGTCGTGGAGAACAATGATTGCGGCGGCATAAGGAAAAAATTGCTGGAAGCCGGGGTCCCGCACAAAATGCTTCCTTTTGAAGAGCTGCCGGAAAAACAGGAAGAGAAGGGGCTTACCCTGAATATATACATGCTTGAGCTCGCCCTGCACGCAATTCCTGAAAACCTTAAGAAAACGGTTTATTCAAAAGTAGAGGCAATGGCTCCGCATTCGGATGGAATCCTGCTCTTTTACGGGCTTTGCGGAAACGTGCTCGGGAAAATCGAAGATGACTTCAGGACCCTGGGCTGCAAGGTCTGCATCCTGAAAGAAGAAAACGGGGAAATTGTTGATGACTGTATAGGTGCCGTGCTCGGAGGCAGAGGGCGCTATCTTGAAGTCCTGAAAAGCTGCAAAGGAGTGGGCACCTTTTTCCTGACCCCTATGTGGGCTGCAAACTGGAGGGAGATGATCAGGACCGCAGGCCTGAGCCAGAACCCCGATGACATCTCCATGTCGAAATTCGTCTTTGATTATGCCGGATACAAAAGAGTTGCAAGGATAAACACGGGCCTCATCTATGAGAAGGATTTTGAAGCTTATGTCAGAGAATTTTCCACACTCTTTGATTTTGAAATTACCGAGCTCGAAGGGACCATGAAACTTGTGGAAAGCTGTTACGCGAAAACAAAGACTTCTGTACTTGATGCCAGTGCCTGATAAATTCCTGTTCCCGCATTTATGCAGCGGTTTTATGCTTTTTTAGAGATTCTCAACAGGTCCGGGAGCCTTTATATTTTTCCTTTTTCATCTCAATAACTGCCATCAGGCCGCAGGCTCCAGATCCCGATAGTTTCTTCATGCAGCCTGCACCCTTTACAGGTTTATTTTTCGAGTGATACATTTTAATATTCACAGGCGAATTAAAATATAAATACAGAATGGAATGGCAAAAGACCCTGGGGTGGTCAGGATTTGGAAAAGCATTTTGTCATACTTGCCGGAGAAGAAGCAGGCCCTAAATCAAACAAGATGGGCGGAATCTGGAATGTCATTCATGAAGAAGCACAAACCCTTGCGGCTCTTTTCGATTCCGGAAAACTGAATACAAAGGACGGGAAAGAGATACTTGTTGTGGGCCCTTATTACGGGCACAGGGGTGCGGACTGGAATCGGGGATTGAACCGGATTACAGGTATGGAGGAATTCGGTCCTCTCAATCCTGGCGAAGAGCTCCAGAAAAGCCTTGAATCCCTGGAAAGATCAGGCATCAAGGTATTTACTGGAGGCAAACTGATAGGGGATACAAAGATAGGCTATTTGCAGTTTCAAACCTCGGATTTCGGGAAAATACGCTCGATGTATATGGGAAAGGAGATGACCCTTGAAAGCAGGGTCAAAGCTGAAGCCTACGAACATTTCGGGCTTGATTCCCTGCGATATGAGAGTATGTCAAACGGGCCTGAATATACCCATTACCTTTGCCTTTCCTATGCAATTTCCGAGCTTGTCCGGCTTCTTGTAAGCACCGCTTCGGAAAAAGTCGAAACCCCTGAAGCAGCCTCAACTCAGGGTTTTATCCCCTGCCCTGGAGTCTCCCTGCACTGCCACGAATTCGGAGTGTTTTATGCGCCAGCCAGGCTGAAAAGGCTTGGAATCCCGGTAAATACGGTTGCAACCCTGCATGCAACTCTGCCCGGAAGGACTGCAGGATATAACTCCATCCAGAAAAGAAGGAATAATGACAGTACATGGCCTCCAGGCGTGCCTGAAAACCTGGCCGCCCTTGAAGCCCTTGCGTCATATGCCGATACGGTTACCGCAGTCGGGGAGTCAACCCGGCAGGAAGTCAGGCTCTTTTACGGGATTAACGGGATTGTGATCCGAAATGGAATAACTATAGAATCCGATAAGATAGACTGGGACCAGAAAGAAAGCTCCCTTGAACGTATCAGGAAGTTCCTTTCCGAAAACCTGTACAAATACCACGGAGGGGAAAGGATAGAGCCCGAAAAAATAATCCCGATTTTCACAATCTCCCGCCTGGAAGTAGAAAATAAGGGGTATCCGGACCTTCTTGATTCCCTTGTAGCTCTTGAGCATATAATAAAAAACAGCATTCTCGAAGGGCATATGCAGGAAGGAATCCGGGTAATCTGTTTCCTTGTTACGGCAGAAGGACCCAAAACAAACCTCCCATCAGGATTCCCTGTCAACCTGCCAAAAGAGGTGCTTGTAGGAAATGAGCTGAGGGTCCAGCAGATGATAGAAGAAAAAGGGCTGGATTTTTCGAAGATGGTAAGGGGAAAACGTTCGGTTGCAGCACTTTTATATCCACAGATTCTTTCAAGCTCGGATGGAGGGCTGGGCATGGAAGTTGGGGAATTTATGTCAGGCTGTTGTGCAGGCATTTTTCCCTCGCGTTACGACCCTTTCCTGCTCACAGGGCTTGAAGCCGGAAAAGAAGGAACCCCAAGTGTGGTCAGCCGGGTCTGCGGCTTCAGTGACGCTATAAAAACGATCGAGTCCCTTGAAGAAGTACTTGGAGGAGTGATTGTGGTAGACAATATCGATCTTTCCTATTATGAAACAGTCCTTGATTATGCCCTGGCAGTCAGCTACTTTACGCAAAATTTCATAGACGATAGGGTAAAGTACAAACTCCTCTGCAGGGAAGCCTTCCTCCTTGCAAAAGATATGGACTGGAGAGCACCTACCGAACAGTATTATGAACTTATAAGCGGGGCTCGCTTCTGCAAGCAGGAAAATACTGCCGGCAGGAGATAAAAGAATAATTAAAAGTATTCGGAAAGGCGGAAAGGCTGCAACGAAATATCTCATTAGAATTCAGAGAAAAAAAGGGAAAGGAGAGAAGGAAGGAATAAAAGAAGAGAAATAAGGAGAAAAGAAGAGAAGGAATAAAAGAAGAGAAATAAGAAGGAAAGAAGAGAAATAAGAGGGAAAGGAGAGAAAAGATAACGGAGAAAGAGAGAAAGTAACGAAAGCGGAAGAAAAGATAATGAAAAAGAAGAAAAGGGGAGAAGAAAGGAAAGATAACCGAAAGAAGAAAAGAGAATAAAGAAGGAAAAAATACCAAAAAAGAAGGGAAAAGGGAAAAAGATATAACGAGGTTTTTCTGAGATGTCAGAGATCAGAAAGCATTATTTTCTTTCCGAGTACTGTATAATTGCTGAAGAAAGAGCTAAAAGACCTTCGGATTTTGCAGGGGCAGGTGAAGACACCGGGAAAAGTGGCTATGAAAACTGCCTTTTCTGCGGGGGAGCTGAGGAAAATACTCCCCTTGCGACTGCAGTATATAAAAATGGGAAAATCTATGCCGATACCCCTGAAAAAAGGGTACGCAACTGGGATTTCCGCTGCTTTCCGAATCTTTATCCTGCTCTTTCACCTGCGCCGGATTCCCCAGAGCATCGGGAAAATGGTCTCCGGGCCGAACCTGCATATGGCTTTCATGAAATTATCGTAGAATCACCTTTGCATGGGAGAAGGCTTGAGGACTTTTCCGGCTCTGAAATCTCAGGACTCATGCAGGTCTATAGAGACCGTACATGCAGCTATATGACCCGTGAAAAAGTACTCTATGTTTCCCTGTTCAAAAACTCCGGGAAAGGAGCAGGAGCTTCGATTAACCACCTTCACAGCCAGCTTCTGGCCCTGCCTTTTTGCCCTCCTCTTCTGACAAGGGAACTGGACGTTATCAGGAAAAAAGAAAGATGCCCGTACTGTGCCATATTTGATAAGGAAAAGGCATCTCCCCGTATGATACTTGAGAACAGCGAATGGATAGCTTTTACTCCTTACTCCTCAGTAGGGCCATTTGAAGTGTGGATTCTTCCTGAGAAGCATGTCAGTTCTCTTGGGGACTGCAATGACAGAATTCTTTTTGCTCTCGGGGAGATTCTGAGAGACATTCTCAAAAGCTACGGAAGAGTCCTTGGAAACCCGCCTTTCAACTATATGTTCTACCAGCTTTCCGAAGCCCCTGAGTATCACCTGAACCTTCGGTTGCTCCCTAGGATTTCCGTTAATGCGGGATTTGAATTGGGTACGGGAATTTATATCAATACGATATCTCCGGAAAGGGCAGCATCTTATTTAAGGGGTGACTTTACGCCCGAAGGATAAGACCTGTAAAAGTAAACTTAAAAAGAGAGGCTGAAAAGCACTCTCATTATTTTCAGTCAAAAACATAAGAAAAATTCACAGATATGTTTATCTACCATTAAAAGGGAATAAACTTAAGGAAGTATAGAGACCATATTCTTAATGTGAAAAGTACCTTTGTATTATGTAAATCAAGGTCATGCCCCTTTTACCTTTATATAGTTTATTGAAGGCCTAAGGGGGTAGAGTTATAGAAAGATTGTGGTGACCTGAGTTCAGTAAACCTGAGATTAATAGGACTGATTAATAAAAATGATTAATAAAACTGAATTCAGCAAACTGGAGAATGTAGATATTAAAAAGGCAAGGGGAAGCCTGCATTCTTCGCTACTCCTTAACTCCCGTTTTGATAAAAAGGGATAAGTGAGCATATGAAAAAGATTCGAGTAGGAATGTTTACCTGGGAAAGTTTGTATTCGATACGTGTAGGAGGAATTTCACCCCATGTATCTGAACTCTCTGAAGCTCTTGCGGCAGAGGGACATGAGGTCCACCTGTTTACACGAGACCGCGAAAATAAAGATGTATTAATCAACGGAGTCCATTATCACAAGATTGCCTGTGACCAGAGCGGAGGAATCGTAGAACAGATGAACCGGATGTGCGACGGTATGTACTGCCGGTTCCTTGAAGTGAGAGAAAGTGCAGGAGAATTTGATGTTCTTCATGGCCACGACTGGCACCCCGTAAATGTCCTGTGCAGGATAAAAGCCCA
Source organism: Methanosarcina sp. (assembly GCF_049706645.1). Taxonomy (GTDB): domain Archaea; phylum Halobacteriota; class Methanosarcinia; order Methanosarcinales; family Methanosarcinaceae; genus Methanosarcina. The sequence continues at coordinate 1,068 of NZ_JBNAKP010000068.1, read as the reverse complement.
GTTCGGACTGCCTTTTGTGCTGACCTTCCACAGTACGGAATGGGGTCGTAATGGAAACCGCCACGGAGACTGGTGGGAGGCAAAAGAAATCTCCCACAGGGAATGGCTCGGAGGCTATGAGTCTTCGGACATTATTACGACCTCGACCGTACTTAAGGAAGAAATCAGGCACATCTATAAAATTCCCGATTACAAGCTCTGGGAAATTCCTAACGGCATAAATGTGGGAAAAATAAAAAGACAAATCGACCCTGGAGATGTGAAAAGGCATTATGGTATCCATCCATGTCTCCCAGTGGTGCTTTTCACGGGAAGGATGTCCTATCAGAAAGGGCCTGACCTGCTGGTGGAAGCTGCAGCTAAAGTCCTGAAAAAAAGAAATGCCCAGTTTGTGCTGATAGGCGAAGGAGATATGCGCTCCCAGTGTGAAAATCAGGCCCACAGGCTTGGTATAGAGAATTCATGCAATTTCCTCGGGTATGCCCCGGATAACACTGTAATAGACTGGTTCAATGCCTGCGACCTTGTTTGCGTGCCCAGCCGGAACGAGCCCTTTGGAATCGTAGTGCTTGAAGCCTGGGATGCAAGAAAACCTGTAGTGGCAAGCGATGCGGTCGCCCTTGTGGAGAATTTCAGGACAGGCGTTATTGCCCATAAAGAACCCTCTTCTATTGCCTGGGGCCTCAATTACGTCCTTGAAGGGCTTGGCCATAACCGAATGGGGGAAAAAGGTTACGATCTTCTCAAAAAACGATACAACTGGAAAACGATAGCTGAAAAGACTCTCGAAGTATACGAAAAAGTGATTGAAAAGCGTGAATCTGCGGCAGGAAGAATCAGTTCAGGACCAGGAATTCGGGACGGAAGTAATCTTGATAAAACCCGTAATGGAGCTGCCCCTGATAGAATTTGAGTGTACGATGAACAAAACTATATTATATTTAATTTTTGAGCTGGTTTCAAAACTCCGGTTACTAATGGTTTTGGCTAAACACAGATATTCCATTTAGCTTTATTGATGTTGGTTATCTACTCCAAAATATTGGTTTAAAGGGTCTGGAAGTAGTT
>NZ_JBNAKP010000067.1:0-5052 GCF_049706645.1 Methanosarcina sp. | reverse complement strand
GTAACCGAAGCCTTCAGGGACAGCCAGCACAGGGTCAAATCAATGGCTCTTGTGCATGAAAAACTTTACCAGTCCGAGGATATGGTAAGTGTGGACTTTGCAGATTATATTAAGAATCTTGTGGATTACCTGTTCCAGTCATATTCCCTGGACAGCGGGAAAGTAAGCCTGAAGCTGGATGTTGAAAAAGTTTTCCTGGGAATGGATACGGCGGTTCCCCTCGGAATAATTGTCAATGAACTGGTCTCGAACTCCCTGAAACATGCCTTTGCCGGAGAGAAAGAAGGAGAGATTTATATCGAGCTGCACAGAAGTAAAGAGCTGAACAGCAATAAAGAAAATTCTACCTCGCAGGAAAAGAACCCCGGGAGCTCCGGAAAAAGAAAATCCAGGTACCCTAACAATGAAAGAACCGGACATAACGGTGCAGTGCAGAATTGCCAAGATAGATTGACCCTTATAGTAAGGGATAATGGCATGGGCTTCCCTGAGAAACTGGACTTTCGGAATACGACTTCCCTTGGACTTCAGCTGGTGACAACGCTTGTGGATCAGATTGAAGGGGAAATTGAGCTTGACAGAAGCAGGGGAACAGGGTTTAAGATTAGATTTTTCAGGAGCTGAAATCTAAAACAAGGTGTGAAAATGGCGGAAGGAAGAAAAATGGCAGAAGGCAGGATTCTTGTCGTTGAGGACGAACACATTGTTGCAATGGGAATAAAGCGAATGTTAAAGAGTTTGGGGTACACGGTTACCGGGGTAGCCTCGTCCGGAGAGGATGCCATAAGCAAGGCTGAGAGCACTTTCCCTGATGTCGTGCTTATGGATATCATGTTAAAAGGTGATATGGACGGCGTAGAAGCTGCAAAGGAAATCAGGGAAAGGTTTGATGTCCCGGTTGTTTACCTGACTGCTTATTCCGATAATAACATTCTTGAGCGGGCCAAGAGAACCGAACCTTTCGGTTATATCATAAAACCCTTTGACGAGAAAGACCTGTACAGCAGCATTGAAGTAGCCCTGCACAGGTACAGGAAGGAAAAAGAAAAGCCGGAATAAATGAGTGAAAATAAAGATAAGGATAGTTCAGGGAAAAAGAAAGCTCAGAACAGTCTAAGCAGAAGGAAAGATAGAGTAATCCAGGAAAAAGATTCGACAGAAAATTCATTCCTGCGGGCTTTTTAAGAAATCCTGAAATTCTTCGCCGCCAAGTCAACTTTTTTTCTTAGAGGCGCGGGAACTTTTTCTATTATTCCTGTGCCTTTTTATAATTTCTTTTATAATCTTTTTTCAGACCTAGTTTTATAGGTTCTTTGTATGAGATGAAAACGAAAATCGGAGACTAGCATATTAACGTACATGAGCTTTTAGAGGGAAAATATATTGAAAAATCTAAAACTGCTTAAGGGGTTATATAGTTTCTAAAAGAGATTTTTGAGAACTGATAAGTATTGCCTTCGGTTAAGAGAGGGAGGAACAGACAAGCTAAGTAAGGCTTATGAAACCCAAATGAGTGAAAGAACAAAATATGAAGGGAAGCTTATTCCAAGAAGGAAAGTAATAGAAAGAAAAGGGTTTGAATTAGCGGAATATGTTGAGGGGAGAAGAGAGGAAATTAATTTTATGTATTAAGAATATGTAAATGTGTATATTTTTGTAAAATTGGTAAAAACACTATTTAAAGGAAAGAGTAAAATATGTATGTTTTTACATGTCAATTGTAAATTAAGTAAATTTACAGTAAATTGTGTAAACAGTTAGTGGGCGAACGTGTAAATATTTACAATAAAAAGTAAAACAGTTTGAATTTTACAGGTAATGACACAAGGGAAAATGTAAAAAGTATTTAAAAATATTATTCCATGTTTTTTATCTCTTTATATATTCGTATTTGAGGAGAGCTTAAGCTTAGGAAAACTTAGCTTTGAGAATTTAAGTTTACGAGGCATTTATTGACTCAATTAGAAATGAATTAATATCACCTAGTGAATTACTATTTAAATGAGTTCAAAGAGACTTACTGTTAAACAAAATGATATATTTTTAGGATTTAAGAGATTTTTCTGCTTAATTAACTGCAAATCAATTATTAAAAATGTATTTAATATATCAATATATTTTATTTTAATTATAATTTTTACGATTATAGCTCATGTACCGAAACTAGCGATTTTTTTATTTTCAAATATAAATTCTTTAGATATCATAATAATAATGATACTTACATATTTTTTAAATTTAATAATATTTACAAAAATCTTATCAGTGAGAATTAATTATGATACTTTATTTTTTAAGTGCTCTCGTGTCTTATCTTGGAAACAAACACTAAAGGAATATCTTCCTTCTATTTATTGGTTAACTTTTTATATTACTCTTAGTGTGACTAAAATCCCCTCAATTGTTACAAACTCTTTTATTAGCCATTATGATCCAGAGTTCTGGATCAATCCCAGATTGGCTAACACTGCACTAATAGAGATGACGATTTTGCTCATACTACAATTTGAGATTTGGTTTTGGTTTTTAATTTTATTTGAGAAAAGTATTCTTTTATTGACGAAAGGATACAGAAGGGCTAATAGTAGCAATAAAGCTAAAAGTAAGAGTTTTGATAACTTATCAGACTTAGTTGCTTATAAACCAACTAAGTCGATACTATTGTTAATTATACTTTTAATTATATCTATTCTTTCTGCAAAAGTTGTATCAGAACAGATTGATTATTATTTTTTAGATCCCACTTCATTCAATTTAAAATATTTCGCATTAAACTTCTTATTTGCTTTTATAATCTTTATTCACATCACTATTTCTTTAAACTCTATTATATTTAGTTATTCAAATATCGAATATGATGATAATTTTAAAGCAAATATCAAAAGCAATTTTTATATGTTTCTTGGTAGTTATGTTATTTTCCTTAATGCAATTTATTTTGTAAAATATCTTACAATAGCTTTCATTTATGATCCAATTGATACGAATAATCCTGAAATTAATGCAATTTCGACATTAACGGTACTAGCCGGTGGATTAACATATAGTAATCCAATTAATCTTAAAATAATGTCTTTTATAGATTATTTTGCTTTTTCAATTCTTTTTACTATGTTGATATACATTATATTTTTCTATTTAAATTCAACACCTAGCTTTTTAGAATTTAAGTTAAAATACAAACAAAAATTACTAGAAAATTATAAAGAACCAATTAGTTCTAAAGATTCTGTAAGTCTTCAATCAAAGATAATCAAAAAACTTTTCTTAAAGCAATTGAGAAAAAAGGGTACAGTAAAGAAATTTACTTATTTTTATTATATTTATGCTGTTGGTGTTCCTTTTGTTGCTTCTGTATTTGATTTATATCTATTAGTAAAAGACTCAACATTTGGACATAACTCCTATAGTATTCATGTATTTAAATATCAATATGCAATAGGTGCTTACGTTATTCTTTTGATTATATTTTCAAATTTTTTAGAAGTAGCTCGAAAAGTTCATAAAATTCCTTTAACTTCAATTATAATGAAGAAAACTTTAAATAAATATTTTAGATACTTATCAATTCATTTTTCAATAACAACTTCATGTTTCATTGCAATTTTTATAAATCGGGTCTATCGACTATCTAATGATTATGGTGGTATTATAGCTCCAGAAGAAATTCAAACTGTCCAACTCCTTTTTTTATTTCTCGCATCAGAATATGTTTTATCAAATGTATCCCAAAAAGCAGAGGATACTTTAAATGAAGCAATTGAAAAAGGTAAAATATAATTTCTCACACTTGTTCAGCTTAATAAAATAAGCTAATTTTTGTTTTTTGGTAATTGTGTTTCCCATTTTGTAGGAGGAATAAATTATAAATCAAAATTATGTATCAAACGTGCTATACCATTTCTTAGGGCGCTCAGTTAAAAGTGAAGATGAACAATATGAACTGTTAACTAAAATTATAAAAGACGGATGGTTAACGTTCCCACCCCATGAAAACTCAGTCAATCCAGGACAAATTAAAATTGATTCATTCAAAGAACGAAAAATAAACGAAATGTTCATTCCAGAATGTGTTTGTTTTGCAGATATTCCTAAAGATCAATTAAAAATACATATGGAAAAATATAGTAAATTTGGAATTGGTTTTTCCAAATCTTTTTTGGTTAAGAAAGGAGTTAATCCAGTTTTCTATATTGACGAAAATTCATTGGTGTATAAAATGAATTTTTCTACTAATATGTTAGAATTAACTAAAAAAACCGATTATTATCAAGAAAATTGTAGTAAAGCAATGTGGTATTTTATATCAAAATATTTGCCTTATTGCCAGAAATCGGAAGATGAATATCGAGATACTTGGGAAATATATCTTTTTCTAACTAATATTTTTAGCCATTTTAAAGTTTGGAATAGTAATTTAGAGGATAGTGACCCTAGCAATTATTATTTTGAAAGAGAATGGAGAGCAATTAATAATATTGACTTTCAGTTATCTGACATAGTAATGATAATTATTCCTAAAAATTATGAGACGCAGTTTAGAGAAAACTTTCCTGGATATACAGGTAAGATTGAGTTTAGCGACTAATTATCTTTCATTTTGAGTGATTGATGAAAGGACTTCTGCAAAATAACTTTGCGAAAGATTTTATTGGAGTAAAAATTTTATTAGTCTTGTAAATTATGAATAACTAATATTATTATAGAACTTCTGACTTTGATTTCACTACATTAGTGTTATTAAGTAGAAAAAATGTGTTAATGGAGAAGTATTATGAATAGATAAAAAGTATGTTTTTATTCTTTTTAATCTTATAAAACCCCTCAAAAGTGAGGAACATATATGCCCTTTGATTCCAATTAGGTCTACGTCAGAATATTTTGATCTTTTGTTAAATTAGATTTTCCCGACAGTGCGGTTAAAATTTTTAAATGAGCCTATCCCAAAACCAAGTTTATTTCTACATCATTAAGAATTTAAAAATTATTTTCGTAACCATGAGTTCGATTGATTATCTTGAATCCAAGCTTCAGTGAAGTAGTTTCAAGTTT
>NZ_JBNAKP010000066.1:0-7064 GCF_049706645.1 Methanosarcina sp. | reverse complement strand
CTTTTCTCTTCTTCCTTTTCTCTTCTTCCTTTTCTCTTCTTCCTTTTCTCTTCTTCCTTTTCTCTTCTTCCTTTTCTCTTCTTCCTTTTCTCTTTTCAGTTTCGGCAGGGGGAAAATATAATATTATCAATATAGGTTTCAGGCCCCATATTGCAGGTACGTATCCCTCATCTGCACAATATACCGTTTTATACCATAAAACCTAATTTAGATCCAATGAAAAAAAATGTAAAGATGGCTCTGGCTCTTCTCATAATTACAGTTCTGACTGTAGTCATTGTTTACGCCACACTCCCGTTTCTTAACTATATTTTCGGAGGCCTTATCCTTTTCACCATATTCCGGTCTCTTTATCATTTTCTCGTAAGAAGAGCCAGGCTTCGGAAGCAAATCGCAGCCGTACTTGTGATAATAATTTCTATCTTTGTTGTACTGATTCCTTTTTACTTCCTTTTGAGTGTAATTGTCAGCGAAATCCAGCAGCTTTTAATTGATCAGGCATCCATTATCGCATCTATTGAATCCGGAGCTGACTTTTTAACTCATCTTCTCTCAAGGCTGGATATTCCTGCAGACACGTTCCAGACCAAAATCGAAGAGAGAGCAATGGAAGTTGCTTCGCAGGCCGTTAATTACACGAGCCTGTTCATTCTGGGCTCAATCCAGAGCCTGAGCCACCAGTCCATTGGTCTGTTGATAATGTATTTTCTGCTCTACTACCTCTTTACCGGCGAAAACTCGGACTTTATGCGAAAGATTTCTATTGCAGTGCCTTTTAATGAAGAAAACACAGCCACTCTCCTGAATGAATTCCGAAGAATTGTCCGGGCGACTCTTATAGCCAGCGGGGCGGTTGCTTTTATCCAGGGTGGAATCCTGACCATCGTATTTCTCATTTTCAGTATCCAGGGAGCTTTCCTGTGGGGTTCTATTGCAGCCATTCTGTCCTTTTTGCCTCTTGTAGGAGCACCTTTTGTCTGGGTTCCTGCAACCATTGTCCAGCTCTTCCAGGCGGATTATACTGCAGCGGTCGCTATACTTGCAGCCGGGCTTTTTATAAGTGTGCTTGACAACTTCCTGAGGCCTATTATCCAGAAAAGGGTTGGAGAAATCCATCCTTTTCTATCCCTGCTCGGGATTGTTATAGGGGTATCCCTCTTCGGACTGCTGGGAATCGTTATAGGACCCCTTTTGCTCTCCTACTTCATCCTGACCGTACAGATGTTTTCCAGAGAGTACCTTTCCGGAAAGGAGTAAAAGTGTGCAGATCGAAATACTCGGGTGTGAGTCTTTTGGGGCAAGATCCCTTTCATGTGTTGTAAAGACAGATGAGAGGACGATTCTGATCGATCCTGGGGTTGCACTTGCACGCTTACGTTCGGGCCGGCTTCCCCACCCGGTAGAGGTTGCTGCCGCTTTCAGAATAAGAGAAAAAGTCCTTTCGATATTTGGAGAGGCTACAGATGTTGTTATCAGCCACTTCCACGGGGATCACATGCCGATGAGGGCTGAAGACCCGTATCAACTGCCAATGGAAGCCCTCCCTTCCCCTGAAGGGATAAATTTCTGGTGTAAAGGCCCGGAAAAAATCTCCAGTCTCTCTTTAAAAAGGAGGCATGAGCTCTCGGATTTCCTGGGTTTTCCTATTCCGGCTTCGGAAGGCAGGAAATCTGGCAGCATGGAATTTTCGTCTCCTGCTCCGCACGGGGTCAGGGAAAAGGGCTTTGGGACTGTGATGATGACCCGAATCTGTGAAGGAGATGAGATTTTTGTCCACAGCTCGGATATCCAGCTTCTGGATAGGGAAGCCGTCCTTAAAGTGCTTGCCTGGGAACCCACGATTGTTTTTGCCTCAGGGCCTCCCCTTTATCTTTCACACCGCGTTCCCGAAGCCGGAAAAGAAGCCTCTGAAAATGCTCTCCTTCTGGCCGGGCATGTGGAAACCCTGATTCTGGACCATCATCTGCTCAGGTCTTTTGAAGGGTACAGCTGGTTAAAAGAGCTGGCCGGAAAGGTTGAAAACCGGGTTCTCTGTGCTGCAGAGTTTATGGGAAAAACGCCTGAACTTCTTGAGGCTCAGAGGAAAACCCTTTATGAGAAAATGCCCGTACCTTCAGGCTGGCATGAAGCCTATGCAGAGGGTAAAACAGGTTTTGAGGAATATCTCTGACAGGCAGGCTTTGGAATCCAGCGCTTTATTCTTTCAGGGCACCTGGGTATAATTGTTTATTTTTTTGATCTGTTCGGAGCGCTGTTCATAATAATCATAGAGTTCTTTTCCCCAGGCCAGAGCTCCAGGCTCAAAACATATCACATACTTCCGGTCAAAGACCGTATTTTTCGGGAAAAGGGCCATTGCCATGAAGTTATCCGCTGCGGCAATCACAGGAATCTTTTCACAGTCCGTACAGACAAAAAGTTTAGCATTTTCTCTTTTAAGATATTGCTCGGTCTGTTCCCTGTAATCTTCAACCCACCTTTTCAGGACGGACCCGGGGAGAACGAGGGATATAGGTATTCCTTTTTCGGCAATTTCCAGGTAAAAAGAAGGAAAAAGAGGATGGAAATACGGAATTGCAGCCTCGAGTTTTTTCGCTATCCTAACGTTTTTGACGTATTCCGGAATCATCTCAAACATATGGTCTATCTGAGGTTCGATTGTAGTGCAGTGCCCAAGCTCGTAAATTCTTCGAAGGAGAAAAGTTGGAATTTCACTCATTTCCCGGTCTGCCCAATAATCCGCATTTTCTTCGAGGACAGAAAGAGTATCCACAAGCGGCTTCATTTTCTCAGCCACGACTCTACCTATCTCGCTCAGTTTGTAGAGGTTTTTTTCCTGGACCACCAGGTGCTGTTCTTTAAGCTTTTTTACCTGCGGCTGGACTGCGGTTGCACTGGCACTGAGGGCTTTTTTTATTGTTTCGATATCTTTTGGCCCTTCAAGCAAAAGCAGCAGGACATTCTTTCTTTTTTCTGAGAGAAGGATGAGATCGAGTAGATTGTTTTCCATATCATGCACCTTGACCGGCTGCCCGCAGGCCTGTAATGTATCGAAGTTCCACAATTCCAGGGAAGATTTGCAATAAAGGAAGACTTATATCAGAAACTGAATTACCTATATAGTTTCTCATGTATTTCATAGTATTTTATAGTATTTTATAAAAACTCAAAATTAATAGTTAATATATTTTTCTCTGCAATTTATAAACACCGTGCATTTTCATAGAGCTACTTTCCCCCATCAGTATTTTTTCCCTGGGGAAATCTCAGTTCAGAAACTCAATTTCAAAATACATATTTCGTTTAATCAAATATATACCCGACATTGCCTCAGATACTTTAACGGATTTACCTGAATCGCTTTCCATGGCAGTTTCTATAAAATAAGCTGTTGTTATGTCAGGTTTTATAAAAAATGTACTGTTTTATCCGAATTCCTATGTAAAAAGTGAATCAGTAAGGAAACGCACAGTCTTTTGATAAAATTAGAATTCTACTGAAAGCCTCAGTGCTTCCTGCCCCCCAGGAGCCCAGGATTTTTACTTTTCGGGCTTACGAGCGCATAAGTCCATTTCTTGATCTGTAAGCGGTAGCTTTCCCGAAAACAGTTCGCCTACTCTTTCAAACCCCTTATAAGCGAACCATTTTCGGGATGTAACCCTCTTCAGTTTTCTGGTGAACAATTTGTTCTTATACCCTTTTATACCTTTTTCATACCTTTTCCATATCTTTCCGTATTACCCAGCATGCTTTGTTTCCGGCTTAACACTCAAGGCATTTCGGAGAGGCTGCAGATCTAACAGTACTAATAGAATCTGCAAGTACTTCTTAATTCTCTCAAACATAAATAATTATTTGTTAAGGAAGTAATAAAGCTAACAGAAGATGTAGGGCTTGTAATATATGTCTTAAGATAGCGATTTTTAAAAACTCTGTTTATTTTACTGGAAAAAAATATTTATTAGATTGCATCCCCAATTGAGATTGATGTATAAATATAATTCAAGAATAACTGAACTTATTTAAATCCTTACCCCCGGATAATCTGAAAAAGTAATTTGAGATCGGTTCAGATCGGTTAAGATCGGTTCAGATTTTTTCAGTTTTTTCAGATTTTTTTATATCGTTTCAGGCCTTTTCAGGCCGTTTAAGAAGGATCCGGTTTGCTTCAATCGGCCCAGGTCGGTTTCGGTTGGTTCCAATCGGTTCAGCCAGTTTAACAGGTTCAGTCGTTTCAGCCGAGCTCAACTTAGAGCTTCCCGTCAGCTTTATCCCTCATCTTTCGGATCTCGGTCCCCAGGCTTCAGGATCTTTTAACCTGTTGAGTTATGTCCTCGATAATGCCCTGGAAATGAGTAACTTCTCCTTCCTCATTGCGCTGGATAAAGGTCTTTTCGTCAACCCAGCGGACTTCAGCGGTTTGAGTAAGGATCCGGTACTGGCGGTTGAATTCCTTTCCTCCCTCTTCACAGTTCTCCTCAAGCTCAAGTTCGACAAGAAGCAGGTCTTCGGGATGGATAATTTTCCCGTAAAGCACTCTTCCGGAAATAAAGTCCTCTGGAGCATACCCGAACTGCTTGACATTCTCAGATACATACAGGGTGGGCCAGTATTTTTCAGCTTTCCAGAGAAATACTACCACAGGACTGTTATTAATTACGGTTTCGAGGGCTTTTTGCCGTTCAAGCAGGGCTTTTTGTTTTTCCATCAGGGCTTTCTGGCTTTCAAGCGCGTCCCTCAGCGCCTTTTCGTTTTTAATCTCCTGCGTAATATCCCTTACTATTCCCTGAAAATTGGCTACATTTCCCCTCTCATCCCGCTGGATAAAGGTTTTTTCCTCAACCCAGCGAATTTCCCCCTTCCCGGTAAGAACCCTGTACCGCTGTACGAAACTGTCTTTTCCAGTCTCGCAGCATTGTGTAAGTTCCTTTCTAACCCTGTCTATATCCTCGGAATGGACAATATCTGCATACATTATCCTGCCTGTAAGGAAATCTTCTGCGCTGTACTCAAGCTGGGTCACATTTTCGGAAACGTATTTTGCAGGCCAGTTCTCGTCCGGGGTCCAGAGAAAAGCCATAACAGGGCTGTTATTAATTACGGTTTCCAGAATTTCCTGCCTTTCCAGTGCTTCACCAAGAATCAGTTCGTCGCTTTCAGCTAGTTGATTGAATCCCATAGCTATTACCTCTCCAAAAACCCTTCCGAATCCGGAATCTTTTAACCGCCTCAGGTAAAATGCACTTCTGAAACCCTTAAGCAATATATAATATATTTTGACATCTTATAAATAATGCCTTTCTGTGTACAGGAGGAATATTCTGAGTTCCAGGCTCGCAGCAGAAAATAAAGAAAATTTTGAGAAAAGTGAAAAGCTCGGAGAGAAAGCATCTGACATTATACAGCAGGCCAGGAAAGAATATGGGAGATATTTCGGGATCTGCGGCTCGTACCATCACCTTAAAGCCTGCATCTGCAAAAGCTGTCCCTCCTATTCCGGCGGTGCAGGGATGTTCTGCTCGCGGAGCAAATCTCCGGGACAGGGTAAAAAGCAGGGCTGTCTCTGTGAAACCTGCGAACTTTTCAGGAAATTCCGGCTTGAAGGGGAATACTTCTGTCTGGAGGCCGAAAAGCCTGAGTTTTCCGGAGAAAAGCCTGAGTTTTCTTTAAAAAACTGCAGAAAAGTTTCTGAGTGCAGGGGGAAGACAGGGTTTTGTGTAGTGGAAAAATCCGATGTATTTTTTGTTGATTGAACCTGAAATTTTAATTATATTAAAATCGCATTGAAAATTTTAATATGCTCAAAAAAACTCATAGCTTGAGCCCTGTCCATCAAGCCGGTCAGAACTCACTGGCTTTTCAAACGCATATACTGCATTCCAGTTCCCACCTTTTTTGAAAAAACTCTACGGGTTGGGCTAAATAATTCAGGACCTATAAAAATATATTTGATAGGAATTCCAGATTCAGTTTTTCTCTTCAGGCGCTGAAGAGAGTTTCTGACATTTATCGAGGTATAAAAATGGCAACCAAAGAGGAACTTATTCAGGAGCTTTCTGATGCAGTAGTCTCCTGTAAAAAAGATGCAGTACTCGCTGCTGTTGAGAAAGCAAGAGGCGTCATGGAACCTGCTGAGATTATTGACAAAGGGCTTTCCGCAGGCATGAACCAGGTAGGAGTTCTTTTTGAGAGAGGGAAACTTTTCCTGCCTCACGTAATGATAGCTGCCGATGCAATGACAGCAGGAGTTAAACTGCTTGAAGCTGAGCTTCCGGCAGGGGCAGAGAGCAAAAAACTTGGGGTTATAGTAAACGGTACTGTAGAAGGCGACGTCCACGATATAGGCAAGTCAATCGTATCCACAATGCTCCAGTCTGCCGGTTTTGAGGTATATGACATCGGGCGTGATGTCCCGGTCAGGAACTTTGTAGAGAAGGCAAAAGAAGTCAATGCCAATATGATTGGCCTCTCAGCTCTTATGACCACCACTCTCCAGGGCCAGAGGGACGTTATTGAACTTCTCAAGGAAGAAGGTCTGAGAGACAGGGTAAAAGTTATGGTTGGCGGTGCTCCTGCAACCCAGGCCTGGGCTGACAAGATCGGTGCAGACTGCTATGCTGAAAATGCCAGCGAAGCTGTCACAAAAGCAAAAGAACTGCTCCTCTGAGCCTCAATTATTAATCAATTAAATCAGTCCAAACTATCTCAGTCAAATTGGTTCAGCCAAACTGACTCAGTCTAAACTAAATCTATCTGATAGATGGAGGGTAAAAAATGGCAACCGAATATGCTTTACGTATGGGAGACGGGAAACGTGTCTTCCTCACAAAAGAGAAAATTCTGGAAGAAATTGAGGCCGGTGTTGCAAACGCTGCCGACCTTGGTGAGATTCCTGGCCTGAGTGCTGATGAAGTTGACAAGCTTGCGGAAATCCTTATGATGCCCGGCAAGGCTGTCAGTGTCGAGCAGGGCATGGAAATTCCCGTAACGCACGATATCGGCACTATAAGGCTTGATGGCGACCAGGGCAACAGTGGCGTTGGAATCCCTTCCAGCCGCCTTGT
>NZ_JBNAKP010000065.1:0-5043 GCF_049706645.1 Methanosarcina sp. | reverse complement strand
GCAAAGTCCACACTTACCATATCCTCGGACTGGTAAAGTTTTTCATGCACAAGAGCCATTGATTTGACCCTGTGCTGGCTGTCCCTGAAGGCTTCGGTTACATCTTTATCCGTAAAATTTCCGGATTCGAGGTACAGAAGCGTGGAGATTACCTGCAAATTATTCTTGATGCGGTGATGGATTTCTTTTTTACGGATTTCTTCCATCTGGAGAAGTGCATCCTCGGCTTTCTTATGCTCGGTTATGTCCAGGATAATGCCCTGAAGGTGGACTTCCCCTTCCTCGTTGCGCTGGATAACCGTCCTTTCGTCAACCCACCGGACCTCCCCCGATTTTGTGAGAATCCGGTATTCCGAGGTATAATCCGCACATCCGGCCTCAACATGCATATTAAGCTCGGTAGCCATTTTTTCCAGGTCTTCGGGATGCACGATATCCCCGTAAAGAAGCCTGTTTGAGGTAAAATCCTCCACGTCATAACCCAGTCTGGTAATATTCTCCGAAACAAACTCTGCAGGCCACATGGGTTCATATTTCCACAGGAAAACGATTACAGGACTTGTATTGATAACCTTTTCCATTTCTTCCATAAGCTGATTGGAACGCTCAAGCTCTTTTGCATAATCCAGAAGGGCTTTTTCCGCCTCTCTGCGCTGGGTGGTAACCATATCAAGCGCCTGGCGCGTCTCTTCGATTCCGTCCGTAAGCAGCTTGAAATCGCCCTGCCCGTGTATACTGATCTGCCGCTTAAAATCATTCTGCTGAAATGCAGTAAGGACTGCGTTTGAGTCGTCGATAATACTGTTTAAGGTCTCGGAGAACTTGTCAAGCGTGTTTCCAAGTTCCCTGAACTCTCCCTGTACATCGGCATTTACCCTTTCTTTTAACTCTCCTTTCGCAAGGGCATTGGTCACTCGTATAGTCTCCCTTACAGGAACAATCACAGCCTTAAGGATTTCATTCAGGCCTGAGGGGATCTCCCTGAAATCAATCCCCACATCCGTATCCGCCCTGACATCAAGCTTTCCTTTAACTGCATCCTGCGCAATGCTCTTGAAATCCCGAACGATTTCATCTATCGGCCTTGTAATAGAGCAGGCGATCATATATGCAAGGGCCGCCATAAACAGGATAGAAATTGCAGAAATGACCAGCAGCCTGTTCCGAAGATCAACAACGCCTGCAAGCATCTCCTCTTTCGGAATTACAAGCACAAAAGCGAGATTCCCGGTTTGCACAGGTTCATAAAACATTACAACAGTTTTGCCTGTGGTAGAGTCCCTGGCTTCGATATATCCGCCTGTTCCTTTTTTTATGTCATCTGCAGCCCTTGCTATTTCTTGCGAATTAAAATCAGAGAGGCTCTTTTTCCCGATCCAGTCCTTGCGCACAGGGTGAGAGAGCAGAACACCTGTATTGCTTACCATGAAAGCATACCCTGTATCAAAAGCCCGGACCTCGCTCACTACCTCGTCCACATATTCCAGAGGGACATCTACTCCCCCTATCCCGATAAACTTGTTGTCCCTGAAAATCGGGGAAACATGGCTTACCATGAATATCCCTTCATAAAAGTACGGCTCGGTCAGGACGTCCTCCCCTCTTGTTTTGGGCAGCTGGTAGTAATCCGAAGAATCATAATGCATAAGGGGTGCGACCATAGTGCGGCCTTCGATCTTATTGCAGTAAGGGACAAACCTGCCTGTTGTATCATGCGTTGAGGCGTTGACGTATTCCGCATCCCTGCCGTCAAAAGCGTTCGGCTCATATCCCACATATACCCCTATAAGGTTCGGATTTTTTTCGAGGATATTCTCAAGGACGCTGATTACTTCAGTCCTGTTGGAAGCCCCGTAATTCTCCATCGTAAGGGCAAGCGTCTTTGCGACTGCGCTGTTAGCTTTCATATCGGCATCAAACTGGTTTGCATAATTGCTTGCCATTTCAATTGATTTCTGGTAAGCCAGCTTTTCTTCCTGGGAAGTGACCGTACTTATAATTACAGCCGTAGAGACCGCAAGCACAAGAAAAACCCCGACAACGATAAAGATAACCAGCTTTGATTTCAGGGGGAAGTTTTTAAATCTCATAGTATAAGCTCCAGCCAGCTATAAAGGGGAGGCTTATTCCTGTTCTGCCTGTACAGGCCGGGCAGCCCTCAGCTTTCGATCACTTCTCGAGACAATTCTTTATAGTGCATGAAAAGCTCCCTGCCCCAGCGAAGGGCGCTGGCATCGAAGCTCATTACTTTCCTGTGGTCGTATTTCCCCTGCTTGTCGAAAAGGCAGAGATACATAAACTTTTCAGTAACAGCAACCGTTGGGAGCTGCAGGCTTTCCTCGCAAACCTTAAAAACCGTATTTTCGGAATTGAGCAGGGTTTCGAGTTCGTCCTTGCAATCGTTTTTGAGTCTCTCGAATACGGCTTTCGTAAGCACGACTTCTATTTCAGCTCCGCTTTTTGCAAGCCTGGAATAAAGCGACGGATAAAGGGGATGATAGTAAGAAAGCGAACTCATGATGCATCTGGATTTTATAAGATTCTCGGTAAACTCCCTTGGAAGATCAAACAGATGGTTCAGGTCAGGTTCGATTACCATGCATTCCCCCAGTTCTCCAAGCCGCATAAACTGTTCACGGGGTATGACGCTCGTATCCCGGCTTGCCCAGTACTCCTTATTTTCCTCGATGACCTCAAGTGTGTTCAGGAGAGGAAGCATATTTCCTACAACAAGTTTTCCAATCTCCGACAGCATATAAGTGTCCTCCTTCTGGAGGATCAGGCCCTGCTTTTTAAGAATTTTAATCTGGGGCATCATCGCCTTTGAGGTCACATTAAGAGAAGTTTTTATTTGCTCAATGTCCCGGGGCCCTTCCATTAGCAGGAGTAGGAGATTTTTCCTTTTTTCAGAAAGCCAGATTGTATCGCATAAAGATGAGCTCATTGCTACTTCATATTTATTGAATATACTTTTATTAAAAGATTATGTTAGATATGGAAAATATATTAGAAAAATCTTGATTTTGAAACGGATTCCAGGCCTTGATTAAACCCGATTGAAAATTTTAAAAGCATTAAAAAATCACTTTACTTTAGAACTTACATACAGCTCTTTCTTTTACCTGCAACTTTTGCAGGAACTACGCGGATCGGGCTATATAATATCGAAACCATAAATAAATCACTTACCAGTAAGCGAAAACAAATCCAACAGAAAAAATTGCCTGAAAGAAGAAAAACACTTCAAAGAAGGCAAATAAAGATTAAAAATGGCACCAAAAACGGATTACAAAAGCAAAAAATTAAAGTGGTCACTAAAAAACTGGTAAAAATGGCACTAAAAACGGGTTAAAGTGACCACTAAAATAATTAAAATGACGATAAAAATAAAAAATTTGCATGAAAAACGAAGTAAAATGGCACATTGGAAATGGATTAAAAAAGTACAAAAATTAAAAAACGCTAAAAGCTATTGCATCCTGTAAAGAAAAAAATTACAGAGTACGACGGGAGCTAACCGGCTTCATACCGGAATCTGGCTTGAACTCGTGAGATCTCTGAAATAAAAGCTAAGACAGAAAGTTTCAGGCTTAATAACCGGAAATTTCTCTGCTCCGAACCCCTGCAAATGCATTAAAAATGTACCTGGGAGCTGTGGTATGTGGGAAATGCCATAGCTTTTGGGTGCCTCCGCAATAGGACTGGTTTTCACGATACTAAAAGATTTTTTTCGGTGCTTATGGACTTTATTTCTCTTTTCTTTTTTTATATTTTATTGCCAACTTATTTTTTCCGAAGCTGTTCAGTAATAGACCTGGCAACTTATGGATGACTTAGATTTCAGGTCTTTGTAAATTTTTAAGTCATTAAAAAATCTAATGATATGGGTATTATCCAGAGCTCGGTTCCATTACCCGAAGTTGTTGAATAGACTTAATAGATTGGGCTAAATATATTTAATTCATATATCACACTGTCAGGAAATACTGAAATTTTCAGTAGGTACTGAAAGCGGGCAGGTTTCTTACCGGAAAGTAAGCTCAACCTGCGAGCGATTTGAAGTTTAAAAACGATATGAGTTTGGGAAACTCCGGTTCGAGAAAAGAGTACTTAAAGAAGATGTGAGTTTGGGAACTCATCAAAAATAAACGGAAAAACGTGTGTAGTTCTAAAAGTCTTTCGACAGAAAACCCCACCAATACGAAGACCACAATCAAGAGACCCCGATTTAAAACTGCTAAAATAAACAGCAGTTCCCAGGCAGGGTCATCGTCTCTGACATGGCCCTGCACTGGTAATTCAGGTTCATGAAACCAGGATTTTATCGAAACTTCTACGGAAACTTGTGTAGCTTATCTTAATTTTTTACCTAGTCCTTTAATTTTTTTGCATAACCTTTTAATTTTTTTATTTAGCCCTTTTCCTTTAACCTTTGGTTTTGGATCTCAATTCTTTAAATCGTATCCTGAATTCGGTTCCTTTACCTGTATTAAGTTCGATACTGCCTTCTATCTGATCGACCAGGTTAGTTACAAGCTGCAGGCCCAGAGAATCCGTTTCTCTAAAATCTATTCCTTCAGGGAAGCCTGCGCCATTATCCGCGACGACAAGCGAAAACCATTCTACGGGATTTCCTGTCTTAACTTTATTCGCATCCCCATTTTCGAGATTTCTGTTACTCCCTGCACCGGGTAAAGCCTTCTCTAAACTTTGCTTTTCAGCTTCTTCCCTTTTGAGGCAGACGCTTATTCTTCCTCCGGTTTTACCTTCCGGGAAAGCATGTTTCAGGGAGTTCGAGACCAGTTCATTGACAATTATTCCGAGGGGAACCGCCGTATCCATTCCCAGGAAAACCTTTTCAACATCCAGCTTCAGGCTTACTTTCCCGTCGTCCAGGGAATATGAATGGAACAGGTAACCTGCGAGATTCTTAATATAATCTGCAAAGTCCACACTTACCATATCCTCGGACTGGTAAAGTTTTTCATGCACAAGAGCCATTGATTTGACCCTGTGCTGGCTGTCCCTGAAGGCTTCGGTTAC
>NZ_JBNAKP010000064.1:0-4697 GCF_049706645.1 Methanosarcina sp. | reverse complement strand
GCAAAGTCCACACTTACCATATCCTCGGACTGGTAAAGTTTTTCATGCACAAGAGCCATTGATTTGACCCTGTGCTGGCTGTCCCTGAAGGCTTCGGTTACATCTTTATCCGTAAAATTCCCGGATTCGAGGTACAGAAGCGTGGAGATTACCTGCAAATTATTCTTGATGCGGTGATGGATTTCTTTTTTACGGATTTCTTCCATCCGGAGGAGTGCATCCTCGGCTTTCTTATGCTCGGTTATGTCCAGGATAATGCCCTGAAGGTGGACTTCTCCTTCCTCATTGCGCTGGATAACCGTCCTTTCGTCAACCCAGCGGACCTCCCCCGATTTTGTGAGAATCCGGTATTCCGAGGTATAGTCCGAACAGCCGGTGTCAACGTGCATCTTAAGTTCGGCAGCCATTTTTTCCAGGTCTTCGGTATGCACGATATCCTTATAGAGAATTTTATTCGAGGTGAAGTCTTCAACGTTGTAACCCAGCCTGGTAATGTTCTCCGAAACGAATTCAATAGGCCAGCCCTCCTCGTATTTCCACAAAAAAACAATTACAGGGCTGTTATTAATTACCAGTTCCAGCTCTTCCTTAAGCTTGTTAGACAACTCAAGTTCGGCTGCATAGTCGGTAAGAGCCTTTTCGGCCTCCTTCCGCTCGGCGGTTGCTCTATCAAGGAAGCACCTGGCTTCTTCTATTCCCTCCGTAAGCAGCTTGAAATCACCCTGCCCATGCACCAGAATCTGCCGCTTAAAATCATTCTGCTGGAACGCGGTAAGGACTGCATTTGAGTCATCAATTATCCGGTTCAGGTTTGCAGAAAATTTATCAAGCGTATCCCCCAGTTCTCGGAATTCTCCCTGCATATTCACGCAAACCCGCTCTTTCAATTCTCCCTGAGAAAGTGCATTGCTTACCCTCATGGTCTCCCGAATAGGAACAATAACGGCATTGAGAATTTCATTCAAACCGACCGGAATTTCGCGGAAATCGATTTCTACATCCGTATCTGCTCTTACGCCAAGTTCACCCCTGACAGCGTCACTGGCAATCTTCTTGAAATCCTCAACAATTTTATCTATAGGGCCTGTAACGGACCGGGCAATCATATATGCAAGGGCAGCCATGAACAGGATTGAAATCGCAGAAATGACAAGAAGCCTGTTCCTGAGATCGGAAACGCCTGCAAGCATTTCCTCTTTCGGGATTACAAGCACAAAAGCGAATTTACCTGTTTCAACGGGTTCGTAGAACATTACCGCTTTTTTACCTGTTGTCGGATCTACGGACTCCAGGTGCCCTCCTATCCCTTTCCGTATATCGGATGCGGCTTTCCGGATTTCGTTTCCTTCAAAATCGTGAAGGCTTTTCTTTCCTATCCATTCCTTATGCGCAGGATGGGAGAGCAAAATCCCGGTATTGCTTACCATGAAAGCATACCCTGTCTCAAAGGCCCGAACCTCACTTACCGCCTCATCAAGGTATTCAAGAGAGACATCAACCCCTCCTACTCCGGCGAATTCTCCATCCTTAAAAATGGGGGAAACATAGCTTACCATGAAAACCCCTTCATAAAAGTAAGGTTCCGTAAGCACGTCATTTTTCGTTTTCTTCGGGAGCTGATAATAATCGGACCGGTCATAATGCAGAAGGGGTTCAACCGTGACATTCCCCCTAATCCTGTGCCAGTAGGGGACGAACCTGCCGGTTGCATCATGTGCAGGGGTATTTGCATACTCTGCATCTCTCCCGTCAAAAGCCCCTGGCTCAAAAGCGACGTAAGTTCCGAGAAGCTCAGGGTTTTTGAGAAGCTGGTTTTCAAGGATCTTCAGTACCTCCGCCCTATTTGCCGCACTGTAAGCTCCCATAGTTCCGGAGATCGTTCTTGCAGTGGCCTGATTGGCTTTCATGTCCGCATCAAACTTATTCGCGTAACTGGAGGCCATCTCAATCGACTGCTGATAAGCAAGCTTTTCCTCCTGCGCTGTGACCGTAGAAATTATAACAGCCGTCGAAGCTGTAAGGATAAGAAAAACCCCAAGCACAATGTAAAGAATCAGTCTGGTCCTCAGCGGGGTGTCGTCACGCATCATTAAACCTCATTTTCAGCCAGGTCAGGTTATTTTTACGTAGAATGAAGGAGGAATAAAATTACCTGATTTATTATAAATATGTTAATTTTATAACTTTTTTTATTACAAAGTTTTTATTTATTACAAACAGCTCATTTATTATAATATATTTTAATTATAATAAAGAAAAATAAACATGGAGTTTCAGGATATAAAATTATATAATTTCCTGTAACCACATGTTTTTAAATTCCTTTTTGAATCCGGGAAACACGTTATATCGTGGATTCACCCGGGAGAGAACCATCTTTCTCTAAAGCTGCCCTGCTCTCATTCTGGGAATAATACCACAGAGGTAGATAAAGGGCAAGCACGACAAAACCCACGATTGTCGAAGTCCAGCCAACTTCCAGACTGTTGAGGTATATTATTCCAATAAGACAGAGAGGCAGATTAAAGAACCCGAAGAAAAGGGCTATGTATTGCCAGCCTCCGGGGGCTTTGAACGGTCTTTCGAGTTTTGAGAATCTCGGGTCAAACTTTGCCTTGAAATATGCAAGCAGGCTTATCCCATTCGCGCAGACATAACCTATTGCTGATGCGGCCAGTATAGCTGCAGGGGTTCCCAGGAAGATGAAACCCATATTCAAAAGGGCAATGACAATCATCGCATTAACCGGAGTCCCGTGCGGATTCATTTTTCCGAAAAACCCTGGCAGATTTCCTTCTTCAGCCATGGAATACATAGCCCTTGAAGCTCCGAGAAATGCGGTTTGTATGATGAGAATCATTGCTGCAATCAACATAAGGATCGTCAGAGCCCCACCTATAGGGCCCAGAGTCATCTGAGCTAAAGGCAGCATGGGAGAGAACGGCTCGGCCAGGATTCCTTCTATTCCCAGAGTACCGGTACAGGCCGCCTGAACCAGAATAAAGGTTACAAGACAGATAGAGCCGCAGATAAAGAGGGCTTTTGGGACATCCGATCTGGGCTGCTTATATTCAGGCCCGTAAATTGCTGCGGTTTCCCAGGCGCAGGCGCTCCACTGGGCCATTGCCATAAGCCCGAGCAGGATCAGGATATGCTGTATATCCCAGCTCCAGTCTGGAGGCAGCCAGGCACCGGTAATATTGCTGATCTCAAAATGCCCGGTTACAAAGGGAGCAAGGGAAATAAGGATTAGAGGGGCAAGCGAAAGTACGGCAAGAATATACCCGAGCGTTGCTCCGCCCGAGAGCCCGCGATAGTTGACCAGGATAAGAAGCACGAATACGACTGCGCCGGACGCTAGATAAATGGCCAGGTCAGGCACACCTGCAAATGCAGGGATCAGGCCTTTGAGATAACTTCCGATCAGGATAGAAAAGATTGCAAGAACCGGGTTCCAGGCAAACCAGTAACTCCAGGCACTGAAACCTCCAAGCAGTTTGCTGCGGTCATACTTGTTATTTGCGTCCCGACTTGTAAAGACACTCTGGGCGTACCCAGGAAGCCCGGATGCTTTCGGGAACATTGTGGCAAGCTCCCCGTAGGCAAAATTTTGCATGAAACCCTGAAAGACAGATAGCGCCCAGATGA
This sequence comes from Methanosarcina sp., assembly GCF_049706645.1. Classification (GTDB taxonomy): domain Archaea; phylum Halobacteriota; class Methanosarcinia; order Methanosarcinales; family Methanosarcinaceae; genus Methanosarcina. Next base: position 1,049 of record NZ_JBNAKP010000064.1, on the reverse strand, counting down.
TGATTGCAAAGGCCCAGACATAATTTGCAAAATAACCTATGGATGGCAGAATCAGCACAGGAACCCCAAGGGCAATTGCAAGGCCCTGCTTCCAATCGATTGTTCGCTGAAGCCCTCCGTTTTCATTGTTTTCGTTGCTCATTCTCAAGCACACTCCTATAATTACCTCTTAACAACAACTGACGATTCGCACAGCTCTGGCAGCACAAATCGACTCATAAGAGCCTGCAAACGGAGAAAGCGGGAAAATCCGGTAAAATTCAAGCCTTTCTCAAGAATATTACCAGGAATTATTCTTAAGGAATATTACCGGGAAATAATCTGAGAAAGGCTACAGGAAACCTGTACCTGCTTTTCCGTATCTTTGCAGTTATTTCGGAATTCTTCGGTTTACGCTATCTGCTTTCTGAATACGTTGCAGGAATTTATCTTTATATCAAGCAGCTTTTCGATATTCATTTTCGCGGCAATTCCTTTTGCAGCTCCCGGCACCGAAGTGATTACCCCGATATCGAGTTCCTCACGCAGCTCGCGCATAACGTGCTCGTCTACCAGGTCCATCGTTTCGACCCCGAGTTTCTTTGCCACGTATTCTTTTGCCTCGCCTATGCGCATGTTCTTTGAGAACTCCATTCTTGCGACAAGGTCGCCTGCAGCTCTCATGCCTGTCATACCTGAAGCCATTATGTGGGAAATCGGCATACCCAGAGGGTCGCCGACCCCGATCTATATGCCGTCGACGCCTGCAATCTCGACCATTGCCTTGCTTGCCCTTGTAACGGCATCAATCGGAGGCGTTTCAAGCATCGGGATTCCGCCAACCCCCATTCCCATATCAACATGACAGGGCAGGGTAGAAACCTTAACCGCTTCTTTTATGAAAGTAACCGCGCGCGCAAGGTTCCAGGCTGAGGTCTTGCTCGTGTTTGTGTTTACCACAGGCCCGAAGACATTTGCTCCTGCCTTTGCAATAAGAGGAGCCTGCTGGTGCGGCCAGAGCCCTGCAAGGGTTACTCCGTCATACTGAAGCCCGCCGTGCATTCCCAGTA
>NZ_JBNAKP010000063.1:0-28587 GCF_049706645.1 Methanosarcina sp. | reverse complement strand
AACGCTGCTATCAATATTAAGGAATTTGCTATTAGTGCTTATCAAATCACGGCAGGGACTGCCGGTAGAGCCTGTGGAGTCGCTGGCGCTGGTCAGGGCAAGGAAACAGGAAGCTTCACGACTTTAGCGTGAGGTAGTTCACTCTTCTATCAGAATACAATTTTACCTTATTTTGCTTGAGCTCATCCCAAAACTTGATTTAATTTTGGTATTGCTGCTGACATTACAATTTCAAAGTCTGATATTTCTAGCACGCTGCTTAATTTCAATCCCCGATTTTTATAAAGTTGATTAAAGTGTTAATTGTTAGAGACTTTGGTCATACAAATTATATTGATGTTTATAATTTGTAATGCTAATTCAATCGGGTGTGAAATTAGCGATTGAAATCTAAAATCCGGAAGCTCGATTAGTTACTTACAAGACGAAATCTAGAGAAGTAATTTTGAGCTATGGGATCAGCTCCTTAAGAATGTATGAGCTTCTATAGCTGCCTGCTCTTTCCGTACTATTTATTAGAAACTATGATTCTTGAAACTATTTACCCTTATGAGTATACTATGTACAGGCGGAGGTATAACTAAATAGTCATGTTTGAATAAAAACAGAAAAAAAATCACTGACAGGAAAAATCATTCTTTACTCAATGTAAATTTAACTCAGTATCGGGGAGTTCTTTATTCTTAACCTCAGATAAAAATAATGATTAAGTTTGTCAAAAACTAATGCCAGAGTATAGCGTAAAAAGCGGTGATATTGAATGAACTATATAAGGAAGGTTTGTCCTACTTGCGGGAGTGAATTTGTCGTCCTGGAAAGCATGGAGAAAAAAGCTGTTTACTGCACCCTGCATTGCCTTTCAAAGTCTCAGAATGATCCGAGTAAAAGTATAATTTCTCCTTTAATGCATGCATGATCATGGCGGATTATAGCACCAGGATAGGATTATAATCTCATATGCAGATGTCCCGGAGTTCAGGGTAGAAAAGAAGTCCAGACAAAATCCGTAAAAAATAATCCGAAAAATCAGATAACAATCCGGAAATCCAGAAGAATGATCGGAATATCCAGAAGAATGATCAAAATTAACAGGTTCATATCCGGTTTCAGAGGTATTTCATAAACGGCTATGTATAGCTTGTATAAAATACACTTACAGGTTTTGCATAATAAGGTCTATGTATAATATACTTACAGGTCGGTTATACAACATATTCTGAGCCGGCCTGTAAGTTCCTGCTGTTCAGCAAGTAGAGTTCGTATTCTTTCGATTGTGATTCAATGCTCCAATTCTTCAATCGGGATACGGGCTCGAACTTTTCAATTTATCTGCTTTTTTCTCCGCTGAAGTTGATTCTTCTTTTGTAATTATCTTCTCGCCTGCAAAGGCTTTATATATGAGATGTGCTATTTAAAGGCAAAGTACATCCGAGATGGAAATTTCAGGTATTTTAGTGCTTGAAATTATCTAATCAGATCAATGTGATGCTTAATGCTAACTTCCTGGAAGTTCCGGGAGATAGGGTTTTCTGCCGTGTTTTACGGCAGATTACCTGCATTGAAGATAAATCCAGTGAGAAAAGTCGGATCAACATGAGTGTCAAAGGGCCAATGCTTTGAAACGCCCGCTTTTGGCGTCGTAACGGCGCCTAAAATCGCACGAAACTGTTCAGGTTTTCGATGAGTCGCGGTTGCAGTCACTGACTAATGAAGTTTCAAATCAGGGAACTGAATTTAAAATCAGGTTACCGAATACTGAAGTTTCAAATCAGATTACTGAATGTTTCAAATCAGGGCCGGATGCCTGGATTTGGGTCTGCCAGGATCGTAAAATCGGTCCTTTAAGCGTATGCTCCTGCTAGACAAGCTGGGAAGAGGATCGGATATTTGCAGATGCCTGAAGGAATTAGGGTACCGGGAGCATAAAGCTCTGGTCTGCTCGAGGCAATTCTTGCCAGGCAGGTCTGAAAGACATCCCTCCCCACCTGGTAGCGTTCGGGGAATCCAGCGTATTTTTCTTTTGACACTTGAGTTGTGCCGACCGGAGGGGCTGGTATTTCAATTAAAATTTACGGAGTAGAAATATGGCAAGCATACACCGACCAAAACGAGGTTCCCTCGCATTCAGTCCGCGCAAAAGGGCAAAGAGCCACATTCCACGGTTCAGGTCCTGGCCGGAGGCTACAGGTGAACCAAGGCTACAGAGTTTTGCAGGGTACAAGGTGGGAATGACCCACGTGATCATGGTTGATGACATAAAGAACAGCCTTACCCAGGGTATGGAAATCTCCGTACCTGTAACTGTCATCGAAACTCCTGCAATAAGGGTCGCAGCTATCCGGGCTTATGCAGAAGACAGCACCGGAGAAAAGGCAATCGCTGAGGTCTGGGCAGCAGACCTCGATCCTGAACTCAAACGCAGGATTCCTTTACCGGCAGCCGAGAATATGGCCGAAACCCTTGGTACTATTGGAAAAATGATCGAAGAAGGCAACGTAAGCGATGTCAGGGCAGTTACCTACACCCTGCCAAAGAGCCTTACCGGGGTTCCTAAAAAGACGCCCGACATCATGGAATCCGGAATTAGCGCCAGAGATCTCAACACCAAATTCGAGTTCGCGAAGTCAATCCTGGGCACCCTTGTAAGCGTTACCGACGTTTTCAAAACCGGGATACTTGTTGACACGGCCGCTATCACCATCGGAAAAGGTACCCAGGGTCCTGTAAAGCGCTGGGGCATCCAGCTTATGAAAAACAAGCACTCCAGGCAGGGCAGCCTCAGGCAGATCGGTACTCTTGGTCCGTGGCATCCTGCCCACGTCTCCTGGAGAGTTCCTCAGATGGGTCAGATGGGATATCACCAGAGAACCGAGTTCAACAAGCGTATCCTTAAGATCGGATCCGATGGCGAAGAAATCACTCCAGATGGCGGTTTCCTTAATTACGGCCTTGTCCGTGGAGACTATGTGCTCATTAAAGGCAGTGTGCCCGGACCATCAAAGAGGCTTATCAGACTCAGAGACCCGATCAGGGCAAAGAAAGCCGACCTTGGCGAACCGAATATCCTTCACATAAGCAGGGAATCCAAGCAGGGGTGAACAAAATGGCTACAGCAAAAACAATAGACCTTACAGGAAAGGTTGTCAGGGAAATCGAGCTTCCTGATGTGTTTGATGTGGACTACCGCCCTGACCTGATCAAAAAGGCAGTGCTTGCGGCACAGGCAAACAGGCTTCAGCCCTACGGTCCCCGTCTCTACGCAGGAATGGACACCTCTGCAAGATCCTGGGGCTCAGGGCGAGGCGTTGCCCAGATTCCAAGGCTTGCAAACAGCAGCAGAGCTGCAAGAGTTCCGCACGCAAGAGGCGGAAGAAGGGCTCACCCACCAAAACCGGAAGCTGACAGGAGCGAGAAAGTCAACACCAAGGAACGCCGCTATGCAATTCGCTCTGCAATCGCAGCAACCAGGGACCCAACCCTCGTAAACCTGAGAGGCCATATCTTTGAAGCCGAGCTTCCGATTATTACGGAAAACGCTCTCGAAGACCTGGATAAGACAAAGCAGGTAATAGAATTCCTGCAGGCTATCGGAGTCTACGACGACGTGCTCAGGGCAAAATACGGGAGACATATCAGGGCCGGCCGCGGAAAGCTCAGAGGCAGGAAATACAAGCATAAAAAGAGTATTCTTATTGTTGCAGGGGAAGATGCCCCTATCATGAAGGCTGCAAGAAACCTTTCAGGGATAGACGTTGCAACAGTGGATTCACTTAATGCCGAACTGCTTGCACCTGGCACACACGCAGGGCGCCTTACTATCTGGACAGAATCCGCAGTTGAAAAACTGGAGGGTGCATTCCAATGAGTTCAATTAATTATCCTTTTGTTACTGAAAAAGCGATGATGCTGCTTGACGAAAACAAGCTCCAGTTTATCGTGGATACCAGGTCAAACAAGAAGCAGATCGTAGAAGATGTCGAAAAACTTTACGGGTTCAAAGTCAAGTCCGCGAGGACCATGACCACCATGAAGGGCACGAAAAAAGCAGTCCTGACATTTGAAGATCCCGAATCGGCACACGAGATTGCAACCCGGATAGGACTAATGTGAGGTGTGATTTATGGGTAAAAGACTAATCTCACAGAACAGGGGTAGAGGTACTCCGACCTATAGAGCTCCTTCTCACAAGTACAAGGCAGAACTGAGGCATCCTCGTGTTGATGAAAACACGTCTATTCAGGGGAAAGTCATTGATATCGAGCACGACCCTGCTCGCTCAGCCCCGATTGCAAAAGTTGCCTTTGAAAACGGGGAAGAACTTCTCCTGCTCGCCTCCGAAGGAGTTGCAGTAGGGAACACAATCGAGTGCGGAGACGATGCCGATGTCAGGCCGGGAAACATAGTTCCTATCGGAAACGTGCCTGAAGGTTTCTTTATCTGCAACATCGAGTCAAAGCCGAATGACGGCGGCAAATTCGTGCGCTCGTCCGGAGTATACGCAACTGTCGTAACTCATGAGCCTAACAGGACTGCAGTGGCAATGCCCTCTGGCAGCATTAAATGGCTTAATCCGAAGTGCAGGGCAGTTGTCGGTATTGTTGCAGGCGGAGGCCGTGTGGACAGGCCATGGCTCAAAGCCGGGAAGAAATACCACAAACTGAAAACAAGAGCTGCAAAGTATCCCAGGGTTTCAGGTGTTGCCATGAATCCGCGTGACCACCCGTTCGGTGGAGGTGCCTGGAAGCACCCGGGCAAGCCCACAACGGTTAGCAGAAACGCTCCGCCCGGAAGAAAGGTCGGACTGATTGCAGCTAGAAGGACCGGAATGAAGCGCTGATGAGGGGTATTCGTTATGGCTAAAAAATCATCATCAAGATTACCAAAGAGAAAAGGTGAGTATACCTACCGCGGGAGAACCGTCTCAGAACTTCAGGAACTGAGTCTTGAAGAGTTTGCAGAACTCCTGCCCTCAAGAGAACGCAGGAGCATCAAACGCGGGTTCACGGACGGACAGAAAAAAGTCCTGCACGAGTTCAAGGAAGGAAAGACGGTCAAGACTCATCACAGAGACATGATCATCCTTCCGGAAATGATCGGGCAGACTATTGAAGTCCACAATGGGAAAAGCTTCGTAAGTGTGGACCTTCAGCCTGAAATGATCGGGCACCGCTTTGGAGAATTCGCACCCACAAGATCAAAAGTTTCACACGGCAGTGCCGGTGTGGGAGCAACCCGTTCAAGCAAGTTCGTGCCACTGAAATGAGGTGAGAGGGAATGGCAAAAATTGATTATTCAGTTAAGGGAGACCCTGAGACTACCTCTAAAGCTATGGGTTCTGAACTCCATATTTCCCCTAAAAAGTCCCGCGAAGTTTGCTGCAAAATTAAGGGCATGAAGGTCGCTGAAGCTAGAAAGTTTTTAGAAGATGTAATTGCTTTAAAACAGGCAGTCCCCTTCAAAAGGCACCATGACGGAACAGGTCACCGAAAAGGTCCGATGGCGGCAGGCAGATACCCTGTAAATGCTTCAAAAGAGATCCTCAAGATCTTGAGGAATGCAGAAAGCAATGCCGAATACAAGGGTCTTGAGCCCGCAAATATGTTCATCGTCCACACTGCAATTCAGCGCGGAAGGACAATTCATGGGTTCATGCCAAGGGCCAGAGGAAGGGCCACTCCCAAAGATACAGAAACTGTAAATATCGAGATGATTCTTTCCGAGGTGCGCTAAATGGCAATAGAGAGAAAGTTCGTCAATGACGGGTATGTCAAAGCCTCCATGGACGAGTATTTCGCAGAGCAGCTTAACAGAGCTGGATACGGCGGCATGGAGCTTAACAGGACCCCAATGGGCACCCAGATTATTATCTATTCCGAAAAGCCTGGAATGGTAATCGGGAAAGCCGGGAAGGTCATCAGAAAGCTTACCAGGGATGTAGCAACCAAGTACAACCTCGAAAACCCGCAGATTGACGCTCAGGAAGTCAAGAAACCTGAACTTAATGCTCAGATGATGGCGTCCAGGCTTGCAGCTTCGATTGAGAGAGGCTGGTACTTCAGAAAAGCCGGACACAACACCCTCAGGGCAGTCATGAATGCAGGCGCACTCGGCTGCGAAGTTGTTATTTCCGGAAAGCTTACCGGTGCCAGGTCAAGAGTTGAAAAATTCGTTGACGGGTACATAAAACACTCCGGAAACCCTGTACAGGAAGTTGTTGACGAAGGGTTTGCAGTAGCAATCAAGAAGCTCGGAACCCTTGGCTGCAAAGTCAGGATCATTCAGCCAGGCGTTGTCCTGCCTGACTCATACAGGGTTAAGGAAGCAAGTGAGATTGTAATTGAGGTTGAAAAGCCTGCCGAAAAGCCGGCTGAGAAACCCGCTGAAGCCCCTAAAAAGGAGAGCGCGGCAAAACCCCGTCCTGCAGCAGCACCTGCAAAACCGGCAGCACCTGCAAAACCGGTAGAAACAGCCGAAGTCGCAGAGCCTGAAGAAGCCGAGGAAGAACCTCAGGCTGAGACCGCGGAAGAGGAAGAAGCTGAAGTTATCCATGTCGAAGGCTCAGAAGAAGTCCGCAGGCAGGTCAATGGGGTCTGGCAGCACAAGCACGAGAGCTATGACTACTGGCATCCTATGGCACGGGTTCACAAGGAGGCTAAGGAATAATGGCAATTCTCAGAACCAGCGAAATCCGGACCATGACAGTCGAGGAAAGGGCTGACGAACTCGATACCCTGAAAAATGAACTGGTCAGGGAACGTGCCCTTACCTCCGCAGGCGGAGCTCCTGATAATCCGGGAAGAATCGGAGAAATCAGGAGAACGATTGCCCGGATAAAGACAATTCAGCATGAGCTAAATGAAATCTAAAGTGGAAATTCTACCTTCGACCCTTATCTTCCACGAACTGATAGGGCTTGAAATTCAGGTGATTCGTTCCACTAATTCAGCATTGACAGGAATCCGCGGCAGGGTAATTGACGAGACAAAAAATATGTTAATCGTAGAAAACTCGAAGTCGCGGGAACTGATGATTCCAAAGGCGGATTCGGAATTTCTCTTCCGAATCCCTGCCGAGCTCTCAGAAAAAGGCCGCAGATCCGATACATTCGTTAAAATTCAGGGAAACCTGCTGCTCTCACAGCCCGAAAATCGGATCAAGAACATTAAAAAGTTACGCAAATGGGGCTAAACTCATGGCAAGAGATATTGGATTGAACATACCGGCGCCATCAGAAGAATGTGATGATTCATACTGTCCCTTCCACGGCACACTCCCAGTAAGAGGTCAAATCCTTGTGGGCACCGTGGTCAGCAGCAAGATGGACAATACGGTAGTTATTGAAAGGCAATACATGAAAATGGTGCCGAAATACCAGAGATACGAGAAGAGACGCTCGAAAGTTCACGCACATAACCCGCCTTGCATTTCAGCAAAGGTCGGGGATATCGTCACGATTGCGGAATGCAGGCGTATAAGCAAAACCAAGTCCTACGTGGTAATTAAAGCGGAGGTGCCCAAATGAAAGGCATACGCTCCAACATCCCAAGGGCTCTTAATGCAGGCGCCAAGGTTCCCTGTGTGGACAACACCGGAGCTAAGGTCGTTGAGATCATTTCTGTCAAGAAGTACAGAGGGGTCAAGAACAGAATGCCCTGCGCAGGAATTGGGGACATGTGCGTCGTCTCAGTAAAGAAGGGCACACCCGAAATGAGGAAGCAGGTTCTCCTCGCAGTAGTGGTTCGCCAGAAACAGGAGTTCCGCCGTCCGGATGGGCTGCATGTGTCCTTTGAGGACAATGCCATGGTAATCACGGACGAAGACGGGATCCCCAAAGGCACGGACATAAAAGGTCCTGTAGCAAGAGAAGTAGCTGAGAGGTTCCCCAAGATCGGGACCACAGCATCTATTATTGTCTGAGGTGGCGAGCATGGTATCCAAACAGCCAAGAAAGCAGAGAAAAGCAAGATATAATGCGCCTCTGCATATCAGACAGAAATTCATGGGCGCAAGGCTCAGTGAAGCGCTCTCCAAGGAGTACGGCACAAGAAGCGCCGCAGTTATCGCGGGAGATACCGTGAAGGTCATGCGCGGAGATTTTAAGGGTACTGAAGGAAAGGTCCAGACCGTTTCTCTTCAGGACGGCACGATTGCTGTTGACGGTGTTATTTCCACCAAGGTGGATGGCACCGAAGTCCCAAGACCCATATACCCCTCCAATGTCATGATTACAAAACTGGAACTGAAGGACGGGCGCAGAGCATCAAGCATTAAGAAGTGAGGCAGGTGATTTTGTGACACACCAGAAAAGATTATCAATCCCAAAAAGCTGGAAGGCCGGGAAAAAAGGTTATAAGTGGGTCTCCACCACCCGCCCGGGGCCTCACAGCCAGGCACGCAGTCTTCCGCTCGGAATCATAATTCGCGACGTTCTCAAGCTTGTAGATAACAGCAGGGAAGGTAAGAGGATTCTTTCGGAAGGCAAAGTTCTTGTGGACGGCATTCCCAGGAAAGACCTCAGGTTCCCAGTCGGGCTTTTTGACGTAATTACACTCCCGCTCATAAACGAAACATACAGAATGCTCCAGGATGAAAAGGGGCGCCTGATCCTTCACAAACTGAGCGAGACAAACGTTAACAAACTTTGCAGGATCGACAACAAGACCATCCTCAAAGGAGGAAAGGTGCAGCTTAACCTGAATGACGGGACCAACATTCTCGGCTCTAATGAGTACGGCACAAAGGACTCTCTGATTCTCTCAGTGCCTGACAAGCAGGTAGTAAAGCACCTTCAGTTCAAGGTTGGCAACCTGGCAATGGTTGTAGGCGGCCAGCACTCTGGAGAAATCGGAAAGATTAAGGAAATCAGGGAAGTTAAGAGTTCCAGACACAATACAGTCGCGATTTCCGGGGAAACCGATTTCGAAACGATTGAAGATTACGTGATTGTCATTGGCGAGGATAAGCCTGAGATTCGGCTCGGTGGTGAGGTAATTGAGTAACTCTATGCGCACTCCCGTTGTTGAGAAGGTAATTGTCCACATGGGTGTCGGAGAAAGTGGCCAGCATCTCGTAAACGCCGAGGAAATCCTCAGGACTATCACAGGCCAGGGAGTTGTCAGGTGTTTTGCCAAGAGGACTCTTCCGGCTTTTTCGATCAAGAAGAACGAACCCATAGGCTGCAAAGTGACCCTGAGAGGCCAGAGAGCCCAGCAATTCCTTGAGACCGCTCTGGGTATCGTCGATAAAACTCTGGTCAGATCTCAGTTTGACTCCCTTGGAAACGTCTCTTTCGGAATTGAAGAACACACTGATTTTCCGGGCATGAGATATGACCCGAATATCGGGGTTTTCGGAATGGACGTAACAGTTGTGATCAAGCGCCCTGGAGAAAGAATCTGCAAGAGAAGAATCGCAACCAGGAAGATCCCGGCCGACCATAGGGTCACAGTTGAGGATGCGATTTCCTTCCTTAACGAAAGCTATGGCGTGGAGGTCATGTAAATGACAGAGACTATAGATAAGTCCGGAAGAGGAGTAAACGTATGCAAGCGGTGCGGGAGAAGGCAGGGCCTTGTCCGTAAATACGATATCTACCTCTGCAGACACTGTTTCAGGGAAATCGCCCACGAGATGGGTTTTGAGAAGTATTCGTAAGGTGATTAAAATGGTATTACTTGATCCTCTTGCAAATGCCCTTTCCACAATTAAAAATGCCGAAGTTATCGGGAAGAGCGCCTGTATTATCAGGCCTGCTTCAAAAAACATCGGCAATGTGCTGAAGGTTATGCAAGATCTCGGATACATTGGAGAATTCGAGTTTATCGATGACGGAAAAGCCGGAGTCTACAATGTTACCCTTGTGGGAAGAATCAACAAGTGCGGTGCAATCAAGCCGCGGTATTCTGTGGGAACTGGCAGCTTTGAACGCTGGGAAAAACAGTTCCTGCCGGCAAAGAACTTTGGCGCCCTTATAGTAACCACTTCAAACGGAGTTATGTCCCAGTACGAAGCCCGTGAGAAGAAGATCGGTGGGCAGCTTCTTGCTTATGTGTACTGAGCTGGAGGGAACAGGAAATGGTTAAGGAAATTGCAAGAACAATAGAGATTCCTGAAGGAGTTTCCGTCTCTTTATCTCGGGATGTGTTTACAGCCAAGGGTCCCATGGGAACTGTCGAAAGAAAGTTATGGTACCCCGGAATCAAGATCGACGTCAGGGAAGGCGAAGTAGTGGTGGATGCGGAATCCTCCAGAAAAGAACAGAAAGCCATGGTAGGCACTTTTACTTCCCACATCAAAAACCTGATCACAGGCGTAAACGAAGGCTTTGAGTGCAAGATGACTATCGTGTACGCTCACTTCCCTATGCAGGTAAAAGTTGAAGGCAAGACCCTCATAATCGGGAACTTCCTTGGAGAAAAGAAGCCGAGAGTTGCAAAAATCCTTGGCGAGACAAAGGTTAAGGTTACCGGAAATGAGGTAACTATTTCCGGAATCAACAAGGAAGATGTCGGGCAGACTGCCGCAAACATTGAACAGAAGACCAAGATTAAGAGATTCGACCCGAGGATTTTCCAGGACGGAATCTACATCGTGCAGAAGGCCTGAGGTGGTTATGATGGCAGAAGAATTCAAATCAGAAGGTACTTCAGTTTCCACCCTTGATATGGACTCTGAATCCAGGCGATTATTCAATGTGAGAAAGGTCCAGAAGGGAAAGAAACCCCAGTTCAAGAGGGCAGCCTATCATAAGTTCAAGAGGCTTGACAGCAACTGGAGGCGTCCGAGAGGTACTCAGGGCAAACAGCGCAGAAAGTATGTCTCAAAAGGTGCTCTTGCCCAGGTAGGGTACGGAAGCCCGGCTGCAGTAAAAGGCCTGCACCCATCCGGTTATTCGGATGTGCTTATTTCCAGTGTAGCTGAACTTGAGCTTGTTGATCCTTCTTATGAGGCTATCAGGATAGCATCGACAGTAGGCGCAAGAAAGAAAGCTATTATTCTTACAAAAGCCGAAGAACTCGGAATTAAAGTTCTGAACCCTGGAAGGAGTGAATAAAAATGTCAGATCTGGCCAATCAGAGAAGATTAGCCTCCAAAGTTCTTGAATGCGGACTTGACAGGGTATGGCTTAATCCAGAAGCTTCCGAAGAGATCGCGTCGGCAATTACCAGGGAAGACATTCGCGGGCTCATTGAAAAAGGCACTATTAAGGCCAAGCCAGTCAAAGGAGTCAGCAGAGGCCGAGCCAGAGCTCTTGCTGCCAAGCGTAAGTATGGGCACTGCAAGGGTCACGGTTCAAGAAAAGGTAAGAAAGGAGCCCGTACTCCGAAGAAGGAACTGTGGATCAAAAAGATCCGGGCTCTTAGAAGAAGGCTCAAGGAATTGCGTGCAGAAGGCGCAGTTGATAAGTCCGTGTACTGCAGACTTTACAGGAAAGCAAAAGGCGGCGAATACAGAAGCGTTTCCCACCTGAATTCCCACCTTGGGTCCGAAAAACTGTTAAAGAAATAACCTGGAGGAGCTAAATATGGCAACAGGACCAAGATATAAGGTTCCTTTTAGAAGAAGAAGAGAAGGACGCACTAATTATCACCTGCGACTCAAGTTACTGCTCTCAAGGCAGGATCGTGTGGTTGTCAGGAAGAGTGCAAGAAACGTTCAGATCCAGTTAATAGCTCCGACCCCAGATGGGGATATAACTTATTCCTCAGCCGTTTCGAGTGAGCTCGCTAAGTACGGTTACACTGGAGCTACCGGAAATACAACGGCTGCATACCTTACAGGGCTCTTGTTCGGACTGAAAAGTTTGAAGAAGGGATATGAAGGAGGCATTCTGGACATAGGACTTCAGGCTTCCTCGGCAGGGTCCAGGGTATATGCCGCACTTAAAGGCATAGTAGACTCGGGTTTCGAGATCCCCTGCAGCCCTGAAGTTTTCCCTTCGGATGAGAGAATCCGGGGAGAGCATATTGCTGAATACAGAGAAGAGAGCTCAGACCTGCCAGAGCAGTTTGAAGCAACCAAAGAGAAAATCTTTGCTGAATTTAGTTAAGGTGGTTAAATGGCATTCGATCAAGATTGGGTTCCGAAAACCAGGCTTGGAAAATTAGTCGTTGAAGGACAGGTTGCTTCCATGGAAGAAGCAATCAGGTCAGGCCTGCCTATCAGGGAACCCCAGATAATTGATATGCTGCTTCCTGACCTGGAAGACGAGGTGCTCGATATCAACATGGTCCAGAGGATGACTGACTCAGGACGCCGTGTAAAATTCAGAGCAACCGTAATCGTAGGGAACAGAAACGGCTATGTAGGACTTGGGCAGGCAAAGGACGTGCAGGTAGGGCCTGCAATCCGCAAGGCAATTGATGCTGCAAAGCTCGATATCACTTACATCCGCAGAGGCTGCGGATCCTGGGAATGTGCCTGCGGTCTGCCTCACACCGTTCCTTATGAAGTTACAGGAAAGGCAGGCAGTGTAAGCGTAACTCTTATTCCGGCTCCGAGAGGACTTGGAATAGCTGCAGGGAATACTGCAACCAAGGTGCTGGAAAAAGCCGGTATCAAAGACGTATGGACCAAGACCTTCGGAACTACGCGGTCTACCCTCAACTTCGCAAAGGCAACCTTCGATGCCCTTAACCAGGTCAACATTATGAGGCTGCCCGTGTACTGTAAGGAGGAAGCCTGAGATGTATGCCGTTGTAAGGTTGAGAGGCCAGGTTAATGTCCGGTACACCATTGAAGATACCATGAAGATGCTTCGCCTGCACAAAGTTAACCACTGTGTGCTTGTGCCTGAGAATCCTCATTTCAAAGGTATGGTTCAGAAGGTAAAGGACTACGTTGCCTATGGGAAAGTTGACGCAGAAACCCTTGCAGAGATCCTCGAAAACCGTGGAAGACTCGAAGGAGATACCCGCCTGACCGATGAATACATCCGGGAAAATACAGCCTATGACTCAATTCAGGCTTTTGCAGACGCTGTAATCAAAGGAGAAACTTCCCTTAAGGCCGTTCCCAAATTGAAGCCTGTTTTCAGGCTTCACCCTCCAAGAAAAGGGCATTCCGGGATTAAAAGGACCGTACAGCAGGGCGGCGAACTCGGAGACCACGGCGAGAGTATCAATGCGCTCCTGCATAAAATGAGATAAGGTGGTTGTAATGGATACAAAGAAGTTTAGAGGGTCCAGGACCTGCGGGGGCGGGACTCATAAAAACAGACGTGGAGCCGGAAACCGCGGAGGCCGTGGAAAATCCGGTGGCGGTAAGCACCACTTCGTAAGAGCCATTTTAAGGGGATACAGCTACGGGAAGCATGGTTTCAAGCGCCCTGCTGAAGTTTCCAGAGACGTCTCCATAGTAAATGTGGGAGAACTTGACGAACTTGCTGCTTATCTTGTTGAAGAAGGGCTTGCAGAAGTCAGGGACGGAGCATACCATATTAACCTTGAAAATCTCGGAATCGAGAAAGTGCTCGGAAGCGGACGTGTTACGAAGAACCTTGTGGTTACTTCGGAAGAATTCTCCGCATCTGCCCGCGAGAAAATTGAGAACGCCGGCGGAAGTTGCATCGATGCCGAATAAGTAGTGTCACTCTGACATTACTTATTTTAATTCTTTAGGTAACTTTTCATATTAGATGTACTATATTACCAATGTCTTACGGTAAAACGTAATCTAACAATTTTAAACATTATAAATAAATTATATTTTAAATGGTGTAATCGATGACTCTCAGGGATACGTTAGAACCGTTTTTTAACAAGTTACCTGCAGTAGCAAGTCCGGAAAAACACGTCCATTTTAAGGATAAGCTCTGGTGGACTCTGGGAGTCCTTGTGCTGTACTTTGCTCTGGCAAACGTACCGCTCTTTGGGATGTCCCGGAATTCGGTTGACCTTTTTGAATCTTACCGTGCCTTCTTTGCAGGCGCGTCTGGATCTCTGATTCTTCTAGGTATCGGGCCTATTGTCACGGCCTCGATTGTCCTGCAGCTTCTTGTTGGAGCAGATATTATCAAATTGGACCTGTCGGACCCCAAAGACCAGGCATTCTTCCAGGGAGCTCAGAAGTTCCTTGTGTTTGTCATGATCATACTGGAGGCTCTGCCGCAGTTACTTGGTGGGTATATACAGCCTGATCCGGGGCTTGCTTCTGTTCTTGGTGTAGGCCTGGGAGTAATCACCTTCCTGCTCCTTATTCAGATCTTTATTGGAGGCGCACTGATCCTTTTCATGGACGAAGTGGTTTCCAAGTGGGGTATCGGGTCAGGAGTCGGGCTTTTCATTGTTGCGGGAATCTCCCAGCAGATTGTTACAGGGATCTTTAACTGGCAGCCTGACGAGGCAGGGCTTCCGATAGGGCTGATTCCTAAATGGATTTACATAGCCCAGAACGTTGGGGCAGATTACCTCCTTTCAGGCGAGGGCCTGATGTTCATACTGGTCAGAGGAGGAATCCTGGCACTGGTGAGCACGGTTCTCATCTTCCTGCTTGTGGTATATGTAGAGAGTACGAGGATTGAAATCCCTCTCGCGCACAGTGCAGTAAGAGGAGCGAGGGGTCGTTTCCCCGTCAAACTCATATACTCCTCAGTGCTGCCAATGATTCTTGTCCGGGCTCTTCAGGCTAATATCCAGATGATAGGAATCATTCTCTCAAGCCGTGGAATCACATTCCTTGGCGAGTTCAGCGGGTCCACACCTCTAAACGGGATTATGTATTACCTTGCTCCAATAAACAGCCCTTATGACTGGATTCCTTCTCTCGTGCAGGAGTCCTTTGCAAGTTACGGAGCTGCCGCGCCTGCTACCTGGCAGATTGTGCTTCACGTCTTTACGGATGCCACCATGCTTATCGGAGGCGGAATTATCTTTGCCCTCTTCTGGATAGAGACTACGGGCATGGGTGCTAAACCTACAGCCCAGAAGATTTTCAATTCCGGCATGCAAATTCCGGGTTTCAGGCGGAATATAGGCAGCATTGAAAAAGTCATGCAGCGTTACATTCCAAAAGTTACCGTAATAGGTGGAGCTTTCATAGGCGCACTTACTCTGGTTGCTAGCCTGCTCGGTACCATTGGAAGTGCCGGAGGTACAGGGCTGCTGCTTACTGTGAGTATTGTGTACCGGCTGTATGAGGATATCGCATCCGAGCAGATGATGGAGATGCACCCAATGATCCGTTCCTTCTTCGGGGAGCAGTAAGGGTTTGTTCCGGGCTGCAAAAATGAATCAAATCTAGACGTAACATAAACAAACTAAAGGAAATACAGGGATCTTCGAATGAATATAATACTCTTCGGGCCCCCGGGTGCCGGAAAAGGTACCCAGGCCAAAAAAATGGTTGATTTCTACGGAATCCCGCAGATATCCACAGGGGATATCCTTCGGGCGAATGTCAGGGAAGGAACCGAACTTGGGCTTGCAGCCAAGGCATATATGGACAAGGGAGAACTTGTTCCTGATGAGGTGCTTATAGGGATTATTAAGAACCGTCTGAAAGAACAGGACTGCGAAAAAGGTTTCATTCTTGATGGGTATCCAAGGACGATACCTCAGGCTGACGCTCTTGCAACCATCCTTGACGAGATCGACAAGCCCATAGATGTTGTCCTCAATCTTGAAGTGCCTGACGAAGAACTGGTCGAGAGGATAAGCGGTCGCCTTATGTGTAATAACTGCGGTGCAACCTATCACAGAACCTTTAACCCGCCGAAAAAAGAAGATGTCTGCGACGTTTGCGGCGGTGAACTTTTCCAGCGTGCCGACGACAGAGAAGAGGCCGTCCAGAACCGTCTCAATGTTTATAAAAAGCAAACTCAGCCTCTTATTGACTATTATGCAAAACAGGGTATCCTGGTATCTCTTGACGGCACGAAAGATATAAATGAGGTTTTTGAAGATATAAAGGCAGTTCTTACAAAATTTGCCTGAAACCTTCATTTTCTTTTTCTTCTTTTTTCACTAAGTCTTTGACCTTTCTATTTTTTCTTTCACTCAGCATGTCTAATAAAAAGCCTCTGCTTCTTTCTCCTCTACTTGATTCAAACAATTAATATTTAAATAATATGCGGCTGTTTATGTCAACAAGAACTATGTCACAAGAACTATACGACGGAGAAGCTGAGTTAGTATGACTGAAAACTCAATCGATGAACTGGTTAACTGGGTTATCAGTGTTGACCGCCGTTTGATTCTTATGGACTCCATGAAAAGGCACACTTTTGTTCGGGCTTCGGATATTGCCCATGAAGCAAGCCGATCCACGCAAAATATCAGCCACGCTTTAAAGGAACTTGAGGGTAAAGGCTTAATCCAGTGTTTGACTCCTGACAAAACCACATGGAAAAAATACACCCTGACAGATGAAGGAAAAAAAGTTCTGGAACAGCTGGATGGTAAATACCTTTAATTATTGGAATTACTGAATTATTGGAATTACTGGTCTATTTCTAATTAACCTGGTATACTAATAGAAATATTAACCTGAATATAAATCTAAAAATTAGTTAAAATATTAATTGATGTATTATTACAATATTATCAAAATATTAAAATGTTTGTTATATCAAAATATACTAAATTAGTACTAAATTATTATTAAAATATTATTAAAATGTATTAAAAATATTCTTAAAAATATGAATCCAGATATCGATCGAAATTAACCTGACCAAATAATTTTTTACTCCGGATTTTCAGGGCTCTGGAACTCTTCGGTCTCACTTTCCTTTAATATGCTTAAAGGCAGGGTTTCGCCCTCGAGTTGCAGGTCTTTATACCCTTTTACCAGTTCAAGATTCGCTCTGACAACGGATTTTTTAAACTCTGCAAGGTCTGTCGTGATATCTTCAAGCAAACTTGCAGCTTCCTGGTCTGTGATGACGGCTCCGTCAGGCACCATTTTATGCGGAAAAATTTCGACTCCGCGAACAGTGGCCCTGTGAAGCACCAGAGCATTTTCTCCCAGGTCGCAGTCAAATACTACGGCTCCGAACCCGACAAAACAGTTTTCTCCTATTGAGCAGGGCCCATGTACGATACACCCGTGCGCAAGAGATGTTTTATTACCGATCTTTACTTCCGAATTGGAAAGGGAATGAATTATTACATTATCCTGAACATTGCACTCTCTCTGGATGACGATTGAAGATCCGGGTTCGTCTGCCCTGATCACGGCATTCGGCCCGACAAATACGCCCTCCTCGATAGTTACGTTTCCTATTATGAGCGCAGTGTCGAATATCCAGGCTTTACTGCTTATTTTAGGAAACTGTCCATCAGGATTTGGAAGCTGCATCTTTTAAATTCCTCCTGGGATCTGCAGTATAAGTTTATTATTCCGGCTTTCCAGGCTATTATGCATGATTATGATAATTTATGAGAACATATTTAAACGTATCCTTTTATTCTTTCACTCGAGTCCCGCAAGCCTACAAACCTTTTCAAAAAAGGCTTGACCGCAAACTTTTTCAAAAAAAGTTTGATCAAAAACCGCTGGAAGCTGCGTGATAAAACGTCGCAACGCAAACCTTTTAAAAAAAGGTTTGATCGAAAAACCCTGGCAACGGCGTGATCAAACGGCGCGACGTTTGCGGCTCAACGGTTGCGGCCCAACGCTTGAGGGTCAACTGAGTTTCATCGAATAGTATAACTTATATACATCGACACTTATTAACCAGAACAACCTGCATTATCATTTAAAACCGGCTCCGTAGTCGAGCTGATTTCTCAGGATTTTAATAGGACCTTATACCTTTATAATACTCTAAGCTTGTCAAGTTTCTATTTATCGGAATTTTTCTACACTTGAATATCTCAGAATAATGAATAATTATTGAACCTGAATGGTGAGCACAACTTGGTTTCAGAGACATTAAAAAAGCAAATAGATCGGTTCCTGCTGGCTCTCGGTTTTTCTCTTATGATCGGGATTATGGTTCTTGGACAGGGTTTCAGGGATGCTGTCGGGAAAGCCGTCGGGACTTTAATGAATCCCGTGCTTGCTCTGGTCGGGCAGGAGAATTTCCATTTAATTCTTTTGGTAATGGCGGCTATTACTGCTGTTTATGCATCCCTTATCCAGAAATATACAATTGACTGGGACCTGATGAGGAATACACAGGAACGCATGAAAGTTTTCCAGAAAGAATTCAGGGAGGCACAGCTTTCCCAGAATACCTATATGCTGAAAAAACTTGAAGACCAGCGTAAGGAGATGATGGAAGACCAGATGAAGATGTCCAAACAGCAATTCAAGCCTATGGCTTATATCAGTATCATCTCTCTGCCCCTTTTCATGTGGGCTTACTTTTATATCAGCATGCACGGATCTGCCACTATGGTCTTTCCTTTCTGGGGTGAACAGCTGCTTACTTCTCAGGCTTTTGGTCCCATCCAGCACTGGATATACTGGTACTTCATCTCTTCTCTCGGAGTTAGCCAGCTTATCAGAAAGGCACTCAATATCGGTGGGGTCTGATGCGGGTAACAGTAAGCGGGCTTCCGGGGAGTGGAACGACAACAATCTCAAGACTTCTTGCTGAATATTACGAACTTGAATTGATCTCCTCGGGTGAAGTTTTCAGGAGGATAGCCAGGGAAAAGGGGATGAGTCTGGCAGAATTCGGAGCTATGGCTGAAAAAGACCCTTCAATTGACCTGGCTATCGATAAGAATCAGAGAGCTGTTATCCACAGTCAGGAAAATCTGCTTCTCGAAAGCAGGCTTGCAGGCCATATGGCTAAAGATGTCCCGAGTGTGCTTAAAATCTGGATAAAGGCTCCGTTACCCGTCCGGGTAAAACGTATCCTGAGGCGGGAGAAATCGGTATCTTTTGACGAAGAGCTTGAAAAAACAGTCCAGAGGGAACAATCCGAAGCTCTCCGCTATATGAGTTATTACAATATCGATATTGGCGACCTGTCGATTTACGACATCGTTATTGACTCCGAAAAGTGGAACCAGTACCAGATTCTTGATATTCTCAGGACAGCTATCGATTCCCTTATAGGGCCGGAGTAATTTCCCGCAAGCTCTGTCAAAGGCTGGATTTTTATACAAAGCGTAGAGTTTTATTTGCCGGAACCTGATATTACTGATATATTACAGCGATCATGAGTATCATATTTCAGCGAAAAGAGCATCCAGCGTAACGACACTCTGTTAAGGTGTCCTGTTCCTTCGTGGGGATGCCCGGTATTCATCTGATCCAGAATAAGGTACTTATCGTAAGGCTTTCCGGCATATGATTCCTCTTAGAGGTACGTCGGGTTTCCTTCTTATATGAATTACAGGAATTTCCTTAAATCTCAGATTTGTTGCCGCTTACACGTTTACTACGAATTATACTGCATACCATACTATACTGCATACCATACCTATGTCTATACATTGAATTCAGGAGTTTTTGAAAAACTATGTCACCTGCCGGCAAATTGCCATCCGAAGCTGAAAGAATTCTGGTCCGGAAATCCGGCGCCTGGACAAATCCCTCTTACGGCTCTTATCCGGAAAAGCGCCCCATTCTCGAATATATTGAGAAAGGGGTTGTAAATATTGATAAACCAAAGGGGCCGACAAGCCATGAGGTTGCTGCCTGGGTAAAGGCCATTCTTGGCGTGGGTACGGCAGGGCACGCAGGCTCGCTTGATCCCAAGGTTACAGGGCTTTTGCCCACTTTACTCGGAAAGGCTACAAAGGCTGTTCCTGCTCTGCGCCTTTCCGGAAAGGAATATATCTGCCTTTTGAAGCTTCATAAGGAAATGCCTCAAAAACTGGTCAGGAAGGTCTGTGAGGAATTCACAGGGCCTATCTACCAGACGCCTCCTATAAAATCGGCTGTCAAACGAGTCATCAGGATAAGGACGATCTATTATCTTGAGGTGCTTGAAATTGAAGGCAGTTCAGTGCTCCTTCGCGTAGGATGCGAAGCCGGGACTTATATCAGGAAACTCTGCCATGACATAGGGCTTGCTCTGGGCTGCGGCGGACATATGCAGGAACTCAGGAGGACAAAAGCAGGTCCGTTTACCGAGGAAACACTTGTCACGCTCCAGGATTTGAAAGATGCATATGTATTCTGGAAGGAAGACGGGGACGAATCCGAGCTCAGGCGAGTAATCATGCCAATGGAAACGGCTGTATCCCACCTTCCCAAAATTATCCTGCGGGACAGTGCGGTAGATGCAGTCTGTTCCGGGGCTGCTCTGGCAGTTCCTGGCATCACAAGCCTGGATGCAAACCTTAAGAAAGGGGATCTTACAGCGCTGTTTACTCTTAAAGGTGAACTCATTGCCCTTGCAAAAGCTGAAATGAGTACAGAAGAGCTCCTTAAAGTCTCTACAGGGCTTGCAGCGACCTTAATCCGGGTTATGATGGAAGTTGGGACTTATCCGAAGGGTTGGACTAAAAAAGAGGAAGAAGTTAAGCCCTAACCCATAAAACTCTTTTTAAATGCCCGTGCTTAGAATAAAGTTTATATATCACTATTCCGTTATGGTATAAGTCGTGCCATAAGCTTTGTACCAACCTTTCTAAAGGAAAGCTTGACCAAAGGCCGGGTAAGTCGTGTAATATGTTAAGTTGTGCATAAACTTTATGCCGAGGTAGTCTAGTGGTAGGGCGCAAGCCTGGAAAGCTTGTGGGGCTTAGCCCCTCGGGAGTTCGAATCTCCCCCTCGGCGTCAGAATCTTCTTATTTTCATGTGTGCAAGTTTCTCAATATTTTCTCTATATACTTCAACGTTTTTCTATGGATCTTGCCCGCAAGGTTTTCCTTTTCTCTCTGCAGGAGACTGATATTCAGTAACGAGTCCGTTGCAGATATCCTTATATACTGGTAACTGCATGTAAATGAACTCATCAGTATATGCTGTAAAGAAGCTCCTTTAGAGAGCTGCTCCTGACTTTTTCGCGTATTCTTTAAGGGTATTCGATCAGGGGCTACAGGATGCTGTATGCATTCCCCTGGAGGGAGTATATGGTAGAAGAAAAGAATAATGAAGAATTAAGGCATCTTGTTCGGATTATGAATACCGACCTGCAGGGGGCAAAACCCGTACAATACGCCCTTACAGGTCTCCCGGGAATAGGAAGGCGCACTGCTATCCTTATTGCAAAGGATGCAGGGGTAAATCCCAGTGCTACACTTGGATACCTGCCAGATGAAGAAGTGGCAAAACTCGACAGCGCAATCGGGAAGTTTGAGGAGATTGTTCCATCCTGGATGTTGAACAGGCAGAAAGACCTGGCAACAGGACAGGACAAGCACCTGCTGGGAACGGACATCGTACTGACTTTCAGGGAAGACATTAACAACCTGAAGAAGGTTCGCGCCTACAGAGGTCTCAGACATGAAAGAGGCCTTAAGGTAAGAGGGCAGAGAACAAAATCCACAGGCCGCCGCGGGTCAACTGTCGGTGTCAGCAGGAAGAAGTGATTTCCCGGTTGAGGTGATTCTAAATGGCATATCCAGGTAAAAAAAGTAAAAGTTACGAGACTCCAAGGCACCCCTGGCAGGAAACCAGGATGGCATCCGAAGTCCAGCTTGTAAAGGCATACGGCCTCAGAAATAAGAGAGAAGTCTGGAAGGCAGCCAGTATGCTGAGGATGTACAGGTCCGAAGCCAGGAAATTACTTGCAAGCGCTGCAAACTCTCAGGAAAGAGGACTTGAAGGACATCAGAAGACTCAGTCCGAAGAAATTCTTTCAAAGCTTATCCGCTATGGTATGATCAAGTCGGACGCTGACATTGACAGCATTCTCTCTTTAAAAACTGAAAATATCCTTGAAAGGAGACTCCAGACCCAGGTTCTCCGTCTCGGGCTTGCCAGGACAGTTATCCAGGCACGCCAGTTTATCACTCACGGGCACATCGCAGTTAACGGCAGAAAGGCTACTATTCCGGGAATGCTCGTGTCCAAGGAAGATGAGATGCACATCGGATATTATGGAACCTCCCCGCTTGTTAGCGAATCTCACCCTGAAAGACCTGTGCAGGTGGCATCTGCCCTTGCAGACAGCACAACTACTTTAAAGGCTGTTGCAGAAGCAAGACAGGCTAAAGAGAGGCCTCCTGAAAGAGGCGGCGGAAAGAGGAAGAGAGGGAGGAGATAATCATGGCAGACATGAAATGGGCCGTAGCTCACATCAAATCTTCATTTAACAATACAATTATTACTGTAACCGATATCACAGGGGCTGAAACCATTGCGAAGTCCTCCGGTGGTATGGTTGTAAAAGCTGCAAGAGACGAAAGCTCTCCTTATACTGCCATGCAGATGGCAGGCCAGCTTGCTGACCAGCTCAGGGATAAGGGCATCAACGGCATCCACATCAGGGTAAGAGCTCCCGGTGGAAACAAGCAGAGAAGCCCGGGTCCTGGCGCTCAGGCTGCAATCAGGGCTTTTGCAAGAGCAGGGATTCGAATTGGCAGGATTGAAGATGTTACTCCTGTCCCGCACGATGGCACTCGCCCGAAAGGCGGAAGACGCGTATAAGAGAATTTTTCAGCGAATTCTTCTAAAATTCTCTTTTTTTGAATGAATTAATATATAAGGGAAATTAAGGTATATGACGATGGAAGTAGACATTCTGGAGTTATCGGACAGATCTGCAAAATTCGTGCTTTCAAGAGTTAGCACTTCTTTTGCCAACGGCATTCGGCGTGCCATGATCGCAGATGTACCAACGCTTGCGATCGAGTATGTGAACCTTTATGACAACACCTCGGTACTCTATGATGAGCAGCTGGCTCTACGTCTGTCCTTAATCCCGATAGTAACGGACGCGGAGACGTATGTGCCACAGGCGGAATGCGATGTCTGCGGAGGGGAGGGTTGTCCTGCCTGCGAGGTTTCCTTAACCCTCAGTGCAGAAGGCCCGGGAACGGTTTATTCGCGGGATCTTATCTCCTCTGATCCGAAGATACAGCCGGCTGACCCCAATATCCCGATTGTCGAGCTGAAAAAGGGGCAGAAACTTGTGCTTGAGGCCGTCGCTCATATGGGTTACGGCAGAGACAGCGTTAAATGGCAGGCAGGAGTCGCTTGCGGCTACAAGAACGTGCCTATTATAAACATTCAAAACTGTGACGCGTGCGGGCACTGTGTGGCCGAATGTCCGAAAAGCATTATACGGCTCGAAGACGCAGGGGCCAAAGTTTCTGAGGAAGATCTCCTCAAATGCTCGCTCTGCAGGCTATGTGAGCAGGTCTGTGACATTCACGCAATAAAAATTGGCTTCGATGAGAACGCTTTTGTGTTTACAATGGAGTCCGATGGTTCTTACACAGCCAAAGACCTCGCCCTTAATGCGGCAAAAGTGGTCCGAGGCAAAGCCGAAGAAATTTTGAGCATTCTGGACCAGTTCTGAGCCTCAGCTCGGATACGGCCCAAACCCATTTTTTTGAGATCAAGGCTGTAGAGCCCTGAATATTTCAATTGATAGATATCTCGCGGAACTTTTTTAAGCCAATTTTATTCCTGTTTCGTGTCCTTCTGGGCCTGTTCTATGTTTATTTTGTGCCTCTCCCAGGCCTGTTATGTACCCGTATTCTGCCTGTTTTGTGTTTATTTTATGCCTTTTACCTGCTTGATTAATGCCTGATTAATGCCTGATTACCTAAGGAGCCATTCTGTTTTATTCGCGTTCTTCCAAAACTTATTTTCGGTGATTTGCATGACTCGAAATGTTTATATATTATCCATGATATTGTGAGGGAGTGCAAGCGTAAAGCGCGCCGGGTTATTAAAACAGGACAGTACTAAAAACACGATTAAAACGAGATGCGAGGGTTGCCCAGCCAGGTCAAAGGCGCTAGGTTGAGGGCCTAGTCTCGTAGGAGTTCGTGGGTTCGAATCCCATCCCTCGCACCAAATTTCTTAATCTGTTGACTCACAACCTGTTAACCTCAAAATCTTTCGCTTCAAAGACTTTAGTTTTCGTACCTTTCTAAAAATACCTTTTGTAAAGAATTTCTCGATTCTTTATCTGTAATATATCGCTATGCGAGGGTTGCCCAGCCAGGTCAAAGGCGCTAGGTTGAGGGCCTAGTCTCGTAGGAGTTCGTGCGTTCGAATCGCACCTCTCGCATCAAATCTTCTATTCTTTCAATTTAAAACTTTCAACTTCTATATCTATTTTTAAAACTTCGCTTATGCTCTTTTTAATTTAAGCGGGACTCTCGGTTTGGACAATTCGGTTAGAAGCCTTAGATTATAAGAAAAGACATGCAGAAAAAAGTATATATCGGGCTATTTTTATAACTAAAAGTAGATAAAGAGTAGAAAATAGACTTAGTTTTATAAAAATATATGTATATTAAATGAATTTGCAAGCTTGTTTAGCACAAGTATTAAGACAAGAACTTTTCACTTTTACAGATGCGGGAGAAGGGTATGAGAAGTAACAGTAGGAGCTCTGTTATTGATTTTATAGGGGAGCCCTTGGGAACAGACTTCTGCCAATTCTACTGGACAAAAGCAAATTTGATGGATTTACTAGTTCCTTATTCAAAGTAAATATGGAGGACAATGAGCTGTGCATATTGCCACATTCAAATCCACCGGCAGCAAGAGAAGCTTTTAGATGTGCTGTCCCTGATCTTGATATTAATCTGGAGTGGGACATCGCCGAGAGCAAACGTGCGGAGGATGAATCCGGAAGCGTGTTGAAAAACTCCGTGCAGCAAGCGTGGAATTGGCTCACTTCAATTGCGCATGGCAGCAGGGAGGTATGGATAATCGAGTTGAAAGAGGAAACGAACAAACTCTGCAATAGGCTCGGTGAGCCTTTTCTTTGTTGCATCAAATTCGAGGATGATAAATGAACGCAGTAGAAGATCTCCAGAAATGGCTTAAATTCGGGTTGAGTGCGGAGCAGGAGGATCGCTTTCGGCAGGCCAACTTTGGTGCGGACATCGCCCAGTCCCGAATCTTCGTTCTTCTGGTTATCCTGCCTTTTATAGCCCTTCTGGCCAACGATTACGGTTTCTTTGGGCTCACACGGACATTCTATGGGCTTCTTACGCTTAGACTTGCCTTTACCGCGTACACCATCCTGTTCCTCAAAAGTCTAAGAGAATTTCCAAACTACAGCTCTTACGACCGGGCTGAATTCTTTTGGGGCATCTTTCTGGCATTCGCCAACGCTGTGATTAATGCGACGAGACCTGAAAATTTTGTCGCCCATACCATTATCACAGTCCTCGCGGTTTTCGTCATAGTTCTCGCCATCCCAAACCGGTTTACAAACCAAGTTATTGCGGCTTTAGTGTACACTATCGCGCAGACATTGATTATTGTACCCAGTCTGAGGGTATCGCCACAAGCTTCCTTTGTGGTGCTTCTCAGCATGTTAATGGTGAATGCCATTGCCATTACATCTAGCTGGCTGCTTCACTTCTGGCGCAGGCGGGAATTTCTGACTCGTGAGAAAATAGAGAAGACAAGGGCGGAGATTGAGACGCAGCTTACCGAGCGCAAGAAAGTTGAAGAGGCGCTGCGTGAGATTGAAACATTACTTACCACTTTTCTCGAGCAGCTACCAGTAGGTGCCGGACTCTTTGATCCTCAAGGGCGCTGGTTGATCAGCAATAGTTTACTCAGCGACCTCGTGAGTGACTCTATTCCATCGCGTGACTCTGAAAATAGCTGGCGTTGGCGAACATGGGGAGCTGACGGTCGCCTAATTAAGCAATCCGAATGGCCTGGAGCGAGAGCGCTTAGAGGCGAGAACGTGACTCCAGGGTTAGATTTCCTCTATACTTCCGACGATGGGCGAGAAATCTGGACTCGCGTAAGTTCTGTCCCCTTCCGCAACAAGGCTGGGGAGATCACAGGAGTTATCACTGTCATCCAGGATATCGACAAGCAAAAGCGGGCAGAGGAGGCATTAAAAAGAAGCGAAAAAGGTCTTGCTGAAGCTCAGAGAATAGCTCACCTTGGAAATTGGGATAGGAATCTTGCAACTGGTAAATTGTACTGGTCTGATGAATTGTATCGTATTTTTGGACTTAAACCTCAAGAATTTGAAATGACTTATGATATATTCTTAGATTACGTACATCCAGAAGATCGAGACTATTTAGATAAAGCCGTTAAAAAAGCTCTAAACGGAGGTTCCTTTGACATTAATTATAGGATTGTATCAGCTAATGGAGAAGAACGAGTAGTCCATTCTCAAAGTGAAGTTGTTTTTAATGAGAAGAATACCCCTGTTCGGATTAGAGGGATAATCCAGGATATTACCGAACATATAAGAGCAGAAGAAAGAATTCAGCACCTGGCGGACGTTGTGGAGTCATCAGATGATTCTATTTTTTCACTATCTCTTGAAGGCATTATTACCAGCTGGAATAGAGGAGCAGAACAGGTTTATGGTTATTCGGCTGAAGAGATTCTGGGGAAAAATGGCTCAATATTTGAGCCCGAGAATTTAAAAGGGGAAATAAAAAAGTTAATTGAGAGAGTTAAAAATAACGAGAAAATAAGATACTACGAAACTTTACGATTAAGAAAAGATGGTGCATTAGTAAATGTTTCAATAACTCTTTCTCCAGTTTTCAGTTCGTCTGGAGAACTTGTGGCAGTTTCAACTATTGCCAGAGACATTACTGAGCGCAAGCGGGCAGATGAGGCTTTACGGAAGAGTGAGGAGCGCTTCCGCGCTCTTGTGACAGCCAGTTCGGAAGTGATATACCGCATGAGCCCAGACTGGAGATGCATGAACCGGCTCTGCGGCCGGGGTTTTCTCGCAGATACGGAAAACCTGAACCCCGCCTGGCTTCAGGAATATATCCTCCCGGAAGACCAGCCATACGTGACAGCCGTCATCAATGAAGCCATTCGGACGAAAAGCATTTTCGAACTGGAGCACCGGGTCAGGCAAGCAGACGGCAGCATTGGATGGACTTTCTCGCGTGCAGTTCCGCTTCTCGATAAGAATGGCGAAATAATTGAATGGTTCGGTGCCGCCAGTGACATTACTGAACGCAAGCTGGCAGAGGAAACGCTGAGACAGAGTGAACTACTATATCGTAGCATTGGCGAACTCATACCTTATGGTATCTGGGAGACAAATACCGAGGGAGGAGTCATATACCTTAGTCAGTCATTCCTTGATATGATCGGCAAGTCCCTTGACGAGGTCATGGAGTTTGGCTGGCTTGATCACTATCCCCCCGAGAAAATCCCCAAGTTCCTGGACGATTGGAAGCGTACGCTGGCCGAAGGCACTGACTGGCATTACGAGCACCCGATCCGCGACAAGAACGGGGAGTGGAAGACAATATTGAGTCGGGGCTTTCCGATGCGCGATGAAAGCGGTAAGATCACCACTTGGGCGGGGATAAACCTTGACATTACAGAGCGCAAGCAGGCAGAGGAAGCTCTGGCAAAGATAGATATTGCGCGCCAGAGGGAAATCCATCACAGGATAAAAAATAACCTGCAGGTTATATCTTCCCTTCTGGATCTTACGGCTGAGAGGTTCAATAATAGAGAATGCATTAAGGATTCTGAAGTCCTTAAAGCCTTCAGAGAAAGCCAGGACAGAGTGATATCCATGGCTCTGATACACGAGGAACTGTACAAAGGTGAAGAGTTCGAAACTTTGAACTTCTCGCCCTATATTGAGGAACTTGCTGAGAACCTTCTACAAACTTATGTGGTCGGAAATCTCGATATTAACCTAAAGATGGATCTGGAGGAAAATGCATTCTTTGATATGGACACTGCAGTTCCTTTAGGAATAATTGTTAATGAACTTGTTTCAAACTCTCTTAAACATGCATTTCCCGGTAGAAATGAAGGAGAAATTCGGATAGAATTACACAAAGAAGAAAACGGAGAATGTACAAAAAGCATAAACGAAGACTGTAAGATTACCAATTTCGTTCTGACAGTCTCAGATAATGGTGTGGGCATACCTGAAAACTTCGATATGGAAAATCTTGACACTCTTGGCATGCAGCTGGTAACTTCCCTTGTAGGCCAGTTAGATGGCGAGTTTGAATTGAAGAGGGTCAATGGGACAGAATTTACTGTGCGGTTCACAGTAATTGAAAAAATTAATCAGGAATCAGCGCCAGCCTCACAATAATCAATTGAATAATATAGTTTAAATAAGGAGTAAGAATGGGTTAAAAATGATAAAGTAATCTCATTTCATAAATCCAAAAATGGAAACCAAGAGAAAAAGCTATCTGTTGCAAAATTCAAGCAAAAAAACTACTTTGCAACAAAGCCTACTTTTACCCAATTTCTATTAATCCTTAAGTTCAAAATTTGTTTTTGATTTTAGAACTGCGGACCAATCACTTAATTTGCCTATCGAATTTTTATGCTTTTGCTTATCTTTACAGGACAATAGGCAAGTAAATATATTTGTACTGCCCTATTTTTTCGATTTAGAGACGATTTAGGAGCGTTTAAGGCTAATCCCCGTCACTTTAGTGGCGGGATACAGCCGTCATCTGTATCAACTTTCGTTATTTGCTAACGTTTTTCTACTTTTCAACCTATACTCTATTGTCAAGTTTTGTTCTGGAAGCTGCGAATGCTACAGAAGTCGCTTGACTTTGCTATTGA
>NZ_JBNAKP010000062.1:0-29936 GCF_049706645.1 Methanosarcina sp. | reverse complement strand
TAGTTGGGGTAGTTTGGACCACGGAGTTCGTCTGGGAGACCTTCGTCGCCCTGGTAGGACAGAACGTTTGTGGCACCACACTGGTCCTGCAGGTCGTATCCGAAGAATCCGAGTCTGCCCCATGCTTCCTTGTGCAGGTACATGGAGAGGTACCAGCCTGAAAGACCAGCGTTTGCGTTTGCAGTTGCGATTGCAGTACAAACACCGGCTGCGGCTGCGAGCACGGTTGCTCTCTGGGATCCACCGAAGTGGTCTTCAAGGGCGGTTGGGAATTTCTCGTAGGTCTCGATACCGTAGAGTGTGGACTCGGTTGCGATATCCTTTACGACTTCGAGGGTTGCCTTTACCTTGTTGTCCTTGCCGACGGTTGCAGCACCGTTGTACTTGTCATTGATGTAGTCAATGTTGTAGTACACGTTGTTGTCAAGGATATCATCAGTGTATGCAGCTGTTGCATACTGTGTGAATCCGACACCACCGGACATGTAGGATCCGAGCCAGATCTGGTCATAGAGCATGCAGCCTGCACCGACGACTTCAAGGGAAATCTTTGCTGGGTCTTCGGAGGTGCGGCTTGTCTGGATGATGTCTGAGAGGTGACCGAAGGAAAGTCCACCGGGCTCGTTTGGTCCACGTGCACGCCTTGCTGGAAGCATTTCACCCATGGAGACAAGGGCTGCGTGCTTTGCAGCGAATGACAGGTCAGCGACGGCTGCTTCACCGGCACACATTGCGTATGCGGAGATGAAGGACATACCGATCTGCATGGCTGCCCACCTGGAGGTCTGAGCACCGTCAGTTGTTCTGGAGACAATTGTTGGGATGTGGATTGCCTGCCAGGTTGTCTTGCCGATGGAGGCCTTAATCTGGGCTGCCTGTTCTTCACTGAACATCTTGTTGATATCAACAAGGAACTGCTTGTCGATTTCATCTGCAAGTGCGTCGTCGCCTGTGAAAACTTTCACGTAACAGTCATCAACAAGGGCAGGGTGGGTTTCGACCATCATTTCCTGAACCACTGCTGCACCGGGCATGGCGTGGTTAAGGACTTCGAGGTAGTGGTTGATGGTTTCAGGAGTAACTTCCTTACCCAGCCTCTTCTCGAGAGTCTCGTGAGCCATGTCAAGACCGACGATACAGGTTCTCCTGATGTCGTCCCACATCTGCTGCATTGCAGCGTTGTTGACGTAGTGCAGGTCGTCAGGTTCTGCGACAATGTCAGTGCCGGAAATTGTGTAAGGTGTGATTGCACGCTGGCCGAGTGGGGCACCCATGTGCATCATGGGGTTGTAGAATGCAATACCTCTCTTCTCTGCAATTTCCTTACCGGCTTTGATCATTTCGACCTTTCTGGGGTCCTGCTCAGGTCCAAGCCTCAGGAACTTTTCTGTCTTGCCGGTGATGTCCGTGGTAGACTGCTTGTTTGTACCAAATTCCTGTGTGAACTTAACTTCCATTGACTTTTTGAATTTTGAGAAAATATCTGCTGCCATTGTGGTCACCTCATTTCGGCTGGAATCCGTATATTGTTCTCTCATCGAATATTCTCTGTACCCATTCAACGACTTCTGCATCGTCCCTGAAGGCTACATTGTCCACACGGTAGATGGTGGTCCTCTTTGCGGCCTCTTCACTGGACATTGGCTTGCCGAGGTTTACTTTCCTGTCGAGTGGAATTGCAACCTGGTCCTTGTCCTGAATGATGGTGCCACCTTCGAGTCTTCTCCTGTCGAGCATGTCGAACATTACACCGTCTTCCTGAAGACGGACAGAGTGACCGTGGACTGTTGCACCGCGCATACCGGCAAGTGCGTGGTCAGTCATCTCGGTTTCCATCTGAACTTTTGCGCACTGTTCCATGTCTCTCTCACGGGCTTCGACAATCTGACGACCGGAAAGGGTACCTGGGTCTACACCTCTGAAGTTGATTGCTGCGAAGTATGATCTGAAGTATGGGGTGGCAGGAGCGTTGTACATTGAGTCAGCAAACTGGACGTATCTAACTCTGTCTCCTGCTGCTGCACCGGGTGTAGCTGCAACGTTTTCACGGGTCGAACATGCGGGTTCTCCCATTTCTGCAAGTGGTGGGTGGGTGCTTGGGTAGTCACTTCCTGGGGCACGGTGTCCGAGAACTGCGGTTAAGTCTTCATCTGAAATTTCCCTGAGTTTCTCAAGTTTTCCAGACATATGCTTTCTTCTGTTAGCGCCAACTGATGTTGCGCCTGGATAAAATTGTGCTTCGTAAGCCATCTCATGCAACTCCTTTATGATCTTCTAACTGGTCTAATGTAGTCTTGACGTGTTTAACGATTAAATTTAGTTTGTCCCTGGGACAGGAGTCACCGCGTGTAACTCCGCTCACCATATCCATCACAATTCCCTTTGTACGAATATTTTCATCCCTTGGCATCACTAATCTCGTCTTTATCCCTGCTTCTGCAAAATCTTCAAAATCTACCGGAATCTGGCTGACTACAATCGCCGGGATATTAGCCTGGCTCAGAATTTCCCTGGCCTTCCTGATTACATGGTCCCTGATATTTCCGAGGTGAATAACAGCCAGCTTGTGCATTTCAATCTGTGCGACTTCTACCGGACTCAATACAAAGGACCCGGTTCTCATACCTGATTCAGGAATTCCGGAACCTGAGTAAAGTACCAGCACACTGACCTGAATGTTTTCTTTCCTCATCCCGTACGTGATCTCACATACCGGTTTTGTGATATGTCTCTGTCCGGGACTCATGGCAATAGCTACGACCTCAGCACGGCCGGCTTCCGAGAGAGTACCTCGCTGGGCAAGTCCTCCTCCTTTGCCAAGTCCTGCGCCACATCGGCAGTCAACTACCTGTGTTTCCCGATCGATCATCATACTTTTTCACTCATCTTTATCCTTTTTCTCTTCTTTTTTCTCTTGTTTCTCAATGAAGATGAGCTGGTCTGTCCTGGCTTTAGCGTCTACCATACCAAGCAACCGGGGGTCTGCTTCAGGACCAAATTTAGCATAATCAGTTACACTAGGCTTTTTCCTGAAGAAATGTCCTTCCCTGAACTCAAAGGGAAACGGGAGTAATTTTTCGCAGATTTCCCTGAGCTGTTCTTTGGCTTCGGCGTTTGAAAGTTCAACCCTGATCCTGCCCACACAAATCCTCAATTCAATAACCTGATCTCCAATCTGAATAGGCTTTCTCAGTGGATGTTCCACCTTTTCCCCGGTGCCGGGGCCGGCAGACACCTTCTCAGGCAGCCTGTTGCCCTGCACCATAACGCGGACTACCCCGTCAACCTTATAAATTTCAGCTATGAGCTTTTGAGCTGTTTCAGGAGACAGGATTCTACTGGGAAAGATTTCGATTTGAATAGAATCTTCTGTATTTGAAGCAGAGTCTGACATCGTTAGACCTTTTGAGTTATATCTTTAGAGCGCTCCTGCAACTGCCTTAATCGGCTCGCGGAATTCAGGAATTCCACCAAATACGTCACCTATCAGGCCGGATGTCGATTCGATTGTGAACATCTGGGTACCTGCATCCAGAGCTACTGCTGCGCATACGCAGGGAATTGCGAATCCTCTGGAGTGCCTGGTAACAACGTGGTTACCGTTGAAGACACCAGGTCCACCGCCACCGTAGATTGAGTGGCTGAAGAATGAGAACCCTACTGCGACACCCTGTACTTTACCGTAGTCGCATCCTGGGAGACCAGTCTCTTTCTCAAGTATGTCATTGAAGTAGAGAAGTGTTGAGGAAACGTTCTGAGCTGCACGTCCTGCACCACAGTTCACGAGAGTTGCTGCAAGGGTACCAACTGCTGCATAGGCGTTCCACATGGGGACATCGTTTGCTTTGTAGAATTTGTATCCCGAGGGAGCGGTCTTGTCAACGGAAATAACGCCGTCTTCAATTGCCCTGCCGACAACGGACTGAATAACGGTTCCAATAGTTCCGTCCTTGCCGTTTTCCTTTACAACATCATATAACATATTATTGGCGTTGAGACCCTGGCATGCAAGACCGAGGAGCTGATGCCTCTCGAACATACCGACTGCTCCACCCATCTCGAAAATACCAGCCTGCTCATAGATAGAGGAGAGAGCTGATGCGTTCATTGCATTCCGGTTGGAGATTGCTGCAACGTGGTTTGCCATAATGTTCCTGAGGGAGAAGCCAAGACCTTCGTTGTTCTGGGGGATGCTGAGAATGCTCTGAACTGCTCCTCCCATGAGGTCCATTGTTTGTGGGTAGCTTCCCCAAACAGCGGCTTTTACGATGGGAGCATCGTACATATCGGTTCCGAACATGTCCAGAATTGTCTGGGTGACTGCTGCTGCACCAACTGTGGTTGCGGACATGTAGTCGGCACCTGCAATCATCCTGGACTGTGGAGCCTGGATCAGAAGGCTCTTTCCGCCTTTGACTTTAATGATGTTGGTATCGTCGCCTTCATCGACCTGGACAAGTTTCTGAACGTTTTCTGCAATTGCATCAGCATTGCCCATGATGTCGTAGTTGAGCCCACGGCCCAAGATCTGACGGCCCTTTCCGCCCATCTTGCCGCTGGCAAGTGCACCCTGAATACCTGCGAGGGAGACTGCAACAGACCTCTTGGTGTCCATGATGATCTTTTTAATTGCTGCGTTTCTTGTTGGAGCAAGGCTCATAATGTCGACATTGCTCTCGAGCAGTTTTCCT
The DNA here is from genome assembly GCF_049706645.1 of Methanosarcina sp. GTDB lineage: Archaea > Halobacteriota > Methanosarcinia > Methanosarcinales > Methanosarcinaceae > Methanosarcina. Next base: position 25,245 of record NZ_JBNAKP010000062.1, on the reverse strand, counting down.
CTGTCGTCGTAGATGTCTACTGTGTCAGACACTTTAATTTCCTCCTTAATTTATTAAAATCATTTTGGGACTGGTCACCTACACAAGTGCTTTTGCACTCATAAATCAAGTACCGTATCGTTTTTAAGTGTCCACTTTCCCAATGAAATCTCATTCGTTTAGAAGGTACTTAAATCTTTTGTGTTCTCCGCTCGATGAATTTATGTATTTTTTTAAAATGGATTTTATTAATCTAAAATCTATTTTTGTATAATTATATAAAAAAACGATATCAATCGATAAATAAAATTTTAACGTTACTTAAAGTAATCAAAAATAAACAAAATTACATAGAAAAGTTTTTTTTTAAGAAGGGGGGAAATTGACATTAATATTTTTAAGATGATATTCTGTCACCTGAGAGTCATACCAAAAAGATTTAGTAATATCCTAATAATACCAAAGTTTAATATGGAAGTAGTTGTCGACGTAGGTGGAAATCCAGGGGTAGACTGTAGAGGCTTTTGTAAATATTGCTATTTTAAAAAGGTCAAAGACATTCAACCTCTGGGCTGCAAGTACTGTCTTCCTTTCAAAAAAGGATGTGACTACTGTACCCGCAGTGTAAAAGAATCATACTCAGGTTTCAAGCCCCTTCAAATTGTACTGGATGAGACTGCAAGAAAACTATATTTTGGAAGCGGAGAGATAAAAAAATTCACTATCAGCGGAGGAGGCGATTTAAGCTGCTACCCGGAGCTGAAAAAGCTTGTCGAATTTCTGTCTCAATTCAAAACTCCTATACATCTGGGGTACACAAGCGGAAAAGGTTTCAGCAGGCCTGATGATGCTCTTTTCTATATAGACCACGGAGTCACAGAAGTGAGTTTTACAGTCTTTGCAACTGACCCGGTTCTGAGAGCTGAATACATGAAAGATCCCGAGCCCGAAGCTTCTTTGCAGGTTCTCCGGGACTTCTGCACTCACTGTGACGTATACGGAGCCATTGTGCTTATTCCGGGGGTAAACGATGGCGAAACCCTTGATATAACCCTCAGTGACCTGGAAACTATGGGTGCAAAAGGAGCTATCCTGATGAGGTTTGCAAACTTCCCAGAAAACGGGCTTATCCTGAACAACGCCCCTATTATTCCGGGTGTAACTCCACATACGGTTCAAGAATTCACAGAGCTGGTACGCAGTTCTGCAGCGAAGCACCCTTCCATGAGGATCACAGGAACCCCACTTGAAGATCCCTTAATCGGTTCTCCTTTTGCCATCCGGAATGTTCCCGAAACCCTTGAAAAACTTCCGAAAATCATAAAAAAAGCTACTATCATTACAGGCCAGATAGCAGCCCCAAGACTGAGGGAAATTTTTGAAGCTCTTGGAGGTTCCGTGAATGTTGTCTCCCCGGAAAAGGATATTGGATGCCTGATAACTATTGATGATCTCGAAAAGCTGGACCTCTCGGAAGTAAGTGAGACTGTTTTCATCCCCGGAAGAGCCTTTGTTCACGATATGGAAGTTAGAGAAGCCCTTAAAAGAGACGGGGTTGATAGGCTTGTTCGAAGGGGCCCGGAGTGCCTTTCTGTAGACGGTGAAATGTCAATAGGCATGAGCAGAGAAGAGGTCCTTGAGCTCGAGATTGAAAACTTTACTGAACTTATAGGGCAAATCAATTCTCTTGGGCTGCCTGTGGAATAAATTAGATTTAATCAAAACCCACCCCGAATTTGAGAGAAAAGATGCTCAACTATATACATAAATCCACTCAGTGAGAGATACAGATAATCAAACAGATAATATATAAATAGCCTTGTAATTATATAATTACGTAAAAAGTGTATAGAAAAGTGTTAACTTTGATAGAGTGGATTTTTCCCTGTAAGAAACAATCTAAATCTGGAAAAGGTCTCTCCCCAGAAGGAGAATAGGATTGTATGCAGTAAAATTAGAGAACTAATTAATAAATACTTCTGTATTTTTGGGCTCTCAAACTGCCCTACGTCCTTCCAGTTCATCAGAATAATTTTTTTTTAAGTATTCGCCTCTCCTTTTGTTCATTCTTAGCGCGCAGACCCGGACATAAAATCCGAAAGTCCTAGCTGTTTAACCCTGTGATTTTCGAATAAAGAACATATATCTTTATCCAGAAGTTCAATTCTCTGTCGGGTATAACTGGAAACTCCGTACCTTTCCCCAATTTCTTTTGAGACCTCAAGATATTTACGGACAGCTCCTTCATGCACGGTCAGCACCACATTACCTCCGCATTTAGGACAGGCTCCGGTTAGAGGAGGGCGCCTGAATTTCTCTCCGCACTTTATACAACGCATCCGCTGCCTGGAAAAGGAGCGGAGATTTCCTAGAAGATCAGGAAGGAAATGGGACTTGAGCACTCTTTCAGCCACATCCGGAGCGTCCACTGCTCTTATTTTATTAGCAAGGGAAAGTTGAGCTTCCATTTTTTCGATCATGCTCCCAAGAGTCTTATACGAAGAGTTGAGCGGGCCTGCGGCAATATCCGCAGTATCATGTGTAAACATAAAATGCTCATACTGTTCCGGAGTTCCAAGCCGGCCACTCACTAAGTCCATAAGACCTTCAAGTTCTGTCGGATTTTTAATCTCCCGGGTAGCCCTGTAGAACGCCAGAGGGTATCTTGCAGGTACGTCTATATTATGCGCTTCCTTGTCTACTTCCTTGGGATCGATTCTGGTAGTAAGTACAAGAGGAGCATCCATTTTCCCACCCCTCTTATCCGGAAGATAAGACCTCGAGAAATTGAGGATCCCATCCATGAGAAGCATTATGCAGTCTTCATCCCCATCGCAATTCCTGCGTTTTGAAGCATGAAAGAAAGGATGAGCATAGCCGACTGAAGCTTTCGTAAACCCTATCAACCGCCCTAGCACGCCCGCGGAGGTATGAGGAGCAAGCCCGATAAGCAACACGCCTACCAGGTCCTGGATTGTTTCGGCATTATAATAGGGCTCAACCCTGTAATATTTGACAAGCAGGTCATCCACGTATTTTGCCGTACGCAGCATATAATTGCCCCCGTCATAAGAAATTACAAGATCCTGGACCTTCAGGCAGACAACCTGATCATCCCTTTCAAGGGGCTTTCCGTAAATATCCTCCACGTAACCGAGTTTCCGAAGTATGGCTGCCGTTATCCCGATTTCGTCAGCCCTGATATGTGTAAGTGGAATATCTGACATGTCATAGCGGACAGTCCCATCTTTAAAAATATAGACATCATGTTTCGCCCGCAAAATTCCCTTTTCCAGAGGTTCGGGAGTCATCTGCCCGTTCATTAGCCGTTTTACGCCTTTTATAAGATCCAATTTTTCCCTTTCCCCTACATTTTCAAAGGCCTGCTTGTAAATGGAACGGAAATCCAGTTTGACATTTGCAACCGAATTTGGCTTTCTACCGCATTTAGGACAGGTTTCAGAGCCTCGAACCTCAATTTTACATCGAGGGCAGGAGAGCTTGGGATGGGTATACTCTCCGCAATCGCAGCGCCAGAAATAACTCTCTTTCCCGCAGCCAGGACATTCCCTGAGTCCAATTTCCACTTCAATTTCGCCTATTTTCCCATTCATGGAAGCCGAGTAATCTGAAGCAGACACAAGATTCCGCGTAATCCCCCCGGCATTGCTTATCGGAAAGAGAACCTGAGCTGCAGGAGACATCTTTCGCAGGTCGGATTTTTCCGGTCTTCCCATCCTTGCCCCTATTCTCGAAGGAGCCCTGGGGAAAACTTTGAACCCGCTTAAAAGGGCTGCAATGTCCACCGTATTCTCGATATCAGGCATCCGGCCCTTCTCTTTCAGGTGGCAATCAAGTCCAAGGCAGAGAATAAAAGGAAGAGCTTCTTCAACAAGGATAGTCTCAGCTTTTACCCTGTGAAGTACAAGAAGTTTTTCAAGTATAAATTTAATACCATTTTCCAGGCAGGCTTTCAGGGGTAAGCTGAGAATCCCGCGTTCAATCGAGAAATCCCCCTTCTCAGCCACGAATTTTCTTAAAGCTTCAAATTCGATTCGGTTTATGTCGTGCCAGAGATAAGTAAACTTCGGATGTAGAGGGACATCGTACTCCTCCGCAAGCCTGAGAACCAGATTTACCGACGGATTCTTCAATTCTTCTTCAGGTATTGTCTCAGGGCAGGCTGCTTCATAGTCATAGCGCCACCATTCGAAAACGTAAGGTGAAGGCATGAGAGGATGGTTATTTTCCAGGAAATCCCCGTAGTTAATCAGGATCTCCCCGATATCTACTATTACCTCGACCTGCGGGCGAAGCTCATACGCTTCCTTTATATTGTCTATACGGACAAGGTCTCCGGAGTAAAGGCGCACAGTTGGCCCTTCTATCGAGTCTACGGCAGACATGGCTGCGGCTTTTCCAGGTCTTTCAACCTTGAGCTGAGTCCCGTTAGTAATAAAATCGTCAAGCAGAACCATAGTAGACGGATTGATTCCTGCAGATGCAAAAGAAGTATTTCTGGAACGGCCGTAGCGGAGCCTGAACCCTCCTGGCCTTGATGGGTGGGAAAAAACCGGCCTGCCTGCAATCAGGTCTCTTATATACTTATCCTTCGGCTTAATCTTGTTTTTCTGCTCATTTTCTTCATCGCATCCGCCTTTTGCGCCCCCAATGAGTGTTTCCAGCCAATCCCATCCATCCATGTTCAACTTATTAACATGTTTCTTGACCTTGGGTGCTTTAAGGGCTAGCCCTTCGGCAAGTACAAGGCACATTCCCCCTCTGACACGGTTTGTCCCAATCCTTTCCAGATCCCTGTGCCCTTCAACCTCGGCATCTTCGGTTGGGTCGCCGTCAATACAGACCGGGCAATTCTTGACTATCAGGCGAATCTCGTCTTCCGAGGGCGTGTACTGCAGGCTTGCGACTCTTTTATAAAGCAGGATCTCTTCCACATAACGCTCTACTTCCTCAGGCCTTGGCTTGTAGCGATCAATCCCTATCCCACGTCTTACATAGTCGCCAACGAGTACGGAAAGGGCCTGGGCTGTCCCACCTGCACTCCGGATGGGACCGGAATAGAAAATCCGAATATACTGCGAACCATCATCGTTCTTCCCCAGTTCGACCTTATCAATCCCTTCAATCGGAGCTGCAACCACTCCTTCCGTAAGGGTGGCCATGGAAACCCGGATCGCAGCTTCAACCGCATCCTTTTTTGTTGCGAAACTTCCCACTTCCCCTTCGGCGACCTGGCGTCCGATTTCGAGAGCAGCTTCCTCCCTGGACATCCTTGTCTCAAGCTCCCGGATCTTTGCAGCGACCCCCTCTACTCCTATAAGGTTCTCAACCCTATCCGCAAGATCCTTGGCAAGGGGAATTTCTACAATGGGTTTTGGGTCTCCTCCACGGGCTCGAGCCTTATTTGCGATCTTGATGGCCTCTTTGAGTCTTGCTTCAAGTTCGTCGAAATACTCGTGCATCTCTTTACTTGCAATCGTTTCGCCCATTTGAAAGCTCCTCTAAAAAAGAAAAATCAGTATTATCGCTGCCTGCGAAGAGATCCCGATGCAAGAATGCCCGAAATTGCGGTTATAAAGAGAACAAACATACCGGTCCAGAGAAGATAACTCCCTACCTTTTCCATGCCAAGAACCGTTAAAAGCAGGCCCGCAGCCAGCACTACAAGATTGATTTTGTTTACTTTTTTATTTTGATCTGAGACTTTTTTATAAGCCCGCACTTTTACCAGATTTTCTTTTTTTTCTGCTTTCAAAACCATCCCTCTCAAACATTTAACTGAATCTTGAATTATGTATTACAATAAGCTTAAACGGCAATCTTTATGGAAGAAGCTTCCCTCAGTCGATTAATGAGCGCTTCCCCGAGCCCTGAACGGCTGAAAGATCCATCAGCTACGATTACATCCAGCCCTTTCTTATCAAGCTTTCTGAGCCCTTCAAAAAGTTTCCCCGCAGCTACTTCCGGCTTTTTCCTGGACCCCAGCAAAAAGCACTCATCCGAACCCAGATTTTTCAAAGCAAGAAAAGCTGCAGTTTCTTCACTGGTTTCCTTACTGAGAAGAAGCCCGACTTTCTGCCCTTCACTTCTGTAACTTTCAAGTAATTTGACAAGCCTGTCAGAAACCGGTTTACCTTCCCCTTCGACAAGCACGACCTTTGTATCAGGGATATAATGCCCGTACTTCTGACCTGCCTTCCTTTCCGACAGATCCGATTCATTCTCTGCTTCGCCGTTTTTGTATCCGGATCTGACCTTCCCTATAACATTTTCAAGCTCTTCCATACTCACGGCTCCTGGCCTTAGAATAACAGGCGGCTCGACAGTCATATCAATTACAGTTGACTCAAGGCCTATGACAGTCTTTCCTCCGTCAAGAATTGCGTCAACCCTGCCAGTAAGATCCGATATGACATGGGCTGCAAGGCTGGGGCTGGGCTTTCCTGACAGGTTGGCACTGGGAGCAGCAAGAGGAGTGCCTGCTCTCTTTATAAGTTCCAGAGGAATTCTATGGTCAGGCATCCGGACTCCTATTGATTGCAGGTTTCCTGAGGTAATATCGGGAACGATATCGTTTTTTTCCAGGATAATCGTAAGAGGGCCAGGCCAGAAAGCGTCTATTAGCCTGAAAACGTTTTCCGGAATATTTCTTGCCACCTTTTCAATATCTTCCCTTGAATGAACAAGCAGGCTAAGGGGATTTCCTGGAGGGCGTTCTTTTGCCTCGAAAATTTTCAGGACTGCCCTGGGATTCAAGCCGTCAGCTCCAAGCCCGTAGACTGTTTCCGTGGGGAAGGCCACAGTCCCGCCGCTCCGGATAACCGCTGCCGCCCTGTCAAGGACGGAATCGAAATTTTCTTTGGAAACCCGGAAGACAAGGGTTTTTACTCTATCTCCGTTTTCTGCCTGCACAGGAGGTAAGCTCCTTTCTAATTATTAATTCCTGTTGTTCTTTTTCGGGTTTATTTCTTCAGCCACTTGTCGAGGGCAACTTCAAGTTCTCTGTGGTTTTTCGCATATTCCTGCAGGCTAACTCCCTCAAGGGCTGCTTTAAGTGCCTGCCTGCAGGCAGTGGCTCCGGCTGCCGTGCCCATAGGATGTGCGTGAATTCCACCGCCGAACTGCATAATAACATCCCTTCCGAAAATAGAGTACAGGTCAGGAATCATAGTCGGGGCAAGCCCTCCGGACGCAACCGGGAACATTGGGTTCAATCCTCCCCAGTCCTGGGCAAGAACGTGCTGGCTTTTGTCCGCAGGCACGTTGTCCAGTACACACTCATCCCGAAGAGTCAGAACCTCGTGCTTTGCTCCGTGCATTTTCCCGACAACCGTGCCTATGTGAAGCTGGTCAAGCCCGATCAATCTGCAGAGCTTGGCAACGACAAGCATGCTTATTCCATGGCGTGGATTTCGGGTATAGGCCGAATGCATGCAGCGGTGCGCGTGAAGGACCAATCCAGCATCTTCGGATTCTTCCCTCAGGGTCTGAAGCGCAGTCCAGCCCGCAGGCACAACATCAACCATTACATAGCTGGCACCCAGGTCTTTAAGGACATTCATGCGGCGGATCATTTCCTTACAGGTCGGGGCAGTAATATTGCAGAGATACATTTTGCGCTCTCCGGTCTCGGATTCTGCCTTTTCTGCAAGCTTGAGGGTAAGTTCAGCTCTTTTTTCAAAGCCGTTAAATTTCTGATCCGTGAGGTTCTCATCATCTTTGACAAGGTCGCAACCTCCTGCAAAGGAATTGTAAGCCACCTCGGCGTGTTTTTCAGAGTTTAATCCCACTTTCGGCTTGACAATAGTTCCTATGAGAGGCCTGTCCTGCACACCTGTAAGTTTCCTGATTCCCGGCAACCCGAATTTAGGGCCTTTGAATTCACAGAGCATTGATTTCGGGAAAGCGATATCCTGCAGCCTCAGATTGTCAACAACTTTCATGCTCAGGATGTTTCCTGCGACCGCACTGAGAACCTGCGGGACCGAACCGAGTTCAAAGAGTTCATCCGAATAAGCCACCCGTACAGTCTGTGCTCCTTCGTCCACGTAAAAAACATGGGGCTTCAACCTGGTAGCAAGTTCGGGACTCAATGTGGCAATTTCAGTCCAGGAGTCTATAGAGCTTTCCCCTGCCATATGGGTTGCAGTTTCCTCAAAATTCACTCCTGCCGACGGTTCGATATGGAATTCACAGATCAAATCGGTATCCTTCGGGCTATAGCCCGTGTCTATATAGTCCCTTCGCATTGTCTTCCTCCTGACTGAATAGGTTAATCTCCAGAATAGAATAAATTAGATAGAATTGATAGTCCTGATTGAAGGAAGTAACTGAACATAAATAAAAACTTGTTTTTGAATGAAGTAAATTGAAGCGAAAAGCAGAAAGGCACAGCAAGAGAGTAAAATAAGGAATTTCTTCCTAGAAGATGAAAGAGCAGGGGGATAATGAGATTCAGAAGATGTCGGAATCTCTAAAGCTTTTATAGCTTATTCAAAAACTAATTTTTATAGCTTATTTAAAAACTAAATATCTCAAATGTCTTAAGTTAAAGTGCTCTGATATATCACCTGTAAGTAATGGAGTATTATCGTTTCAAATTCCAGGTAGAATTTTCTGAATGGAAAAATATGGTCACCCTTAAAAATAACAAACAAAAATCATGTCCATAATAAAATAATTACTTTCATTATGGAATAATCAAATGCATGAAATAATGTTATGTTATTCGAAGTGGTGACAATATCTAACGATTTTACTCTCCACTTAGGGAGTTTAGGGGATCTCTTAAGTTTGTTTTTCGGATTTGGCTAAATTCATAAATTTCTCGATGCAATCTGAGACTTTTTGCATCCTGAGACTTTTTTCTCGTGCGTTTGAAACTGCTATTCGGTTGGACTGCTGTACCAGGTTAGATGTACCGATTAAAAGGTCATATTTTGTATCAGATATTGAGTACAAACAGTACAACGAAGTATACCGCCATTGAGACAAGTCCGAGAGGTAATCCAAGTCTTGCCCATTCCTTGCTGGTTATACCCAGTTTGCTCGCAGAGATGATGTTCGGGATATTTCCAGGGATCAGCATTCCGCCTGATATTAGAAGCCCCATAAGTATGCTTTTTATCTGAAACTCGCTAAGAGCAGGTCCGATTTCAGCAGCCGCTAAGGTTGCATTGTCAAGAACCGCCGAAACCATATTAATCCAGTAGAGAGCCACGGACGGGATCTGGATGAAGTATTCAAAGATAATGGGCTTGAAGCCTTCACCAAGCAGTACAAGTGCGGCAATGAACACGTAAACTTTAACAGCTCTCATTATGACGTCTTTTGCAGTCTCATTATAATCTGCTGATTCCATTTCATGCGCTTTCGTATCAGCCTTTCCAAGGAAGAAAACTCCAATAATACCAAATGCAAGGATACCTGGGAAGATGTAGATGCCAAGCATATTAAATAAAAAATCAAACCCTGCATAGTAAGGTGCTCCGGATAGTTTTGAGACTGCAATTGTTGAAAGTGGTTCTCCGAGGGGGGTAAGTGCCGCGCCAAGCCCGATTGAGAAACATGCAATGATTGTAAGGTCTATCTTGGACTTTCGCGAGAGAGGCATTGCGTTAACTACTTCAACGAGAATAATTGCCGCAAGAATAGCCGACATAACACTGGATGATAAGCCAAGGACAACAATAAGAAGAAACCCTAAAACTTTAACAGAAAGTATGTCGGTTAATTTTCGGATTGCTTTGTGGATCGGGGTATGCCATTTGTATATAAGCAATCCGACAACCAGCACTATCTGGAAAATACCGATTGGAATGCCGGCTATGTCTCCAACGTGCAGCGGCGCGGTTACTGCTTCGCGGATAATCTCCGAACTCCAGCCTGTCTCTATGCCTGGAATCCGGGCAAAGCCTGACAGGGTCATTGCAAGCACTCCGCAAATAAGCAGGAATACTTCCAGATTTTCCTCAATAGCGTGTATCTTAAAAGGCCCAAATAATACGGCCAGGAATATTACTAGAAATCCAATTAAAACTCCTAGGTCAAGAGCCATTACTTTTTCCTCCTCTGGTAAATTCTGGTTTATAAACTGCCTGGGGGGACTTATTTACTGTTAAATATTACAAAGTCTAGAATGTCTGGGCATTCAGATGACCTGTTTTATTATTTATTAGCCTATAATATATTATTCTATAATATATTTATTCCGTTTATATTCAATTTAACGTCCTAGCCTTTGAAAAAAAAGTTAAGCTTGGTTTGGATTGCTAGCTTCTCAAAAATACATTTTCTTACGTTAATAAAACATGGTCTTGAACTGAATTTTTAGGAACAAGAATTTATTAAGCTGTCATATTTCATTAATAATCATACCTGATTATGTACGCAGTAGTTAATATTAAGCATAAAAATTCAATCTGAAATATAGTCAGCGAGAGAGTCAGACTTATATAAACGTGTGAAATCGTCGAAATCCATTCTTATTTCCCACATATTTCGGTCAGAACTTATTAAAATCGATTAAAATTAAAAGAATCGCGAAAAGTCTCGTTGATCAGCTACAATACTGACAAATGAATTGAAAGACACAATAAGAATCCAATTGAAAAAAGTGGTATAGTCTTCAAATTCAAGGGAGAACTTCGAATTAAAAGATATGAGAACTCTGGCATTTGAGAAATCAAAAAGGTCTCTTTAATATGTTTTTCCGATCTGACTAAATTCTCAAAGTACCAGTAAATTCTTAAACGTTTTTCCTACGAATTTGAAGAGAATATTGTAAGATAAATTAGTTTTATATTGTTTTGAAAGGTGTGATTTTGTTTCAAGACCCAGTGATTATTAATTTTATTATTACTGGATTTTGAAACTTAATCCACCTCAGGCAATGGGTCAAATTTTGAGCTTATACTCCAAGCACAAAAATAATGACGAAATAGATAGCCATTGAGATAAGCCCAAGAGGCACTCCAAGTCTTGCCCATTCCTTGCTGGTAATACCAAGTTTACCTGCGGAAATGATGTTCGGGATGTTTCCTGGGATCAGCATCCCACCTGCAATTAAAAGTCCCATAAGTATACTCTTAATCTGGAGTTCGCTAAGAGCAGGTCCTATCTCAGCAGCTGCCAAGGTAGCGTTATCGAGGATGGCTGAGACCATATTAACCCAGTAAAGAATACCTGAAGGAATCTGGATAAAGTATTCAAGTATAATGGGCTTGAAACCTTCTCCGAGCAACACGAGCGCTGCGATAAATACGTAAACCTTAACAGCTCTCATTATGACATCCTTCACGGTCTCGTTATAATCGGCTGCTGCCATTCCCTGGTCTTTTGGACTGACTTTTCCGAGGAAAAACATTCCAATGATACCATATGCAAAGATACCTGGGATAATGTATTTGCCCAGCATATCAAGTAAGAAAGTGAATCCTGCATGATAAGGTTCACCCGCTAGTTTTGAGATGGCGATTGTTGAAAGAGGTTCGCCGAGAGGGGTAAGTGCCGCACCAAGCCCGATTGAGAAACATGCAACGATTGTAAGGTCTACCTTGGACTTTCGCGAGAGAGGCATTGCATTAACGACTTCAACAAGAATGATTGCCGCAAGAATAGCCGACATCACACTGGAAGATAAACCAAGACCAACAATAAGAATAAAACCTAAAACTTTAACAGAAAGCATGTCAGTTAATTTTCTGATTACTTTATGGATTGGGGAATGCCATTTATAGATAATCAAGCCGACGACCAGCACGATCTGGAATATGCCGATTGGAATGCCAGCTATGTCTCCGACATGCAGCGGCGCAGTCAATGCTTCCATAATTATCTCTGAATTCCAGCCCATCTCTTCGCCCGGAATTTCGGTAAAACCTGAAAGAGTCATTGCTGCTATTCCGCACACAAGCAGAAATGGTTCCAGATTTTCCTCAATAACGTGTATCTTAAAAGGTCCTAGCAACACGGCCAGGAATATTACAAGATATCCGATTAAAACTCCTACTTCAAGAGCCATTACTTTTTTCCTCCTTTAATACTATGCTAGACTATAAAATTCTGAACAACTTACAGTTAAACAGTGTTAGAGCCTAGAATGTTTTAGTCTTATAAAGATTACTCTATTTATTCTTTGATAATATATTATCCTTAATATTCAATTAGATCTTTATATTTTTTACAAATAACTTTATTTACTTTTTGTTGAGAACTTTGCCCAGACTGCATTTTTGTTATTGGCAGAAATTACTTTCGATCCGAAATCATATAAAATCGTGCAGCTTTACACTATTTCATGTGCCGAGCCAATTTTTGAAATAGTTTTATCTGTAATAGTTGATATTGAGTAAAAAAATTTTAGTTTAAACTTAATTCAGACAGGAAGAGACAATATAGTGTTTTTGATGCCTACTTAGAGTAAAGGATTTAAATCACTCCATATTTCGCGATAGATTTTAGTCGTATATCTCTGGAAAAGTTGTCTCAGGCTTCTGGAGGAGATAAGTTTTTTCTTTGTTCTTATTGCATTTAGGAAACTCCTACCTGATTGCGAACTGCAGGCTTCACACAACAAAGAAAAAGACCTGCTAAATTTAAGAGAAAAAGTGATCAAAGCTTGATAATATTTTAAGAAAATACGAAAGATTTAACCTGGCAAGAATTATGACGCAGAATGAAAATAGTAAATAAAAATATCAATTCCTGATCACAATATAGAAAAATCACAATTGAAAAACAGTATTGAGAAGCTTAATCTAATAAATGGTATCTTCTTCAAATTCAGGGGAGAACTCTCCAGCTAAAAGTATGAGAATTTTGCCACTGAAAATAAGTTAAGTAATTTCTTAAGTACGTTTTTTAATTTGGCTAAATGCTCAATTTTAGCAGGTCGGTGAAATTTATTTCCTCCAAGATTTTGAAGAAAATACGATAAAATTGCAATCGTTTTTATTAATTACTGATCTGTGTTAAGATTCGGTTCCAGAATCCGAGAACATTCAGCTTTGAATTTACCGACTCTGGAACTGAATTCATAATAGGCCAAGGCGAATTTTAAGTTTAGATCTTAAGCACAAAGATGATGACGAAGTAAATACCCATTGAGACAAGACCCATAGGTACTCCAAGTCTTGCCCATTCTTTGCTGGTTATACCCAGTTTGCCTGCAGAGATGATGTTCGGGATATTTCCTGGGATCAGCATTCCGCCTGCAATTAAAAGCCCCATAAGAATACTCTTTATCTGTAATTCACTCATAGCTGGCCCAATTTCAGCGGCTGCAAGGGTAGCATTATCCAGGATAGCTGAGACCATGTTAACCCAGTAAAGTACAGTGGAAGGTATTTGTATGAAGTATTCGAATATGATAGGCTTGAAACCATCTCCGAGAAATGTCAGAGCCATGATAAACAGATAGACCTTAACAGCTCTCATTACGACATCTTTCACAGTTTCGTTATAATCTTCAGCTTTCATTCCAGAGTCCTTCATATCAACTTTTCCAAGGAAAAACATTCCAATAATACCATATGCAAAGATTCCTGGAATGATATATTTGCCCAGCATATTAAATAAGAACATGAAACTGGCATGGTAAGGTGCACCAGAGAGCTTTGAGATAGCTATTGTCGAAAGAGGTTCTCCAAGGGGGGTAAGCGCAGCGCCGAGTCCGATCGAGAAACAGGCAATGACTGTCAGGTCGATCTTGGACTTTCGTGAGAGAGGCAGTGCATTAACCATCTCAACGAGAATGATTGCCGCAAGAATGGCGGACATTACACTGGAAAATAGACCAAGGACGGCAATCAGGATAAAAGCCATAATTTTAAGAGAAAGCGCATTGGCCATTTTCCGGATTGCTTTATGAATCGGCTCATGCCATTTATAGATAATTAAGCCGACTATGAGCACTATCTGGAATATGCCTATTGGAATACCGCCAATATCTAAAGAATTAAGCGGAGAAGTCAATGCTTCTTCGATTATCTCCATTCTCCAGCCTGTTTCTGTACCTGGGATTTCGACAAAACCCGAGATGGTCATTGCCGCAATTCCGCAGACAAACAGAAAAACTTCCAGATTTTCTTCAATAACGTGTACCTTAAAAGGGCCGAGAAGTACGGCAATAAATATTACAAGAAATCCAGCTAAGATTCCTGGTTCAAGACCCATTAATTTTTTCCTCCTTTACTACTTAGTCTATAGTAGTCTATAGTGTTCACAGTAAAGTAAGCCTGTAGACTATATCGTATACATTTGAACCCTCTAAACAGCGTAAAACTCTGTTTTTAAGGGGATAAAATAGTTGATTAATATATGAAACGCGTAACAAGTATACTGTTTATTAATAAAATACAATTGTTAATTGTGAGCACTGTAGATTACAAAAGCCTGATGACTTATTACTACTAAACACTGAAAAGTCCCTAATTTTTTAGTTTTTTGAAGGTTTTTCCTATTTATTATTCCATAGATCAATTCAATATCCATGCGTATGAGAAAGATTTTTCAATTTGCTCCCGATGGGAACTTAATTGGATTTATTTTCTGGCGCTTGAAGAGGAATACTTTTGATCTAAGCTTTAGGAGATAATATTTTACCATCTCACAAAATGATCACATAGTTATTTTGTCACTTTTATCTTTCTTATTCGCATAAAATTGAGTTTTTCTAGCGATGAGACCTTCTCTATTTTTCGAACTAATGCACGGTTATCCAGCACCTCCTGCACAAGACTCATATCGGGCTTAAAAGTTGCGGAATTAAGTTTTCTTTTAGCCAGAATTAATGTCTTGAGTTTTCGTCCTCGACCACACATGCTTTTTTTATTTTGGGACTACAGATTCCCTGTTAAATAATCATGCGTATATATTTTGTGGTTTTTTTCTTCTCAAAAGTACAATAATTTATGCAAAAGTCTACGGTTATAAAGTTTATAACAAAGGATGTCAAATTTTTTAATCGTTTTTTATAATCACTCAAATCCTTTTTATACTAATTTACGAAACAGAACTATTTTGTAAGATATATGGTATTTAGCTCTATAGTGTCCTCAATAGTTCAGATCTATTATTGTTTAGAGCCTCAATGCGAGCAGATTCAGAAGAGAAATGAGATATGAGATTGAAATAGGATAATTGAAAAATAGTGCAGGAAGCATTATGATAATATGGTGATAAAGAGGAGAAGGGCTAACTCGTAAAATTTAATTCGTTAAACAAGGCAGAAGACAATCGATAAGATCAAAAAAGGAAAATATAAACATTAAAATCAATTAAAATAGGTGTAGAAGCGCATATATAAATAGAGCATAAATAGTATGCATTAAAAATATATTTGCTTAGATTACCAGAGTAATTTTCTCTGTAGAACCTTCTGCATACTATCTGTTTTTAACTGCTGTTCGAGATGTAATGTCATCAGGACTTCAGAAGGGGCTTTTCCGATTACAAATTTCAAGCTTTTCCAGTACGTTTTTCTGTTGTAATCCTTCACTCAGCTCTTCAAATCCGTTAAAATCAGTTAATTTCGATTTCAACGGGTCTTTCTTCAGCACAGCGCCTGAAGGTAACTTCAAGCACTCCATTTTTATAGCTGGCTTTTGCACTCCTGGGATCCACGCGGGCCGGAAGCTCTATATCCTGCGAATATTCGGAAGCCCCAAGAATCCTTATTTCGAGATTTTGAGCAGTCGCATGCAGCAGGAGATCTTCCTTCTCAATATCCGGGAGTTCTGCAAGTACGTGTACCAGTTCTTCGCTTTCAAAGATATCAATTAAAGGGTCTCTTATTTCGGAGGGGAAGAGATTCTCTTCATCTTCAGAATGTTCCGGAACGTTTCCGAACTCCCGGAGTTCGGGGTCTTCCCCCGGGCGACGAATGATAGAAAATCCGTAGACGAAGGGGACGGACTCTCCCATATCTTCCAGGAGGGCTTCGATCATTTCTTCCAGGTTGTCAAAGAGTTCAGATCCAAAATCTTCAAAGAAATCCTTTCTTTTTCTTGTGCCCACCATTATTACCTCTACTTTTCCTCGTGCTGTTGCACTTATAGTGCAACTCCCGAAAAGTCACTCAATATTTATTGAGGTTCGGGAACTGGATTCCAGCCTCTTAAAGGTAACTTCCAGCACACCATTTTTGTATGTGGCTTTCGCACTCTGGGGGTCCACCTTTACGGGCAGTTCCACACGTTCGGAATATTTTGGATTCCCATATATTGTTTCGATGTCAAGTATTAAATCAGTTGCGTTCAGTCTGATGTTTTCTTTTTCGATGCCTGGAATCTCGGCAATCACGTGCACGGTCTCTTCGGCTTCCAGTACATCAATCAGGGGTTTTCTTATGTCAAGATAACGCCTTTCTCCGGTCTCTGTCTGCTCAAACATAGGAATATTCCCGAATTCACGGATCTCAGGATCTTCTCCTGGCCTCTGGGTTACGGAAAATCCGTAGACGAAAGGATGCTGCCCGAAGTTTTCCACACTCATACCCATTGCTCTGCTAAGGCGTTCGAACATTTCGTCCATATCCTCAAGCGGGTCGATTCCGAAGACTTCATCGAAGAAATTTCTTCTTTTTTTCCTGTCTCTGTCCATATGACCACTCCGTTATTAATTTATCCATTCGTAATTTCATTATCAGGTGAATCTTAATCGAATCAGCCATTATTCTTTTCAGTAGTTCTTGAAGCTTTGGAAATTAAAAAGGCCGGGATTTGCCGACCTGTCAGAGGCTGGCTTATTCAGCCTCAAAGAAACCCGGAACATTTTTAGGTTCGATTTCTTTTTCCTGTTCTTCAGCTTCGGAAGCTTCCTCTTCAAATGCAGTTGCATATCTAGCAAAGAGTTCAGCGCTCTGTTCATAAGCCGCGAGACTTTCCCTGGATGTCGTAGGCTTTACACGGCGGATTGCGCGTTCAAAGTGTTTCTTTGAAATCCTGACTTCTCCTGCCCGTTTCTCAATATCCTTTCTGCCAACTCCTGGAGTAACTATCTCCCTCAGAGCCAGCATCGCAGCCTCTCTGCAAATCCCCTCGATATCTGCACCCACATACCCTTCGGTCAGATCAGCAAGTTCGGAGAGATTAACGTCTTCTTCAAGGGGTTTCCCCTGTGTATGGATCTCAAAGATCTTTTCTCTGCCTGTTTTCTCAGGCGGCTTGATATAGATGAGTCTGTCAAAGCGGCCAGGCCTCAGGAGAGCAGGGTCTACCATATCAGGCCGGTTCGTAGCCGCAACAATGATCACATCCTTGAGTTCCTCTACTCCGTCCAGTTCGGTAAGGATCTGGCTAACAACTCTTTCGGACACATGCGTATCTGAAACAGAGCTTCTCTGAGGAGCAATGGAATCGATCTCGTCAAAGAAGATAACCGTCGGGGCAGCCTGTTTTGCTTTCCTGAAGGTTTCCCTGATTGCACGTTCGGATTCACCCACGTATTTACTGAGCAGTTCCGGACCTTTGATGCTGATGAAATTGGCTTCGCTTTCACTGGCAACAGCTTTTGCAAGCAGAGTTTTACCCGTACCTGGAGGCCCAAAGAGCAATATTCCTCTGGGGGGTTTTACACTGATAGCGCTGAAAATTTCAGGGTATTTCAGGGGCCACTCTACAGCCTCAATAAGTTCCTGTTTTGCATTTTCAAGTCCTCCAATATCATCCCAGCCCACGTGCGGAACCTCAACGTAAACCTCCCTCATTGCCGAAGGCTCGATATTCTTCAGGGCTTCCCTGAAATCCTCTTTGGTGACTACGAGGTTATCAAGAATTTCCTGCGGAATCTCTTCTTCGATATCTATTTCGGGAGTTATCCTTCTCAAGGCATGCATTGCAGCTTCCTTACACAGGGAAGATAAATCAGCTCCTACGAAACCATGGGTCACATCTGCAATTTCACCGAGGCTTACATCCTGTTCAATTGGCATACCTCTTGTGTGAATGAGAAGAATTTGCTTCCTGCCGTTCCGGTCAGGGATTCCTATTTCAATTTCCCTGTCAAACCTTCCACCGCGGCGGAGAGCTTCATCTATGGAGTTCGGGCGGTTTGTGGCAGCAATTACAACGACCTCACCTCTGGACTTAAGCCCGTCCATGAGGGAAAGCAGTTGGGCAACTACCCTGCGTTCCATTTCTCCTGTAACTTCACCGCGTTTGGGGGCAATGGAATCGATCTCATCTATGAAGATGATAGAAGGCGCATCTTTTTCAGCCTCCTCAAATATTTCCCGGAGTTTATGCTCGCTTTCTCCGTAGTATTTGGAAACGATTTCAGGACCGCTGATAGTAATGAAATTGGCATCGGTTTCACTTGCAACTGCCTTTGCGATCAATGTTTTTCCCGTGCCCGGAGGCCCGTGAAGCAGTACTCCTTTGGGAGGCTCAATGCCAAGCTTCTGGAAGAGTTCAGGATGCCTTAGTGGCAGCTCAATCATTTCCCTGACAAGCTGAATTTCCCGCCTGAGCCCACCGATATCCTCATAAGAAATGCCTTCTGGAACCTTGATCTCCTCAACCGATTTCTCCTTGATAACGATTTCAGTATCCTTGGTAACGACAACAGGGCCTGCAGGCCTTGTAGATGCAACCACAAAGGTAAGGGGATTATTTACGGTTTCTACTCTGATCTGCTGACCTTTATTCAAAGGCCTCCCCTCAATAATTCTGAGAATGTAGTGAGCACCTCCGACAAGTCTCACAGGCTGAGAAGGAGCAAGGGTAACTCTCTGAGCGTGTTTTGCCTGGACTTTCTGGATCATAACCCTATCGTCAATTCCTACTTTTGCATTGCTGCGCAAGTTTCCGTCGATACGAATCCGATTTTCCTGGTCACGCTCTACATTTGGCCAGACAATTGCGTAGGTCTTGGCTCTTCCTGAGATCTCAATTATGTCCCCGCTTACAAGCTCCATCTGCTGCATCAGCCGGGTGTCAATTCTCGCAATTCCCCTGCCCACATCCTTATGATAAGCTTCAGCAACTCTCAAATTCGTTTCTTCAATCATTCGTTCTCAACTCCGGTCTCACGTATTTTCCAGTAATGCTGGTTATTTTTGATACTATATTCAATAAAACCCCTCTCTGCAAGGTCTATCAGCTTAGCGTTAATAACACTTGGGTGTAAGCGCAGGTTGTAACATAGGGTAGCTAAAGTGGTTTCATTCTTCAGAAGCTCAAACAGGAGTTCACACTCTAGAGGATTCCTGGCAACCTCTTCGATTGAGCCCAGACAAAGGTCCATAATTTCTGTATACTCAGCCTGGAGTTGCTGCTGCATCTGTGCCAGTTCTTCTTGCCTTGCCTTGAGCTCCTGAAGTCTGCTGCTCAATTTAAGAAATAAAGCCGACGAGTCTTCCCTGGCAGGAGTTTCCTTTTTCGCAGGAGTCTCACCTTTTTTCGCCCTGTCAAAATCAATGTCGTGAAGCGTCACCGTATAGGCATACGGAGATACGGACACTTCAAGCCGCATATTGTTTGCGATGTTGAAATACTTGCGCCTCTGTTCATCCACACTGCACTCTATAAGTCCTGCCTGTTCAAGCAGACCCAGATGACTTATTATGGCTTTTGGCCCTACTCCCAACCTGCCAGAGATCTCACTGACATAGCAAGGGCGGTTTGCAAGAAGTTGTATAATCTTCCTGCGGTTTTCATTCCCCAGGATGTCAAGTAATTTTGCCGGGTCCATTTTTCCCCTTCGGATAATTGTCTAAATGTATGGGATATTAAGGCAATAACGCCAAATTTTGTTATTGTATGTTTTTAGATTATAACATATCCAGTCTTGAATAAATTCTGACAGGAATAAGTGAATTCCTGCCTGAGATTTCATCTGGAATACTAGCTGGAAAGGAGTATGTATAAGATAGTAACCTATAGTTAGCATCAATAATATATAAAAATTTCTATTGCCGGTTATTCTTATACCGCAACCAAAAAATTAGAAGGCACTGGAAAAATTAGAAAGTACTGGATATGAGACAATATAAAATAAGAACAAAACTGGGTTGAAGTGCAGGTAACAAAAGGCCAGATTAAAGTGCAAGCTCACAAAAATAAAAGTTGTCATTCACATGTAGGAAAGGATATGCTGTTTATTGCCTTCACCGGATCCAGGCAAATTCTTCATTGAATCCGAGCCATGCAGGAAACTTAACGGATTTAAGAGGTCTTTTATTTTATCTCTTTCATTTTCCCAGTTTATTAAAAATGCGACGTGAACGGTTTTCCCATTGTATTCTTCAGAAGTTACCGCAATGGTATACATCAGATCCCCAAACTCGATTGAACCACAAAATACCTCGCCATAAATATAAAAATCAGCTTTACTGTAAGGCACGCCTCTAACGTGCCCGGAATAATGACAGGATTCGCCCCCATTGGATACTGTGATCTCATCGAATTCTATCTCAAAGTTTCTTTCCAGTAATCGAATATTGACATTTCCACCTGCAGCAGATTCTTCGAATTTTTTAATATCAATTATAAAAGTCTCGGAATCATCCCAGTAATCCTGAGAATTAGCAGGATTATCCTGAAGATTTACTTTCTGAACTATATCGTTATCTTGAGTGTCTGTAATTCCCTTCAATGAACTTTCGTTAGAAACAGTTTCAACGAACTGTTTTTCGGAATGTTTAGCAATATTATCTTCCTTGTCGACCAGAACAAAAATTCCTGAAAAAACCGCCAGTCCAAGGAATGTTGCCAGTATCAGTACTTTACAGACAATGCCGATTTTCATTTAGATCCCAACTCAGAGATAAAAGTAAAAAATACTAAAGTCGAGTATAAATTTGAACTCTTTCTAGAAGAACGTTTCTAATTTAAGACTGTATTTAATCTATATAATTAAGTTAGAACATATGAAAAGGAGTGACGGTTATACTGGAGAGCGCTTAAAGAGAAAATTTAGAACAAAAGTAACGAAAACAGGTAAGCTAAAGCTTTTATTCTCCGGGCTAAAAGCATAGACCTTATGTTTTGTTTCATAAAGACTATTCGGAAACCATTTCTCAAGAAATGTCCAGCCAGAGATTTCCGGGAAAACGTCGGAAAATTTTAAAAATCATTTCTGCTTTTTAGATTTTGCTTTTTCCTTTTGTTTTTCCTTCTGCTGGTTGAAAACCGAAGGTAAATGCAGGGCATAAGATCCCTCCTCTCGGATTGCCATAACGAGTTCTTTTCTCTCAAAAAGAGACTCCAGGTTAAGTTCGTAGGAGCCGGGCCCAAGGATTCTTACGGACTCTACTCTTTCTTCATCGGTTTTCCTCTCGGCTTCGGGTTCCTGCTTTATGTTTTCCTGCTCACAGGCAAGAGCCTCATCAATATTCCTGACAACTTCATCCAGAGAGGATTCCAGATCCAGTTTCTGTTCTTCCAGAACAGGCCTTCCCTGGTTTTCCGAACCTTCTGATTCTTTTTTTACATAAAGGAATTTATTCCAGCCGCAGTTCGGGCAGCCGCTTAGGATGACAGAATCTCCGTCTTCAAAAATGGTTCCGCATCTGGTGCATCTGTGGGGCATGAATTCACCGGTAATAGATAATGAACTGATTTATTGTAAGTAACGTAATCCTGTATTAGGTATCTTCGATCTGCATTTGATATCTTAGACCGAATTCGGTCTCTTAGATCAATATTCGGTATCCTGAAACGAGATTTTATGCGGGTATACAGAGGGCAATAATAATATTTTTGAGTACTTTAAGTAGATATCCTGAACAGATATGTATATTTGTATTTACGGCTTAACAACTGCTTTTAAACGAAAGAGATAGCTCCAACCAGCAAAAGTAAAAGCACCTCCTTCGGTTGTAAGTCTCTTTCGGCTTTCTAGCATTAACCTGGAATATTAGCTTTCTTAAAAGGAGAGTATATAGTAAGGCTTTTTATAAAAGTCTCCAGCACTTCTTTCCATTTACAGTTTCGGAACTGACCCTGCGCACCCTCTCCATCTCTTCCAGAACTTCCGGAAGTCTTCCTGGCTGGGTGATTTCAAAAACAACAGAGTCCAGGGAATGGTTTATGTAAAGACTGTGTTTGAGATCCTCAAGACTCCAGGGTTTTTTAGGGTCTTTTCTCATGCATTTAGTCAGGATGCTTATCATATCTTCCATGAAGTTCCAGGGATAGACAATCCACGCCCAATCCTCGAGTCTTTCGCCCACATAATCAGGGTCGATTTTCGAACTCCCCAGGTACTGCAATGAAGCGGTCCTGACTTCCGTGGGGTTGCGGCTTTCCACATAAGCTTTGGCGCTCATCATACTTTCTCCGGTATCAACGATATCATCTACGATAAGTACCCTTTTGCCTTCCATCACATTGTCCGAGAGGGGATATCGAATGTAAGGCTCACCGGTATCGATAGCTGCGGTTCCTACATAGTGCTCGATTTTCAGACTGGATAGGTCATCAAGCCCCAGAAAATCGCAAAGCACTCGCCCGGCAAACCATCCTCCCCTGGCAAGTGCAATAATCACGTCCGGTTCATATCCAGAACGTTTGATTTCCGTTGAAACATTTCGGCACAAGTTATAAATGTAATCCCAATTTGTAAGCACACATTTGAATGATTCTATGAAAAGTCCTCCCTGATCCGGAATTCGGGAATATGGTCAGGATACTCACCAGTTAAGGAGTATGCACTTCCCAGGCTCTATATTTGAGTTATATAATTTAGATTATAGACTTTAAGGTTTCTTATCTTGTCAAAGGATATTACAGGAAAAGATTAAAAAAGAACAGGATAAGATTAAAAAAGAAATACTTTAAAGTTAAATTAGAAACTTTCGCATACTGATAGGATGTGATTGAAGCTAATTTCAATGTTTTCAAAGTATATTTCATAGAAGCAGCAAGTTCCTTTATAAATCCTTTCTGAAAAACCGAAGGAAAAAAATGAATCTTTCGCAGAAGCGCAAGATCTGGAAAGTGAAATCAATGGACAAAGCCCTTATTGATCTACTCTTTATGTCCCAGAAAAGAAGAGACCTTTTGCTCCTGCTCAGATATGGAGGAAAGACGATAGAGGAAATTGTAGATGCTCTGAATGTTAACCCGACAGGCATGCTTCCTCAAATCAAAAAATTGAAGGATGAGCATCTGGTTCTTCAGGAAGACCGGGAATACAGATTAACTCCCCTTGCGGAGATTCTGGTCGAAAAAATGGAACCTCTGCTCGATACTCTGCAGGTCATTGAGGAAAATAATGGTTACTGGCAGGAGCGCGATCTCACCGCCTTACCCAGGAATTTCCTGGAAAGGCTAAATGAATTAAAGTTCTGTTTCCTTGTTAGACCTGATCCTGATAATATTTTTGAGCCTCCTGCCGTGTTTCTGGAGAATATAGGGAAATCAAGAAAAATACTTTCTTTTTCATCAATATTCCATCCCATATTTTCCGAAATGTTTCTGACAAACCAGGATGATGATACCGAGATAACCCTTATAATAACAGGAAAAATCTATGAGAGACTAAAAACCGATTTCGGAAAAGAACTGAAACTTTATCTGGCCACAGAAAATAAGAGGCTTTTTCTCTGTACGGATGAGATAAAGATTGCTATGCTGGTTAAGACCGAACGTTTCATGGCTGCTGATTTTCTTACTTCAAAAGGATCTTTTGACCAGGAAACTATTATAGGCTTCGAGCCTGCAGCTCTGAGGTGGGCTGAAGACCTTATTCTGCATTACAGAAAGCACGCTCAGGAAATATAAAGGTAAACCCAGTCAAGAAAATTTGCAAATGAAAGAATAATATTAACATAGATTTTCCCATCTTTGCAAACAAAAAAGTTTTTTGAATTTTCCTTATAAAGTTTCCCTACTTCATATCCGGAAATATTACATTTTTCCTTATCCAGAATTTCAATCTTGAGCACAGGCTTGTACAGATTGGTTTTTTTCAGCAGAGTGTAATGATACCTCGGAGTTCCGTTTAAAAAATGAAATACTCTCTCAACATCCCATTCATTCCATCTTATGAGTCCGTTATATTCATCGGGTTTAATTTTTCTCGCTCTCACCGTTGGAGTTATTAAGGACTGTTTTACTCTTGGAACATTCCCATTCTCAATGGTATCCATTATCTTAGAGAGCAACTTTATTCCCGTAAAAGATAACTTTTGATTGACTTCTTCGAGTCTTTCACCAGGATTTATAAAGATCCTTTCCTGGAAAATGACATCTCCGGTATCCTCACCTTTATCGATATAATGAAGAGTCACTCCCGGACTCAGAACATAATCATAATATTCCCAGAAAAGTGGAGCTGGCCCCCGGTATTCCGGAAGATGGGAATAATGGATATTAATGGTCCCAAATTTTGGGATACTAAATACGTTCTCTTTCAAGAGATGAGACATGGAATACACAACTACAAGATCGGGCTGTATATTCTTCATCCATTTTTCGAGGCCTGCACTGTCTTCTTTCCTGAAGTAATAATAAGGAGTTTTCATTTTTTTGGAGAAGATTTTTAAATTTAAGGGCTTCAAGGTGAGTGAATAATAGACGCCTGCAAAAAACCTTCCTATTGCTTTGAGGAATGAATTTAGTTCTTTTGCCGGAGCACACTCGACAATTCCCACTACCTCATGTTCTGAACCGACAACAGACTCAAAAAGATTGGAAACTCCCTGTGTGATAATTGCAACTCTCAATTAAATCCCACCAGATCTTTAGTTGAAAGCTGACAAAGAAAATCTGCCCTAAGCATTTCTTTTGACCTGCATGCTATGCTTATTTCAACTATTTTCCGCAAATTCAAGCTGGGATCCCCTTAAATGCCAGGTTTACGTACCTTTTTCCATTATATTAAGAAAAGTGATATTTCTGAGACTGGAAAGTACAAACTGTACGCTTTTGGTTACAAAATATAGAGTTAACGGTATCATAAAAGGCTGCGTAGTTAATATACTGTATTATTTTCTTCAAACTTTGCTAAGAATAAAGAATAGGATTTTAACCTTGAATTTATTTATTGATGTTAAGAGATAAAGGATATAATAAAGAGTTATATTATAAAAATTTTAGGACTTACGCGGTTGAATCTTTTTTCTGCAAATTATATTAAAATATGATCATTACTATATTATAATAAATATAATCAAAAAAACTCTTTGAGTTGAACGCAATAAATCCGCCTAAATGCACTGAACTTGATTACATCAACTTTCTTATTGCTTCTTCACGAGTATTTAGCTGTACAGAAGCTTCTAAATGCAGTTATTTTGAC
>NZ_JBNAKP010000061.1:0-1736 GCF_049706645.1 Methanosarcina sp. | reverse complement strand
AAGAGGACACTCTCCAGATTACTATAAACCTGCCTTCGGATATCTGGGGTAAAATCGAAGCCCTCTGGAAAAACCGTGATATCAAGCTTATAGTCAATGACTCTTCAGGCCGCGAAATCCAAAACCTGAACTACGGCCAGGCAACCGGCTTTTTCCAGAAAGTTTCATTCCAGGAAAACGTGGAAATTCCGGATTCCACAGTCTCAGGATATGCCTCAATTGAACTTTATTACGGAGACGAGCTCAAAGCCTCGGACTGGTTCGTGATTGAAGTAAGCCCGGTAAAAGACATAACAGCAGACGCTTTTAACACGCTGCTCTCTGTAAACTACCAGGGAAACAGCCACGCCTTCAGGGAATATGCTATTAATGTGGAGCCTGACATAAAACCCGATCAGATAAAAATAAGGAAAGTAACCGGTACTCTGAAACGGGAAATCTCACCTGCTGACAAAGACACTGTCTACGCTGACAAAAATAATACTTATGCTAACAATTATCCTGACAAAAATTACACTATTTATTACGTTTTCGAAATTCCTGTCCTGAATTATACCCTTGTTAATCTCGAATCAGGAGAAAGTTTCAACAGCAGCATGAAACTTTCCACGCTGATTACCTCAAGGGAACCGCTTCTTGAAGAGCTTGTCAGGGAATACGAAACCGAACTTGGAAACTCCTCAAGCCTTGATTCGACATCCAACCTTGTGCTCGGGGCAACAAACCTGAGGACTTTCGTCTACGGCCCCTGGCAGCATTATGCAAACGGCCCTCTTAATATCCTGACCAATCCTGCTCTTTCAAGCTCGATCAATGGGGCTACACTTTACACCCAGAAAAGAATTTTTGACTCGGTTGACCCTCTCGCTCTCACATACACTACTTACTATAACGGAAAAGTTCTCTACGAAGATATTTCTCCCTCAGGAAGCATCTCAAACCGAGATAAAGTACCCTCAGGCTCTACTAGTAACCTGAATGCCTCAATCTCTCATTATGAGCAGGATAAAAGCGTAAACCTGACAACGACTTATGATTCGCTTGCACAGAACAAATCCTTCTCGTTAGACGTGGACAAAAGCATAGTAGAATCCCTTAAAGCGACAAATACCTCTTTTGAAGAGCTTTCCGAATATTCGAAAATCGAAGTTTCCGCCTCCGATTATACCGACGGGGTTCTTGACGGCTGGGTCTTCAATGACCATGTATGGACAGAGGAAGATCCTGACCTTATTCATGCAGTCACGGATAGCGTTTATACAGCATCAGTCCAGGGACAGATTCTAAGAGACGGCTTTGATTCTCCGGACCCTATGTCCTCTACTATAACTGCAAATTTTGACCGGGACTCAGTTTCGTTCAGCAGTCAAACCGTCAACTGGGATCCACACTATCTAGCATCCGGAACACACATCGGGTCTCTTGTACCTACTTATGCATGGAGAGATTCAACCGGAAATTCTTACTCGGAAACCTTAACTCCTTCAATTGACCCGCCGAAAGGAAATGTAGCCGACTGGTTCGTCACATCGGCATCTGTCAGCCTGATCTCTGCCGATGTAACCGATGTGAAGATTGAACCTCATTTTTCCTATGCAAGTAATAATACCCTCCCGATTGAAAACCGGAGCGAAGGCTACCTGAACCGGGAAGACCATGTTTTCGACTGGCGAATCAGGTACGATATCTACTATAAAATAACGACAAAATGGAAAATTGATTACAGTTACGATTAT
>NZ_JBNAKP010000060.1:0-2885 GCF_049706645.1 Methanosarcina sp. | reverse complement strand
TCTGAGTATAGGGTTCTGTAGAGAAGTTCTACAGGTAAAACTTGGAACGGTACAGGCGAGACACGGATAAATAGTTGCTCTAGGGCAGTATAGCATTGGTTGAAATACCATAGATGCCTGCGAATTTATTCGTGGGAGCTGTCACTGACGTATCTGATCTATTTTCTACCTGAACTTTTACTCAAGCAGCAAAACCCCGACACATGCAGTTTTCTCAGGTTTGCAGAACTCAAGTACAAGTCCTGCCTTTTCCATTGCTTTGTGGAGATTTATTCCTACAGCTTCAGGTGCAAAACGCCTTAATTCCGGTTTTATACATTTTTCAAGATTACAGACATCGCATTCGTTGCAGGAACCGGGCCTGAGGAGATGCGCAAAAGTAAAACCTTCTCTGAAAGCTTCCTGTTCAAGCTCTAACATTTTATGAAAAGAGCCTTTGCGCATTTCTCCCCAGGCTTCAAGGATATCCGGCACCTGTGAAGTATCGCGTTCATCGACAAGTAGAAGCGCACTGCTGTATTCCGCTATAACTTTTCTGAAATCCTCAACCGAGATAATATGAGGTGGGCAGCTCAATCTTTTTCCGTAGCCTCTGCAACCGTAGGCACATTTCAGAGCAATTCTGTTCTCAACCGGAACATCCCCTGCATCCACAAAATAAGCCTTGAGCCCTATTCCTGAAGCCTTTTCAATGAGATCTTCGAATTTTCTTAACATGATAACCCCTTTTCAAAAAAACCCTTTTTTACTTTTTCTTTCCTTTTAATTTGTTTTCTTTCTAATTATTTTTTCCGTTTTCAAAATGAACTGAGGTTTCACCACCCCGAGAGTTACTTTTTATCTTTTTAAGGGATTGGTGTGAGAAATAATAACTGCTGATGTGAAAAGTAACAGTTATCGCTGTGAGAAATAAGAATTCTTGCTGTGAGAAATAAGATTTATCGTTGTGAGAAATAACAGCTATTACGCAGGACTATTCTGTACATCTGCTAATAAGTTCTTACCAAAAGTTCTTCCATATTAACTACTGTGGGTTACACTTCTATAATTGATAACAGATAACTTAGTAAAGGGATCCGCATGATTAAGAAAGTACCTTTAACCGAACTGAAAAACCGCTTGAGGAATTTTAGAAAACGCATGGATATCTCAAACCCCGAATGGGAGATAGCTGTTATATTCAGCAAAATAAATCTTTATTATTTTACGGGTACGATGCAGGATGGAATGTTAATTATCCCTAAGCACGGAGAGGCAACATTCTGGGTACGGCGCAGCTATGAAAGAGCCCTGGACGAATCCTTATTTTCCAGTATAGAGCCTATGAACAGTTTCCGTGAAGCTGTAAAGAGCATAAAAGGGCTTCCGGATACTGTATACCTCGAAACCGAGGTTGTCCCTCTGGCTTTATACCAGAGATTTCAGAAATACTTCTCTTTTAAGAATGTTAAATCTGCTGACGCTGAAATTTGCGCGGTCAGAGCAGTAAAGAGCGAATATGAGCTCTCGCTAACAAGAGAAGCTGGCAAGATTCATCAGCATGTACTGGAAGAGCTTGTACCCGATATGCTGCAGGAAGGAATGAGTGAAACGGACCTGGCAACCGAATTATTTTCAGTTATGGTCGAGGAAGGCCATCATGGGTTGTGCCGTTTTGGGATGTTTGATACCGAGATGTTCCTGGGAAATGTCTGTTTCGGTGAAAGCTCGATTTACCCCTGTTATTTTAACGGGCCTGGAGGATGTTACGGAATGAGCCCTGCAGTTCCTCTCATCGGAAGCCGTGACAGAAAGCTGAAGAAAGGAGATCTGGTATTCATTGACGTCGGATGCGGGGTTGAAGGCTATAACACGGATAAAACGACAACGTACATGTTTGGTTCTTCCCTTCCACAATCTGCCATAGATGCCCATAATAAATGTGTAACCATACAGAACGAAGCGGCTTCAATGTTAAAACCCGGCGCTATTCCCTCCGAAATCTATACTACCGTGATTAATAAGCTCGATTCGGAGTTCCTGCAAAACTTCATGGGTTTTGGTAACCGGAAAGTAAAATTCCTCGGGCATGGAGTTGGACTGCTAATCGATGAAACGCCTGTAATTGCAGAAGGTTTTGATGACCCGCTTCAGGAGGGAATGGTATTTGCCCTCGAACCTAAAAAGGGGATTGAAAACATCGGAATGGTCGGAATCGAAAATACTTTTATAGTAACCGCTGACGGGGGAGAATGCATTACCGGCAACAATCCGGGCTTGATTCCTGTATTTTGAACAGCAAGATCAGGTTCT
This sequence comes from Methanosarcina sp., assembly GCF_049706645.1. Classification (GTDB taxonomy): domain Archaea; phylum Halobacteriota; class Methanosarcinia; order Methanosarcinales; family Methanosarcinaceae; genus Methanosarcina. The sequence goes on along the minus strand of NZ_JBNAKP010000060.1, from coordinate 593 downwards.
AAAATAAGCCCTTTGTAGAAAACCTACCTAAATCAGCTTCAAGAAGCTAAAACTATAGTCCCTACTGTAAATGTTTGCACTTACCTTATAACCACCTACGACACGGAAAGCACGGAAGAATTGTGCCCCTATTTCCTTTATTCTGTGTTTTCCGTGCTTTCTGTGGTTAACCTTTCACTTGAGACTGGTAAAGAAATTTTGGCTTTTGACTATAAATAAGCAAAATATATCAGGTCATTCAGTTCAAGTGAATTAAGATTCATTATTACATAGGATTTCTACACAGCCAAAATAAGAAATAGATATAGAATAGAAAGAAGTAATGGAGCTTGTCCCAAAACCAATTTTATTCCCGTATCAATAAGAGTTTCGTAACTATTTTCATAATTAGAAACTCGGTTGATTATTCAAAGTTTACAATTCAAAGAAGTTTTTGAGTTTTGGGATAAGTCAATTACTAGAGTTTGTTAAACTTAAAAGTAACTATTCAGGGTATAGTTAGCGGCGCTCCTTTGAGCGCCGCAAGAATACCCTCTATAACAGGCAAACTATTCTTTCTGATTGTAGAAATGTATGCTCTAATTCTGCAGAAA
>NZ_JBNAKP010000059.1:0-38043 GCF_049706645.1 Methanosarcina sp. | reverse complement strand
GGAGTAATCCCCTACAACTTCTACAGCACCAATTATGAGTCCGTGCTTGCGAACGCTTATTTTGCAGGAAAAGTGCTCTATCCGGACAGGTTTGAAGACGTCGATCCGGAAGCAAAAGCTGACGAGATATATACTTTCTTTGTTGGCAAACCCATATTCTCGGACCTTAACGGACAGTACAGTAATCTGGGATTTAAACAAATTCCTCAATAAAATGGAGGGTATAAACAGGTGCATTTCGCCAATGGAGCAGTTCCTGAAGACTATCTCGTGTACGTACGAAGAAAGTACTTCTGGATAATGGGGGGGCTCCTGCTCCTCTTTATATTGCTTATATACTCGATCTCGGTAGGAGCGGTAACAATACCGCCTTACGAAGTGCTGCAAACCATAATGGGACACAGCGTTTCTGCAAAATGGGATTTAATAGTCTGGAATATCCGGCTCCCTCAAGCTCTGGCTGCAATAGTTGCAGGAGCCGGACTTTCAGTCGCGGGGGTTGTGATGCAGTCTATTCTGCGTAATCCGATCGCGTCTCCGTTTACGCTTGGAATTTCAAACGCAGGCGCTTTCGGAGCTGCAGTTTCTGTGGTCGTTCTCGGAACAGGAAAAGTGCAGTCCACAGTCGCGGACGCCGTAATAATTAACAACCCTTACCTGACAACAATGGTAGCTTTCCTCTTTTGCCTCCTTGCAACCGGAGTAATCTTGCTAATCTCACGGATAAGGGGGACTTCACCGGAGATAATGGTGCTTGCGGGAGTTGCGCTTTCATCTCTCTTTACCGCTGGCACGATGTTTCTCCAGTATTTTGCTGACGATACCCAGCTTGCAGCAGTCGTCTTCTGGACTTTTGGAGATGTAGGGAGAATTAACTGGCTGGAACTTGAAATAATGACAGGCATTGTGCTGCTTGCAGTCATATTCTTCATAGCCAACTGCTGGAATTACAATGCCATAGATGCCGGAGATGAGACTGCAAAGGGCCTGGGTGTCAATGTGGAAAGCACAAGGTTAGTAGGCATGGTGATCTCAGCCCTTGTCTCTGCAGTGATTGTCTCATTTCTTGGGATTATAGGGTTTGTAGGGCTGGTCTGCCCTCACATGGTCAGAAGAGTCATAGGGGACGATCAGCGATACCTGATACCTGGTTCTATCCTGTTTGGAGGAATCCTGCTTCTGGCATCAGACACCGCTGCAAGGCTTATAATATCGCCATATGTGCTTCCCGTATCTGTCCTAACTGCTTTCATGGGAGCACCTACTTTCATATACTTACTTCTCAGGGGGTACAAACGATGATTCTATCTGTAGAAGAACTTAATTTTCTGTATCGCAACCGTAAAATTCTCAATGAAATCGCCTTTTCCATCGACGAAGGAGAAGTTGTAGCAATTCTTGGGCCCAATGGGGTTGGCAAGACTACGCTTTTGAAATGCCTTAACAGGATTCTCCGCCCCAAAGGAGGAGCAGTCCATCTTGACGGTAACAACCTTTTCGATCTCAGAACAATGGAAATTGCACGCCTTATCGGATATGTTCCGCAGAGGGTGGAAACCGGACGGCTGACCGCTTTTGATGCGGTCCTTTTGGGAAGGCGGCCCCACATCAAATGGGATGTTACCGAAAAAGACCTTCGGATAGTCGATTCGGTTTTCAGGTTACTTTCCATGGAAAAACTTCGCATGTCATATATCGATGAGATGAGCGGAGGTGAACTCCAGAAGGTCGCAATCGCACGTTCACTTGTACAGGAGCCAAAAGTCCTCCTTCTTGACGAACCTACAAGCAGCCTTGACCTGAAAAATCAGGTTGAGATCCTTGCAATTATCAGGCAAATTGTCCTTGAGCACGGGATTGCTGCCATAATGACCATGCATGACCTCAACCAGGCCCTCAGGTATGCAGACCGATTTATTTTCCTGAAGGGAGGTAGAGTTCATGCTCACGGAGGAGCCGAGGTAATTACACCTCAGGTTATCGAGGATGTTTATGGTCTGCCCGTAGTTATAGGGGAGATTGCAGGTATGCGGTGCGTGGTTCCAGGCACTCCTGAAGTGGCATTCGCACATAACCTGTAAAAGCCGGGGGTAAATCTGCAATTCCTTCAATGACTAGAGGATAAATGACAAGAGGATCAATGACGAGAAGGATCAGTGACAAGAGGATCAGTGACGAGAAGGATCAATGAGAGAGGAACAATGTAAACAGAAGAATAAGAGAGAAAGTAAGGAAGAATCAACGTAGAGAAGGGGATAAGAGAAGGAATAAACCGCAGTTTCAAAAGTAGACAGAAAAGAAAAAGAGTAAACCCGGCGATTTTAAAAAATAACGGTGCGGCTTGCCAGAGGGGGCAAAGCCGACAGAAAAAAGATTTATCCAGGTTTTTACCTGGTAATCATCATTTCTGCAGTTTCAGGCTTGTAGAACCAATCTCTCGGAAGTACCTTTTCCTGATGGTAGTACTTAACAAGCCTTCTGATTTTGGATTCGGTCAGGTTAAGGGAACGCTTGTTGTGGACATCTTTCTTGTTAATGGAAAGGTGCTTCCTGAGCCTCAGAGCCTTCACAATCAGATTGGTGAGGTCTTCCGGGACGTTCGGAGCAACGTTGTTCTCCTTAATAATGGCTGTGATCTTCTTGCCTGTAATAAGCTTGGCGTCAGGAACTCCATAACGGTCCCTTAAAACCATTCCGATTTCGGCGGTGGAGACACCCTGTTTCCAGAGGTCAAGGGTGATTGAAGTAACTTCTTCTGCGCTGATCTTGCACCACTCAGGCGGCTCGGTTCTGTTTGGCCTGGTGGAAGCGGACTTGCCTTTTCTTTTGGTATGCATTTTTGCCATAATATTTCTCCTGATATCAATTGATCGATGCCTGAAGAGAGTTCTTCGGGCTGAAGTTATATCTTTACCGACTATAACGGACCAACACATCGATCGGGAGATTTTTAATCCGCCACAGCAAACTGCTGCGTGGCTTTTCAGGAATTCCTGCAAAAGCGTGAGTTTTTCGGTAAAAACATCACTAGAGAACGCACCATAACATATATACTTTGTGTTGGGAAAAGGAGGTATCGGGCTTCCTTTCAGGCTGGAAAGCCTCTGAGAAAAAATATTTTTCGTCTTTAGGAAGCAGAGTTCCAGAAGCTCAAAACTATTCGCGCTCCTCTAGGATTTATACGCCTGTAGCGGCTAAATGTTAAGCTTCTTCCAGAAATACGGAAAAAATAAAAAGTCATGGTGGAGTATCTGGTAAGATACAAGAACCATAAATATTCTTATTGTCAACCTCCATCGTACGAAGTAGATATCTGTTGTAGTACTAGTTTAAACTGACTTATTCCATAAATACAATAAAGTCATTGCTGCCAGAATCAAATAATTGAATCCACTGGGTGCCGTGAGAGGAGAATTTCGAGTGTTTGCATCGATGGTCTTTGTATTCTGATTAGAAGCATCGCTTAATGTACCCATAAACAGCCCGAAGGCGATAGGCTCACTTCCCACATTCACTGTGCCTGTTACGGTATTTGTTGCGGTGTCAATTACAGAGATAGTATTACTGAACTGGTTTGCCACATATACCTGTGATCCGTTTGGTGTGACTGTAACTCCCCAAGGACCATCTCCTACAAATACATCGATTATAACCTTATTTGTGGCTGTGTCAATTACAGAGACATTGTTGCTGTTTCGATTCGCTATGTATGCTTTTTTTCCATCAGGGCTGACTGCAACTCCAGAAGGCCAGTCTCCCACAGACACAGTGGTTGTAACAGTGTTTGTAGTCGTGTCAATGACAGAGACACTGTTGCTATTGGAGTTCGTTACAAACACATTTTCTCCATTAGGAGTGACTGCAACTCCCTGAGGATGGCTGCCTACTTTCACGTTGGTTGCAACTGTATTTGAGGATGTGTTAATTATAGAGACAGTATCGCTGCCGAAGTTAATCACATATACATGTGCTCCATCTGGTGTGACTGCAACTCCCTGAGGCCATTTTCCTACGTATATATTGGTTGTAACTTTGCTTGTTATTGTGTCAATTACAGAGATACTGTTGCTGTTTCGATTCGCTACATATACCTTCGTTCCGTCCGGAGAGACTGCAACTCCCCAAGGATCGTCTCCTACATTGACTGTAGCTATAACCCTGTCTGTTTCTGTGTCAATTACAGAAACAATGTTCAAACTCCAACTATGCGTAACATATACTTTTTTTTCATCCGGCGTGACTGCAACTCCAAGAGGCTCGTCTCTTACAGGTACCGTGGCTGTAACAGTGCCGGTGTCTGTGTCAATTATAGACACAGTGTCGCTTTGGTAGTTCGTAATATACGCAAACGGCTCTGCGCCTGTAATACTCACCAGCATTAATAACGCCAGCGCCGTTATTCCTAAAACTCTAATGAGAGTATAACATTTTCGTTTTTTATCATGTTTCATTTCTTTCATTTAAACCCTCAGCAATTAATATTGAGTTTAGAATGAAACACAGTTAAAAAGTAAAATTACATAATACTTTTCTCTACAAAAGGAACTATTTAAATAAAAAAGAATACCTTTTTATTTATAAACAAGGCTTTATATTAATTTTAGTTTTTTTATGATACCGAATTTCTCAAACTTATTAAATTTGCAGAGCTTGATAAGACCAGCCAAGATAAAGAACACATATTTTTTTCCACGTTCAGGAAGCAGAGTTCCAGAAGCTCAAAACTATTCGCGCCCCGCCCGGATTTATCTGCCGATAGACGGATTCGAGATATTCATCTCGAAGGGTCCGAGCTTCCGGGAGATTTTCAGCTTCAAGGATGGAATAAACCGTTTCGTTGATCTCACCTGAGAATTCCTGTTCAAGTTCGGCCCTGATTTCATTTCTTATATACACTGTCATAAGGTCTTCAAGCAAAGGGAAATCAGCGGTTGATATGTTTTCAGGGAAAGCCCCGGAATCAACCGGGAATCCGGCTTTAAGTAGACCCGAAAAGTGTGTCACAAAAACTTCTTCTCCTGACCTTCCCTCTACAGGGGTTTCGGAAACTCCATAGAGCAGGGTCTGGAAAGATTCCTCAGACTCCTCCCCAAAAACCGATCCGAAATAATCCGAGGGGAAAATCAGTCCGATAAGTGCCTCTGCCCCTTCCAGGGCTGCCGCGTCAAGCGAATCATTAAAAGCCTCAAAGAGCAGCTTGCCGGCTTCTTCATCTGAAGAGTTAAGGGAAATTTCAAGCACGGAGTCGTTAATACTGGCAAGCAGAGCAGCTTTGGAAGGAGTGCTGGCATAAAAGGGCATGGAAAGCTTTGTACTTTGCCGGATTGCATTTGTGGGTGGCTCTTCCCCGATAATAAGTTCGCTTTGAAGAGGGAAGGCTCCTACAGGGCGCCAGTACGCTTCAAACCTGTAGCAGAATCTTCCTGCGGCCTTTTGATCCAGATACGCAGAGATAGCCTCCGCATCCCCGGAAGAATAGTCTGCAGCAAGAGGATTTAGAATAACCGAAGAATCACTATTCGACTCATCAGTTGAGCCATTGTTTGAGCCATTCTTTGAGATCTCCAGGGAAAGGGCAAGATATTCCGCGACCAGGTCAGCAAAAGTCCTGTGCTTCTGCTCTTTCCCGAAAAGGGCATGAGAAGAATTTTCCACAACCGAATTTTGAGGTATTGAAACATTAAGAACCTCAAGAGGGGAGATTTCGTATTCGAAATCTTCAAGTTTACAGGAAAGCATCGATTCAAGCAGATAAATATCAAGCTTCGAAGAAGTGGTATACCCGGCTGCATAATACTGATTTTCTGCCTGCATGGAAGGCATTAACACGACACCTGCAAGCGAAATCAAAACAAGCAAAAAGAGGGCATCAAAAACCGTGGAATAGCCTGAGCACTCTGCAGCCAGCCTATCTTTTTTCCTTCGGGGCTTTCCCGGAATTTCAGGAAATCTTAAAGGGCTCATCTATCTTTTCCCCCGATCCCGAATTTTATGTTCCAGTTTATGGTTTCTCCGGCTTTTCTCCTTTTCATACAAGCTCTCTCACCATGCAGTTTTATGCAGCTTATTACTCTATTTCTCATATCCATGCAGTCTTATAGATCACTACAGTAAGGATTCCCGGAACCGATTCGGCAGGATTCAATTCAATGACAACGGGTACAGAAGCTGCAACTTTTTCCTGGCCGTCGGCGAAAGCTTCAGGCTCAGCATGATCCGGCGCGATCCGCCAGTGCCACTGGCCGTCCCCTGTTCGGATTTCTACCAGAAATCGGTAATTCCCGGAAAAAGCTGCAAAAAGTCTTGCTCTTTCACTAACGCCTTCCGGGCCCGAAACGGTGTCAAGGGCCACTGCCGAAAGTAGGCCTGAGCTTTCCGCCATCAGAATAGGATCGTCTGCCAGGCTTTCGGCAAGAAGGGAAGCACTCTCGTAATTTTCCAGGGCAAACGAACGGTCTTCGTATCCGAAGTAGGTCTGCGACATCAGGGCTGCAAAAACCATAAAACCTATGACTGCAAGAGCTACGGAGAGCAGATCGGCGTGAGGTTCAATCACTCCCTTTTCATCCCTGAACATTGACACGAACGTTTGTTTTTCAGGTTTTATGGCAGCTTTGAGCCGACCTACAGCTGTGAACAGATTTTTGGGCAGCTCTTCGAGCAGATCTTCAAGCAAATCACTGATAAACAAGGACGCAGCTAAAAGCAGAGACTCCCTCCCCATCCTTTACATAAATAAATTTTTTCTTTAATGAGATATTCTCATTAGGGTTCAGGAATGCTTCTTCTGTCCCCAGCGCCTGGAGGAAAACTTTGATTTCAGAGTAACCGGCTTTAAGGGGAGCTTCCTCATTTCCCCAGGCTCCAAACTCCGCATTGAGTTTTTCATGCAGAACAGATTCGTTAAAAGGCAAAACCCTGAATGTAAAGGGCCTTACAGCCCTGAAGTTCCGTTCCCCGTATCCGGCTTCCAGACAGATGTATTCTCCCGAAACCCGTACTTTTAGATCTCCCGCAAAAGGTGAGTCCCTGAAAACTTCATTTTCTTCAAAACAATAGAAAGACTCTCGAAATTCATCCTGAGATTCCTTCTGAAATTCATCCTGAAACTCACCTTGAAACCCCTGTTGAACTCCAGCCTGGGGATTGTCTGATCGGAGATTATCTGATCCAGAAGTACCTGATTCCGAATTACCTGACCCTGAATTATCTAATCCTGGGTTACCTGGTTCTGAGTGACCTGATCCGACCCTATCTACGGTGGTCTTAAAGTCCTGGGCCAGAAAATCCAGTTGTTCCTGAACCTCAAGCTCCTTAAAGCCGGCAGCCAGGTGAAAGAGTGCCGCAAAAAGGATAACGCTTGCAAGAATGAGAGCCGCCTTTGAGATCAGAAAATCGGCCCATGCCGAGTTATCGCGAGCAAAATCCCTCACAGCAGATCATCTCCTGAGTGTCAGATGTTCTTAAGAGCGTCTTTTTCGGAAATAAGCACGAAAAGCCTTCCTGACTTCGGTTCGAGCTCTGTTGAGAGAAGGAGCCGGTGTCTGCCTGAAACAAGAGATACGGGCCCTTCGAGCTCAGAATTTGAGAAGGAGGCGTCCGAATAATAGAAAGTGGACTTTTCTCCTGTGCGGACGCAGTAATCGTTCGCATCCTCAGGCCATTTGTCCTGCCTCCCGGGGAGAGCCCCGAAATCCACGCTCACGCCTTCAGGTAGCCTGAGTTCCAGGGAAATTTCACTCCCTTCCCCGCGCATTGAGAGCTGCTCGGCAGCAGCCGTAAGCCTTGAGATCTCATCCAGAGCTGCCTTTTCCTTTGCCCCGTCCAGAAAATCATAAAGATAAACGGAAGAGAGAAGTAAAAGCACAGCAAAAAGGATGCCTGAAACCGTAAGCCCGAAAGGAAGCGAAGTAACTGCGGATCCATCAGTTCCAATCTGACGCGGCAAAACAGGGTTTTCATTGACCATAAACTAACCTCCCAACCATTCTTAAAAAGAAAGCTTGACCGAAAAATTATGGTAGAGTCTTATTAGCCGTAAACTACCCTCCGAGCAGGGAAAGAATATAGAGACTGTAGATAACAAATTTAGTCTGTTTGAGTATAAAAATTTTTTTCATGTTAGAAAAGATAGGACAGATAAATTGAAAAAGTCTTCAATAAGTCGAAAAATCGAAATGTAGAAAAATATGGGTTAAAAAGTTAAAATGTGAAATAATAAAAAAATATGAGTAACTTAATAAGTCGGCAGAGTAGATTAACGAGTTAGTATCGAGGAAATGATGATAAAAAGAAAAAGAGATAAAAGCAATCTGGTAAATGATGGAATAAAATTAATAGTTCAATGCAAATACGGAGGACTTTGTATTAAGCACCCCAGGACTATGGCAGATGTAATTTGCACAGGGTGCGAGAGAGAAATAATAAGGTGAAAATCGGAAGGTAAAAATCTGTTTTCAGAGCTGAATAAAATCAGCTTTCTCTTTTTGTGTCGATCGGACAAAAAGATACTGGATTTTTATTGAGGTCTGGAAGCAACCTTAATTCTAAGATGTTGCTATTTCTCTATCTTTAGGCTTTTTTCATCAAGATAAAGTACAAAAGAGGATAAGCTTACCTGCCTTGGCAGCATTTTCTTCAGTTCTGCAACTGTTACCACGCTGTCCGGGCTGTTTTTCAGAGTATCTTCGACCATAAGAATTGTATTAAGAGTTGGGGAAGGTTTTGCCTTATTAGAACTTACTGCTTCTGCCATTTCTTTGCCCCAGTGAATTTACAACAAACTGTGATATTTTGTTTTTTAGTTATTATTACATAATGAAAAGTTATTGATTAATAACTGATTGATATATATGAATACTTACGTTTTCGGGTGTAAAGGTCATGGGGCTATTTTGAACCGCAACAATGGCTTTTCTCTGTTTTGAGTGAGAATTTTGCATCTATTTCCTATATTTAGTAGCAGATTTAAAATATAGAACCCATTTATTGTAGAAAATCACATTCAAGCTAGATAGTTCCCATTCTTGTCAGCCAACTTTCTAACTGAGCGATTATTTCCAACCCATGCAGGATAGCAAAAAGCCAAATCTTTAATAGCGCATACAACCTATTTTTCACACATGGAAGAGACCTATAAGTTTTCAGCCGTAATCCACAAAGAAGAAAAATGGTACGTCTCCTGGTGCCCGGAACTTGACGTTGCAAGCCAGGGAGAAACCATCGAGGAAGCTATTGATAATCTCAAAGAGGCTGTAGAACTCTACCTTGAAGATGAAAATGTTCAAATCCCTGCAACAGGCTCTATCCTTACCACGACAATTGAGGTTTCCCATGACAAAACTTCCCGTCCTGTCAGCACGTGAAGTTGTAAGATGCCTCAAAAGCCAGATATGTAAGGGATTTTTCGGAAGAACAGTTTATGGAATTTCCCCTAAGTAGTTGATATTTCTTGGATATTGAAAATACCTGAAGTTTAGTTATTCGTCTTTCTGACGATTCATCTCAGCAACTATCGGTTGCATATTGAGATACATTGGAAGGAAATCCCGGTTTTTATATTTTTCCACAAGTTTAAACCCATATTTTCATAGAAACAAATTGAATTATTTTTCGAGTCTACAAGGATACACCTGCATCTTATGCTTTCACAAACCGATAATGTTTTACCTATTGCGGCCAGCAACAGGTATGTACCTATTCCTCTTCTTTCAAATTTGGAATCTACTGCCAATCTTGCAATTTTAACTCCCGGGTATTTGCGATACTCATAGTGCTCGAGTCCGTCTATTACGGCTTTAGCCTCAATCGTATCTGCCACCAGAGTAAAAAATCCTGCCAGTTCGTCTTTCCAAAAGCATAAACTGGTTCTGCTTATCATATTATTCTGATCTGCAAGGGCATCGTTTTTCAAAAAAATCATTTAATTCAGAACTTAAACAACTAAACGAAAAAATATTATAACTTTTATCAAGGGTACAACAGCAAGTTAAGGTTTGCTTAAAGTTAAAGATTTGGAAAACTGAATGTTATAGTAACATTTTGAAATTTAATGCATCTAATTGCACAATTTTTATCAAGTCTCAAAATATTATTTAATCTTTTGGGTTGGAAGGTCATATTTTGCTATTTATAATTATTGTTTTCCTGAAATGACAATAGAAGCTAATTATATAATGAAAAAACCATCACAGTTAATCTACTTTCTTCTTTTAAGACCGAAGACTCTATATAGTTATTTCACAAAAAAGATTTTAGAGACTTTTAGGGGTGATTTAAAAAATAGAAAAGTAAACTTAAGGAGTTTAGTGGCACCAGGTTGCCGGACCCGATGCCAACCTAAAGACTCTTGGACAAAGAATAGATCTTCGTCGTATAACGTAGTCAATCTTCGTTTATAGTACTTAAAGTTTAAAACACTTTCCTTTAAAAAATTAATTTCGATTTAGAATTTTTAAAGGGAGAACAATATACGAACATCTATTTTTTTAACAAGGGCTCTGTGTATCGATTCTGACCTAGTTTTAACTATGGATAATTATCAAAGTCTCGCTAAGTTTGATGTTACTGAAGAGTTAATGTTGGCCATAAATAGTAAAAATGTATCCTATAATTAACTAAGTGTCCAGAATATCAAAATAGTGCTGCATTAGCATTGCGTAGTTCAATAGTGGAATATTTTAGTCAAAGTAAATAATTAGATTGAGAAATAAGAAGTGAAGAAATATGAAAGGACAAACCAAAAAGACAATAGCTATTTTGCTGGTAGTTTGCTTCTTAGTGTCTATCACAACAATGTCAGCAAGTGCCTGCTCCTGCAAATTAACATCGCATACGCTTAAAAACCAACCAATTCTAAAAAAAGTTTGCCAAGGTGACGCTCTTCTTAAGAAAGGAAGTCAAGGTCAAGCAGTGGCGCTACTCCAGCGAGCTCTAATAGTTTCAGGGTATTCTCTACCAAAATATAAAGCAGATGGATATTTTGGCTCGGAAACAGAGAAGGCAGTAAAAAAGTTTCAGGCTGACCATGGTTTAGTTAAGGATGGTATAGTTGGGTCTTGTACCCTAGCAGCTTTGGATAAGGACACTGCACATTATGAACTCACATATTGGAAAGCTCCTTCCAGAGCGTAACCTATAGCTTTAATATTCACTTGATAACAGACTCCTTGAAGAGAGTTTGTTCACCTTGGGACATTACTTGGATAAAGGAAGGAAAAACTATTTTCTCCTGATCTTGTGGTGCTCCTTCTCCTTCTAAAAACAGGAGAACCAGAAGAAAAACAGCAACTTTTTGAGATGGGGAAAACGGAAGTTTAAGAGGAATAACAGTGAGTTGAAGACCTTCAACAAGCCAAGTAAAAAGCAGGATTACCTGCGGGATGTGGATTAACTTTTAATTTACTAAGTAAAGAGGATTGGTAAGGTGAATGCTAAAACAAAGAATGGACTCATTATGCTAGTAATGTTGTCTTTTTTATTTTGTGTAGTAGTTTTGCCAGCTCAAGCTACACAAAAACCTGTTGCTGATCTTTCTGTATCTAAAACTTCGGGAAATGCACCTCTTACAGTTAAATTTACTGACAAAAGTACAGGAGGAAAGGCATTATGGAAATGGTGGGGTTTTGGAGATGGAACTGGATCTAATTCAACAGCCAACACAATAGAGCATACCTATAAAAAAGCAGGAACATACAAAGTTTTCTTAAAAGTAACCAATACGGCTGGTAGTGATACATCAGATTTCCAGTATATAACAGTGTGCCCTACAATAAAAAATAAAGGGACAGTAAGTACAGTATCTTGGGGAGAAACATCTAGCATCTATCCGACACAAAATAACCTCTACAAACCAAGTAAGTGGGATCAGACGAAGACCTGTGAACTTCTTAAGGCAAGAGCTGGTATTCAGTTGGTTAGTACACGCAACTCAAATGTGAGAACAGCTAGCCCTGGTAATACGTATATTGATAATATACTGAAACCTTACCATTATTTCGAAAATTTTCCCTCGGTTGATTCTAAGATTTCAGATAGTAAAGTAAAATGGTTTTATATCTCAACGTATGCTAATAAACCCACTGTTCACCCGGGAGTAAAAGGTTCAAAGCTGGTAAAAAGCTATGGTCCTTTCTACAACGTAGGTGGAGGGGATGTTCCTAAAGGAGATGTATATATAAATTTCTACAAGAAGTAGATTCGTTGATACAGAAACATTTCAGAAGAACCTACTTTCATACCGTAAAGAAAAATTTAACTTAGAATTTACAGAACTTTCGGCACACTGTCTGCCAACCAGCAAAAAGACAGTTATTATATTAAAGAAGATGGTAATTTGAAATATAAAATAAAGAATGGACTAATTGTACTAATGGTGTTATTAACATTTTGTATAGTCATTGTACCAGCTGAAGCTGCAACCGATCTAAAGATAACACCTACAAACTTGAATGCCTTGCAAACAGAAGGAACGTGGAAATCTTATAATTCAGGTGAATTGTTGGTTTCCCAATCAACCAAAAATCTTTATGTTCCCTATCAAAAGTCTATATGGGTATCAGCCCCAGTCTACGCATATGGATTACAAGCAGCTGATTATGAAGGTAAGAGGTATGGCGAATGCGTCAGTTTAGTAAAAACCCTCAGTAAAAGTACTACACCAGCCAGTAGTTGGAAACGAGGTCAAAAAGTTTCATCTGGAGGTGTAAAGCCAGGTACAGTGATAGCTACATTCTCAGGGAGCCATTACAACAGTGGACATGCAGCGATATTTAGAGGATATAATGTGAAAAATGGGAAAATAGTCGGAATCAAGGTATGGGACCAGAACTGGGTAGGATACCCAACATATGTCGGCAACGGCATGGGACTTATAGGCACACATAGTATAACTTCTTTTAGTAACTACTATGTTGTCCAGGTATAAATATTAGACAATTGGGAAAACTATCTCCCTTTTTATTTTTTGGGCATGTTATTCAAAGAATATCATGTACGTTTTTTAGTTTATTATGATCTCAGATTTTTGATTTTTTGGTATTCAAATTTTGAGAAACTCATGAATTCTCATGTTTGAGTAAACCTACCAACTAAAGAGGATTGATATAACTTGAAAGTTAAAACAAAAAATAGATTAATTACACTATCGATACTGTTCATGTTACTTTATGCTATGGTTTTACCAGCTCAAGCTGCACAAAAACCTGTTGCTGATTTTTCTGTATCTAAAACTTTTGGAGATGCACCTCTTGAAGTTACATTTACTGACAAAAGCACAGGAGAAGAAGCATTATGGAAATGGTGGGGGTTTGGAGACGAAACTGGATCTGAGTCAACAGCCAAGAAAGTAACACATACCTACAAAAAAGCAGGAAAATATACAGTTTTCTTAAAAGCAACCAATGAAGCAGGTACTAGTACGAAAACATACCCCGTGCCTATAACAGTGACAGAGCAAAAACCTAGTGCTATAATTACTTTTAGTAGCGGTATGGATTCCAGTGCTGTTAGCCCATATACCTTGAATGTTATGAAACAAATTCTAATAGATGCTGGTTTAACTAGTGCAAAAATAACCAGTACAATTAGAACTCCCCAAAAACAAGCAGAGATAATGTATGCAAATTGTGAACGAACTGGTCCAGAAGCACAAAAAGGAATTTATGCTCCTGCAGGGGATAAAATTATCGATGTTTAACATTGCAGGTAAATCAGCAAAATTAACAAGAACTAAAATTATTGAAAACATGGTAAGTAAAATTAATAAAATATGGCCAGAACGTGTTAGCCTTCACTGTGTGCCTGAAACACAGTATAGTAAACTTAATGTTCTTGACATATCACAATCCTCAATATCAGATAGCAGGGCGTTTAAAACGCAATTAGATATAGCGAAGAAAAATGGTATAATAAAAAAATATCTTATAGAAAATGGATGTTATCATTTAGAAATACCAGTCCAATAATACATTAATGAAGAAACAAGTTTTGTTAAAATTGCATAGAAATCTGACGTAAAAGAGATTGCCTTGAGCAATCTTTTTTATGTATTAGTACCTTAACTCCGATTTTTATGGGAACATATAATAGAGCTTATCAAGAAACAGTCAATTTTCAATAGCAAGCGCCTTAATGCCAAAAGTACTACAAATTGATTCCTAAATTCTTTACATAGCTTTCAAAAACTTAATAATTAAATTAGAACAGTTAAAACTTTATGTAGACCAAAACTAAAGAGAAATAGAATTATTTCTTTCTTCTATTTCTTCTAAGCTTTCGTGTAATCTTCAATCTTACGAAAACTACATATTTCAATTTATGGAAAATTAATTTGTTTTCAAATGCGGTTGACTTGATTATGGAAAAACACGCATTTAATATATCCCCTATCGAGGGGGAATATATTTTCCATTCACCTTCTCATCAAAATCGCAATCAAATGGACCGAAATAACTTGTGAAAAAAATATTGATCTCTATATATTCCCTACAAAAAGTCGGAGTTAAGGTTAGTACAATGATAAAAATACGAGTGCAGGAGACTAAAATTATGGGAGTTGTGGTATACGCTTAGAAGAGATTATATATTCCCGTCATCACTTGAATGTCGGCGATTTTTGATATAACATTTATAACCTGACTTTGACAGTTAGATAAAAATAAGTGCTCTCTGTTTTGTGTAGTTCGGTCAAATGAACATCACAAAACAGAAAGCATTCCCTACAATTCCTAACAAGAATATATGTGTTCCTATCGGATCTATTCTTGCCGTTCAACTCTTTTATGAAAAGCTTAATTTCTGCGATATTTTTAGCAAACATAAAAGCAAGGGCTTGATCTCAATAGTTTAGTAATCGGTTTGTTAAGCTACAAATTAACTGAGAATTTTAGCATCAAAGAAGCTGGTAAATGGTTAAATCAAGAAGAGATTCTCGACATCTTAAATCTTGAAAGGTTTCATGAAAGAGTTCTTTACAGAACTCTTGAACTGTTAGGACGTAACAGAGAGGAAATTCTCTCTGGTATTCTGGATTCTCTGTTTTCTGTATACGATTTTGAAGAGACGAATATAAACCTGGATTGGACGAGTATAGTCCTCAACGGAACTAAATCCAACCTTGGTAAATACGGGTATAGCAGAGATCACAGGCCTGATAAGCTGCGGATAACCGTTGGAATTAGTGAATTAGCTAACCCATTAATATTCCTATTGGAGTTACAGTGAATAGAGGAAACGTTCTTGACCTGGAGCACTTCTCTGACACATATAACCAGGTAAAAAGCAGACTTAAAAAAGGTTCTCTTATTATTTTTGATAAAGGAGCTAATACCACTGATAATCTCAAGAGTATACAGGATGCTGAGATGGACTATCTCACTGCCATGAAACTGAATACGAGTCACGATAAAATAATAGAGGATTTTGATCTGGAAAGAGCAGAACTGATAGATTCCGAAAAAGGTATATATGGATAAAAATCGTTAAGCCTAGCAGCATTAAGTATTTCTATTTCTCTGAATCTTTACAGAAAAGACAGTTGGAAGCAAAAGCAAGAGCTGCTATGAGGAAATTAAAGGAAGCAAAAGAGATTCAGAAGGCTGTAGTAAACAAGAAAAACTTCCTAAGAAGTTTAGAGTAAATAATGAGCTGATTGAGATTGATTACTCTTTTAGAACTAAGCTCGAAGAGCTTAGTGACGAGGAAGCTATAGAACTCCTGAAAGCTTCACTGATTAACGGAAGAGAAGGATTTTTTTGTCTGAAATCAAACAGGGATTTGACACTTGAGAATGCATTGATAACATACAGAAAAAAGGATTCGATTGAGAAAATATTCCATTCATTGAAAAACGAAATTAATATTAAGCCGTTAAGAGTGTGGTCGGAGGATAGCATTTATGGAGCTATTATCCTAGGATTTACCGCCCAATTATTCATATCGCTGATGCGATGTGAATTTGAGGAGATAAAACACACGTCTACAAAATTCATTAAAAAAAGCTTGAAGAATTTGACACTTACAATCAAGTTCAAGATAAATGGAATCAAAAACTATATTTTTGCGAATTTTGATCGGATTAATAACTTGTTAGTAGCAAAAAGGAATGGAATTACATAGAATATATAATAAATTTTTATAAATTTAAACGAATTGTCAAGTCCAGTTGGACCAAAAAGAAGGGAAATATTCAGTACCAATTAGTGGATGCTGGCAAACTTAGGTTATAAGAGTGTCAGAGATTTGACCGATTACCGTAAACGTTAAGAGAAAAAAACCTGAAGAAAAGCATAGCATGTATTATACTACGTCTACTGATGCCGATTGTAGGTTATATACTCAAAATAGGAAATGACGGAAGTTTCCGGGGTCACTTATTATAATTGCATGAGAATTCATTGGGGTAAGTCTTCAGGGGATGGCAGGTATAAACACCTTATGTGCTTACTGTTTTTTGATTACAGAGGCTCTCCTTCGGTCACCCCCTGTAAAATATCATTTCCCAACGGCTTCTTCCATATAAATATCTAAATCTACTGGCATTTGAGTAGTTTGTACTCTAAACCAATCTTTTAATAGAATGATCCCCAAAAATAAGAAAACTATAGCAAGTATTACAATTATGATCCACCCGTTTACAACATCTGCTGTCGGGGGGAATAAAACAGCTAGCAATGAAAGGAAAAGTCCAAGAGCAAAAATAAACATAGGATATCTTAATTCAAAAAAATGATATAAAAATTGACGTTGTTTTTTAGTTGTAAATTTAATGAGGATACGGTTAAGAACAGTGTTATCTGGATAAATTGGATCTTTGTAAAAGTATCGGGGCTCTCCGAAACCAATGATGCTACCTTTTAATTCAAGATCACTACTTGATGTTCCGGTATGCAATAACTGGATAAGTGCTCCTTGATTTTTATCGATGTAATCAAAATTATAAATAAGGCAAGATAAATCAGTTGATAGGTTGTATTCAAAACCGTTTGGATTATTTTCAGATGTTGTTATTTTTACGTCAAGTATTTGAGCATTATTTTTTGTTTTGATAGATAACGGATCTTTTGTTGCAATATCACTCTTTTTGATTGTTTCTTTTCCACAATTCCAGAAACCTACTTGTGTTACAGTTAAATTTTTTATTTTTTTTTCTTTATAGGTTATTTGCAACGGTTCGTATCTTTCACTTAAATCTTCCAGGATTTTTGTACTTTTCATGCAAAAAAGTGGAAGTTTTTCTTTTTTTGATTTGTAATAAAAATAGAACATTCCTATAAAGCTCAAAATACTTATTAGTGCTAGAAAAAAGGAAAACCAACTATTTGATATAAGTGTTGATATATCCAACTGCATTTATAAAATCCTCTGGATGTTTTACCTGGATTAAGTGTGAATTACTGATAAAAATATATGTATTTACGAGATTATTATTTATATTTTAACATATAGTGATATGTATTTTTCATAATTAATATATATTGGGAAAGGAGAAAATTGAGAAAATTGCTGTGATATCTTTGAGCTTACCTGCCGAAAAACCTGTGAAACATTATTATAGACAAATACTTCTGCACACCATATAAAAAACTTTTTCATGAAACTTTCTCTATAATCTCTTCCAGCGTCAGAAGTTCCTGTTCTCCAGAAACCATATCCCTCAGCGTAAGTTTCCCTGCTTCGAGTTCTTTTTCCCCGACTATGACCGTGTAGTCGGCGTTGATGGTGTTTGCATAGGAGAGCTGGGCTTTGAAATTGCGTTCCATAAGGTCTATGTGGACTGGCACGTATTTTCTTAATTCGTTTGCAAAGCGAACGGCTTCGAGATGGACATCGGGTTTTGAGATCAGGACAAGGGTTTTGGGGGCAGGCGGGGTAAGAGGGCAGATCTCCATTATCCGGTCGAAACCTATTCCGAAGCCGGTTGAGGGCACGTCTCCGCCTCCGAAAAGCTGGATAAGCTGGTAAGAGCCGCCTCCGCAGACCTGCTTCTGGGCGCCGAGGCCCTCGGCATAGACTTCAAAAACCATGCCCGTGTAGTAGTCGAGCCCGCGGGCGATCCCGAAGTCAAGGGAATAATCGACCCCGTATGCGTCCAGAAGCTTGAGGGTTTTTTCAAAGCTTACGAGTTCAGGTATGTTTCCTACGATTTTTATTACTTCGGGAAGGATATACCTGCCTTCCAGCTTGATCAGGCGGAAGAGGTCGGATTTGAGCTGCTCTTCGGCTCCTATCTCCTCAAGCAGGGCCTCAAGGCCTGCATATTCTTTTTTGTCCACAAGCCGCATGACCTTGCTCACGATTTCGGGCTCAAGCCCGCTTAAAAGCGTGCGTATGACTGCAAGGTTTCCGAGCTTCATTTCGCCTTTCACGCCTGCGGCTTTTAACAGGGCGTCGGCAAGGGCGATAACTTCGGCATCGGAATCGGGTTTTCCGCTGCCTATGAGTTCAACGCCGAACTGCCAGAATTCCCTGAAACGGCCTTTCTGGGGGCGCTCATAGCGAAAACAGTTTTCGAAATAGAATAATTTTAAGGGCTTTGGGAAGGACTGGAGTTCGTTCACATACAGGCGCATGACAGGAGCGGTAAGCTCAGGCCTGAGGGTCATTTTCCTGCCGCCTTTGTCCTCAAAGTTGTAGAGTTCCCCTACGATTCCTTCCCCTGATTTCAGGGTGAAAAGGTCCAGATGTTCAAACGTGGGCGTAATGATCTCACTGTAGCCCCATTTGCGGGCAACATCGCGCATAACGCTTTCCACGTATCTCCTGCGGGCAGTATCGGCAGGTAAAAAGTCCCGGGTCCCTCTTGGTCTGTTAACTGTCATTTTTGAATGCACCTGATAATATCAAATATATACTCCTGATTTACTGACTTTCGAATCAGGGCTTATTATTTTCCAAACTTTATGCATGTAGCCAATGCATGTTGCTGATAGAAGATGTGCTCTTTTTTAGCGATTCTGGATGGTAGTAGTTAAAAACAAGCTATTTTACTTTTTCGATACTATCTGAAGCCGGCAAAAATGCTATATTGAAGAAAAGAGACTTGAATATAAAGAAAAAAGCTTGATTAATATATTTGATCTGTAAAATAAAGTAGAATGGATTCCGAAAGCAAGCGTTTTCGCAATCAAACAATTGTAAAGCAAATAAAGGCAAGTTTACACTGTATAATTTAATAAGCAGCTTAATATACATGATTTACACTAAATAATTGCGATCAACGTGTCAGAGCAAAGAAGTGTACCTTTAAGGAAGCATCTGCTGGACCTGAAGCCCTGCAGGCATGGAGGGTTAATTCAGGAAACATCTGAAACTTACGGGATTCCTGAAAGCGAAATTCTTGACTTCAGTGCAAACTTTAATCCCCTGGGAAACCCTTTTGAGCATCCGGAAAGCGGATTGAACTTTGATGAGATTCTTAAAAATAGTTTTAAAAAACTTACCGAATATCCTGACAACAGGTATCCTGAGTTTCGAGAGGCTGCTGCAAGGTTCGTAGGGCTGGGAGTAGCCCCCCAGAACATTATTCCGGGTAACGGTTCAACGGAAATTGTCAGGCTTGTAATGGAATGTGTGGTTGAAAAAGGAGATATAGTCCTTCTGCCCTGGCCCACTTTCGGAGAATACGAGATGCAGTGCCGGATTATGGGAGCAGAACCGCAGTACCCGAGCCAAGAAGAGGTAGAGACACTTTCTGACGAGCTTCTGGAAAAAGCAAAAATCCTGTTTATCTGCAACCCCAATAACCCGACAGGAAAACTCCGCACCAGAGAAGAAATCAAAACTCTTGCAGAACGCTGCACGCAGCACAGAACCCTTCTTTTCGTGGACGAGGCTTTTATTGAACTTTCGGACCCTGCACAGAGCGTTGCAGACCTGGCAGCAAGCAATAATTACGTTTTTGTCATGCGTTCCCTTACAAAGGACTTTGCAATCCCTGGAATCAGGATGGGCTTTGGGATAGCTTCCCCTGAAGTGGCTGAAATCCTGGATACTGCAAGGCTTTCTTGGAACCTCGGAACCGTGGCAAACGCTGCAGGAACCGCGCTCCTTAACATTGAAGGCGGGATGGAAAACCCTTACCTGAAAAAAGCGAGGGACATGATCAGGGAAGAAGGAGAGAAGCTTAAAGCCAGACTCGACAGAATCAGGGGTTTTAAAGCCGGGGAAGTGAATGTAAATTTTATCTTTGTCAATATCAGCAAGTTCATGCTTGACTCGACTGAGTTAAGTGCACGCCTGGCAGCGCATGGAGTCCTTGTAAGGGACTGTTCTTCCTTCCATGGCCTTGGAAAAGATTACATAAGGGTGGCAGTCCGGACCGCAGAAGAAAATGACAGGCTGATTGCCGCAATCGGGGATGTAATTACCGAATGGGGCAAAGAGCAGGCGAAAAACGAACTGCAGCATGTGATCGAAAAGGCCTCTGAAGAAGGGATCGGAGGCAGGAAAACCTGTGAGTACTATCCCTGCCATTTTGAAGGCCAGAACTGTACCTTCTGCTTCTGCCCGTTCTATCCCTGTGAAGACGAGCGCACAGGAGGAAAATGGATCGAGAGCTCAAGAGGCGGCAGGGTATGGAGCTGTGTTGACTGCCATCTGGTTCACAATAAAGAAACCGCCCAGAAAATCCTTGACTGCCTTATGCAGGAAGGAGATACGGACGAACTTGTGAAAGTGGCCTGGAAGAAAGTGATGGAGCCTATCCTATGATTGTGCCGGACAGCGGGCACCTTGCTCTGGTACTTCTGCTTGCGGCAGGTATAGACATCGTTTTCGGAGAGCCGCCTGCTGCCGTACACCCGGTCGTGTGGATAGGAAAATTAATCAATATTTTGAAAAATGCAGCTCCTCAGACCCACAGGAAAATCTATGGAGTTGCAATGGCTCTATGCTGTGTTTTTTTCGCAGCTTTGCTGGGTTACACCGTGCTCTACATTGCAGCCCTTCCGGGAATTCCCGGGGTGCTTGCCCTCCTTATAGAAGCCTATTTCCTGAAAGCCACCTTTGCTATTAACTGCTTGCTTAGCCCTGCAAGGGAGATTTACGGGCATCTGGAAGCAAACAGGCTTGAGAAAGTCCGGGAACTGCTCCCGATATACGTAAGCCGGAACACTTCCAAACTGACCAGGACCCAGATGTCTTCCGCAGTTATCGAATCCGTATCCGAAAACTATGTTGACGGCATCCTGAGTCCGATTTTCTATTATGCCCTTTTCGGGGAATTCGGGCTTGTGGCTGCATACGTGTTTAAAGCCATAAGTACTCTGGATTCAATGGTCGGATACAAAACCGAACCTTACAGGGAACTTGGATATTTCTCGGCAAAATCCGATGACGTATTGAACTGGATCCCTGCACGAATCTCCGTCATATTCATTCTTGCGGCAGCCCTTACAGTGGCCCTGCTCCCGAAAAAACAGGGAGGATTTTCCCCCTTAAACAGCATAAAGAGCGCCCTTGAAGACGGAATGAAAACTCCATCCCCCAATTCCGGCTATCCCATGGCAGCTACTGCAGGAGCGCTCGGAGTCAAACTCGAAAAACCCGATTATTACATACTTGGGGCCTTATATCCCCCGACCGAAGTAAAAGATATAAAAAGGGTATCCCAATTAATATCAGTTGCTTCAGGCTTCTCGCTTGCTGCCTTTGCGGCAGTGATCCAGATAGCAGGGATACACCTGCATCCGTAACCCTTCCTTTGCCTGCCAGAGCCCGCTTTCCGAGAGAATCAACTCTATGCGGAAACCGGATTCTGAGAAAAGTCATATAACATAAAGATTTTCGAAAGCTAATAGAACCGTTTTAACAATCCCGAAGTGATCATATGAAGTTATCCGATATTGAGGAAAGGGACCTGAAAAAAGGGCAGCCTGAGAAAATAGAAGAAAAAGCTACAGTCGACATCCTCGATGTCCTTGCTGAAGAAGGCATCAGTATTCAGGATCTTGCAGATACGGCTCTGGAAATGTATGTCCCTCATCCGGGGCTTGAGACCAGGGAGAAAGCCGACGCTTTGTTTAAAAGGGAACTCAAGTATGCGCTTTCGGACCCAAATCTCTGCCTTCTGATCTATTCCGGGATTTTGCTGGAGCGAGAAGGCAGGGCAGGAACCCTTCCGAACCTCAGCAAAAGTTCCTATGAAAAGGACCTTACTTTTATAATTGCGGACGAAGTGCTTGGCACCAGTATTGCAACCTATATCAGCGGCTCCAAGGGCGCGTTTGAGTTTGTCAGGTACGACAAACAGAAGCCCGGAATCCTTGCAAAGCTCGGGCCTTTTATGGATGACGTTATAGGGGGCCTTATAGGGGGCGTGTCCTCCAATATGTATTCAAGAGGCATGGCAGAGTTTGAAAGAAAGGATTGAAAAACAGGCGGTATCCAATGAATTCATATTTGCTTGCTTTTAAATCGGGTTTTGGCTTTCTGTCCACGATCCCTGTGGGAATCAGCATGGAAGGGATCGATGAGCTCATGAAAAAGATCTATTTTTATCCCGTGGTCGGAGCCATTCTCGGGCTTTTAATAGGCGCAATCGCATACATCGGACAGGTAATATTCCCAGGGCCTGTGCTTGCAGCGCTTATCATGGGATTCATATATTACATTACAGGTTTTAACCATCTTGATGGAGTTACCGACATCGGCGACGGTTTCATGGCCCATGGATCGATTGAGAAAAAGCTCAAAGCCCTCAAGGATACAACCCTCGGGACAGGAGGGGCAGCTTTTTGCATGTTGCTGCTGCTTACCCTTTATGGTTCCATAAGGGCAGTCCAGGAAGAAGGTTTTGCTGTTTTCGGGCCTGACCTTCCGGTTTTAATGTTTGCGTCAATGTTTATTGCCGAGGTCAGTGCAAAGCAATCCATGCTAACTATTGCTGCCTTTGGAAAACCCATACCTCCAAGGGAAAAACAGGCTTACCCCGGCCTTGGAACCATGACTATAAACGGAGCAACCAGGAAAAATTTCCTGATAGGCTTCGTATTCGGCGCCATTGTTTGTTTCCTGCCCTTCGGGTGGATAGGACTTTTGCCTTATCTGGGAGCCTGTGCCTCGGCTCTGGTGATTCTTAACCGGAGCTATGCCCATTTTGGCGGCTTAAATGGCGATGGAATCGGTACTGCTAACGAAATAGGCAGGGTGACTGCTCTTATTATTCTCGCAGTTATACTGAAACTTTCATTGAACGGATATATGGGAGGTTTAGAATGGACGCTATTGTAATGGCAGGGGGATTCGGACAGAGGCTTGGAATGGGAGAAAAACCGTGCGTTGAATTGCTTGGAAAGCCACTCATAGCCTACGTAATAGATACCCTCAGGGCCGCAAAGAATATAGACAGGGTTTTTGTAGCGGTCTCACCTGTTACCCCAAAAACCGAAATCATGATTCAGGAACGCTACAAAGGAGAAGTCCGAGTAATCAGGACCTTTGGCGGAAACTACGTGGGAGACATGATCCATGCGGTAGAAACCACAGAAACGACTGGCCCCGTAATGATAATTATGTCCGATCTTCCCCTGATAAACCCTGAACTTATCGATTCGGTAATTGAGAAATATAAAGAGGAAGGAAAGCCGGCACTTTCGGTCTATGTCCCGATCAATATCTGCAAGGGAGCCGGGATCAGGCCTGATACGGTCTTTAACAAGGATGGGAAGCTGATAGTACCTGCCGGAATTAATATCCTGGACAGTTCTCAAATCCGAAACGAACAGGAAGACTTTAATCTGATACTTGATAATCCCAGACTAGCAATAAACGTAAATACCGTTGAGGATCTGCAGCGCTGCAGGAATCTGCTGCAGGCTTAAAATTAAAAACTTACTAGAGGTGTCGTAGATTCTAGCTCTAAAAAACCTGGTGCTGAGCCGTGATGGGAAGAAAATCCTGCGTGGGGTCAATCTGGAGGTAGGCGACCGGGAAATTCACAGCATTATCGGTGCAAACGGTGCAGGAAAAAGTACACTTGCTTACACCCTGATGGGACTCCAGGGATATGAACACGAGGAAGGCAGCCTCCTATTTGACGGGGAGGATATTACAAAGCTTTCAATAACCGAACGTGCAAGAAAAGGCATTACCCTTGCCTGGCAGGAGCCTGCCCGTTTTGAAGGGCTGAAAGTCAGGGATTACCTGGCAATCGGGGCAAAAGGCAATGGAGGCATTACTGAAGAAGAGCTGAAAGAGGCCCTGAAGAAAGTTGACCTTAAGCCCGAAAAATACCTGGACAGGGAAGTTGGCGAGGCGCTTAGCGGAGGCGAAAGGAAACGCATAGAACTGGCCTCAATAATTACGATGAGACCGAAACTTGCAATTCTTGACGAACCTGATTCCGGGATCGATGTCGTTTCCTTAAAAGAAATCGTGGCCCTGATCCGGACTTTAAAGGAAAACGGTTCCTCTGTGCTTGTAATTACACACAGGGAAGAGATTGCAGCCGCATCCGACAAAGCCTCCCTGATGTGCGAAGGGGCTATCCTCAGGAGCGGGGACCCCCTGGAAATCAGCGAATTCTTCAAAAACAGGTGCATACCGTGTGACAACAGGGTATCCCCACCAAAGGCGGCCTGACCATGACCCAGATAACCGTTAATACGCTTTCCAGCGAGATAGAAGATATGAACGCAGCCTATTCGGCTGCCGGGGGAGATGCTGCGGTCCTGCATAAGCATGAGCTTGCAAGCCTGGTGGTAAGCGGAAACAAAGTGCTCAATGCGAACGGGACAGAAGGAATCGTGCTCGAAAAACATGAGACTGAACATGGAGTGGACATTAAAATGACCATTAAAAAAGGGTACAAAATTCCACTTCCTGTCCATCTCTGCTTCGGGCTTATCCCGGAAGACGGAGTTCAGGAAATAAAGATGAACTTTGTGGCCGAAGAAGATTCGGCTGTTGAACTCATTGCTCATTGTACATTCCCTAATGCTGTAAAGGTTATTCATAAAATGGATGCTCAAATGCTTATAGGGAAAAATGCCTCATTAAAGTATACGGAAACTCACTTCCACGGCCCGCACGGAGGAATTCAGGTGATTCCGAAGGCACATGTAAGGATAGAGGAAGGGGGCAGTTACTATACCAATTTCTCGCTGGTCTCGGGCAGGGTAGGCTATCTGGAATTCGATTACAGCGTGGATGCCGAAAAAGACTCTATCTGCGAGATGGTTACCAAAGTATATGGGAAAAAGGACGATAAAATAAAAATTCTGGAAAAAATATCTCTTAATGGGGAAAATGCCAGAAGCGTGATCAAAAGCCGACTGGCCATTACCGATAATGCAGAGTCGGAGTTCAGGGGAATTACTGAAGGCCGGGCCCCGAGAGCCAGAGGGCACGTGGACTGCATGGAAGTTATCCAGGGCAATGCAAAAGCCGAAGCTATCCCCATTGTACGTGTTGATAACCCTCTGGCCAAGGTAACCCACGAGGCTGCAATCGGGTGTGTGGATAAAAAAGAAGTCGAAACCCTCATGGCTCGCGGCCTTGAAGAAGATGACGCGATTGATATTATCGTAAAGGGAATGCTGGCCTGAAGCCTGTTTTATTCCTTTTTACAGGTATCACTTCGGCATCACTCCGGAAATACTGGAAGTTTACCCGGGAACTGCTCAGGGGATCCTAAACGTATTTGAGTAAGAGGTGAAAGCATAATTGGCGAAATTATTATCCTCGAAAAAAAATATTCCGAAAAAAACCTGCAACTTATTACCGGAAAAAAAGATATATCCTCACATCACCAGGATATTCCCGAAGAGATGTTGCTTTTAAGTGAAGTTATAGAAGACCCTCATAAACTCCCTTACCTGCTGGAAACCTTCTACACCACGCCGATAAAGAATGAAAAAGCCTTTCATTTTGCTCTCCTGCGAGTCCAGGTAGACTCCGACCTCAGGATGCATGAAGATATCCAGAAATACCAGCAAAGGAGATACGTAGCCGAAACTCTTGAAAAGCTGCTTTACGGAGAACTTATGCTTTCAGTAGGAGAAACCGTAGGCATTGAAGGGGATTAATGTGTTTATTCCCTGTAAAAACCTCTTCTTTTAACAAACTTCTTCTGAATGCTCAATTATTTTTCCTTCTTTCCTCATTGTTGCTGTTTTAATATAGTGTAGAAAGTAAGTTATTAATAGAAACTTTTTGTCCCTATAGTTCTCGATTCAGGAAACAAATTTTAATTTCCGGGACCTGCCATTTGAAACTTTTTTACCATAGAAGAACTGAGAGTGGTGTAAAAATTTAGTTATAGACCGTAAAGAAAAAATTTTTGTTACTAAATATGTTAGTTAATGGAAGAAAGATTATTATCCTGTAATTTACAATTATTCTACAGAGCTCTGTGAAATTTTCTTCGTCTGGTCGTTTTTATAGTCGCACCTGATTGCGAGAATCAACTTAACCCAGAAAACTCTGACTTCAAGGAATTATTATATTATCATTTATAAAAGACCGGTCAAATTTCAAGGTTTTTCAAATTTTGAACAAATTTAATAATTCATATACTGAGGGGTCTAAAGTGAAAGGAATGAATTGTAATAAAATATTTAGGGGGCAGACCCTCAATAAAGCTTTGGGGATAACGGCACTTGCTTTTTTAATGCTGGTGAGTATCGCAGGCGCCTCACCATTTGCATACATTACAAACGAAGAGAGTAACAATATCTCTGTAATTGACACAAGCACAGACAAAGTTACAGCTACGATATCTGTAGGCTCTAATCCTATGGGAGCTGGAATTAATCCGGATGGAACAAAGGTATACGTGGTAAATGCTCGTAGCAACGATGTATCTATAATTGATACGGCAACAAATACTGTTATAGCCACGGTGCCTGTAGGAAGTTCTCCCCAAGGAGTTGCAGTCAGCCCGAATGGAAAAAAGGTTTATGTGACAAACCGGGTAAGTAACACTATTTCTGTAATTGATACCACCTCAAGTACTGTTGTAAGTACAGTGAGTACAGGAAGAAATCCTGCGGGAGTAATGGTAAGTCCGGATGGTAGAAAGATATATGTAACAAATTACGGGGATAAAACTGTCTCTATAATTGACGCTGCCGCAGAAGCTGCTATAACCACGGTATCCGTAGGAAGAGGTCCAAAGGAAATTGCTGTCACACCGGATGGAACTAAGGTGTATGTGGTGAACTCCGAGAGCGGGAGCATCTCCGTAATTGACACGGCAACAAACAGTATTACAAACACGGTGAAGGTCGGGAGAGCTCCTCTGGGAGTTGCAGTCAACCCGGAGGGAACAAAGGTATATGTGACCAATAATGATGAATATTTCAGCACTGTCTCCGTAATTGACACTTCTACAAATAAAGTTACAGCCACGATACCTGTAGGATCCAACCCTGTGGGAGTCGCAGTCACCCCGGACGGAAAAAAAGTATATGTAGCTATCAAATTCTATAACACCGTCTCTGTAATTGATACTGCGACCAACACTGTTACAGCCACGACGCTTGTAGGAAACAGTCCTTATGCTTCAGGCCAGTTTATAGGTTCTATCCCGGTACAACCAGTTTATCCTTTAGCGAACTTCAGCAGCAACGTCACATCAGATTATGTTTTCCTTTCCGTACCTGTACAGTTTGAGGACAGTTCTCAAAATGCAACCGGATGGGTCTGGGACTTCGGAGACGGGTCTGGTTCAACAAAGCAGAATCCCACGCATACCTATTCTGCAGCAGGGATCTATACTGCTAGCCTGACAGTAAGCAATTCAAACGGCACGGATTCAAAGTTTGCTACAGTAAATGTTGTACCAAAAGGTTCTCCTGCGCCTTCATATGCATATATCACGAACTTCAACAGCAACACTGTTTCTGTAATAAATACAAGTTCGAATACCGTTACAGCCACAGTGCCTGTAGGAACCGATCCTTTTGGAGCTGCAGTCAGCCCGGATGGATCAAAGGTATATGTGGCGAATGCCAACTACGACCGCAGTGGTACTGTTTCCGTAATTGACAGAGCCACAAACAGGGTTACTGCCACCGTAGATATAGGATATAAATACAGCCCTTGCGGAGTTGCAGTCACACCGGATGGAAAAAAGGTATATGTGACGGATCGTGATATCAATGGTGTCTCTGCAATTGACACGGTTACAAACACGGTTACAGCCACCGTGCCTGCAGGAGTTAACCCGTTAGGGGCTGCAATCACACCTGATGGAACAAAAGTATATGTGACGAACCGTTATAGCAACAATGTTTCTGTAATTGACACAGGAACAAACACTGTTACAGCAACTGTGAAAGTTGGGCTTGGCCCGTCAGCGGTTACAGTTGACCAGGCGGGAACAAAACTATATGTGGCGAATTGTGAAAGTAACACTATTTCTGTAATTGACACAAGTTCGAATACTGTTACAGCTATAGTGCCTGTAGGAAAATGGCCTATGGGAGTTGCAGTCAGCCCGGATGGATCAAAGGTATATGTGGCAAATGAAGGCAGTAACAATGTCTCCGTAATTGACACAACAACAAAAACTGTTATAGTGACTCTGAATGTCGGAAAAAGTCCTTACGGAATTGCAGTCACACCGGATGGAACAAAGGTATATGTAGCGAACTTCGGCAACGACGATGATCTTGGAAAGACTGTCTCTGTAATTGACACAGCCACAGACAGGGTTACAGCTACGGTAAATACAGGTTTCAGTCCTATTGCTTTCGGTCAGTTTATAAGTCCTCTCCCAGCACAACCCGTACTTCCTGTTGCAAACTTCAGCAGCAATTTCACATCCGGCTATGCCCCTCTTTCTGTCCAGTTTACCGATCTCTCGAAGAATGCGGAAGGGTGGAACTGGAACTTTGGAGACGGATCCGGTTCGACACAGCAGAATCAAACACATACTTACCCCAGAGCAGGGAATTACAACGTAACGCTTACAGTAAACAATACAAACGGTACTGATTCGAAATTTGCCACAGTAACTGTTCTAGCACAGCCAGTATTTTCTGCATCCCCAACTTCAGGAAAAACGCCGCTTAGTGTTAGTTTTACTGACCAGAGCACAGGATCGCCAGCTTCATGGAACTGGACTTTTGGAGATGGAACTTACTCAACGGAAAAGAACCCTCTACACATATATAGAAAACCAGGAAAATACTCTGTTACGCTGGCATTAAACGAAACCGGAAACAAGAGTACAGTAACAAAATCCAGCTATATTACTGTTTCAAACGGATATGAAGCCCCTGTTGCTGCTTTTTCAGCATCTCCAGCTTCAGGAAAAGCACCTCTTACTGTTAGTTTTACGGATCAGAGTACAGGATCGACAACTTCAAGGAAGTGGACTTTTGGAGACGGCACATATTCAACCGGAGAAAACCCTGTACATACATACAGCAAAGCGGGATCATACTCCGTTACATTAACAGCAAGTAATGCAGACGGCAGCAATACGTTAACAAAATCGAGCTACATTGTTGTTTCAAATGTTTTAAATGGTCCTGTCACCGGCTTCTCGGCGTCTCCAGCATCAGGAAAACCGCCTCTTACTGTTGACTTTACAGGCCAGGGCAAAGGATCGCCCACGTCATGGAAATGGTCTTTCGGAGATGGGAATACTTCGACAGATAAAAACCCCATACACACCTACAATAAATCAGGACTTTATTCTATTAGATTGACAACAAGTAATGAAAAAGGCAGTAGCGCGTTGACAAAATCCAGTTATATTGCTGTCTCAAGCGTGTTAAATACTCCTATTTCCAAATTCTCTGCATCCCCCACTTCAGGAAGCATGCCTCTAACTGTTCATTTTACTGACCAGAGCACAGGGTCGCCAGCTTCATGGAAATGGTCTTTCGGAGACGGAAACACTTCCACAGAAAGGAATCCTGTACACACATACAATAAATCAGGACTTTATTCTGTTACATTGACAGCAGGTAATGCAAACGGTAGTAATGCGTTGACTAAAACCGGATATATTGCTGTCTCGAGCGTTTTAAATACTCCTGTTGCCAGCTTCTCTTCATTTCCTACTTCAGGAAAAGCACCACTTACTGTCGGCTTTACTGACCAGAGCACAGGGTCGCCAGCTTCATGGAAATGGTCTTTCGGAGATGGAAATACTTCAACAGAAAAGGATCCTGTACACACATACAATAAATCAGGACAATACAATGTTAAATTGACAGTAAGTAATGCAAACGGCAGCAATGCGTTGACAAAAACCGGCTGTATAAATGTGACTTCTGAAAGCGGTACTTTGACGTCGAATTCAAGCTATATCGTCCCTGTCACCGCCTTTCTAGCGACTCCAACTACAGGAAAAGCGCCTCTTACTGTTAGTTTTACTGACCAGAGCACAGGATCTCCAGCGTTATGGAAGTGGACTTTCGGAGACGGAAACACTTCCACAGAAAGGAATCCTGTACACACATACAATAAATCAGGACGATACTCTGTTATATTGACAGCAGGTAATGAAAACGGCAGCAATGCGTTGACTAAATCCAGCTATATTATTGTCTCAAGCGTTTTAAATGGTCCTGTTTCCAAATTCTCTGCATCCCCCACTTCAGGAAGCATGCCTCTAACTGTTCATTTTACTGACCAGAGCACAGGGACACCAGCTTCATGGAGATGGACTTTCGGAGACGGAAACACTTCCGCAGAAAGGAATCCTGTACACACATACAATAAATCAGGACTATATTCTGTTACATTGACAGCAGGTAATGAAAACGGCAGTGATGCGTTGTCTAAAACCGGATATATTGCTGTCTCAAGCGTTTTAAATACTCCTGTTACCAGCTTTTCTGCGTCTCCGATTTCAGGAAAATCACCACTTACTGTCGGCTTTAATGACCAGAGCACAGGGTCACCAGCTTCATGGAAATGGACTTTTGGAGATGGAAGTAATTCAATAGATAAAAATCCTGTACACACATACAATAAATCAGGACTATATTCTGTTACATTGACAGCAGGTAATGCAAACGGCAGTAATGCGTTGACTAAAACCGGATATATTGCTGTCTCGAGCGTTTTAAATATTCCTGTTGCCAGCTTCTCTGCATCCCCTACTTCAGGAAGCACGCCGCTTAATGTTAGTTTTACTGACCAGAGCACAGGGTTACCAGCTGAATGGAAATGGACTTTCGGAGATGGAAATAATTCAACAGAAAAGAATCCTGTATACACATACAATAAATCAGGACAATACAATGTTAAATTGACAGTAAGTAATGAAAACGGCAGTAGTGTATTGACAAAAACCGGCTATATTGCCGTTTCAAACTCTCTTGCCGCTGCTTTTTCCGCATCTCCAACTTCAGGGCCTGCACCGCTTAATGTCAGTTTTACTGACAACAGCACCGGATCACCAGCTTCATGGACATGGGCTTTCGGAGATGGAAATACTTCAACAGAAAAGAATCCGGTATATGTATACAATAAAACAGGACAATACACTGTTAGTTTAACAGTTAATGATTCAGGAAGCATCAGTACCGAAACCAGGTCTAAATATATCACAGTTAGTAGGTAAATATCTAAATCGAAAAAAAGGATTTGTAGAGACTTACCTATACCAGCTTCAAGAGACTAAAAACCAAATTCGTGCGGCCACCCCACCTAAAAAGGCTGTCCAACAATTCATTTTCAGAATGAAAAGATAACAAAAGGAAAGCATTTGAACCTTTAAACTAAAAAAATCCATTTGAAACCTTTAAATTAAAAAAAGAATTCATTTGAAACCATTAAACTAAAAAAGAATTCATTTATACTGGAAATAATCGTCGGACAGCCTGCAAAGGTCACGGTATTCATGACCTTATGCACTCCCATAGAATAAAGAAGTGTTATAACATCCAGTTTAAATTTATAGGATTTGCGAAAGAAAGGAACTTCAAGCTTTATCTTAGTTAAAAGATAAAGAGGAACTAAATTTTAGAGGAGATACCAGTCAGCATCATCAACCGAAAGATCTTCTTTAAGGCCTACTTCTCTTCTGGGAAGCTTAAAAGCGTCAGTAATCGCGTCTGACAAGTCCTGAAGGTACTCTCTAGAGGAGAGGCTATTATAGATAAAAGGCTTATCTGGCTGGATCATTTTCTGGATCGTTGATTCCCTGGGCACGATAACAACCTCTATATCGACCATTTCCACGGCTTTCTCCATTGCAGTCCGAAAATCTCCTATACAATAAGCTATCCTGTACTTGTAGTTGTTTCTTGTTTTCTCAAGGTAAGCCGCAAGCCTTTCGCTTTCCATTTTTATGAAATCTCGTTTGATCTTTGTGACATTACATTTGCCCATCATGAAACTGTAATGCATGAAAGGATATTGTGTGTCAAGTTCCCTCGGCGTAATCCCGCAGGTTCCGAAAGTTACTATATGCACATCTTCAGGTTTTGCAATCCCGAAAATGATTCTGTCGAATTTTTTATGAGAAGGACTTTCATGATAGGGTTTTTTTTTGGCGCAGGGAACGAAGATACAGAGCTCTCTGAAAGGGGCTTCATACTCGTTCAGGACCCATTCATTGGCCCTTATCATGTCAGGGTGATAAATTACTCTATCAGTGTCAAGAGGTTCTTTAGAACGCTCATCTTCAGGAATAATGGGTTTCATAAACGTCAAGCTAATTGAGCCTGGAAATTGTATATATAATTAACTAACTTCGGCAGCCGCAGGAGTTGTTAGTCTGAAAAGTCCTCTCAAAAACTGAATCAGACATGAGCAAAATGAATCAAACAAAGCAAGTAAATCAAATGTAAGAAAATGAATAAAATGTAAGAAAATGAATCAAAATAAGAAAAATAAGGCTAAAAAATAAGGTAAACCATTTCATCGAACCGGATTGAATAAAGCGGATATTAAAGAAAAAAGTTAGTAAAAAAAATCTAGCGAACGGTAGTCGAATAAAAATAAGATTTAATGAAAATTTTGAAAAGAGATCCGGAAAGATCCGGCAGAGTTCACTGCTTTAATCCGTCCACAAAGTCTCCCATTCTGTCCAGTGCTTTTCTGATATCATCTATGGATGCTGCGTAGGCGCAGCGCAGGAAGCCTTCACCTGCTTCTCCAAAGACGTCGCCGGGAATTGTAACGACTTTCTTTTCGTCCAGAAGGCGCTCTGCAAACTCGGAGGAAGAGAGGCCGGTATTCCCTATGTAGGGGAAAGCGTAAAATGCCCCTTTGGGGTTGCAGCATTCAAGCCCTATCCTGTTAAAGCCCCTGACAATAAAATGCCTGCGCCGGTCATATTCCCGGACCATCCGTTCCATTTCCTCTTTACCGTTGCGGAGGGCTTCGATTGCTCCTATCTGGGCGGTTATGGGGGCACAAAGCATGGAGTACTGGTGGATCATCATCATTGAGTGTATGATCTCAGAGGGGCCCATTGCAAAACCGAGCCTGAGCCCTGTCATTGCATAAGCCTTGGAGAACCCGTTGAGCATGACAGTCCGCTCTTTCATGCCTTCTAAGGAAGAGAAGGGAACATGCTTGCCCCCATAGGTCAGGCACTCGTAAACTTCGTCCGAGATAACAAACAGATCGTTCTCCACAACAAGGTCGGCAATCCCCTCGAGATCTTCCTGTGTCATGATCGCTCCCGTAGGATTGTTAGGGAAGTTGAGAATTATTGCCTTTGTTTTGTTCGTGATTGCAGGTTTGAGGGCTTCTGCAGTAAGGCTAAACTCATCCTCCCTGTGGGTGGGAACGATAACGGGCTTGCCCCCTGCAAGAACAACAGAAGGTACATATGCCACATAAGAGGGCTGGACGATAATAACCTCATCACCAGGATTTACCACTGTCCTTACTGCTATATCCAGAGCTTCACTCACACCTGTAGTGATGAGAATCTCGGACGAAGGGTCATAGTCCAGACCGTAGCGCCCGTAATAGGTTCTGGTAAGTTCGTCTCGGAGTTCCGGAAGTCCATAATTTGAGGTATATGAAGTTTGCCCTTTTTCCAGAGAATGAATGCACATTTCACGGATGTGCCAGGGAGTAATAAAGTCAGGCTCTCCTACACCAAGGGAGATTATATCCTCAAGTCCGGAAACCAGATCAAAAAAACGGCGTATTCCTGAAGGTGGAATATTTTTCACAGCATCGGCAACAAACTTAGAAGGATCGCATGGAGGTCTCAAGCAAAACACCCCTATAAAAAATTATATGAGTAATATAAATGTAAAATCGGATAGGGAGATCAGGCTTTAATCCAGCTCGTATTAAAACGATACTGGTAGCCGTTTAATCGATTCAGGTTCATGGAGGATAACCCCATCTTCTTTATAGGTTTTCAGTACGAAGTGGGTTGATGTGCTCTGTACCTGATCAAGAGTTGCAATTTTCTCTGCTACGAAAAAAGCCACATCCTTCATCGATTTCCCCCGGACAGTAAGGGATATGTCATAATTCCCGGATAAGAGCCTGACTGACCTGACTTCCGGGAACTTGTAGATTCGCTCTGCAATTGCCTGATAGCCCTGATTGCGCTCGAGAGTAACCTTCAGCTCAATCACGGCATAAACATAGTTTTCCCCGACCAGGTCCCAATCAACTATGGTCTTGTAGTGCCGGATAACTCCCGTCTCTTCAAGTTTTGCGATCGCCTGGGAAACCTCCTGTGCAGACATATCTGTAAGGGATGAGATTTCCTCCGGACTTGTTCGGGCATCGTTTTCAAGAATTTCCAGTATATGTCGAATCTTTTCATCCATCTTGGTCACCGGCACAAAGGTAAGGGAATTTGACAAAGAACCCCCGGTTTCCGGGGAAAATTTTACGGAAATTATTCAATCAATACAGCGTTTACGACTCCATCCTGGCTTGGTCTGCTTGTAACTCTCGCAGTTCCAAGAGGAGTCCTTATTACGGAGCCTTTTGTCAGGATGTTACGCCTGATGTAGTGCTTGTTCGCAGCGTTGTCGAGAACTGTCTCAATGGGGGCAGGGGCGGTCTTTCCGTCTTTGGGGTTGGTTACGTTTGCAACATTGCACTGGAGAAGTCTTACCTTCCTGTTGCCTCCCATTGTGTGGACATTTTTCCTTTTTATTTCACTTATACGGGTCTCCGCAGATTCGCGGCCCATTTCAAACTTGCGCTTCCCGCGGGCAGCAATAATTTTCCCACCGGTCACTTTTCTTCTGGAATTACCTTGCCATCTCATATTAAAACCTCATAGTGTATTGAAATTATAATCAATGTTTGTCCTTAGTGATTATTTCTGTACTTTCCGATTGTAAATATACTGTAATCCTGATCTTATATTGTAATCCTGATCTGGTGATCGTGTCAGGGCAAAAGCATACCTATCCGTAGCTTAATTGCTCTGATTATATATTAATTATATTAGCAGGAGTACTCAATTAGCATATTTGCTATGGACTAATCAATACAAATAGAATTGTATAAGAACTTTGCGATCAGGCAGCCAGAGAAAAACTCAACTTTGGGCCCTGCCTGAGTAGAGGTGCCTGACCTTATAAAAGTGGATTACAGACTCACAAATATGGATTACAAAGCTTTGAACATAAATTAAAAATTCATGAACATAAATGTGTAGATAAGCCAAAATTAAGTCCATGAACGCAGGTGAAAGAAAAAAGCATATGCTTAAAATTATATAAAAATAAAGTAAATGGATTGCTTTGCAGGTTAGAACCAGGCTGAAACATTAATTTTTATTGAAACTTTTGACGCCCGAACAGGATACGGCATTTAAGAAGAGAAAAATAATAATTACCGGGAGAAAAAAAGAGATGGTTACGGAAATTTCGTTGAACACGATATGCGGGCATACAACAAAAATAATTGCCACAAAAGAAGGGAAGAACACTTACGTACATATTAAGACTACATGCGAGAAACTCAGGAAATGGGGCACACACTTTGATATGGGAATGAAAGACCTTATGGGAGGACCCGAAACCGTACTTGCCCAGAAAATGGCTGAAGCTCCCCTCACGCCTACCTGTCTTGTCCCGGCAGCAGTAATGAATGCCTGCTGGCTTGAAAACGATATGATCTCGAAGAGCCTTGCTCGAAAAATGGGAAAGATGGAAATTATCTTTGATAAGCTGGAATGAACTTTTCACATAGCCACTTTATTCCCTGACCCCTTTGTTTCCTTTGAAAAGTTCGGCAGTACGGAAGAAAAACAGTATAGTACTGAAGAAAAACAGTATTATAGTAATAGTACTGCGAAAAGCTGCCTGCATATATAGGAACTCGGGAATGCTTATATTGGATCTTAAACTTTACTTCTAAAAATGCTTGACCATAAATTTTTTTCAAAAAAAGATTGATCAAAAATCGCGAACTTCTTTTGAAAAAGGTTGACTAAAACAGATGTGCATAATTTGCTTGCCGGGTAGCTCTTAATAACGCTTAAAAAGTGGTAAAGTAATATTACTATCTCAGAAGGAATAAAAATTTCAAAACCGAGTTGAGAATATGGATGTAAAAGAGATAAACAAATACGGACAGGAAATTATAGACTGCCTGAAACTCACGACTTCTCCTGTTGCAGTAAAACTTATTCCGAAAGGAGGAGAGATCCCGGAGGGGATTAACAAAGTCGACGAAGCTATGAGGCATTGCCAACTTGTTGACAGGGTTAGAAGAAGCGGTGAGGAGTTTTATACCCAGGTAGAAGACCAGATGTGTAAAGGCGGAGCCGGTGCAATGGGTCTTGGGGAGATGCCCCCGAAAGTCGCAAGCGGGGAATTCTATTTTAAAGGACTTAAACAATTCAGCACCCAGGGAGCTGCAAGACGTACCCTCGAAATGGTTTCCAAACTCCCTCCGAACTCTACGGAAGCTATTATGTATTCCCCCCTGGAAAAAACCACTTTTGTCCCGGATGTCGTTTTGGTAATCTGCAACCCAAGACAGGTTATGCTGCTTACGCAGGCAATGATGTATAAGACAGGCGGCAGGATTGAATCCAGCTTCGCAGGGAAACAGAGCGTATGCTCGGACGGGGTTGTAAGGGTCTACAAAGAAGGAAAAATCGGAGTCACAGTCGGATGCAGCGGCAGCAGGACATACACCAAGATTTCAGATGAAGAAATGATCATGGGAATTCCAATCGAACTTCTGGCCGATGTCGCCTCCGGCCTCAAAGAGATATGTCCTAAATAAATATAAGACCTGAAAAGCGTATAATTCAATTAAATAAAAATCCATTCAAGCTCAAGCCCTTTCAAAAAGGTTCAGGATTAAGAAAACAGCGAAAGGGCAGGAGCTTCTGAAGTGCTGAGAAAGAACTCAAACTTCAACGCCCGAAATCTAATTTTGAAAAATTCGAGACCTCAGATTTTAATAAATGTTTTTATAAAAAATATATCCCATTAAGTAGACGTATTTAATTCATTCTTTTCAATACATTTATAAATCAATTTTTGATTAATACACCTTGAAGGGCAAAATCCCCGTTCAAACCTTTAAAGTCACGAAAAACAAGGAAAATATCGGATGCGAAAGAAACGGCCTCTTTGGTTCCAATATTTTGCAATTTTTTGTACCGCACTATCTCTGACTCTAATTTCCCTACCGTTCCCGACCGACGCGAAAAACCGAAAGCATGAAAAGATTTAACCTAAAAATTATCCGTTTGCCGAGCGAGATATGGTTCCATTCTCATAAATTCGCCCTCTTGAGCAAAAACAGTTTCTCTTAATCACGAATCAGCCCTCTTAAATGCAGCTAAATATCTTTATCCATAGATTAGCCTGCCTGAGCTCTGAGTATCTTGAGTTATAAATTAACCCTCTTGAGCTCACTTCAGTATCTTTACTTATAAATTAGCCCACTTGAGCTCACTTCAATATCTTTATTATAATTAGCCCTCTTGAGCGAACGAAGTGAGCGAAAAGGGCAGCGCACTGCAGAGCCGCAACTCTGCCGAGACAACAAATTATATAGGACTTACGCGGTTGAACTGAAAAACAGCAACAGTAAAACTTAACTGTCTAAATCTCAAGAATTATGATGGGGCCACATGTACTTGATTTCATTCCTCAACCGCGTAAGTCCTATTATATACTA
>NZ_JBNAKP010000058.1:0-6989 GCF_049706645.1 Methanosarcina sp. | reverse complement strand
CCATTAAAACAAGGATTGAAACCAAACATCCAAATATTGCCGGAGCTACCGCAGAAGAATTCGCGAGCAAGATCCATTAAAACAAGGATTGAAACGTACCCAGGTCGCTGCCCCGTATATGTCGATAGCATTCGCGAGCAAGATCCATTAAAACAAGGATTGAAACCGTTGTAGTATGGGATGAGAAAGAGGCTATGTTCAAATTCGCGAGCAAGATCCATTAAAACAAGGATTGAAACAGAGTCTAACATAATTCTCAATCATCCACGATTGATTCGCGAGCAAGATCCATTAAAACAAGGATTGAAACACATCCTCAAGAACTTCCTCAAAACTATTCTCAGGATTCGCGAGCAAGATCCATTAAAACAAGGATTGAAACCTCCTGCATGGGGGATTCTTGGACGAGATGAACCTGATTCGCGAGCAAGATCCATTAAAACAAGGATTGAAACGGTGATAACATGCCCCTCGACATCCAACAATACCAATTCGCGAGCAAGATCCATTAAAACAAGGATTGAAACTAGGTGAGAAGCGAGTCATTGAAGTTGGTTCAGGGATTCGCGAGCAAGATCCATTAAAACAAGGATTGAAACCTTCTCTCTCAGGCTCTTCTTCAAAGTCCTCAAGGATTCGCGAGCAAGATCCATTAAAACAAGGATTGAAACTCAGGACATTGGTTCAGCAGTAACAAAGCTTACCTGATTCGCGAGCAAGATCCATTAAAACAAGGATTGAAACAGGGCGATATCAGGGTACATACTCCGAATGAGCCTGTATTCGCGAGCAAGATCCATTAAAACAAGGATTGAAACTCTTCATGCGCTTCAAGTTCTGCGGTTTCTTCAAGTATTCGCGAGCAAGATCCATTAAAACAAGGATTGAAACCAGATTATTATATTTCTGCTGGCATGTGCTACAGCGATTCGCGAGCAAGATCCATTAAAACAAGGATTGAAACCTACAGTGCCACCGCATCAAACGGTACAATCATACAATATTCGCGAGCAAGATCCATTAAAACAAGGATTGAAACATATTTCAATAGTGCCTCGATATTTCCAGCGTGGGATTCGCGAGCAAGATCCATTAAAACAAGGATTGAAACAGGTCACTCACAGGCACCCGGCCCCCGGAAACCAATTCGCGAGCAAGATCCATTAAAACAAGGATTGAAACTCACAAGGGAAAATGGACTCCCTTCTGCAAACTTAAATTCGCGAGCAAGATCCATTAAAACAAGGATTGAAACACAATTCGGGGAGCTAGACCGAGATTGATAACCGAAATTCGCGAGCAAGATCCATTAAAACAAGGATTGAAACCAGGAGAAAGAACAGGTATTCCGTTCTGCATAAGAATATTCGCGAGCAAGATCCATTAAAACAAGGATTGAAACCGCTAAAGGTATATCTTCAGGAAATATAATACGATTCGAGAGAAAGATCCATTAAAACAATGATTGAAACTGGGACTGTAGACGAGGAATGAAAGCATGACTGAAGACATGGATAAAATAGCGTTAGAAGGTCAAATAATAAACATTCAAACATTAATCGAGCTTGACGAAGAAGACATTAAAGGCTATACAGAAGACCTGGCGAACCAAAATATAACAGAAGGACCTCATTATAATGAAACAATGGAAATCATAAGAGAAAAAAGAATCCATGTAGGGATATTATATAAAAAACTCGAAATTTTGAAAGATGAAACCCTATCATCTAAAGAACGGATGCTACGTGCCTTAATGGTATGTTAATTCTTTTCAGATTATTAAAAAACAATAGAAGTATTTCTGGGACGCACATAATAAAAATTGAACTGCATGTCTCTAGAGTATGCTGCTATTGTTTGAGCCTGTAAGACTGCCGGGCGAATATTCTTTTTATTCTTCTGCAAAAGTAAAGGTTATCTCTTTGCTGCTCTCAGGCCTCCACAAAGCAAATTAACCGGCTCTCAGCTAAGGCCTTAAACTTTCCATGGCTATTTGAAAGCAAGCTTCATTAAGACAGGGATTGAAACCTTATAATTTTACGCTTGAAAATTCAAGTGGCACTAATCATTCGAGAGCAAGATCCATTAAAGCAAGGATTGAGCCGTATCTTTACCCGGATCTGGAGCCCTATTAAAGATCCTATCTAAAAGACTGTATAACTTCAAAACTTCCCTCAACAAACTTAATATACCTGTTACTGCTATTTTTATCTCAATTCACTTATTTATATACTCCAATATTTTCAGGCACAAAGTGGAAGGGGAGCTTAATTCAGGTTTTTTATAATAATACAGAAATTAGGACTCTTACAAGCCTCAATAATAAAAACGGATGGGAAAAATGATAGAAAATATTTGGATAATTATTCCGAATATAATAGCTTCGTACATGGTCATGGTCAATAAAGCGTTCTATGCCAACGTGATTTACTGCTTCGGTTACCTTTTATTCATCTGGCATAATTATAATTCCGGTGACAGCTCACAAATGATTTATTTCACAATTTTAGAAGTAATGTCAATTGTAGGGGTTTTTCTATATCTGTATACCACCAGAAAAGCGATTCGAATTAATGACAGGAAGAACAGCAGTAAAGGGTGAGCCAGGAACCCTGTGATAGAAACCCTGTGATAGAAACAAATAGCAATTACAAAAAAGAGAAAAAATAAAAGTGCTTTATAAAATATAAAGCACTCTTCATTATATTTTCAGTGGTCGTGGCGGGAATTTGCCGTTATTCCGTAGTTACTCCGTCGAACTCGGCTTCATTGGCTTCGGCTTCTTCTTTCGTGGCGCGTACGATTCCGTCCTTGTGGTGTGCTGGCGAATAGATGGTGTAGAGTTTCAGTTCTTCAGTTCCGGACGTGTTGATGATATTGTGTTCCGCGCCTGCAGGCACAACAACTGCAACTCCGTCACTGAGTTCGTATTCGTTGCCGTCGATTAAGCACTTCCCCTGGCCTGATTCGAAACGGAAAAACTGGTCGTTTTCCTCATGCACTTCCATCCCGATGTCTTCTCCGGGCCTGAGGCTCATGAGTACCAGCTGGCTGTACTTTGAAGTATAGAGCACCTTGCGGAAATTGTCATTTTCCAGAGTGGCGTCTTCGATATTGATAGAAAATCCTTTCATGTATTTTCAATTTATAGTTAGTTGTATATAAGACTATTCGCAAGCAATGTCAGCTAAAGATCCACCAGGACAGGGATAGAAACTATCAATTGTGTAGCTTTAACCTGCCTTACTTATTTATATCCTTAGATAAGATTCGTTAAAACAGGAGTTGAAATAAATGATCGGCTCCAGTGATTTAATAAAACCATATGACTAAGTTAAAGAAGAGCTAAAGGCAGCATGACAGAATAACATCAATAAACTTTATATACTGGTTACTGCTATTTTTATTTACATCAATTTATTTTATTGCTCCTGCGTTTTTGTGGTAGAAAGTGGAAGGAGGACTTTATATACCGCTTTATAATAACCTAATAATTCAGGATTTCTACAAAGCCTGGATCCTGAATATAAGTTCGGATGTAAACTCGGATACAAATTCAAATAAATTCGATATAATTCAATTTTAAGATTGACAAAAACAGAGTCCCGTTGGAATATTTAATAGCCTTTAATTTTTTCTCAATAAGCTTAATATACTTGTAAGTACTATTTTCATTTATAATAATATATTTTAATGCCCTGCTTTTTTATCATGGGAAGTGTAAAAATCACTTGATCCAATTTTTTTATGGCAACTTATATTTATATCTCATATTTATATCTCATAGTTTAATGTTTTTCAGAGTTGAAACTCTGGTATCT
Organism: Methanosarcina sp.; assembly: GCF_049706645.1. Lineage (GTDB taxonomy): Archaea > Halobacteriota > Methanosarcinia > Methanosarcinales > Methanosarcinaceae > Methanosarcina. Next base: position 3,168 of record NZ_JBNAKP010000058.1, on the reverse strand, counting down.
GCGATCTAAAAAATATATTTCAAAATCAAAATCAATTAAAAAAGGAAGCGATGATTTTGGATACACAAAAAATGAAAACCCTGGTTCGAAAATTTAATACCTACATTGAAATGAATAAGGACTATCAGGCTTATTCAGACTTTAAAGAAGGAGTTAACAAAGGCCTGGATATAGCCAAGTACACTTTCGAGGAGAATCTGGAAAAACTCTCTTTACCCGGCCCGGGTGAAGATCAGGCTGAAAGGATCAGAGGCATGGAAAATAACTTTGTCCAGCTTTTAGATGGGATTGCCCTGTCAAAAAAGCCAAATTGTTCGGAAGAGCGTTTGGATGGAGTACATACTGGATTCGAAAAATCTAAAAAAATATTTAGAGAATTCGTAAAAGAGTCATTCTCCCAGGAGAATACATAAAGTTTATAATTTTTTGAGCTTGAAAACTCTATTCTTTTCTGAGTTCAAAAGCTCTTTCTTTTTTTGAGTTTAAAGACTCTACTTTTATTGAGTTTAACCGCTCCACCTTTTTTATCGGCTTAAACCCTGGATTTTTTGACTCAGCCTGACAAAAAAGTGATTTAAGATTTTCACTGGCTTTTTTATCTCACCCCTGCTCTTCCCATTCTCGAAAACAGACTAATGTTGATAAGCAAATGATTCCAGGATAGCAAGAGGATCGATAACACGCCAACCAAGACAACGCAATAACCTAAGACAACGCAATAACTCAAGATAACTCGATAACTACAGAGAGTACAGAACCGAAGGAAATAAACAGGTCAGGAGAAGATGCGAAACCATGGAATAACTCAGGCTGATGGAAGAGGATACGTCTGGTTTGCGCCCGAGGGCCCAGGGCGGCGGGTTATCGCAGACGTGGCAGATGCCACATTCATCAGAGCCAGCCTTCTAGCCGAGGAGGAAAAAGTTGAGGTTGAGGCTCTCTGAGAGATGAAAACCGGCAGAAACTACCGCCCTGCGGGAGAGGAAAAAAGAGAAAATAATTCCGAAAATTAAGAATATTCGTTATCAAGAGCCATTAAAACCGGGATTGAATCGATTTTCTCCTGATTTTGCCCTGCTGGCCGCGCAGTTATAACGATCGGCTTGAAACTCCTTGAAATTGAAACGTACCGAAAATGTTAAAAAGGATGCTATATTATCGTGCTCTTAATACCATATGAAGGTAAAAAGGAGCAAGTAAAACGTCAACGACCGAAATACAAATCTCAGTATGTACATTGTTGTTTTTGTCGATCTCTTTCGCAATTTTGTCCTGTGGCTGTAAGTTTTTTGCCTGGAAATGTTCAAAGTATAGTAAAGTGTAAGGAAGGAATAAGTACATTCTTTAGCTGGATAAAACCAGCTTTAATTTTATGTAATTTTTTATTTTTTATTTTTTTATTTTTTACATCTCGTCGATTTTATGATTTTTACATTCTAATTTTCTTTGCAATTTTTAGATCTTTTATTAACTCTTTTGTATTTCTACAGGGGTTCTGCTATTCAGTCCGGAGAATTTTGCGATTGGATTACCGATTCGCAAGCAAGATCCCTCAAAATGAAGGTTTAAACTATTCTGGCAGGAGAATCGGGTACATTTATAAAGGCTCGTGAGTAAGGCCATTTAAAAAAAGGACAGAGTGCCAGACAAAATTGATATAAAATGAAATATATAATATCCTACGCAATATTTAGATGAATCGGAATTTCAGTCGTACGGGGGAAATTATGGATCAGAAAGAAGATCAGACAATGTTTGGGGTTTGTCCGAATTGCGGAAAGCCGTTCAGGATAGAATCAACAGGCGGCGGGGAAGAATGGCGCTACTGTGCAGATGTTTGTATAAACCCTGCATCAATACCGGCGGGAGCAAGGCTGCAGCCCGATCAGGCTACATTACACTTCGTGGATAGCAATATGAATGAGTATACTCGAGAGAATTACATCAAAACTCATGGCATTGATCCTCTGCCCATCTGGAAAGCAATGGAAAAATGGCGTGAAGAGCAGATGAAGAAGTGGAAGATATAATATTAACGCGTGCCGATTCTGAATTATTTTTACCTTTTTTACCTTTTTTACTTCCTATTTTATTTTTAGTTCATTTTATCTATTTTGGTTTCGCTTTTTTAGCTCGAATTTTTTGTTTTTATTCCACAGCGAGTATAGAAACAAAGGGTATGGGACTGCAGTCTTACAGAAAGCTGTGGAGACCGCAAACGAGAATAATTGTATAAAGTTGTGTTGTTAACCGGACGAAAGGAAGAAAGCACGCTTAGATTCTATGAACAAGCAGGGTTTAAAAGGGGAATAAAGACCGGGTTATAAAAAGGCTGTAATGTAGAAAGGAGAACCCATTCATTCGAAATAGTAGGAAGTTACTTTATTCGAATCCAGAACTCCCTGAAACGAGAACGAAATAAGTATATATAAATGATATATCAATTAATCATCTGGAAGCGAGATTAATCTAATCAGAGTTAAAACTTCTTCTATTGGTATATACAGTTTTTTTCGTTTTTAAAAATACGGAGAGGGTAGACTGGAAGAGCAAAAAGTTAAAGATGCAGTTAGAATCTTCAGTAAGCTGATCGATGAGAATAAGGATAGGCGACCTTACTCCGATTATAAAGAAGGAATTAATCAGGGACTTGAAATAGCTAAGGATGCTTTTGAGGAAAATGCAGAGAAATTTGTTCATTCCAATTCAAATAATTTTAAAGAAGATCGAAATGCAAAGATAAAAAGCTTACAGGATAGATTTGACCTGCTTTTAGACACTATTGTTGTCGAAAAACCGCGTTATACCAAAAACCATTTAGATGGGATAGATAAAGGATTAGAAAAATCCAGACAGCTGTTTGGGGAATTTATAAAAGATTTCGTATAAATTCAAATCAAAGCTTAAGAATTCTATTTTTTGATTGTTTTTCGATTATTCTTTTATTATTCTTTTTAGGGTCCTCTTAAATTCATCATCAAACTGAAGACTATTTCTCTTTTATTCCATTAATTAAGGATACTGGTAGTTTCCCCAAAAAAAGTACATTTTATTTTTTACCAAAATCAAAATTGAAGTAAAAATAAACCGTAAATTTTATTGAGGAGGACGTACAATCCTCCTCTGGCGATATATTATGAAAGCTCCGCTTATTCCACTAAACGAAGA
>NZ_JBNAKP010000057.1:0-55188 GCF_049706645.1 Methanosarcina sp. | reverse complement strand
AGTAGTGCTTTTATTTTAGTAGTGCTTTTATTTTAGTAATGCTTTTATTTTAGTAGTGCTTTTATTTTAGTAGTGCTTTTATTTTAGTAGTGCTTTTATTTTAGTAGTGCTTTTATTTTTTAAAGCGAATATCATTAACGTTTTTATTTAAATTTACGGATCAAAACCGGGGTTCGGCTGAAGAATGGGAGAGAGCTTATAAATTTTACAAATAGTTTGTTAACATGCCAGTTATCTAGATCTTCTAAACAAACTTTGAACTCTATAATTTACTAAAGATAATTAAAAAAGTTTAATATAGCAGGTCTCGTATATATTTTTCTACACAATTGGGATAGATCTGCCTTAACAAGAAAACTTGCGCTGGTTATATTTGTTAACCCTGGGTAACTTTTCATCTGAGATTCTTTGACTCATAGCATTGATTTATTCATAGCATTGATTTATGAAGAATACGCAGGCAAGAGGCGAGATTCGGCACAGATAGGAGTAAGGTGTCGGAACATTCCAAAAGATAGGAGTGTGAATATTATCCGATATTGTCGCTTGTTCAAGAACAAAAGAAGGGAAATGCATGGCCAGAGTTATGATCGTGGACGATGCCGAATTTATGCGAATGATAATTAGAGATATTCTTCTGATGCACGGACATGAAGTGGTTGCTGAGGTCGGTGACGGAGAAGAAGCAATTCAGACGTATCTCGAAGTAAAGCCCGATATCGTGTTAATGGATATAATTATGCCGGATATGGATGGAAAAGAGGCATTACAAAAACTTCTTATTATGGACCCGGAGGCAAAGATAGTAATGTGCTCCTCCCTTGGGCAGCAGGCGCTCATAACCGAATCAATGAAAATAGGCGCCATGGGTTTTATAGTAAAGCCTTTTGAACCTAATGGAATGCTGGATGTAATAAGAAAAATTGCTGAGCCAAACTAGACAACAGGTTTAAACTACAATTAAATCAGGCTACTATTAAATCAAACTGTGTTAAGTGAAGCTACATAAATCAAATTACGTCAAATCCTATTACTGTTAAAATTCTATTACTGTTAAATAAATTTTTATTAGATCAGGTTATTAAGAATTAAACTCTACATTTAACGAAAAAGTGCTTGAGATGACTATCCGCGCACTCATAGTAGATGATTCCGCTTTAATTCGCAAGCTCCTTTCCGATATTCTCAGTGAAGACCCAAACCTCAGGGTCGTAGGAACGGCGGTCAATGGAAAGGACGGCCTTGAAAAGGTTGGTAAACTGAGGCCTGATGTCGTTCTTCTAGACAATGTTATGCCCGTCCTTGACGGCCTCAATACTCTTGCTCGGATTATGAGGGAGTGTCCGACTCCTGTAGTCATGGTTTCAGCCCTTGGGGAAAAAGCTGAAGAGATTACGCTTACAGCCTTTGAATATGGCGCAGTAGATGTGATCCAGAAACCAGAAGGAATTCTCAGTCAGAGCATGCCAGAAATGGCAGAGGAAATATGCAGAAAAATCCGGGAAGCTGCAAAAGCCAATCTTGAAAATCTGGAGTGCATGCGAAATCAAGAATCGGAAAAGCCGGAAATAAATGAAAAGAAAGGAAAAATAGAAGAGGGCAGATCCCGAAAACAAATGGCTTCCGTGAGAAATGTGCTTGCAATAGGCGCATCCACTGGAGGCCCAAGAGCCCTGGAGAAACTCATAAGTTCATTTCCTGGTGACATTCCTGCCGCAATCCTGGTAGTACAGCATATGCCTGCAGGTTTTACTTCATCTCTTTCTAAAAGGCTTAATTCTAAAACAGCTCTCAAGGTAAAAGAAGCACAGGAAGGGGACACGGTAGAGGAAGGGACTGTACTTGTAGCTCCCGGAAACTATCACATGGAAATTGTACAGAAGACCGTAAACGGTCGTAAAAAAGAGATTGTCCACCTCTCGTGCGGCCCGAAAGAACTGGGCTCAAGACCGTCAGTAAATGCTCTTTTCAGGTCTATTGCCCCAGTTTACGGCTCCAGAGTGATTTCCCTGGTCCTTACCGGAATGAACTGCGATGGAGCAGACGGAGCTGAAGAAGTAAAGAAAATGGGAGGAAAAGTAATTGCTGAGGCTCAGAGTTCATGTGTAATTTACGGGATGCCAAAAGAAATTGTGAGGCGAAAACTGGCGGATTTTGTGCTCCCTCTGGATATAATGGCTGAAGAAATTATAAAAATAATAAGCTAACTCTCTATAAAAATAAAAGCCTAACTTTTGGAACTAAAAACGGCGTAATCATTAAGATAAAGATTAATTCTTCGTACTGGATCTGCTTATTGACGCAGAAATTGAATTCCGAATTGAAGTGAAAATTAAATTCAAGATCGAATCTGAGATTGAATCCAGAATTGAATCTGAGATTGAGTTTAAGATTGAATTAGATTGAATTTAAGATTGAATTAGACTGAATTTAAGATTGAGTCAGACTGAGTCGGATTGGTTGTATCTATCTTAAAAACTATTAGAAAAAAGAAATCTGAGCTTCTAAAAAGGCAGGGAAAATTATGGATATGTCAAAATATATGGGCATTTTCAGGGCAGAATCTGAAAAATACATTAAGGAACTGAGCGATTCCCTGCTTGCGCTTGAGAAAAACCCTGAAAATCCGGAACAGATGAATACGTTATTTCGTGCAGCTCATACATTCAAAGGCATGGCTGCAACGATGGGCTTCAAACAAATTGTCGAGCTAACACATGAAATGGAAAGTCTGATCGACAGGCTGCGCACACGGCAACTTATACTTGACTCTTCTTTGATTGACGTTCTCTTTGTATGTGTGGATGCCCTTGAGGGGCTTGTGGAAGATGTCTATGAGGGTAAGGGAGACGGGCCCGGAAAAAGAAAAAAAGACACGGTTAGCACATACGAATCCTGTCCTGATATCGGCGAGGTGCTGAGAACTTTAAGAGATGTAAATCAGCCTCCCAAAAAAGCTTCCCTTCAAAGAGCTGACGATAAATCCATGTCCGTAAAGATAACAGGCAGTGGAACAAAAGAAGGCGAAGAAAAAGGCAGTGAAAGAGAAGATAACGAAATAGAAGATAACGAAACCGAAAAGAAGGAAACAAAAAAAGGTAAAGATGCAGAAGGCGAAAAAGAGAGCGATAAAGGTAGGATTGGTGAGAGAGAAAGCGGTGAAGATACAAATGTTGAAAGAAAGAACAGTAAAGACCGGGATAATGAAAGAGAAGATAAAGAAAAAGATGGACAGGGCAGTGAGATAAAAAATAGTGCAGAAAAATACAGTGAAACCGAAGGTAGTAGAGAAAAAGTCAGCGAGATAAAAGGTAGTGGAAGAGAAAACCGTACAGAAAAAAAGGTTTCAGAGATTGAAGTAGATAGCCAAGTTGAAGAAGATAGCCAAAATGAAGAAAATAGCCAAATTGAAGAAGCTAGTCAAATTGAAGAGGCTGGCCAGATTAAAGAAGCTAGCCAGATAAAAAAGATTACAAAGGATATTTATCAGGCCGATATAGAAGGAAAGAAACCTGTTTCTCCAAACTCGGATCTTAAAGCAAAAACTATCCAGAGCTCGAGAATCAGCACCGAACAGCTCGATAAGTTGATGAATCTTGTGGGGGAGCTTGTAATCAACCGGAGCAGGATAAACGAGCTTACAGGCAACCTGAGATCCAAGGAGCTTGAGGTTGCACTTTCAGATTTTTATAAACTGACGAGAGAACTGCAAGATGAAGTGATCGAGGCAAGAATGGTACCTCTGGACCATATAACCTATATCTATCCCAGAATGGTAAGAGATCTTGCACGAGTGCAAAACAAGAAAATTGATTTTATAATCAAAGGGAAAGAAATCAAACTCGATAGAACTATTCTTGAAGAAATCGGAGATTCCCTGGTGCATCTGTTAAGAAATGCAGTTGATCATGGAATTGAAGTTCCGGAAAGGCGTGCAGAACTTGGGAAAAAAGAGACTGGCACGATACTTATTACAGCTTCAAGGCAGGAGAATTTTGCCCTTATCAAAATCGAAGACGATGGACGTGGAATAGATACCGATGAAATCCTGAGAGCTGCATTCAAGAAAGGAATTATCTCAAGAGAAAACGCAGAACAGCTTCAGGAAAGAGAAGCAATGCAGCTGATCTTTACTCCGGGCCTCAGTACCTCTGGCAGCGTTACCGATATCTCCGGAAGGGGAATTGGAATGGATGTTGTGAAAAACAGAATTGAGTGTCTTGGAGGATCTGTGAAGGTTGAGTCGAAGCCTGGCTTTGGTTCCAGATTCGAATTGAAGTTACCTCTAACTATTGCGGTTTATCAGGCCATGCTTATAAGAGTCGGAAAGGAAAGATATGCAATTCCTTTCACAAACATACTAAAAAATGCCGAAGTTAGCTCGCAGGAAATCAAACATATTAAGGGACAGGAAGTCACTCTAATAGATAATAAAATTCTTCCACTTCTGAGATTGAGAAGGCTATTTCAGCTGCCTGTTGAGGACGAGAGCAATCTTCTGGACGAGAAAAATATTTTCGTAGTTCTGGTCGAGAAACACGGGCAAAATATCGGAATAATTGTGGATGAACTGCTTGGAAAACAGGAAGTAATAGTAAAAAGCTTTAAGAGCAAGCTTCTTGAGAATACGAGAGGATTTGCAGGAGCAACAATCCTGGGCGACGGAAATGTTGTTTTAATAGTTGATGTTAACTCCCTGATTTGAAATCCGTAAAATGAATGAAAGCTCTTAAAGTGTGCAAACTGCCGTACACAAATGCCCGAAAAAAGTGCTGCCGGTGAAGAAATGGCTAACGATCCAGTTAGAAAAGCAAGTGATAATAAAACAAACAAAGAGATAGCTAAAGGGATGAGCAGAGGGATAGATAAAGAGATAAAGACAGGTAGAAACCTGGAGGAAGATCCTGGCTTTGAGTTGTTAAAGAAAATTATTACCGGAAACACTGGCTTTAACTGTGAACACTATAAGGAAGCTCATTTCAGGCGTAGAATTAATGTACGCATTCGAGCCACCAATTCCGAGAGTTACGGAGCTTACCTGAAAATTTTGAAGAAAGATCCACAAGAGTATGAATTTCTTGTTGACACCCTTACTGTAAATGTCAGTGAATTTTTTCGAAATCCCGAAACCTTCAGAATAATTGAAAAGGAGGTTATTCCTTCTATTGTTAAATACAGATCAGGGTCACTGATCCGATCGATCCGCATCTGGAGTGCTGGCTGTTCGGCGGGAGAAGAGGCCTATTCCCTCGCTATCCTGCTGCACAGAGTCCTGAAAACCGATTTTAATAAGTATAGAATAAGAATTATAGGTACGGATATTGATGCTCAAAGTCTGGAAAAGGCCAGGAAGGGCGTTTACAGCGAAAACTCATTCAAAAATCTTGATCCAAACACAAAAGAACGCTATTTCTTAAAACAGGGAGATGCATATCAGGTAATAGACGAATTGAAGAATATAACACAATTTAAACGTCACGACCTGATTTCAGGTCCCAGAATCGACCGCTTTGATATTATTGTCTGCCGAAATGTAATGATATATTTCAAAAAGGAGATTCAGGAACAATTGCAGCTTAATTTCTACAACGCTCTCGAAAAAGGAGGTTTTTTTATAATAGGAAAGTCCGAAACCCTGCTTGGGACCGCATCCAGTTTTTTTAAACCTTACAATACAAGAGAGCGCCTGTACATAAAAGAAACCTGAGGGAATAATTATGGAAGAGATCAAGAACCTAAGGAATTTAAGTGAATACGAATATGGGGCTCTGAAAGAGCTCGGAAATATCGGGATAGGAAATTCAGCAACCTCCCTCTATAAGCTGACAAATAGCCTCGTTCAGACAAGGGTTCTGGGCGCAAAATTTGAGCTAATTGAAAATATACCGAAAATAACAGGTGTTTCGGAATTTCCGGTTCTGGGATCATTCATGCATATTAAAAAAGATCTGAACGGATATATTTTGATCTTTTTCCCTGAAAAAAGTGTAAAAAGCCTTTCTCTGATTCTCTCGGGTGAGGAAAAAGGAATCGATCTGGTTGATACCACTAACAGATCTTTAATAGAAGAAGTTAGCCATATACTGGCAGGAACTTATGTAACTGCACTTTCAAAGTTTCTGGACCTCAATATTCTGATCTCTACACCTTATACGGTGTATGATATGTTCGGCTCTATCCTGAATTCCGTGCTCACGGAAATGAGTTGTAAGACGGACTTTGCCCTCCTGCTCGATGCAGAGCTTCTGATAAAAGAAGAGAAAATTTACGGAAATGTCTTAACTTTATTCGATTCTGCTTCCCTGGATTACCTGCTAAAAAGAACTAACGAAATGCTTCACCGGAAGCCTGGTTAAGGAAGACCTGACTAGTAATAAACACTTATAAAAACGAATTTCTTAAATAAATGATTCTGGAGAATCTGGCTTTTGTGCCCGATTCTGATAGAACCAAACAGGCTATGGATAAACTTAAGATAATTTCTAAAATAGTAGATTTCTAAAATAAGAAATTTCAAACCAGAGAGGTTTCTGAAACAGGAGATTTCTAAACAGGAGATTTCTAAACAGGAGGTTTTTTCAAGGTGACCGACTCAGGCATAATTATAGTGGGAATAGGAGCTTGTGCATTAGCCAGAAGTCCGGTGAAAATTAAAACCTTCGGATTGGGCTCTTGTGTAGGTATAACATTGTATGATAAGCGGGAGAGAATAGGAGGGCTCGTCCATGCAATGCTTCCGAGTATAAATCATGCACGAATAAAGGATAACCCTCTGAAATATACGGATTCCGGGATAGAGTATCTCGCAGATGAGATAGTAAAAAAAGGCTCATACAAAAAAAGCCTTGAGGCGAAACTTGTCGGAGGGGCGCATATGTTTGAACACCGGAACATGAACATAGGTGAAAGAAATATAGAATGGGCCAGAAACACTCTGGAAAGGCTTGAAATTCCAATTGTAGCTGAGGATACCGGGAAAAATTACGGACGCACGGTGACCTTTGATACCTCTACTGGCAATCTCCTCATAAGAACTATTTTAAAAGGAGATAAGATAATCTGAAAGATTAACCTGCTTTTACATTTAATCTGTCTTTATGTTTAATCTGTTCTCATTTTTTAGTCAGTTTTTACCTTTAATCAGTTCTTACCTTTAATCAGTTTTTATCTATTGGATTATCACTGAAATTCTATATAGAGATATTTTGAACTTATCACAAGTCATTTTTGTTTCTTCACCTTTTCTTTGAAAAATTATATATTTGATATAAATATTATAATTGACAATATTAGCCCTATTAGTGAAGCAAAAGACAATAGAAGTCGCTAAGAAGAGTCATAAGAGTAACATAAAAGTTTAAACGTATATTAATGCTAAGCCTGAGATTAAGTAGCGCTTCGAATAATACTCTGGGTACAATTTAAGTATACTTCGAGTAATGCTTTGAGTATATACTTTGAGTAATGCCTTGAGTACACTTTAAATATATTTAAAATACCATTTCAGTAACGCTCTGAGTAACGCACTAAAATTGTTTGAGTAAGGCTATGAGTAAATGCTATATTCTATGTTATTCTGTAAGGTATCTGGAAAGTTTTTAAAGCTTATAAAAGACTGAGAAAGCAGGGAAAACAAAACCTGACTATTCGTAAACTGACTTAAAGATGGCAATAATAAGCAAATGAGGGATTATTATAGAAATCAATGGAATAGAAATTGAAGATACATATGCAGAAGCGTTTCCGATCAAAATTGCACGGGTACTCATAACAGCTGCTACGAAGCGCTGGGCCCTTGTGGCAGCTACTGAAGCTACAGGCTTTGCAACATCCGTTATAATGTGTCCCGCAGAAGCAGGAATTGAAAGGTTAGCAAGCCCCAGCGAGACCCCGGATGGCAGGCCTGGAGTTTATATCCAGATCTGCACTTTCAAATATGAAGCTCTGGAAGAGCAGTTGCTTGAAAGGATTGGGCAGTGTGTACTTACAGCCCCTACGACTGCAGTGTTCAACGGGCTTCCTGAAGCTGAAAAACAATTTAATGTAGGCTTTAAACTCAAGTTCTTCGCAGACGGTATGGAATCCGAAACCCAGATTGCAGGCCGCAAGGTGTATAAAATTCCAATTATGGAAGGAGATTTCCTGACCGAAGACAATATAGGGGCTGTAGCTGGAATCGCAGGTGGGAACTTCTTTATCTTCGGGGATTCCCAGATGAGCGCCCTGACCGCAGCCGAAGTTGCTGTTGATGCAATTACAGAGCTTGAAGGCACAATTACCCCCTTCCCTGGCGGCGTTGTAGCCAGCGGATCCAAATCCGGAGCAAACAAATACAAGTTCCTGAAAGCTACTGCTAATGAAAAATTCTGCCCTTCCATAAAGGACAAGGTTGAGAACACTGAAATTCCGGCAGATGTCAATGCTGTTTATGAAATTGTCATCAACGGGCTTGATGAAGAAAGCATAAAAGCTGCCATGAAAGCAGGAATCAAAGCCGCTGTAACTGTTCCAGGCATTAAGAAAATCTCCGCAGGAAACTACGGTGGAAAGCTTGGAAAATATCAGTTTAAGCTTCACGAGCTCTTCTGAGCTCAATAATTCTTTTTTTATTTATTGTTGTATTTTTCTCCACTTATCCTCTTCACTCTCAGACAACCTATCCTTCACTCTCAGCCAACCTATCCTTTTTACATCCCAATTGATATATCCTTTAACATTAAGGCGTATCTTATTCATATTCCAGCAGTTAACTATTCTTTTCGCATAACTTTTTATTTCCCGGAATAAATTACTTTTTAAAAAAACAATTTGTTTTCAAGAGAAATTCTAATTAAAGAAAAATTCTAGTTCAAGAAAAATTCTAGTTCAAGAAAACAAGTTTAAGAAAGCAAGTGGTGGAAAACAGATTTATTTAAATTTGTATCCACAGGATTTTATTTTTTATATGATACAGAAACAAAATGGGAGTGAAAATCTGAACAGAACAGAAACCAATTATTTAATAGATCTGATTCTGACAACCCTTTTTTTGTAGTTGCAGGCACAGGGCTATTCATGTATTTTTTTATACCTTCAGGAATTCCAGGAGGGAGATATGTTGTATATATGGGATTAACGAAAGCTACCTGGCTCTGGATGCATAATAAAGCCGGAATCTTCATAATAATTCTTGTAGCTGCTCATCTTATCATCCACTGGCAGTGGATTGTACACACCACCAGGAGCTTTTTTAGAAAAAAAAAGAAAAATTCCATTTGTAATGAAAAAAGCGGTAACCTGGGAAGCCCGATAAAGAAAATATGAAGGAAAAAGCAATAAAGGGAAAAAAGTAAAGAGATGAGTGATAAAAAGAATTCCCCGATGAGAGGGGTTCTCAAAAACAAACGTTAATCAAAACCGTTCATCTTATAAAACCTTTAAATTCATATAAAACTTTAGAGTCTTAAAACTTTAGAGTCTTACTAAACCTTCAAAGTCCAATTGCATTGAAGCCGGCAAGGAGAATATCTCTCGGGTCAAGGCCAGTTACCTGCATCATTACATAAGCTCCAAGGACAGTCCCTGTCATACTTCCTATATTTGCAAAACTTGCGACGAGGAGGACCCGCATGAACCTGTTTTTGAACATTTCCCTGAAGGTTTCTATCCCTGCCAGGGCTTTTATATCTGCGGTGGTAGGATTTCGTTGTCTTGCTTCTACAAGGCCAGCAAACCAGCCTGCGGCAATTAGAGGGTGCAGAGTAGTTAGCCAGGCAACCGAAAAGGCAGTGAGGACTGAGTAAGGGTGCCCGCCTGCGAGTAGAGTGCCGGCTGCACTCAGAGTTCCGGTAATAATGAACCACCACCCGAAAGCTATCAAAAGAAGCTCCAGCTTAACGCCGGAAAGCAGCAGCAGCAAAAAGAATCCAGCTATAAGGCCGACAAAAGCAAAGCCTACAACTTTACCCAGACTTATGCGTTTCTTCGGAATTTCCATAAGAGCATTCAGGGAAGGGACGGTTTTCGGATTCCTAAGGTACTCAAGTACCCCGGGTTTATGTCCGGCTCCAATTACCACAACAACAGTTTTGTTTCCACCTGCCGCAACCCTGAGGATGCTTCCTGCAAGATATGCGTCCCTTTCATCAATGAGAACCTCAGCTGCAGTCGGGGCAAAACCCCTGAGTTCGTTTACAAGGGCAGTCACAACATCGTTTTCTGTGATTTGATCGATATCAATCTCGGTTCCTTTTCCTATTCCTATCAGGCCGCCTAGCAGGGAACCGATCATCTTGATTTTTTCCAGGAATTTCATTTTTCCCCAGAAGCGTTGAAGGGTTACCTGGATATCCCGGTCAATTAAGGCAACTTTAGCCCCGACAGATTCGGCTTCCTCGATCGCGGAAATCATTTCGGCTCCGGGTTTTACACCCATATCGTCACCGATCTTTTTCTGCACGTAGGCAAGCAGCCAGTGGATAATGTAATAATAGATCTTGCCTTCAGTAAGAATTTCCTTGATAGGGACCTGTCTTTCCTGAACATTACCCTTCAGGGCATCATAACGTCCCCTGCATAGTTCGACAGCTACGATATCCGGTTTCAGATTCCTGATAGCAGCCTTGACTTCGGCTACACTCTTTTCCGAAACGTGGGCTGTTCCTATAAGCACAATTTTTGATGGCTGATATTCGGCCTGGGCCCCATCCAATGACTGGGAAGGTGAAGGAATTGAAACTTCAGAAGCCGAATAGGAAACGGGTTCTGCAATAAGTTCAGAACTTATGTCGAGCTTTGTTTCAAGTTCGCCGGATTCTATTTCGGATGCCGGCGCAGAAATTTTGTCTTCCTGTGGCACATTAATTGAAGAACCAGAAAGTTTAGACTTTCCGACAGAAATGGAATTTTCTGCGGATTGGGTCACACGTTTGTCCATAGAATATATTGACTCCTGAGATGAACTATGAAAACTGTAGTCAGGGTCCTTGTCCTGAGAATCTGTAATTTCAGGTTTGTTCATTGTTAATCTCTCTGCTGCGACAAGTTAAAGCGATACGTGAGAATAATCACTTGAAAGATTGTATTTAATCACATGAATAATTAAGCTCTTCACATAAAATAACCAAGCTATAAATTTTCACATAAAATAACCGAGCTATAAATTTTCACATAAAATAGCCAAGTTATAAAACAACCTAGCTATAAGCAGATAATTAACTGGTGGTAATTATCTGTCAGGGATTTATATTTTGCTGCCTTCAGGTTTTTATCCCTATTTTCTATAATCCTCATTTTATATAATTCTTCATAAGCCTATCTAATATATTTTTATATTTCCGGAAAAGTTTGTTTAGGAAGAACTTAAGAAAGTAGTATCTTTTGATAAAAATATCTTTTGATGAAAACCTGTTTTGATAACTTTTGTTTTCTGTTGATAAATTTCGCTTGAGAATCTCTTTTAATTTAGATATTTGGGATATTACTCGGACCGTAGCCTCAGGATCCGTACAAGGTCCGTTCTTGAGAGAATTCCTACAACAGCTCCGTTATCAATAACCATAACTCTACCGATGTTTTTAGACGAGACCAATCTCAGAACATCGCTGGCCTGCGCATCTGGAGGTACCGAGATAACATCTCTGGTCATGATGTCCGAGACCTGGGCCACAGGGCGTTCAATATATGGAATACGCTGGATATCGGTAAACGTCACAATTCCTTTCAGGCTGTCTCCTTCCATTACAGGGTAACCCATGTGTCTTTTCTCAAACATGAATTTGATCAGATCTTCAACGCTCAGGGAAGGACTGACTGAAACCACATTCCTGGTCATAATATCCTTTACCAGAATATTTTCGAGCGTTACCTCGGCCCGAGTAGAACGTTCCTCTTCAGATGCACCGACATAAATAAAGAGCGCGATCAAAGGAAACCAGAGGTTGCCGACAAGAATTCCGAAAATTGCCATAAGAATGGCAAAAAACTTCCCTACGGCTGCTGCACTCTGGGTAGCTTTTACATAAGACATTCTTCTTGCGTAGAAAGATCGAAGTACTCTGCCTCCATCCATTGGAAAAGCGGGTAGCAAATTGAAGATCCCGAGTACAAGGTTCATAGCTCCAAGAATCCAGATCGTGAGGTATGCCGGGTTTTGAGAAAGCGCAGGGTTAGGGGATATGACATTTCCGTATATAAGCAGGCAGGCAAAGCCTATTACAAGGCTTGTAAGAGGCCCGGCAGAAGCCATTTTTGCTTCCTGCCCGGGTTTCCTGGGCATTTCTTCCATAGCTGATACTCCCCCAAAAAGGAAGAGAGTGATGCTCTCAATTTTAACCCCGTAACGCATTGCCATATATGAATGTGCAAGTTCATGTAGAAGAATTGAAGCAAAAAGCAGGATGGCGGTCAGGACTGAAAGGGAATACCTTGTAATAGGCGGCTCAACTCCCTCAAAACCAAACGGCTGCGGGTTGATCGCAAACACGTAAGCAAATATGGGCAGTATGAGAAGAAAAGTTATGTGCAGCCTGATAGGTATACCCATCACACTTCCGATTTTCACTGACGATTTCATGAAATAAATACCCCCATTCTCATTTTTATAATATTGATCAGATGATTAAATGCTAGATGAACTTCAAGAGCTCCTGGCTTATTATATCTTTATTAAGTTATGAATTTTTAAAATATAAAATCTTAACCTCAAATTTGAACTTAAAATACCAGGCTCAGAGTGCCGCAAGTGACATAACTAATCGGGAATTGGAATTTGTCAATAGTTCTGCTCATAAATTTTCCTGACTCTGCTCACAAATTTCCCTGATTCTGCTCATAAATTCGCTTGATTCTGCTCATAAGTTCCCAGATAAACTTTTTTTTGTAGAGTATCAGAGTCTTCTGATAAAGTTTCCTTGTAATCTTTCCCTATAAAGATAGCTGGCCCCATTTATTATTTGGCGATAATATCCTAGTTATTATTTGGCGATAATATTATACATATCTGCTTGTGCACGGTTATAAAATAATAGGCTAAAAAAAGACGCTACGAGAAGCAGATGTAAGGGGAAAGTAAGGACAAAGTAAGGACAAAGTAAGGACAAAGTGAGGACAAAGTAAGGAAAATAAATGAGAAGTTAGTAAAGCAGAAAGAAGTAAAAGGAAAGTAGAAACAAAAAGGGAAGGAAAAAGGTAGAGAAAGAAATTAGAACGAAGTAAAAGGGAAATAGAAGGTAATAAATAATTAACTAATAAAACAATTAACAGTTTAAGATCATTAACAGTTTAAGATAATTAGCAGTTTTAAAGTTCTGTTGTTACTTTTTTGAGGTCTTGCAGAAAATCTTCAATATCCTGGGCTGTGTTGTGAGGCATCAGGACCAGACGGAGAGATCTTGGGGTACGGGTGATTGAGACATTCCAGCCGAAATTTTTCAGGAGTTGCTCTCGCACAAGGTCAGGGTTTGGAACTCTCAGGGCAACTACATTCATTACAGGTTCGATCAAAGGTTCGAAACCGAGTTTTCGAGCTTCTTCAACCAGCTTTGCTGTAAGTTGCATGCAATACTGTACGTTTTTTCTGTATCCTTCACGGCCCAGATGCTTCATGACAGCATATGTGGCCGCGGCTGAGGCTCCGCTCCGGGTGCCTGTAAGAGTAAACTGCGCCTTTGTTGTAAGATATGGAGTATTTACCTTGAGGGAATCCAGGAAAGAAGGAGATCTGAATAACAGGGCACCTGATGGAATTGTGGAAAGCCCCATCTTATGAGGATCTATTGCAATGGAAGTAACGCCTGGAACTTTAAAATCGAAAGAGTGTGGATTTTCAAGGAACGGGATCACAAATCCTCCGAAAGCTGCATCAATGTGAAGGAAAAGCTCATTCTCAAGAGCAAGCTTTGCAAGTTCCTCGATAGGATCTACCTGGCCGAATTCCGTAGTTCCTGCTATCCCTACAAGTCCGATGGTGTTTGCATCTATCAGGCTTTCCACAGATGCGGTATCCACCTTGAACTCAGAGTCCAGAAGAGCTCTCTTAACCTCTATGCCCATCATATTGGCAACCTTATCAAATGAGAAATGAGCTGATTGGGGAATAACTATATTGGGAATTTCTCCTGACTCCTTCTTGCCCGCAGTTACAAGATTTTTCATGCCCCTGACAGCCTGGATATTGGATTCCGTACCTCCTGTTGTGAGATAGCCGCAAACCGAACTCTCACAGGACTCTCCGGAAGGAACTTCAACAGACTGGGAACTAACAGACCCGGCATGAAGAAGTTCTCCTAGCATGCTGATTACTTCTCTTTCCAGCCTGTGAGCGCCTGCAAAGAGTCCCAGATCACCCAGGTTAGCCTCAATAAACAGCCTGTGAGCTTCAACCGCAATTTGGTGGGGGTGAGTGCACATTGAACTTAAAACCCTATAATAATCCGTATCTTCTGACTTTACATTTTCTAGATAGGAAAATATCTCCTTCTCAGAAAGACCCTGCTCATTCATATGGATAAAGTAAAACCAATTTTATTTAAAAGACTTATGGAATATAACTGCTAAATTACCGAAAAACCCCCTTAATGACACTTCGAAGAGTCCAACATTGCCTGAATGATTAAACAGTGGAGAAAAAGCCCCACAAAAAAGATATGTAAGCACTAACAGGAAGAGAAAGTATCAGGAGAGTTAACACTAAAAATACGGTCACGCACTGAAAGCAGGGTTAAACATTAAAACATTAAAACGTTAAAACATTAAAACATTAAAACATTAAAAAAATTAAAAAAGTTAAGTACTGAATTAAATAATGAATTAAATAATGAGTTAAGTAATGAATTAAACAATGAATTAAACAATGAATTAAGCAATGAATTAAGCAATGAATTAAGTGATAGAAATAATTACAGAAAAGGAAAAAGATAGACAAAGAAGAAAGAAAATGATGGAAGACTTAAATTTAAAAGAAAAATAGAAGAAATATATGAAGGAATGTATGCGAAAGAAAGAAAAGATATCATATTTACTTAATGCAAATTTTAGAAAAAGAAGCAGCAGTAGGATATATTAATCATAGAAATGTTTTCTTTGAAGGGGGACCCCTATATTTCTACTGGAATTATTTCCTTGGTTTTAGAAGAAGCAAATTTTACAGGAAAAGTAAATAATTTTACGATTACTAAAAAGAATTTATTTGTCCACTAAAAAGACAAAGAATAGCAAAAATTTCACTATCTTTCATTAAATGATTTTATTAAATGATTAAACTTTTCTTTTAAAAGTAAAATCTCTAAATCCATCTTTAAACATTTCCTTTAATAATAAACTATATATACTATTAATTTTATAACAAAACAACATTATTTTGCTTCTTAACTAAATAAAACGTTGTTTTATTTTGCCACTTCGAACCCTAAGTCTCTTTAATGGAAACCATGGGGTCCGGGGGTTATATAAACTTTCCAGTGGAAACAAAGGGGTCTTCCCTCTATTTTTTCTGTTTTTTCCATATTCTTTAGTTTTTTCGTTTCCTCGTTTCCTTAATTTTGTCTGTTTCCTTGATTTCCTCGATTTCCTTAATTTCCTTAATTTCCTTAATTTCCTTTAGTCCCTTTAATTCGTACTTTTCCATCCTCTTATTTTCATTAATGCCCTTTGTTTGCATAAATCTGTAGAGTTCATGGAAACTCATTAACTTCAATTTTTAAAAACTTCAGTTAAGAAAAGCTCTATAGAAGCTCTATAAAAATAGATCAAATAGAGAAGAATATCTCTCAGAGTAGAGAGAAAAATAGATCAAAAATGAAAAGGTGGAGAATATCCAGGGAGATTTTTGGTACAAAATATTTAGGATATGTAAAATACTTTAAAGTTATCTACTTTATTGAAGTTATCTACTTTATTGAAGTTATCTAAACTTTATTGAAGTTATCTTAACTCTGTTAAACTCTCTATTCCCAAGCAGTTCAATTTGTACATAAGTCCTATTTTATCTTAAATTTTTTATTCTTTAAACTTAAGTAAAAGAGTCAAAAGTTTTCATAATTTCTTCCATACGAAAAGAGGGATTTAAATTTAACCTCCATTGGCTCTGGAATCCGGAATCTTTTGTTTCAGGCAGATTGCGCCTTATGATGTTGGTTTTCTTGGTGGATATTTAAGGCAAAAACAACCTCCAGTGGAAACAAACGGGTCTTTACCATAACAATTAATACCGTGTACTTCCATTGCATCTACTGCAGATATAGCTTAATATTACTTGTTTATATACCAGTTTCACCTAAAATTTTGACTAAAGATGATCCGGAATATAGATTTTCATCGGGCTTGAGAGCTGTCTTAGCAAGTAAGACTTGCCCGCCATTTTAGAAGCAATTAGAAGAAAACGAAAATTTCAGGCATTAACTATAAGAAACATGTATCTTCTATCCCTTTCTCCTCATGATCAGGATTAATAGGGTTTTACATAAAAAGACAAATAATGATGAAGTAGAAATCCACGAATCGTAAAGTAAACTTTGGTTCCAGATTTGGGATTAAGAGAGTTTAGATTAAGAGTTTAGATTAAGAGTTTAGATTAAGAGTTTAGATTAAGAGTTTAGATTAAGAGTTTAGAATTAAGAGTTTAGAATTAAGAGTTTAGAATTAAGAGTTTGTCCCTTTCCAAATGTCCCCCATTAAGAAACGCCATTCACAATGCTCTAAACTTCCTTGATAACCATAACAATAATTATCTGAAAATCACTCAATGGTTATTATAATACTAATATAAAATCTGTCCAACAGTTGCGGTTATAATTATCTAAAATATTTGAGCATGAAAATCTAAAAGAGTAGCTCTAAGCTAAGGAGATAGCTCTAAGAAGAAGCTCTAAGGAGATAACTCTAAAAATACAAATGTTCAATATTTGTTGATTCGGAGGATTAAAACCCGGCTGCAGTCCGTAAGAATTTTTCCTGATTTCAGGCAGCAGTAAAATATTTAAAAGCAGTAAAACGTTAAAAGGCTAAAACACTAAAACCGTTTAAAAACTACAACCGTTTAAAGACTCTTAGAGACTTTGTAGGCTCTTAAAAATTTTAAACATCTTGAAGCCTTAAAAACTTTAAAATCCTTAAAATCTTTAAGAACTTTAAACTTTAAAAAGACCTTAAAAAGCTAAGCTCGGTTATTAAATCTACCGGCTTGTCCTGCAGCTGAAAATTTCAAATAACACACAACACAACCCCCAAACGTTCTCTGTAACAAAGTTCCAGTTACTCTAGCTTACTATAGCTTAAAAATAAAAACGAAATTAATGCGAAGAAGAGATAGTATATTGTTTATCCACTCTATTAATTAATTGTATATATTTATTGTATATATTTATATTACTGTATTAATTTATTGGATATATTAATTATCTGCGTTAAAAGTATATCTACTGTCTTAACCCCTAACACGCTTGATATTACCAATTTTTATAGAGGGTCATTCATGATAAAAGCTCAATCATTAGACGGCTTATTCGAAAAATTACTTGACGGAAAATCAATTTTCAAAAACAAGGAAGTACTTCGGCCTTCTTACACGCCTGACCTTTTGCTGCACAGGAACGAGCAAATTAATAGTCTTGCGACAATCCTGGTTTCCGCACTCCGGGGAGAAACTCCTTCCAATGTACTAATTTATGGAAAAACAGGGACAGGAAAAACTGCGGTTACCCGCTACGTTGGAAAAGAACTTGAGAGGGTAAGTGAAGACAAATCACTTTACTGCTCGGTAGTTTATATCAACTGTGAAGTGATCGATACACAGTACCGGCTCCTTGCAAATCTTGCCAGGCATTTCGAAGAAGAAGTTCCTATGACCGGGTGGCCTACCGATCAGGTTTTCATGAAATTTAAGGAGGCAATCGATTCCAGAGAGCAGGTCATTATAATAATTCTGGATGAAATTGATAAGCTGATCAAAAAAGGCGACGATGTTCTTTATAATCTTTCGAGAATCAACACAGATCTGCGGAGAGCCAAAGTCAGTATGATAGGAGTTTCAAACGACCTGAAATTCACGGAATTTCTGGACCCCAGAGTCAAAAGTTCTCTGGGCGAAGAAGAACTCATTTTCCCTCCTTATGATGCTGAGCAGATCAGCGATATCCTGAAACAAAGGGCAAAAATGGCTTATACCGACGGCGTTCTAGGTGAAATGGTAATCCCCTTATGTGCCGCTTTTGCAGCCCAGGAACACGGTGATGCCAGGCGTGCACTCGATCTTCTCCGGGTATCAGGAGAAATTGCAGAAAGGGAAAACCAGCCTCAGGTTCTTGAAGAACATGTAAGACGCGCTCAGGAAAAAATTGAAATTGACCGCGTGGTCGAAGTGGTAAGGACCCTTCCCACCCAATCCAAACTCGTACTTTATAGCATTATTCTCCTGCGGAACCGGGGTAGAGAAGGTAAGAATGTCACAACAGGCGAGATGTACAACGTCTACCGCCAGCTCTGCCATCACATTGATGTGGATATCCTTACGCAGCGCAGGGTTACCGACCTGATGTCCGAGCTTGATATGCTGGGCATAGTCAATGCAGTGGTTGTAAGCAAAGGTCGTTACGGCCGGACTAAAGAAATTTCCCTGAGCGTTCCAGTAGAAAACACTCGTAAAGTACTTCTTGAGGATTACAGGCTCAAGCCGCTGGTGGATTTTAAAACGTCAATCTTCAACAAGATGTTTTCGTGAGGATCAAAACCCTCAAATTCTACTATTTCCTCTACCTTATTGGCTTTTTCCTGGCCCACCTGCTGACTCCTCGCTTTTCCAGGATTTCCCTGAGCCTCTCTTAACCGTCCTCACTTCAGGTTTTTATCCTCTCTAACCTTCCTTACTTTAGCCTTTTCTTAATCTTTCCTAACCTTTCCTGACCCTTCCTGACCTTTCCTGACCTTTCCTTACTTTAGATTTTTCTTGGCCCTTTCCTGATGCCTCTCTACTTTAGCTTTTTCCTTGACCATGTCTAGCCTTCCTTACTTTTGATATTCCTCAGTTTTCCCTGCTCTGGCTTATTTTCCCATTATCCAGGTGTCAGTTTTCAGGAAATAATATATATGATCCTGCGGTTTGACTAGAATCATATAATATACACGGTTAACGTAAGGATCCCATATTCAAGTTATTATTTTAGTTATAATTTAAACTCTACTCACTCTGCAGTTAAGGTTTGGTGACAATCAGGTTTCTATCCAAACCTACTGATTCAATAACTCATACTATAATTCGATAACTTAAACTAATGATTCAATAACTCAAATTAATGATTCAATAATTCCAACCTAATGATTTAACAGCTTAAGTTAATAATTCAGATCTAGCTCAAGTTAATGATTCAGGTCTAATAATTCAAGTTTAAAGGGTAATTTTTGATGAAAATAATAGCATTCGTAGGCATGCCAGCATCTGGAAAATCGGAAGCTGCCAGAATTGCTGCTGAAATGGGTATTCCCGTTATTAATATGGGTGACGTGATCCGGAAGGAAGTTTTGAGGCGCGGGCTTGAGCCCAATGACTCCAATACCGGAATGGTTGCAACACAGCTTCGCAAATGCGAGGGCATGGATGCAGTCGCCATACGCTGCATTTCCCAAATAAGGGAAGCTGGCTCCGACCTTGTTGTTGTGGACGGGGTACGCGGGATTGCTGAAGTGGAATGCTTCAGGCAAGAATTCGGAGAAGGTTTTATCCTGATTTCCATTTACGCTCCTATTGAAATTCGCTTTTCCAGAGTCCAGAAACGAGGCCGAAGTGATGATATGAACAATATAGAAGGGCTCCGCCAGCGGGACGAACGAGAGCTCAGCTGGGGCATGGGAGAAGCTATAGAGGCATCCAGTGTTGAAATTGAAAATAACTTCACTCTTGAAACTTTCAAAAAGGATGTTATTGACGTTTTGAGCAATTACTTAGGAAAAAACCCACAGAACAAATCTTAAAATTTCTTGAATAGTCCATTTAAAATTACTGGAGTACATTTATGATACGCGTTAAGGTTTCAGCAGCCATATATCCTACAGAAGACCCGGAAAAGGTTATCAAAGCAATTTTATCCCTTTTTACTGACATTGAACTCAAAAAAGAGGCTACTGGAGCTGCCGGACCTGAAACAGGAGTTTCTCCCTCTTTTTTCCTTTCAGGAGAAGGAGGAATTGACATTCTGCAAACCCTGCATGGGTTAATTCGCAGAGAAAAAATTATTGACAGTATCCGCAACAAAGCTTTCAGCAAAGGCTTATCCAGTGACGGGCTTTCGGTCCGCTTTTCGCTCAACAAGCAGGCTGCTTTTGTCGGAATTCCCAGTGTTCCTGCGCAGGAAGAATCTCTCGGATCTATCGAAGTTATTATCAGGGCTGACTCTCAGGAAGAAATGGAAAGACTCTTCGAATGGCTCTTGCCCCTTACTGAAGAAGGAAAACCTGTTATTGAAGTAGATATGGACTATGTGCAGAGGAATTGAGGGAATCTAAGAGTTTAACGCTCTATATACCTTATAAACCTTATAAGCCTTGAAAACCTTAATGGCTTTGCAAATTTTTTAATATATCTTTCTTCAATATATCTTTCTTCAATACACCTTTCATATTATGTAAATCTTTAATATATTTTTAACATTCTTTTATACATCTTTAAAACGCCTCTAATGTCTCTAATAAGTCTTAACACACTCTTACGTCTTTATAAGCTTTTAATATATTTTTATTACATGGTAAAAACTGAGATATTAGCTGATTCAGTTAAATAATCCAGTTAATAGTTCAGTTAAATATATCTCAATTCACATCCACAGATGTATATGATAAATGAAAAGGAATGAATTTTCGTCATGCAATTGCAGAGAATCAGCTATTCGTCGCGTGCAGTCGTTGAAGATCCTTTCAAATGGGCTTACACGCTTGAGGATCACGGGTATACCGGTTGGGAGATCGTACAGGAAGGATCTCAGTGCCTGAACAGCAAAAATATCCAGAACTTAAAAAATATAAGTGAAACCACAGGCCTTGAGCTAACTCTGCACCTGCCTTTCTCGGATATGAATCTGGCAGGTCTGAATGATTCAATCAGGGCAGAAGTTCTCAGGCAGATGAAACACTACCTGACTCTTGCCTCTAACTATGTCAACCTTGCTGTAGTACACCCTGGCTATCTTTCCCCTCATGGCGTGCAGGTCCCGCAGGAAGCTTATTTTACCAATCTTGCCTCTCTTCGGGAAATTTGTGACTTTGCAGCTGATTTCGGAATTCTGGTTGCTGTTGAAAATATGCCCGACCTGCCGAAGATCTTTGGGAAATATCCCGAAGAGATGCTTGAAATGCTTGAATCCATCGGAAGCCATAACGTTGGTTTCACTTTTGATGTCGGGCACGCAAACACAGTTGGACTTATTGATGATTTCCTTGAGCTTCTCACAGAAAAAATCTCTCATGTGCATATCCATGACAACCTGGGCAAAAAAGATGAACATCTTCCCCTGGGAAAAGGTACAATAGACTGGAAACGAGTTATGCAAAAACTTTCGGATTATAAAGGAATTTTTGTTACCGAAATGAGTTCGGTAGAAGAAGGAGTTCAGAGCCTTGAGTTTTTAAGGAATCTGTGACTTAGGGAATCTGTGACTTTAGGGAATCTATAATTTTTTAAATGAATCTGTGATTTTTAAGACATCAACGGGTTTTAGACCTCGGTTTTCTATATATGTATTTCTTACTTTTCTTTATTTTTTTCAGCATTTTCGCTCAGGTAATTCTCTTTTTTGTAGCTCTCTTTCTTTCAGGTATTTGGCCCAGTCGCCATGCTCGATCCTTTCCGATTCAGGTTTCTCATCATAAACATAAATAAAGCCTCTGAGCTTTTGCTCACCAATTTCAAGATCCACATATTCCCTGTGGTATCCTCCGAAGAGCTCCATATAATCAATTGATTTGGCGACTTCAAGCTGCTGTCTTCCTGAAAACCTGCGCACTTCAGCTATAACACAAGAACCTTCCAAAGGATATACGCCGGGATAAGGACCCAGAGAGTAAAGGGCATATCCTCTTACTTTTGTTGTGCCCAGAAATTCTGACCTGTTTTGCAGATCGAAACGCTGGCTGTTGTAAAGACCGTTTCTGAGGCTGCCGTACAGTGCCATAATAAGTTCATCACCTTCCGGCCTCTGGTAAGAACGCTGCCAGCAGACATTTCTATGAAAGACGCTCCCGTAAAGGGTTCTATCTCTCAAAGTATTTTCTCTGTTTTCACATGCGGCTTCGTTTTTTCCTGAATCGTTTTCCATACTATTCCCTTAGAAAATTATTTTTAAAGAAGCTTATTTCGAAAAGCCATAGCCTGCAAAACGCTGTGGCAGGTCAAGGTTTGCCAGCAGGAAACGATCCTCCTTGCTGTAAGCTACTTTTTTGTTACCTGAGAATTCCATCACGCAGGTACTGCCAGGCTTTACTTCTTTAACTTCCTGCCCATCAACCAGAATCTTCTCCACACGCACAGGTTCGGACTGCAGGCCAACGAAGAGATGAAGTACACCTGAGATTTCTACTGCCCGTGTGAATTTCGAGATGGTACATTCAAGGGTATAATCAGTACTTACAATTTCCTTATCGGAAATAATAAATCCCCTTTCTATATCTTTGGCCTGCACGTTTTTAAGGCGCATCCCTACTCTGGTGCCTGTGGGCGCGCTGTCAATATCCACATCATGGCTCTGAATAGACCGGATTTCGATATCCCTGTCCAGCGGGAAAATTTTAGTTTTGTCCTTATCTTTTGAAATCCCCTGTTTGACAATCCCGAGAACAACGCAGCCTTTTCCAGTAACATTGAAGGCATGGTCTATAAACACCCTTGCAGGCAGGTTGTTTAACTCAGCCTGTTCCGCTTCAATCTTTTCCGAAATTTCGTTAATTCTGGCTTTGAGATCTTCCACACCCTCAAAAGGATTTTTTGCACCTTTGTTGGTATTCAGGGAAAGGCATTCCCAGTCCTGAAGAGAAGTGCCCGCAGTCATTAATTTTATTTTCTTCTTCAGTTCGTCGATTGCATGCATATGGGTACTGTCGGATTTTGTCAGGGCAATTATTCCATGCTTAAAACCGAGCAGGTCCAGGGCAACAATGCATTCTCCGGTATGAACACTTACAGGGTTGTCCCTGTTCAGGCCATCAGGAGGGATGCAGAGGATTGCCATATCCGAAATATTCAGTGCCGTAACCAGGGGCTTTATGGCTTTGGGATAGCCGTGAGGATCCACAAAAACCATTTTTCGG
The DNA here is from genome assembly GCF_049706645.1 of Methanosarcina sp. Lineage (GTDB taxonomy): Archaea > Halobacteriota > Methanosarcinia > Methanosarcinales > Methanosarcinaceae > Methanosarcina. Next base: position 31,923 of record NZ_JBNAKP010000057.1, on the reverse strand, counting down.
CTCTCTTTATCATTATTATACAGGGTTATGTCGGAGGATGTCCCTTTTTTCCCGAGATTTGCGGCAAGGGAGGTCCTTCCACTCTTTTCCGTCCCGATAATTGCAAAATTTGTCATACTGGATCCCTTCCAATTCCTTCTAATTAGTATATTTAAAGATTGTTTAAACTCGGATTATTCATAAAATTCACTTTTGTAATGCTTCCGGACTCTGGACATTTTCCGGAGGATACTTCCCGGATTTGATGCTTTCTGAATTTAGATACCTACCGTACCCTAAAAGTTATAACTGGTATTAATAACTTTGAAACCTGCATGGTCTGATAACTCTGAAATCTACGGTATTATAATTTTCAAATCTGCATCTGGTATAATTATTACTGTAATATATTTCTTTTCGAAACGTTCTGAAAACATTCTTATAAATTTAAAACCCGAGAAAAGTTCTTGCAGGGAAAATTACCAGGTTTCGCCCTGCAAGATCGCCTGAGTCTTATCGTTGGTGCTTTTATTGATTTTTCTTATAATTATCAGATACTCTTCCCCGATCGGTTGAGGCTCCTCAAAAATTGCATCAATTCCAAGTCTTTTAAGGTAATCTTCGAACTCGGCTGCAGTTTTTAAATCTCTTACCCTTATCCTTGCCTCCTCATACAGCCTCTGACCGTTTTTTACACTTCTTATTGATTCCCGAAGAGGGCCCAGTATGCTTTCTCCCAGCTGCATACAGCGTTTTTCATAATCAGTTTCGTCTTCGTCCCATTCAACTGTCTGGAAGCCTTCTCTAACGATTCGGGAAAGCATATAGTCTCTGCCGGTTTCATTGTAAAACTTAAAGGCATGCCTGAGGTCCGAGCAATTACTCTGGGAAGAGGTATATTTTAATGGGGAAAGAACCATCTCAGGGTCTTTTATTACGACACCTTCATGCTCTTTTTCTCCCAATTCCCGAATGATTTTTCCAATTTCTTCAGCTGCAGTTTCCAGGGGAATTTCATTGAAAAACCTTACATGGAAAAAACCGTATTTTTTCAGGATTTCCTGCTTCCTGTTTATTGGGAGAGGTTCGCCGCTGTTTTTCTCCCGAATGTCGAAGATATAAAATTCTACCGATTCGACATCATAGATCGCTTTTGAGACATAAGGGTTGTCAGGGCCGATCATTTCTCCATAGAGTACAAGTTCAGGGAAATCGCCAAAGAATTTAAGGTTCAATTTCTCTTTTGCCTTTTGAGTCGTATAAGGGCATATATACCCGCTTCGTGTAATTGCAAGTATTTCGTCCTTTGCAATCGCTATGCGGACATTGTATCCATTCATTTTTTCTTCCACGGCTACTTTTTCAAGGCCGCTAAAGTGCTTTTTAATCGTGGGATTCAGCACCATGGCTCTTCGGATTTTCGGAAAACCCATAATGATTTCGAAAGAATCGTCTTTCTCATAAAGTACTGTTCCCCTTTCGATATGGGAGATTTCCTTATCGAAACGGAACAAATATTCATATTTTCCCCAGTTTCGGGCAAGATAATTTTTCTCAAAGAGGTGCTGAACCCTTTCCTTATTGAACCCCAGGTAACTGGCAAGCCGATCTACAAATTCAGGATCTATTTCCTCATTCCCCTCTCTACTCATGTTTATTTATCTGTTTTCAGCCCTGAAATAAGTTATCATTCTCAGGCACGCCTTCAGAGTATCAGGCATATTTCACAAGAACATGTTCTTCAGGAAATAAATTAAGAAAATGATTCTGCCATTAAAAATCTTTTTAAGTATGCGGCTTCTAATCTGTCTCTAATCTTTTTATATCTAAGCTTGCAAAAAAGACTGGAGATTGTAAAATGGCAGATGAAATCGACTACAAGATTATGGGCGACGATATGCAGATCGTTGAAATCGAGCTTGATCAGGATGAAGCCGTTCAGGCAGAGGCTGGGGCTATGGCATACATGGGACCCGGGATTCTAATGCAAACCAGCACGGGTAATGAAGGAGGTGGACTTTTCGGAAGCCTGAAAAAAGGACTTAAACGGGTAATTACAGGAGAAAGTTTCTTCATTACGAGCTTTATCCACAAGGGTTCCGGAAAAGGGCACGTAGCTTTTGCGGCTCCGTATCCGGGCAAGATTATTCCCCTTGACCTCACCAAGTTCGGAGGCAGTCTCCTCTGCCAGAAAGATTCATTTCTCTGTGCTGCTCGCGGAGTAGAAGTGGAAGTAGCTTTCACCCGCAAGCTCGGAGCAGGATTCTTTGGCGGCGAAGGCTTTATCCTGCAGAGGCTGAAAGGTGACGGCCTGGCCTTCCTTCATATCGGAGGCACAGTGATAAGAAAGGAGCTGGCAGCTGGCGAGACTTACCGTGTCGACACAGGCTGCGTGGCAGCTTTCACCGAAAACGTGACCTATGACATAACCTGGTCAAGGAACTTTAAAAATGCCCTCTTTGGCGGTGAAGGAGTTGTCCTTGCAACCCTTACAGGCCCGGGTACAGTGTACATACAGAGCCTGCCTTTCTCCCGCCTTGCTGACAGGATCTTTGCAGCGTCTGCCTACGGCCGTAACCGGGACGAACAGAGCGGCATTGCCGGGAGTGGTATCCTGGGAGGCCTTATTGGCGGAGATAAATCATTTTAAAGACGAGAATTCATTGTAAACAGGAAAACAACTCTAAAACCGGAAACTGCTCTAAAATAAATTCATTCTAAAAAGGAATTCGTTGCAGGTAAGATAGAATTCGTTCTAAACAGAAACCCTTCTAAAAGCGAAAAATCAATCGAAAATTTCGAAATTCAAAAAGGCCTGTCTTGAAAGAGCAGGCCTTCTTTTATTACTTGCTTTCAGTATTTCAATCAAGTTTTTTCTGGCTCTTTTTCTCTGGATTTGAGCTTATTCCTCAATTGTATTTATTACATTTCTGCGGGCCAGGAAACCAACAAGTTCCTCCTCCAGGTTAAGGACCGGAACACCTCCGACATCGTGTTCCATCATGGTCTGAACAGCTTCTGCAAGAGGGGTATTGGTATAGACGCTAACCACACTGCGGGTCATGATATCCCCAACCAGCAGGTTCCTGATCCTTGAATCCTGCTGATTGTCGGCTACCAGATCCCTGAAAGAGCGCATGGCAAAGGCAATGTCGTCTTCAGCAATAATACCTACAAGCTTTCCGTTTTCAATTACTGGCAGCCTTCCCACATTTTTATCAAGGATAAGCCGCCTGGCGTGGCTCACCCTATCAGACGGGCTGACAATAATAGGGCTTTTTTCCATTACTTCTCCGGTAAAGCCTGTGAAATGATTTATTTTCATGAATTCCTGGGGTGTAACCCAGCCCAGGGCGTTTCCATTATCAGTGACAATAATTACGCCACCTTTCTTTTTCATCAGGGTAAGGACATCCCTGGTATCGGTATCAGGCAGAACCTTTACAAAGTTGTCGGATACGGCTGTTGCAACATGCAGAGAGGATGCAGGTTTGCTCAGTTTCTTTCGAGTTCCGAGCTGTTCTGTCAGACTTCTCATTGTAAGTACACCGAGTACCTGATCGCCATGGACTACCAGCAGGCGTTTAGTATCTTTCTTTTCCATAAGGTCCAGGGCGTGAGATATGGTGTCTGACTTGTCAATCCTGTATGGTTGTACCATTATGTCTTTAACTTGCATGCAATTCACCTCATGCGTATCCAGAATTTTGAATTATACATTTCGCAATTTTTTGCGTGTCTTCTTCATCCGTTTTCCTGTGCTTTAATTTCGCATCCTTCTCTTACTTTTGGCTGCTTTATTGCTATATATTGCTATTTTTGCAGTATATACCTCCGCATTGCAATGTTTCAGAGAATGGCTTTCATGATATCGGTTCTGCTCAATATGCCCACTATATCTTCTCCGTCACTGACAGGCAGTGCAGTCACTCCTTCTTCAATCATTTTTTTTGCGGCTGCATTGACGTTTTCGTTCATGTCAATGGAAGTTATCGGAGAAACCATGATGTCCTCTGCGGTTAAAGGCACCTCTTTTACGTATCTGTAGGTTTTTTGGCCTCCAGGGGAAGATTTACGGGTTATCTTGATGCTTTTTGTGGAAAGTTCGCCTTGAAAGTCAGTTAAGAGGTTTAAAGCAAGGCTTTTGCTGGAAATAATCCCTACAGGCTTTCCGGCATCGTCTTTAACGATCACTCTTTCGATCTCATTTCTGTTCATCTCGTCAATTACATGGTTGATAGTATGATGCCTGTGAACAGAAATAATATCCTCAGTCATTAATTTGGGGATTTTTGTTTTCATTTCCTCGCTATTTTCCGCAACATAACGCACAAGATCTGTCCTGGTGATAATACCTACAATATCGTTCTTTACCACCGGAATGTTATGCACTCCGTTCTCAAGCATTAAGGCAGCCGCCTGGGAAATAGAGGCTTCAGGATAGATGGTAATAACCGATTCAGTCATCAATAACTTTATAGGGATCTGGTCTATCGGCCTTCTCCTCCAGAGGGGTTCGGCCTGAGCCAGACGGTTAGTGATGTCTGATTTTGTGACGATTCCCACCATCTTGCCCTCGTTGAGGACAAGCAACGTACTGATTCTATATCTTAACATCAGCTTTCTTGCATGTGACACGGGTTCATCTGCGTTTAGGACATATACAGGTGAACTCATGATGTCCGCCACATTCATGAAGTACCTCCTTCACTTTTACAATATATAAGTATCAATAATTATAGTTTTTGAATCGGTTGCGAACTTTACAATTTTTAGCTATAAACGCTAAAGTTTTAGAGAAGTAACATGTAATTTTTGCTGAAGTGAGGGCTATCTTGAAAAGTTAAGTTCAAAATAAGCTGCACTTCAAAATTCTGAATATCCAGAGAACCCTGAATATTCAGAGTACAGGTTATTTCTCGATCTATCCAGCTAGAGAACTTTCCTCTTCTCCAAAACTCCTGAAAACTTAAACTCCCGAAAACTCAAGCCCGAAGGTTTTTCGGGCTCATTTCAACTTCAATTTCCACTAAATTTAGTTAAGCTCCGGGGCAGTTTGAGCCAGTTTAATCCAGCTCGAACCGGGCTGGACCAGTTTAATTCAATCGTTTTCCGGATTCATTCAAGAGATTTCAGGAAATCGCTTTCCGTAATTATGCCACGGAGCAACCCATCCTCCAGCACGGGGAGTGACCCTATCTTTTTCTCAAGCATTATTTCCATTGCTTTTCCCAGGTCTGTGCCCGGACCGGTCCAGATCAGTTCTTTTGAGACAATAGAGCCTACAGGCTGGTCAAGCGCCTCATGAATGTTTCCTGTTGTCAGCTTACTGAAAGCGTCTCCCCTACCAAGGAAATGGACAATATCAGAGGCAGTGATAATTCCCGCAAAGATTCCATCCTTGACTACAGGAAGTCTTCGGAGCCTGTTACTTACCATTACTTTTGCTGCCTGCCCAATGGGCGTATCAGTTGATACCATCTTGACGTTCTCGGTCATATATTCATCAACAGTTCGGTTTGTTACGAGCCCGCCCATCAATTCCAGTGCATTCCTTTCGGTAAAGATTGCAACGACCTGCATGTCATTGTTAACGATTGGCAGGCCGCCTGTCCTTCTTTCAAGCATCACTGAAACTGCATCTTTAAAATCGGCCTGATCATGAAGGTAGGCAATATCCGTTTCCATGATTTGCCGTACTTCTTCATTGATTGCAGCCAGAAGGTTACCTTTGAAACGATTTTCAACGAGCAGATTTTTTCTGCCGCCTCCTAGAAAATCGATAATATCCACGGAGGTAACTACCCCTTCCAGCCTCCTTGTTCCGGCATTTGTAATAGGAATGCGCCTGAACCTCCTTTCAGTCATAATCCTGATTGCTTCCATAATTGTTGCAGTAGGAGGGAGAGTTACTACATTCCTTGTTGCCAGGGCCAGGATCTTTCCTTCATGTTCTGAAATGCGAGATTTAAATTCAGGACCCATTCGCATAGTGCCCATACTGCTAATCGTATGCGGGTCTTTGTGTTGCGCTTTCTTGGATTTGCTCACGCCTGGCTGAACCTTCATCTTATCGACGGGCGAAAATGTCGTATCTTTGTTCAATAGGATCACCGAATTCGAGTTGCAGTTAATTGCTTTTTTCGTATTCCGTTTCTTTTTCCTGCCATCTTGCAGAAATTTCCCTGGGACCTGCAGTTCATTTCTCAGCAGGCCCAGATTTGCTCCTGGAAAAAATAAAACCTGAAAGCAATTTTTTCCGAATCTTTCCGAAAGGTTTCCTTTACCTGTAGATTTATAATTATTATTAATGATGATCTTTAATGTTATAATCTTTTTGTGTGAAAACTTGCTGCGGTTTTTTTCGCATAAGTTCTCTATTAGAGTTCTCTATCAGTTGTTATCCTTTTACTGGAAATTTCACCACAAAGTTTTCTTTCAAAAGCGATTTTCGAAGGGTTTATCAGGCCATATATCGACAATAGACTCCAGAAGATCCTGTCTATCGACGATCCCGGATACCCTGTCCTTTTCATTTACGATGGTAACTCTTCCAATATCATAACGGATAATCATCTCAATTGCACTTTTAACGGAATCGGTTTCAGAAAGTGTATATGTAGGAGTTGACATTATCTTCTCAACTTTTGGGCTGTCATTAGGCCTCGTGCGCCTTTCGTCTTCCACTTCGATTCGCACAGCACCTGATTTGATTATATCCCTTCTGGTTATCATTCCAATGGGTTCGCCTTTCTTTGAAACTACAGGAATGCCCGTATAATCTGTCTCGAGCATATGCCCCCAGACCGTGCCGACTTTATCCTCTGGCGAGCAGGTTTTGACCTTTTTTGTCATTACGGCTTCCAGTGATTTGGGAACATTTTTTGGGACTTCCACGTTTTTGAGAACATCCACATTACTCAGGACACCGACAACCGTATGGTCAGCAGTTGATACGATAACCGGAACTCTATTCTGTTTCGATTGCACCATTAATTTTGTAGCCTTCACGATATCCATATCCGGAGTGACTGTCGGGGACTGCCTTGCATATCCGCTCACCGTGACATTTGACTTGGTAGACGTAACTCTCAGGATGTCCTGGTCACTCAGCATTCCTACAAGCCTGTTCTCTTCGTCAACAACAACAAGGCTTCGAAGAAGGTGGTCGCGTATTAGCTGACGGGCGTGAGTTACAAAGTCACCTTCTTTGATGCTAATAGGTCCTTCTGACATAATCTCGCTAACGTTCATTGTTTGCCTTCCTATGCTCTCTTTAAGACAGAAGATTTAAAGTCAAGATCTCAAGATTTCAATTCATTCGTAATTTTCCCCTTCTTCTTGCCGACAATTTCCGCATAAGTACCTTCCATCCACAAACCTAAGGTCATATGATAAAAGATCGCAGGATTCACATATGCCCGTTTGGAATTCCTCTGCCTCTGAAATCTCTTCGACTGAGGGGATGGAGAGGAGAGCCTCCCTGTTCATGTCAATAAGATCTTTGAGAATAGTATTAAGTCCGGGTGTTACCATCAGGATATCAGTATTCGAAATCACTCCTATTACCATACCGTTTTCCAGGACTGGCAGCCTTTTAACATTCGCCTTCAACATGATTTTGGAAGCTTCTACTATATTTGTTTCAGGCTCTACGGTTATCAGTGGGGTTGAGAGGATTTCACTTGCCTTTACCTCACCTGGTTTTCTATCCTCCGTAATGATACCTCTCACAAGGCCCCTTTCAGTTATGATTCCCATAGCTTTGCCATTCTCGGTAATGATGACGCTTCCTGCATCACGACTGACCATTTCCCTTGCAATAGCGGGAATATCCGAGTTGATATCCATTACTATGACTGCTTTATTCATGACTTCAGCAACCGAGACTTCTCTCTCAATTTCTCTGCTGTGAATACCAACACCTATCTCCCTCTCAGCATCGGTATCCCTTCCAGATCCATCTGCCATCTACTGCCGTTCCCCCTTTAGTTCCGTACTTCGGCAATTCACAATATAAAATTCACGATATAAAAGCTCTCCAGGTTTTCAGTTTCCTGTGGAAAAACGTTTCAGATTGCTTTAGTTTTCTCTCTAACTCCGGCCCTGCAATCATCAACTTTTTAAAGACGATACTCCGGTGAGGCTGTAGTTTCCGGATTTATTTTTTTGTCCGATCCCTCTAAGATATCTTCCCCACACTTTCCGGACGTTTTTATAACACTTATATATACGAGTCAATGGTACATAACGATAACGGCATTTGCTTTTTTTGTAGAGAACAGAAGTTTGCATGGAGTCGGAAATGCATCCTTTTTAGGGCCACTCTCGTTTTTCGTGAAGAAAAGTTTACAGGAGTTTCGCAGGAAATTTTTCAGAACCCCTTTGTTTCCACTGGAGGTTTTTGCTGAGAATGAAAAACTCCCAGTCATCTGGAGAAATTATCAGGAAGAAGTGCAGAAGAGAAGTATATTTTAGAAAGCAGGCTTATACAGGTTAGAAACAACTTAAATTATATTTGTAATGCTTTCTATTTTTCTCACAGGAAATTTTTCAGACCCCTTTATTTCCACTGGAACGCACTTTATAAGCTTTTTGAAAAACACAGATTTAAGGAGTAAAAATAAAATAGAAGCTGAAAAAGGAGAAAGATTAAAGCATGATCACTCTGCTTCGATTCCCGATACTCAACTCGATCTCCTCATTCAGACCAAATTTCGCATATGCATTAATTATCTGGATTTCGGAATCAATATCGAGATCCTCGATTACATATGCCTGTTCTCCCCAGAGTGTTAGCTTGATGCTGCCGGTTTCGTCTTTAAGTCGAAGGTTTGCAACCACATTCTCGGTTCCGTCTTCCCTTTCGAACTCTCGGAGTTCTCCTACTTCGGAAACTTTCCCCTGGACTGAATAGCTCTCCCCCGGGACAATATTAGCAATATCCGTAAACCTTTCCCTGTACTCAATCTCCTTTTCACTCTTCTGGATTATCCCTCTGCCTCCCAGATTCAGTTCCACCTGCTGGTTGAAGGCATTTTCCCGAGAATAAGCATGGAGTACCTCTATAGTCTCGTCAAAATCAATTTCATCCAGAAAGCTGGTTTTTTCATCCCAGAGAGTCAGCCTGATTTTGCCTGTGGAGTCGCCAAGAAGGAGATTTCCCACTCTTCCGGTGGATCCATCTTTTTTCTCAAAGGTGCGAATTTCCCCGATATCAAGTATCCTTCCGGAAACGTTAATATCATTCATATCAGCCGTTATATCCGCAACCGGGGTAAATTTCTCTTCATACTCGATTTTTTTCTCACTTTTCCGGATTATACTTCGGTTTCCGATCTGCAGTTCAATTTTCTGAGTAAAGGCGTTCTCCCGGGCATAAGCATTGACAAGTTCCACGGTATCTCCGTATTCAATCTGGTTCAAGAACTCGGTCTTGTCATCCCAGAGGGTCACCCTGAGTGTGCCTGTTGCGTCCCCGAGAAGCAAGTTTCCAACCTTTCCAGGGTTGCCGTCTTTTCGCTGGAAGGTCCTTATTTCTGAGATTTCCAGGACTTTTCCTGTCAAATTCAGGTCCCCCATGCCGTCCTTTACATCCTTTATCTTCTGGCTGCTCGCAGTCACATCGATTTCTTCTTCACTTTCGGCAAGGACTCCATTGTTTCCTACATTGACTTCCACTCCTGAGTACCCCTGCTTAGCGTAGCCACTGATCTGGAGGGTTTGCCCTGCTTCGATTTTTCCAGCCTTTATGAGGTCTGCCATATTGTCCCAGAGCGTAACCTTTATTTTTCCGGTCTCATCTCCAACAATTATATTTCCGACCCTACCTATCGTCCCGTCGTTTCGGGTAAATTCTTTGGGATCGAAAACCGACACAACTCTTGCAACAAAGTTAACTGGTCCGCTCTCAGCTGTAATATTTTCAATCTTCACACTGTCCCGACCTATATCCGAAAATCCAAGTTCGTTGGCAACCAGCATGGCAGCCATAGGTTCATCGCAAAGCCCTCCCATGTTTTCGACCTTTTCCTGGACACGCTGCAGGAAGTCTTCTTTACTGATGACATGGCTGAGCTTTTTATAGATCGATTCAATATCTGTCATATTATCCCCTTAATGTATGATTCTTATCTTCAGTGTTTGCTATTTGCCTTAGTTCCTGTGGCTGGCAATAATATTAGCCACGCTTGCTGCTTTAAATCCGGCTCCGACGTTATGGTATAAAATTCAAAAACTGTTTTATGAGAGTAGTCGATTAGCAAATCTTAATCTTGTCTAAAAGTTCAAATCGCTTCAGTTAAGTTTAAGTTAAGTTTCAGGCGAATTTCAGGTAAGATTTCAGAGTAAATTTCAGAGTAAATTTCAGAGTATTTCAGAGTAATACACTTCAAAACTTATACCTTTTAGTAAACATACGATAAGAAAGGTCACAGTTAATTATCTTCTAAAGTTCCTTTTATTCTTTTTGATTTTAAGTTTCCGCGGTTTTAAATTTTATTTTTCTAAGTTTTATTTTTCTAAATTTTACTCCTCTGAATCTATAGTCCAAATCTTATTGTCTAAGTTATATTTTATGTTCCTTTTGTCTGGCCGCAGCAATCACTTGACAGGCAATTCAGCAGGCTCTGTCCCTATAAGGTTTTTGGATTGAGTCCTGACAATGTGGTTGAAATCAAGTCCACGAATCGCGCCCGAAGAAACTGTTGACCCGAATCTCAACCCGGAATTGAAAGTTCAAATCGACCTTCCAGATAGGTTTTAAATTGTGCTTGAATACGGCGGTCGGTAAGAATACTTTAGATTTCGCGCTAGGGTATGCAAGCCGTTCTACTAAAGATTACCGTGTGCCCGATGAAAGTATTTCTCAACAAAGCGGAAACAATATTAATAAACTGCACCCATGCTTTTCTGGTGCTGATTGGCTTGATACAGGTAAATAAGATCCAGTTCCTCTCAAATATGGCAAACGTGCTCTCCATACTTTTCATTCCTGTATTTGCGAGGTCTCTGGGAGCTTCTTATTTCGAAGTAGGCCTCATTGTGAGTGTTTATTCAGCTGCGACCTTGCTTTCCTCATTTATTTTCGGAAGGCTTGCAGATTTTCACCGTCTGCGCACAATGCTCCTCGCCGGCCTCGGATTTTCAGTTGCAGCTTTTTTCCTTCAGGTTTTTGCCAGTGATCCGGCTACTCTCATGCTTGCAAGAGCTTTTACAGGTTTCACCGTGGGTGTCTGCCCTGGAGCCTTGATTGCGTATGTGCACTATCGGAAAGAGAGCCTGGGAAGATTCATTTCTCTTGGTTCTCTGGGCTGGATGGCGGGCTTCCTGCTAGCAGGGCTTATAGGGGAAAATATGGACACGCTTTTCCTGCTCTCTGCCACCTTTTATCTATTCTGTTTCCTGCAGGCTTTAAAGCTAAAAGATCTTCTAAAACCCCGACTTGATATTCCCTATCTTTCTCTGGATACCTTGTTAAAGAACTCAGGGGTTTATTTTTCCCTTTTTCTGCGGCACACCGGAGCCCTGGGAGTCTGGGCTTTTTATCCCCTGTATCTCAGGCAACTCGGAGCAAGTGATTTCTGGATTGGGTTTATCTACTCTATTAATCCAGCAGTCCAGTTTTTAATTATGCGTAGGCTTGATTCCTTTGAAAACAAAAAACTGATCCATGCAGGGTACCTTGTTTCAGTTATTGGTTTTGTAAGTTACGCACTTGCTCCATCTTACCTTTACATCATACCCAGCATGTTTCTCGTTGCCTCAGCCTGGGCTTTTTTATACGTGGGTTCTACCCGCCAGGTTGTCGAACTGAATCCGGATAAAGCGACTGCAGCAGGTCTTATCAACTCAATGATTGGGGCTGCAGGAGTTGCAGGCGCTCTCCTGGGAGGGATTTCTTCCCAGCTTTTCGGATTCAGAGAAACAGCACTAGGAGCTGCGATTCTGGCCATTTCAGGTCTACTGTTCTACAAATTATTTGGAGATAATTTTGAGGCCTGAATAGTTGAGATATAGAAAATTTTAACTAAACAGCTTTGTCAAAATAAAACATTAAAACAAAACCTTATTTATGGTAAAGTTTCATTATGTACGTGATACCATGATTCGAAAATGCACTGAGCACGGCTATTTTAGAGGAGGCAGCTGTCTGCAGTGTAAACGCCCTGGCAGATACCTGCTTGACGATAGCAAGGAGGAAAAGCTTGGCAGGTTTGTATCAGGCACTCTCCGGCATTTCCCAGCATCTGCGGGAGTTGAAATGGACAGTTTCGGCTGGGTGAATCTGAACGCTTTCTGCGACGTTATGAGGAAGCGGTATAACTGGATGAGGAAGGAATACCTTTATGCCCTTGTGGAATCCGATGAAAAAGGAAGGTATGAGATCAGTAACTCCAGGATCAGGGCACGTTATGGGCACTCTGTAAATATTGATCTGGACTACGAGGAAAGTGATTCTCCATACCTGTATTACGGGGCAAGCCCTGAAGAAGTCGATGTTCTGCTGGAGAACGGAATCTTTCCGATAAAACAGAGATACGTCCACCTCAGCACTACATATGAAAAAGCAGTAGAAGTAGCCCTTATTCATACTGAAAACCCTGTCATCCTTCAAATCGATGCATTTAAAGCCCAGGAAGACGGGATCTCTCTCAAACTTGCAACCGATGACATCGTACTTGCGGAAAAAATACCTCCTGAATACCTTTTTATCGTTGAAGACTGACTTTAAAAGTTTTTCTCTCCAATCCTTCCTGGTACTTTTTCCTCTCTTTTCTCTTCTCTATTCCTTTTTTCCTTCTCTATTCCTTTTTTTCTCCTCTCTTCTCTCCTTTCTTCTCTCTTCTCTTTTCCACTTTTCCTTCTCTATTCCTTTTTTTCTCCTCTCTTCTCTCCTTTCTTCTCTCTTCCTTCTCTTTTTCGCTCCCTACTCCTTTTCTCTTCTTTTCTTTTTTCTTTCAGCTAACCGATACTTCAAAAAGACCTTCCTTTTCCTCTATCCTGAATTTGACATCAAGAAATTGCTCAGTAACCCAGATATTTGTTGCAGCGTGAAGAGAAAGATCCCGTACAGTGTAAGAACTATTTCCTGCAAGAGCCATGTACGGTATTAGCTGGTCTGCCAGATGTGTGTCAACAGAGGCTCCTGTCCTGAGTTCAGGAATAATTTCGTCTGAAGCGCGTTTGCCTACTTTTTCTGCTGGAAGTCCTCTTTCCCCGAGGGCACTCCCACCTATATAGCCTGTCCAGAGGGTTATCCCGCTTCCAGTAGAAAAGGCTTCAAAAGATTGAGTTTCGATCCGGGAGGGATATCCGGCTTCCATTAATCCCGTACTGGCTGCTTCTGCCTGGCGTAAAGGTACATGAGCCGGAAGATTCGAAGCATGAGAAATCCCTCTTATTTCTTCCTCCTCTTTTAAAAAATGAAATCCTTGCAGTCTGCACGGTTTAAAAAAAGCTGAAACTTTTCCTCCTCCTTTAGGGTAGTAGCCGTGTTCCTTCAGGGTTACGCTGCCTGAGTAGCCCAGCCTCTCCAGAGCCCTGAAAGTCACGTGCTGCAGGTAGTCCATTGTCGGAGACCAGGCCACATCGGTTCCCCCTTTTACCTTGATTTCGACCTCCTCTTTCGCAAATGGCAGGGCAGGCATAATGCACTGGAGGAGCAGGGTTATGCTTCCTGCGGTCCCAATATCAATATCATACTTGCCCCCCTTTATTTCCACTGGAGCAAAAGAAAGTTCGGTAGAGCCTGGAAAAAGTCCCGAAACCTGAGCTTCACAGAGACTGGCTGCAGTTTCCAGAGCCTTTAAATGCTGCTGTTTAAGGCCCGGCTTTGGCCTGTTTTTCCTGATATTCGTAACCCTGATCTCTTTCCCCGTAACTGCGGAAAGAGCAACAGCCGTCCTGACCAACTGCCCGCCCCCTTCACCGTAAGAGCCGTCGATTTCTAACATTTCCTCCCCCACGTTTTCCTGATTTTATCTTACTTTACCCTGCTGCTTTCTTTTTCCTTTAAATTTCTGATTGCGGCTTTTACAGCTGGCCTGAGAGGATCCACAAGCATGGAGACCGGCGGTGCGTAGCAGGTTTCCAGGTCAAGGAGATCTCTGATTGTCGTTTTCTTTCGGACCGCAAGGGAGAGGGCATCGATTCTTTCTTTTACTCCCTCTCCTCCGGCAAGCTGTGCACCCACCAGAACCTCGCCTTTGAACAGAAGTTTAATATACAGATCTTTCCGACCCGGATAATAGGAGGCTCTTGTGCGGCCTCGGGAAAATCCTGTAATTACCTCTATTCCCCGGTTTTCAGCCTCTTTTGAGGTAATCCCAACTCCACCAAACTGCAAATCTCCTGCCACGGCTACCCAGGGGTCGGCAAGCGGCCCGAGAGTAGTATGTTTTCCTGTAATATTGTTGCCGATTATGTCGGCCATGTGCCGGGCTGTTGTACCCAGCTGGCTTAACCTGGCTTCTCCTGTTACAAAGTCCGTTACTTCCACACATTCCCCACCTGCATATACATAGGGAAGGAATTTCTCTCCTGCCTTAACCTGGAGCATTTCATTTACAATTATCCCTCCGGCTTCTCCGATTTCGATCCCTGCATCCAGGGCAAGGGAAATTTCAGGCCTAACCCCGCTTGCAAAAAGTACAAGCTCGGCAGGAAGCCGCCTATCCCCCACGTATAGTGTTTTTTCTTTCCAGAAACTTTCTGGAAAAACCACGGATTCCCCGGTGATAACTTCAATCCCGAGATTTTCCAGATGCTCTCGTATGATTTCAGAAATTTCAGGGTCCAGTTGCCTGGAAAGCAGGTTTTTGCTTCTGCTTATGAGGATGGCTTTAATTCCCCTTCTCGCAAGCGCAACTGCACATTCTATTCCTATTGTCCCTGCGCCTATTATGCAGACTTTCTCAACAGTTCCCAGGGCTTTTTCAAAAAGCATTCCATCAGCAAGACTTCTCAGGGTAAAGAGACCATAAGGGAGGATATTTGAGCTTCCTGTTCGAGGTATAAAGGGCAGGCTGCCTGTAGTAATTACGAGTTTGTCAAATGAATAAATTCCTTCCCCTGTCCGGACAATTTTTAAATCCAGGTCTATTGAGCTGGCGCACTCGCTTAGTCTGACATCGATCTGGTTTTTTCTGAAAAAATCCTGGGGCTTTACTATCAATTTTTCAAAACTCTCAATCTCTCGGCCCAGAACAAAAGGGATTCCACAGTGGCTGTAAGCAGTATGGGAATCTCTCGAAAGTACGGTAATCTTAAAATCACTCTGTCTCCGAAGTTTGGTAGCGACTGCCATGCCGCAGGCTCCGCCACCTATAATAACCACTCTTGCAGGACCTTTTTTTTCAGGATTCTGTGCGGACACCGGTTCCTGAAATTCTCCCTTTTTTCCCTCAACTGCAGCTGCTTTCTGGATCTCATTATCTACAGCTTTTTGTGTACCAAACTCGCTTCCCATACTCTTAGTAGTTGTGTTTCACGCCTATTATAGGTTTTTAAATGACCTAAAAGCTTCCAGGCTATTGAATATGGAATTTGTCAAAGAGGTTTAATCAGGCTTTTCTGAATATAAATTACTTTGAAAATCTGATCATGTACGTGGAAAAAGGTCTATAGTGTCTCTGGTATTATTTGCAAAAGCGGGAAATGCACTCTTAATATTTCAGGGGGTCTGAACGAGCGAGTTTGGGAGTGGGGGGTTAGTACATAAAAAAGTTTCTATGTCTCGCCCGTTCAATTTTTTACAAGTCTTTAGTTTTATATATACTTTTCTAAATTTTTCCATTTTATTATTTTTAACAATTTCTAAATCTCTTCCGGAATTTTCCGAAATAACTCTTCCGGAGCTGTTTTGAAAGTACAGTATTTTCAAAAATAACGGGTACGAAAAAACTATCCGGGTTTGGTAGAACTTTTTAAATAACCACAAAGTTCTTAAAGCCTGCGGGCATTAAATACATGAATTTAAAACATGTGACGCACAGAGTTCCTCATTTGCCGAGCTTTCTTTAAAGGCGGGCGAGAGCTGTTCTGTCAGGTCATATCACTGATTAACAACTTCATCTATTCATCATTGCTAAATTCGTAAAGATAATCCAATGTAACTAATCACATGCAAATATAATAAAAACTTCAGATTTACTGCATTATCACTCAGGGTTAAAATGACCATTCAATGTAAAACTAGAATTCGTACATCATCACCCATGAAGTAAAAGTCAAAAAGTGCTCTCAATAAACCTGATATGCATTCACTTACCGCTTACCAATTATCACTATGCAGCCCCTAATTTAAGGGATAGGGCCTCTGGCACATTTTGGCTGCACATGCCCGGATTACCCGCTTTTCAGGGGTATTTCTTGAAAACTTGAGTTATCAGGCTCATTGAAAAATGAACACATGTTTTGGCTACAGGCTCTGAAGTTACCTCAGCGCCATAATAAAAACTTATGTTAGGGCAAAGGCTTTCGGGCAGGTATGGAAAGCCTCAGGAACAACGAAGGTATTATTGTCTGCCCAACTTGAAAGTCAGAAGCTTCTCTATCTGAGAGAATCTTAAGCCAGGCTAATACAGGCCTGAAATTTTACCAGATTCTCGTAAGGCAAGAGCTTCTACCAGATCGCGTAATTTCTGGCATTCTGCCGGATCAGGTCTCCTGGCATAAGTATAATGGGAACTCCAGGCAGGTCCGGAACTCTCTTTCCGGCGATGGTTGTCATTAATTCTTAGATCTGCCTCTTCAAGGGCGTTTTATCCCTGACCCGGTATGAAATCTGATTTTTTACTATTTTTGCATTGTCCAGACTTTACGAGTTTTCGGAGTATAGAGAATAGTTTGTATTATCAGGAAACTCGATGGATTGTGGCCCAGGAAAGCAATCAGTCACAATTGTTAGGAATAAAATTCCTAAGGAAAGTAGTTTAAAAAAATTATCACGATAAACCATTTACAATATCTGAGGAGAATTCACATGCAAAATACAGATACTACAAAATACATCATTCATTCTAAAATTAACGCTGATGGGGTAATTGAACGTCCTGATATCGTAGGTGCGATCTTCGGGCAAACTGAGGGACTACTCGGGGCTGATCTTGATCTCCGTGACCTGCAAAAGACTGGCAGGATTGGCAGGATCGAGGTAATGGTTACGGCCAAGGGAGGAAAGACTAAAGGAAATATCTTTGTTCCTTCAAGCCTTGATAAGGTTGAAACCTCAATTCTTGCCGCGTCTCTTGAGACCATTGATAGAGTGGGACCCTGCAGCGCCAAAATTGAGGTTTTCCAGGTAGAAGACGTAAGGGCTGTAAAGCGCAAGAAGATTATTGAAAGGGCAAAGCTCATTTTTACCAAAATGTTTGATGAGACCGTGCCCGAATCCCAGGAGCTGGCCGATGAAGTTCGGCAGTCCGTAAGAGTTGATGAACTTACTTACTACGGAAAGTCCAGAATTCCCTGTGGGCCGAATGTACTTAACTCCGATGCCATTATAATTGTCGAAGGGAGAGCTGATATTCTTAACCTGCTCCGTTACGGTATCAAGAATACCATCTGTGTAGGTGGGACGAATATCCCTCCTGAAGTTGCAGAGCTTACTAAAAAGAAAACGGTTACGGCTTTTACAGACGGGGATCGTGGAGGCGAACTCATAATACGTGAGCTCCTGCAGGTGGCCGATATCGACTATGTTTCCCGTGCCCCCGATGGAAAATGCGTAGAGGATCTTGTCCAGAAAGAAGTTATAAGAGCCCTGCGCCGGAAAGTTCCTGTAGAGCAGATCATTGAGAAATACGGAATCCAGGAAAGGGAAGGCGAAGAAAGTGCCTGCAGAGTGGAGAGGAGCTCCAAAAGAAAGGTAAGGACACCTGAAATCGTCCCCAGGATTGCTGAGAAGAAGCTGCACAAGCGTATTAAGGTTCACAGGGTCTCTCCAAAGCCAGATCTTTACGGTGAAGGACTCCCGGAAGAAGAAACGAAAGGAGCAGAACCTGAAAGAGCTTTTGAGAAGGTACCTGAAAAGGTTGCTGAAAAAGTCTCGGAACTATCTCCTGTGACCGCAGAAAAAGTCAAAACAAGACCTGTTATCACAAAACCCCAAATCTCGGCAAGGGCAGTTCCTGCTGCCGCCAGAGTTCCCAGAGAAAAGCCTGCCGAGAAGGTTTCGGCGGCCGTCAAAGTTCCCGGAGGTGAGGCGGTTAGGGTTTCTCCTGCCCCGGTAAAGACGGTTTCCGTCTCTCCCGAAGCCGCCAGGTTCAGGCCTCATGTCGAAGCTCTGAAAGGAACTCTAACGGCCAGAATTCTCGACTCTCAGGATAAGGTAGTAGAAGAGATTGCAGTCCGCGACCTTGCCAGCAGGCTAAAGACCTATAAAGACAATATCCAGAGTGTGGTTTTTGATGGCGTAATAACTCAGAGGCTCGTTGATATTGCTTCAAGCAACGCAATTAAAAACCTTATAGGTGTAAAGATAGGAAATATAGCCAAGGTACCTGCTGATATGGAAGTTTTGACCGCAAGTATGCTTTGAGAGACCTTTACTTCTCTCAATTTCCGATTTTTTTTACTTCCCCAATTCCCAATCTCTCTCCGAATCTGTCAATCTTCATTTTTTTCTGACTGGCCTCAATTTTCCAGCTTTCTTATTTCCCTCTTTTCCCATTTCTTTTACCCACTTTAATTTTCCATCTTTTTTTCCAGATTCTCTTTCGTTTTTTTGAAATTTTACTCTCTTTTTTGTTTCTTTTCTTGATTGCACTTTTCTTCGTTTTTCAAAACCTGGCTTTCTTCCAGGAGTCATTGACTCTTTCCCTATTGATTCTCCAAAATCGATTTTGGATGTTCTCTATTTTTTTCGTAAAGTCAATTTTCTCTGAGCTATCATCTTATGTGTAATATTTATGTATGAGGCCTGTGTGTTCACCATGTTTTGGCATTATTTCACACTATGATGCTAAACTTCACACTTTCTGCCATAATCCTTCATTATTTATCATATAGATTATATAGAAAACTTTATAATCTACGACTCGGAAGTGATTTTCCTCGGATAATTCTTTTATCCGATTCAAGATAATATTAAATTGATCTTGTAAAATTGTAGGTCTGTTCGCTATGCACAAGGAAGAGCTTATACAACTGCACACATATATGGCCCAAATGAAGAGGTACTTCGAAAGGCACGGGGTAACGCACGAATTCGATGATTACAAGGCTTTATCCATAAGCCCTGTACATATTCACCGGAGTAAGGCGGACCACAAGCGCGCAATTTTTATTTTAGGAGGCGAGCTTGCTACTCTGATGTCCCGGGACGACCCTATCTTTGAGGAAACATCAACCCAGATGAGGGAATCGCTGAATTCTGTCATCAAGCTCATGGGTAATAACTGATAGGTCTCTTGAAAGTGACAAAAAATTCGTTATCTGAAAGTATAGGTTCCAGATATTTTTGTTTTGAGATCAGGAGACGGTAAGGATGAAGATGCATCTTCATTACCATCCCGTCCTCTCCATCTGAATAATATTTTTTCTCGGTCCAGCAAGGTACGAATCCTATGGACCTGTATAACTTTTGTGCTCCTATGTTACTATTTCTTACTTCGAGCCTTGCGTATCGAAGCCCGTTTGCAACAAAAGTATCACAGATAGCATGGATCAGTCCTGTACCTATTCCTCTTCCCCGATATTCTTCTTTGACACCAACAGAAAAAATGTGCCCTTCGTTTTCTGCGGAACGGTAGCCTACCACATACCCCACGACTTTTCCGTCCTGCTCCGCGACAAGGAAACCGTCCCCTACAGTTTCGTAAAAGCTCATATACAAGAGGGAGTTGTGCTCCGAAAAGGCCTCACTTTCAATTTCAACTACTTCCTCGAAGTCCTCAGGTGCAAAACGCCTTATCATAATATCTAATATATTCCTGCCATTTTATTATTTCTTCTAGAGAAAATATTCTTTATACAGTCCTCCCGTCAAGATTTCATAAACTTATTTTAGTAGAATTTATCTTAGAAATCAGCATGCAAACTCAGAGTTTCTTGACATGCCTGACATCCACTGCAACTCCTCTACTGGATTTTACCATTTCTTCTCCGCTCATTACAGCCCGCCCTACACAGATTGCTTTTTTCCCAAGCACAATTACCTCATCATTAGGTCGTATTCCCGGATCAGCCTGAATAACACCTGGGGCAAGAATGGAACCGCGCGGGAGAAAATCATCAATTGTTACCAGGTATTTTTCATTTTTTAGCATCAGCTCAGCCCCCTCAAGGGAAAGAGCAAGCATTCCGTATTGCGGTACAAGGGTTGCAAGTTGTTTTTTCCCGGCAAAGAGCTGGTATTTGGGGAACCGGCCTTTGACCGCAAGTTTTCCGATATCTTCAGAGAAAAGAAGTGCGGCATCTTCTCCGAACTGATATTCTGCAATTGCTCTCAGGAAATTTTTTTTCTCCTCTTCAGCATTCAGGCTTTTCTTGCTGAAATCTTCGGCTACGCAGATAGATTCAACGGTATTTTTAAGGTTTGAAAGAGCCTCTACAGATACGAGACTTCCTGTGCCGGTATAGATTATTTCAACACCGAGGTTATTTGCCGCCCGTTCACAAATTTCCCTGTATGCGCCTTCTACATGGGCGACCACGGCTTTATATCTGTGTCTTGAGAGATAAGCTTCAAGGCAGCCGGAAACCCAGGCTTTTTCTTCTTCGTCCCAGTGCCCTGTAACCGCAGTGTCATAATGGGACGCAGGGTATGTCAGTTCCAGTTCCCTGGGGACTATTCCAAGAGGTGAAGTCAGAATCACTTCATGGACAAACTTTCGGTATCTTCCAAGCGCCAGGATAAATCTCTGGTGGGACTGGGAAGTCGAATAGGGTTTTCTGGCCGAGCACGGGAAAAGCACCAGAACTTCAAGCTCAGGAGGCGTATATCTCTCCTGTATGCGCCGTGCAAATCTTGCCACCTCGATTCGGGACAGGGCTTCCGAGGTATCTGCAAGAAGCTGGTTTTGCCGAAAAGCAGGAACTCTTTCCTCAAGGTAGGAGAATTCGAAATCTCCAAGTCTTAACAGGGCTGTGAGCCAGGGCCTGACCCTGCACTGGCCTTCGATATATTCCCTCAGTGTCCCGGCCCTGATCCTTTCCCGCACAAGGGAAAGTTCGGCTTCGAGGGCATCCCTATTGTGAGCTGAAAGGAACTTTGCTCTCTCGATTTTCGGCAGTTTCCTGAGCTCTGCGGGCGTACTTGCGGCACATACCCCGCACCTGCAGGGAAACTCTGTCAGGGAGTCGAGATAAAAGCTTCCTGTTGCTGTCAGGTAGATGTCCGAATAGGCCGCAATTTCTGCCCTTGTATCGTCCAGAACATCAATTCCGAGGTAGACCAGCATAGCTATATTTTCAGGAAGTGCCAGGTTCGGAGTGTAAAGAGCCGTATCAGGAGGGATATGGTTTTTAAGCTCTATTACGGTCTCAAGAAATCTTCGCGCATTGTTTTCAAGGGTGCCTGCTCCTTCCATCACATAGAGATCGGTTTTCTCAGGCTTCCGTCCTATCCTCAGGAGAGAACCTGTTGGGCCTTCAATGTTTTCACCATTAGTGGCAGTAAATCTTTCGACTTTCCCGAGGGATTCAGCTGGAATGGCAGGCGGATAAGCTTGGTGCGGCAGGATTATGAGAGTTCCGTTTCCTGCATTTTCCCGGATTTGCCTTACGCGTGTCTCAAGCTCTGCATCGGATTTTACACCCCAGAAACTCCCTGCATCAACAACAGGGCCGGGGCTTTCAAGCTTTCCAAGTTCTATCGTACTTAATATGCAGGGCGTACGAAGCTCGGGAGACAGCAGAAGTTTTCCAATCCTTGCTGCTCCGTCTCTCTGTTCTATCTCAAAGTACTGTGTCATATTCGTCCTCTTACGTCTATCAGGATGTAAAGGTTTGTCCTGCATTTTTTCCTGAAAGTTTCTTTTACTGCCTGCTTTCCTGAAGCTGAAGAGTGCTCAGGTTTACGTTTTATTTCGTAGTAGCTCTTCAGGAGGAAAAAGGATGGTATATTCTTATATATTATTAATCTTGATTATCTGCTGCAACTCATCTTTCATTTGTCTGTCTCCAGCCGTGACAGATTCTATTTTTCACATCTGAATTCCAATTTGAGGTCTAGAATGGATATAACTGCAGAACTTCGAAAGATCGTTGGCGTGCGACTCTCGGTCTCGCCTTCGGAACTTTACTGTTATTCTTCTGACGCATCCCAGGTTAAGGGAATGCCTGATTACGTGGTACGCCCGAAAAGCACAGACGAAGTAAGCCGGATTGTCAGGCTTGCCTATGAGAATGATATTCCTGTAACTGCCAGGGGAGCAGGTACCGGACTTGCAGGCGGGGCAGTTCCTGTTGGAGGGGGTATTGTGCTGGATATGTCGGGCATGAACCGGATTCTTGAAATCGATATTGATAATATCCAGGTGGTCGTAGAGCCCGGGATTATTCAGGATGCTTTAAATGACGCACTAAAACCGTATGGCTTTTTCTTTCCTCCAAATCCTGGAAGTTCGGCCATGTGCACTATCGGGGGCATGATAGCTTATAACGCAAGCGGAATGCGCTGTGTTAAGTACGGTACTACCAGAAACTATGTCCGCGATCTGGAAGTGGTTCTTGCGGATGGGACAGTTATCCATACCGGTTCAAAGATGCTGAAATCCGCTGCAGGATATGATTTAACCCAGCTTATTATAGGTTCGGAAGGCACACTCGGCATTGTCACGAAAGCCAGCCTGAAGCTTGCCCCTCTCCCGAAAACCCGAAAACTGGTTATCGCTTCCTTTGAAAATGCGGAAATTGCAGGGCAGGCAGTTGTAAATACTTTCTCAAACGGGGTCATTCCCTCAGCTTGCGAAATCCTGGATAGGGTTTCCCTGCAGGTTCTCAAACGTTACGACCCGAATCTTGTGCTCCCTTCAGAGGGGGATGTGCTTCTCTTTGAGGTCGACGGCACTGAAGGTTCGGCATGTGAAGCAGCAGAACAGATAATAAAAGTCTGCTCTCCACTAGCTCTTTCCATAAGGCTTGCGGAAAGCGAAAAGGAAATGGCAGATATCTGGGCAGCCAGAAAACTCGTAGGGGCTGCAGTCTCTCGCCTGGACCCGACAAAGACCCGCATTTATGTCGGAGAAGATGTGGGAGTTCCCATAAAGCAGATCCCTGAACTGCTAAAGCGCGCACAGGAAATTTCTGAGAAATTCAACCTGCCTGCTATGAAGTACGGGCACATAGGAGACGGAAACCTGCACCTTGCCCTCTTCATTGATGTTCTGAATAAGGATGAATGGGACCGCCTGAACAGAGCTGCGGATTTGATCCACAGGACAGCGATTGAGCTTGGAGGCACGGTCAGTTCCGAGCATGGTGTAGGTGCGGCAAGGGCCGAGTATATGGAAGCCCAGTGGGGACCTGCCCTTGAGGTAATGCGTGCAATCAAGAAAGTTCTCGATCCGAAAGGTATACTGAATCCGGGGAAACTGGGGTTGTGAAAACTATGAAAAACGAAAGAAAAAAAGAAATTAAGCAGGAAAAGGAACCTGATAAAGACGAAATGACCGGGAAAGAGAGCGAAAAGCAAAAGCAATCCTTTGAAGTTGACCGCAGGTCGGTCTACAAATGCGTGCAGTGCGGAACCTGCCGCTCGGTTTGCCCTGTATTTGACGTGGTAGGATGGGAATCCGCCAATACACGCGGCAGAATGCTGATCATTAAAAGTTTGCTTGAAGGCAGATATCCTTCTGAAGATGTCCTTCCAAGCCTGGCTTCGTGCACGACCTGCGGAATCTGCGCTTCCAGGTGCCCTGCAGGAGCAAACCCACCTGAGGTTGTCGAAGCTGCCCGGGCTCAGCTTGTGAAATGTGGCATCACAACGGACGCCCAGGAAAAATTGAAATCGGCGGTCATGACATACGGAAACTCCTTCGGGGAAACGAAAGACCGTAAACACTGGCTTTCCGAAAAGGAACGTTCAAAACTCCCTAAAAAATCAGATTACGTCTATTTCGTGGGCTGCTTCGATTCCTACCGCTATCCGGAATTTGCCAAAAAAACGTTTAAAGTCCTGCAGCGCTTTGGAGTAACTCTCCTGCCTGATGAGCAATGCTGTGCTTCTCCCCTTCTGCGTACCGGATTTAAGGAGGACGCAGAAAAAGTTATGGAGCGCAACCTTGAGCAGATCAGGAAAGTCGGAGCTCATACAATTATTACAAGCTGTGCCGGCTGTTATACAACCCTTAAGAATAACTATCCCGAAGAACTCCGGGTTATCAGCCTCCCTGAATTCCTTGCCGAACACCTGGAAGAACTCAATTTGAAGAAACTTGACCTTACAGTCACCTACCATGATCCATGTCACCTGGGCAGGCATAATAAGATTTATGACGCTCCAAGGAAGGTTATCCAGGCTATCTCTACCCTCAAGGAGATGAAAAACATTAAAGAAGATGCACGCTGCTGCGGCGGCGGCGGCGGGGTAAGGATAGGGTATCCTGATATCTCACTTGAGCTTGCAAAAAACAGACTTCAGGATGTGCCGGAAGGTGTGGATTATATTGTTACCTCCTGCCCCCTCTGTGTAAGAAATCTCAGGGATGCAGGCGGAGATATTGAGGTCCTTGATATTGTAGAACTCGTGGCAATGGCGATGGAGTAGTCTGGCTATTTCTGAGTCTGCTATTTTAAGTTTAACTGCCTGCTTCTCAGTTGACTTTACTAAGGGCCGGCTTTATTCGGCTCTACCCATTCTTCTTCATGTTCCTGGACAATATTTATCTTTCAGCTTTATTTTTCCGGATCCTCACAACAGATTCCTTTATGTCTTTCCTGGTTACCCGTACGAATTTTCTGACCTCTATTAACGCATATGGCACCATATTTTTATCTTCGGAAAACTACTCTTGTTTATTGAGTTTTATTTATTGATTTATATAGCCTGATATTAGTTTTAGAGGTAGGTTCGGAGGACAGGGTAATGAGTTGTAGACCGATAAAACTTCGCAACGTTTCGCATGATACGTTTAATTGTATGAAGAAAAAGCTTCAGAACTCTGGCATCCACGTCCCGCCAGGAAACAGGGGGGAACTATCTGGCAAAGGGATTACTGCGGATTTTGAATGGGACGGACAGTCCAATCTTACCATTACAATCACTGAAAAGCCTTTCATCGTCAGCTGTGAAGTTGCAGCCATGAAAATAAAACAGTTTGTAAGAGAGTGCCATGGTTCGTAAAGAAAATCTGTAATATTCTGGGATAAAGTATGAGCGAAAGAAAGATTGACACTGAAGGCTGCCAGGGGATTAAATTCAAAGATGTGACTCCTGAAGTATTTTCCTGCATGAAGAAAAAGCTTCAGAGTTATGGGATCGAGGTTCCATCCGGAAATTCCGGGGTGCTCGAAGGAAATGGAATAGTTGCCCACATTAGCCTGGATAGTGAGGCAAACCTGATAATTGAGATCAAGGAAAGGCCCCTGAGCACTTACTGCGGGCAGGTTAGTGGAAAGCTCAGGGCCTTCTTTCGCGAGTGCCAGGGGATATAAAGGTGTACACGTTCGAGGACTCCGCAGTGTTTTAAACTGACTTAAGTAAAGAAGAATTAATCGATCCACTCTATTCTAATAAAAAGAGCTGTTACCTTTGCAGCTTCTCTTTTCTTCTTATCAAACAATTCCGGGCATTTCCCACAAGGTCAAGTCTTCCTGCTTTTTCCAGAGCTTGATACACAAGCTCGTAATTTGCAGGGCTCCTGTAGTGCATGAGGGCTCTCTGCATGGCTTTTTCTTTTTTGCCTCTTGCAACGTATACTTTCTTGCCTGTGAACGGGTCAAGGCCTGTATAGTACATGCATGTTGATACGGTCATAGGCGTTGGGGTGAAGTCCTGTACCTGCTCGGTATAGCCTCCATGTTCCCTCACATACTCTGCCATCTCTATCATATCCTCAATGGTACAGCCCGGATGCCCTGACATCAGGTAATTTACAATGTACTGTTCTTTGCCGCACTTCCGGTTAAGAGCTGTAAATTTTTGGGTAAATTTTTCGTAGACTTCTCTGCCTGGCTTACACATTGCATTTGTAACCTGCCTTGAAAAATGTTCGGGTGCAATCCGCAGTTGTCCGCTAATATGGTAAGCGCAAAGCTCTTGGAGATATTCTTCATCTTTAAGAGCCAGGTCATAGCGTACTCCATAACCTGTAAAGACCTGTTTGACTCCTGGAAGTTCGCGCAGGCGGCGTAAGAGTTCGAGCAGTTTTTTGTGGCTGGTATCCAGAGCAGGGCAAATGCGAGGATAAAGGCAGGATTTGTCAAGGCAGGCTCCTTTTTTTCCCCAGGTTCCGCATTCCATGCCGTACATATTTGCACTTGGGCCGCCGACTCCGTTTATAATGCCCTTGAAATCCGATTTTTCGGTGAGTTTCTTAGCTTCGCGCAGAACGGACTCGATACTGCGGCTTGCAATCATGCGTCCCTGATGCTCTGTAATTGCACAAAAAGCACAGCCTCCAAAGCAGCCCCTGTGCGTTGTCAGGGAGAATTTTACCATTTCCAGGGCAGGAATGGGTTCGGTGTAGGAAGGATGGGCTTCGCCAGTGAACGGCAATTCATATACATGGTCCATCTCAGCCTCTGTCAGGAGGAGCATTGGCCTGTTCTGCACAATTATGGTTTTCGGGTGAGGCTGGATAACCCCTTTTCCGGTAACAGGGTTCTGTTCCGCGAAATACATGCGAAAAGCCTTTGCAAAGGCTGTTTTATCCTGAGAGACCTCTGAAAAGGAGGGGATCTCTATATATTCCTTTAAAAGTTCGGCTGCATCCTCAGCTATTCTCCCGTTCTTTTGTTCAGGCTTGTCCTTTTCCTGTTTATCCGGTCTCTTATCTGGCTTTTCGACTCTTTCCTTGTTCTCTGGCTTTTCAATTCTTTCTTCTTTTTCTGACTTTTCAATTCTTTCTTTGAGTTCTTTCCAGGCTTTAACTTCCATCTTCCAGACTGTGCCCGGAATATTTCTGATGTTTCTGATATCTTCCCCAGCTTGCAGTCGTTTTGCAATTTCAACTATCTGAAGCTCCCCCATGCCGTAGACTACAAGATCAGCAGGCGCGTCAGCCAGGATGGACTGCCTGACTTTATCTGAAAGATAATCGTAATGAGCAAAACGCCGTAAAGAAGCTTCAATTCCTCCCAGGACTATAGGCACTTCAGGGAAGGCTTCTTTTATCCTGTTAGAGTAGATGATTACCGTGCGATTCGGGCGAAGCCCTGCTCTGCCTCCGGGAGAATAAGCATCCTTATTCCGCGGCTTCAGGCCTGGGGTCAGGTTGCTGACCATAGAGTCAGTATTTCCTGCGCTTACGGAAAAGAAGAGTCTGGGCTTTCCAAGCCTTTTAAAGTCTTCGGGGTTGTCCCAGCGCGGCTGGGCAATTACTCCTACTCTGAAACCGGCATCTTCAAGGACTCTTCCTATTATTGCCGTGCCGAAGCTGGAATGGTCCACATAGGCGTCCCCGGTAACCAGGATAATGTCAAGTTCTTTCCAGCCGCGAGCTTTCACCTCCTCAGGGCTCATCGGAAGGAATTTTGATGCAGGTATGCGGGAAGAGATGGATTTTTCTTTCTTTGCCCTCTTCTCGTATTTGGTTCCCGATCTCTTTTCAGGTTTTTTCCCTGCTTCTTTAGGGAACTTTACATCTATTTTTTTTCCTTCGGCTTTTTCGAGTTTTATTCCGGGCTTCGCGCCTGACTTAGTCTCTTCTTCTGTCTTTTGTCCCGCTTCAGCTTTTTTTGGGACAAAAAAACCGGTTTTTCTACCCGACCCCTCTTCATTCGGTTTTCCCGAGCTCAAGTTCTTATTCTTCTTTGGAACTGCTGTATCTCTGGTCATAATTTACTTTAAGGCTCCTTACTCTCTTTGATCCCGCTTAAACAGTTATCTGAACCGTTCTATATCCGGACTGTCCTCGTGGATTGTCTCGATGGGCTGCTTTTATTCGCCCATCATCATTTTTAGCATTCGGTACGAAGCCATAATCTGGTTGTTTCCATTCCTATCCGCAGGGGCTCCATGCCCAGAGTAAAGGGTTTTTACATCCAGCTTTGTGAGCTTTTCTATTGACCCAGCCATTTTTTCAGGTTCTGAGCCCTCAAAGTCCATTCTTCCAAAACCCCCGCCTGGAAAAACGGTATCCCCGGAAAAGAGACTTTTTGAGACCGGCTCATAGAGGCAGATACTCCCTTTTGAATGACCCGGGGTATGGATAACTTCCAAGTATTCTCCGTTTCCTATGTCAATTTTATCTCCTTCCTCATATGTAATTGTGGGCCTGACCGCAGGGGCCCGGTCTCCAAAAAGTACGGACACGCTGAGATATTCGTCATTTATGCCTTCCAGGTCAGCTTTATGTATTCCAACTATTGCACCGCTTTTTTCTGCAATAGCTGCTGCTGCCGCGGTATGATCATAATGGCAATGGGTCAGGATTATGAGTTCCAGGTCTGTAAGCTTTATATATTTCTCAAGTTGCTCGATTATCAGGTCGCTATTCATTCCCGCATCGATCAGGACTTTTCCGTTTACCAGATATACACTGGAATCGTAAGCAGTTGGGCAAATGTACCGTACTTCCATGGTTTTTCCTCTTGTTCTTTTTTCCTTATGCTTTCCCTGCATTTTTCGCATTATTTCCCAGCAGATTCCTTGCTTTTAATAAGGTCTCAGATTTAGATATTAAAAGCCCTGCGCGCATTTTCAGTAACCGACTTTGCAATCTCTGCCGGGTCCATGTTCTTAAGTTGCGCTACTACAGGAACCGAATCCACTATGAAAGCAGGTTCGTTTCTTCCTTTGCGCGAAGAAAGGAAGGGGCTGTCGGTTTCCAGAAGCAGGTTTTCAAGCGGCACGGCTTCTGCAAGAACCTGGTGATGTTCGGAAAAGCAGACAAGAGTTGCCAGGGAAATATAGTATCCCATATCCACGATTTCCCGCATGGTTTCTACAGGGCCGCTGTAGCAGTGATAAATAACCGTATCCACGTCTCTGACAAGCTTCAGCACTTCAGCTTCAGCCAGCCGGGCATGGACTACAAGTGGTTTGTCCAGGGCTTTTGCAAGCTCGATCACTTTTTTGAATACCCTGGTCTGTCTCTCCCGTTCCTCATTTGTTTTGCAGTCCTGAAAGTCCAGGCCTGCTTCCCCGATGCCCACTGCTTTTCCTGCATTGGCTTCAATCTGCGCAAGAATGGCATTAATTTCTTTATCCGTACCTTCCCTGCCAATATCAGGACTCAGGCCAAGCGTGGAATGAATATCTTCATGTTTTTCCGCAAGCTCAAGACTAATGCGGTTGCCCTTCAGGGAAATTCCGGAATTTATAATTCCGACAACTCCTGCTTCCCTGGCTCGGAGAATAGCCTCTTCCCTATCGCGGTTGAATTTAGGAAAATCAAGGTGACAGTGAGAATCAATAATTGGATAAGGCATGGGTCTGTATTCCATCTCATTTTATTTTACTTTTTATACATGATTTATGGAATACAGACCCGAAAAACGAATATTCGATTCTTATCCGATTTTTTTGTTTTTATTTATAATGTTCGGGCGCTTTCAGTCAGTTTTAGCCTGTCCCGGTCGATTTTAGCTCTTTTCCTCTTTCTTATACAGCAGGTTCATAGCATTTACAAGAGCTTCTACAGAGGCCATGACTATATCGGGGTTTGCAGATCTTGCAGTTACGATTCTGCCTTTCTCATTTTCAAGCCCTATATATACATCTGCAAGGGCATCTGCTCCGCCTGTAATTGCATCGATCCTGAATTCCTGGAGTTTGAAGTGGTTACTTTCTCCCAGGATATCCCTTACAGCATTGAGAGCGGCGTCCACAGGGCCAACCCCTGTCTTGGCTGAAATAATTTCCTTGCCTTCAATGTCTGCCTTGACCACTGCAGTCGGGGTCAGGATATTTCCGGTCATTACGGAGACTTCTTTGAGTTTTATCAGCTCTTCTTCCGAACTCGCTTTCCCGAGCACGGCAGAAGCAACCGCATAGAGGTCCGCATCCGTAATCTGTTTACCCTTATTTGCAATCTCCTTAATCCGGGATACGATTTCATCGAGCTGCTTGTCATTGCTTATTATACCTGCAGATTCGAGAGATTGCTTGACTGCATGTTTGCCTGTGTGTTTACCAAGTACAATGCGCCGTTTGTGCCCTACCATTTCCGGTGTCATTATGCCGGGTTCGAAAGTATCGGATTTTTCAAGTACTCCCTGGCTGTGGATTCCTGATTCATGGGAAAAGGCATTCTGGCCCACGACAGGTGTATTTGGAGGAAGCCTGACTCCAGTATAGTTTTCAATCAATTTCGAGGTTTCTACAAGGTATTCGGTCCGAATATTCGTTTTTGCCCCGTACATTGCAACCAGGCTCATGACTGTCTGGGAAAGATCGGCATTTCCTGCCCTTTCTCCTATCCCATTTATCGTAACCTGAACCTGGGACGCGCCTGCTTCGAGTGCCATGAGGCTGTTTGCTACAGCAAGCCCGAAATCGTTATGACAATGCACATCTATGGGAATTCTTATTTCGGCTGCGATGTCCTTTATCTGCCTGTACATTGCGGATGGGACCATAACGCCAACAGTATCTGGCACGTTAATGATGTCGCATCCTGCTTCCTGGACTGCTTTGAAAACCTCTATAAGATATTCGGGTTCGGTTCTCGTAGCATCCATTGCAGAGAACATGCATTTTCCCCCGTGATCTTTGATGTACTGGACAGCTTCTACGGCCAGTTGAATTACTTCTTCCTGGCTTTTTTTGATGGTATATGTCCGCTGTACTTCAGAAGTAGGGACGAAAGTGTGCACAAGTCCGACGTCGCTTTCAAAACAGGCATCGATATCTTTTTTCAGCACACGGGCAAGTCCGCAAATTTGAGCATCCAGCCCGGCATTAGAAATCGATTTTACGGATTCTTTATCTCCTTCTGATGAGATAGGAAATCCGGCTTCTATTATGTCCACCCCAAGTTTGTCAAGTTGATGGGCAATTTCCAGCTTCTGGGCAGAAGTCAGAGATACCCCAGGGGTTTGTTCTCCGTCACGCAGTGTTGTGTCAAAAACAGTTACCTTTTTATTCTGCATGGGTTCGATGTAAAAATCGATCCCTTCTTTCAGTTCTTACATTCATGGTAATCATCTACTTGAATGTAGATTTCTGGTATATAAATGACACGCGCATTTTTAGATGTTTAAATTTAGGGTTTGACTTTTGAGCTCCGGACGGAAAATTATTTATACTAAATGCACCCTACTAGGGTTGCTTCTCAAGGTGTCACACGACATCTAAGAGCATGAAAAACGAAACTTGAAAAACGGGACTTGAAAAACGAAACTTAAAGGTGCCAAAAACGGAATCTGAAAAACGGCAACAGAAGGCGCCTGGGGACGTTGTTTTCGAAACAATGGCTCATAAAAACGGACAAAGTTAAGGATTCAAAAGCACAACTCTTTTGAAATCTTTCAACTATTCATATTTCCCTCTTTCAAATTTGTTCAAGCTCCTTTGCAGGAGAAGATTTATATACAAGTAACGCCTTGTATATGTTCCTCACACAACTCAATTGTGTTGAGGAGAGCAATAAAAAGCTTTATATACGAGAAATGCCTTGTAAGTATCCCTTACACAAGCCAATGTGTCAAAGGGAATAACACAAAGCTTTATATACAAGAAATACCTTGTATATGACCCTGCGCAAACTGATTGCGTGGGTTAAATTACATATCTCTTTCATCTTTTAATGGAGTCAGGAGTTGTTTCCTGTCTGACGAGGATTTTTGTCGGTTCGGTTAATTCTGGGCGGTGAGAGTTTTTCATAAAACATCATC
>NZ_JBNAKP010000056.1:0-13211 GCF_049706645.1 Methanosarcina sp. | reverse complement strand
AAGCTTTCTGCAGAATTAGAGCATACATTTCTACAATCAGAAAGAATAGTTTGCCTGTTATAGAGGGTATTCTTGCGGCGCTCAAAGGAGCGCCGCTAACTATACCCTGAATAGTTACTATTTTATTTTTATTTTCATTTTTACTTTCTTAGTCTGAGAAGGACTCGTGCCGTATGCAGTTAAAATGAGAAGAAATTTCACGGGCTTCTTGCTTGAATTTCAAAAGAGGAAATCTGAAAATTATTTTCTGGCTAAAAGCTTATGTCCTTAAAACCTTTACGTAATTTTCTATATACACGTTTTTGGGTACTGATCTTATTGCAATATACAAAAGCACGGGAACGATTACCATGTCATCGAGATATCCGATTACAGGGATGAAGTCAGGTATCAAATCGATTGGTGATAATGCATAGGCTATGGCGATCCATAATAGTATTTTTGAAACTCTGGGAGTTCGAGAGTCTGCATATATAAGCTTGGATAGTTCTATGTACTTTTTTGCATTATTTTTTATTTCTTTTAGTTTCGACATATCTACCATAGATACAAAATTGATTGTTTATAAATAATTATCTGGCTTATTAAGATTATATTTAATAATCTCTGAAAATAATATCCTCGTTCGCTGATAATAGTTTGGTCTAACTGGCACTTTTTTTCTAAGGCAACTTTGCGTTACATGCAGTAAAACGCCAATAGTAATAAGCCTGTACCTTTATTCCTGTCAAAAAAGATAAACTTTTATAACGAATCTCTCAAAAAAAGAAGTCTTGAAAAGACTCCCTCTATCTTTCAAGAATCTCTTCCCCTGCAAAAACCATTTCATAGGTTTTCTTCGAAATCCTCTTCGTTTTTCTCTTCGTTTTGAATGCATTTTAAGGCTTCAAGTTTCCTTTTCGCGTCTGCCATGTCGGGATAGAGGCGCAGGATTTCATTGAAAACCTTTATGGCGTCGGCGTACCTTCCCATTTTTCCCAGGACAACTCCCCTGTAATTCATGGACTGGACATCGTGAGGTCTTATCCTGAGCAGCCTGTCAAAGGCTCTCAGGGCATCCTCATACTCTCCCATTTTCGCAAGAGAGATCCCGAGATATTTTAGGGACTGTTCGTGCCAGGGGTTAAGGGCAAGGGCTTCGCCAAAGGCTCTGCAGGCAGTTTCATAGAGTTTCTGTTTGAAGCAGACAACCCCTACGTTATAGATTGCCTTGATGTTTTCAGGTTCTTTTTCAAGCACAAGGTCAAAGGCTTTCAGGGCTTCCCTGTACATTTCAAGCGTGCAGAAGGCGATTCCCTTATAGTTCAGGGCGTCAAGGTTCTCAGGGGAAATCTCGAGGATGCGGTCGAAATAGCCAAGGGACTCCCGGGCCCGGCCGGTTTTGATAAGGGTTGTGGCCGCGTTGTAAAGGGCTTCTTCATTCCTTGGATTGAAAAGTGCGGCTTTTTCAAAGGCTTTCAGAGCCGCTTCGGGGCTTTCCAGCTCCAGCAGGCAGAGCCCGAGGCAGTTCAGGCTTTCAGGGTCTTCGGGATCGGTTTCCAGCAGTGTTCCAAAGGTTTCGGCAGCAGCTTCGTATTCCCCAAGGTTGAAAAGCGCAAATGCGATGTGATAAAGGGCTTCCCTGTGCGTCGGGTCGTGCTCCAGAATCATATCAAAAGCCTCAAGGGCTTTTTCATACTCCTGAAGCTCCATTCTGGCAATCCCTAGCCTGTAACAGGTTTCAAGAGAGTCCGGAAAATCAGGGGCAAACAGGAGCACCCTTTCAAGGTCCCGTGCAGCTTCCTCAAAACGCTGGAGCTTGAAATTCGCTGCTGATCGGCTGTAGAGAGCGTTTACATTCTCAGGATTCAGGGTCAGAGCAGAACTGAAAGCCTGGCAGGCTTTCTCGTACATATTCAGTCCGAGAAGGGAAAGCCCCATTTGCTCCCAGGCGGCTTCCAGGGTTGAATCAAGCTCCACGGCCCTTTCAAAAGCTTCAACGGCTTGCTCGTTCTGGTCAAGCCCCCTTAAAGCAAGCCCTGCTACGTACCAGAGGTCTACAGCCTCTGGTTTTATTTCAAGAATCTTTCCAAACGTCTCAAGGGCCGCTTCATAGTATCCCTGTTTGAGCTGGGAAAGCCCAATTTTTGTCCAGGCATCCTCGATTTCAGCTTCATTTAATTCATCGTTAAATCCGGGGCTTTTTTTCCGGTTTTCTCTCTGGATTTTATCCTGGTTTTCTCCGCTGATTGATCTCTGTATTTCCTCCTTATTTTCTGCCTTATTTTCTCCGCTGATTTCTCTCTCTAATTCGGTCTCACTTTCTTCCGGATTTCTCTGGTTAATTTCTTCAGGGGTTTCTGTTTGATTTCCCAGGACAGCTTGCTCGAAGGCCTCCAGGGCTTCAGCATAGTATCCCGCAGAAAACAGGATAAGCCCTCTTCTGTACCAGGCTTTTTCAAATTCAGGATAAATTGAAAGGAGTTCTGAAAATGCTTCAAGAGCTTCCTCCAGTCTGCCGAGTTCCAGAAGCACAATCCCTTTACTATAAAGGGCTTCTTTTGAAACCGGTTCGCTTGCTGCAAGCTTTCCAAGTGGCAGGAGGGCTTCCTCATACTTTCCAAGTTCTATCAGAGAGAATGCAAACTTTTCAAGGAGTTCTCCAAAAGCCTGGGAGTTCTCGAAAGCTGGAATTTCTCCTGCACTTTCTCCTTCATTTTCCTCCCCAACCTCTCCAGTACCTTTAATATCAAGGTTCTCAGCTGCAAGTTCGAGAAGGGTGTCAACTGCAGAAACCGCCTCTTCCGCCTTTCCGAGTTCGAAAAGAGCCAGGGCTCTTTTATGCAGAAGTTCGAGATCGGTTGCCCCGGCGTTAAGGGCAGCATCAAAAGCTTTCACGGCTTTTTCATATTCCCTGAGTTCGAAGCAGGACACCCCTGTATAGTAAGGAAGTTCGGGCTTCTGGCAGCCAAGATCAAGAGCATTTTCAAAGGATTTTACGGCTTCTTCAAAGTTTCCCAGCCTGAAGAAGGCAATGCCTCTGTAGTAATGCAGATCTTCCTTTTTCGTGCAGTATTTCAGGGCCTCCTTGAAAGCTTCAACGGCCTCCTGATATTCCTCAAGTTCGAAATGAGTATACCCTTTTTGCTCAAGGGCGAAGGTGCAGTCTGGCTTAAGTCTAAGCACGGAATCGAAGATTACTGAAGCCTCCTTTACTTCCCCACGGGCTTTCAAAATAAGCCCTTTCCTGAAAAGGATAGTTTTTCGCTCTGGATTATTCCTCAGGACCCTATCAAAAAGCTCAAGGGCTTCTTCGTAAAGCCCCCGTCTGAAGCAGGTTGTGCTCAGGTGTGCAAGAGACTCAATATCGGACTGATCTATTTTAAGGAGTTCCCTGAAACCCGAAGCCGATTCTTCATATCTTCCTGACCGCAGTAAAGCGAGGCTTTTCATGTAAAGGGCATCAAGGTTTTCCAGATCGATTTCAAGTGCGGCTTCAAAAGCTCTTAAAGCCTCCTTAAAATTCCCAAGTTCGAAACAGGAATACCCGAACTGGTAACAGGCGTCCTGGTAAGCAGGGTCAAGCTCAAGAACCTTTTCAAAGGCTTTTATTGCCTCCTCATGCTGCTTCAGCTTTGAATGGGATATGCCTTTAAGGTACCAGGCCTCTACAAACAGGGGGTTTTGTTCGGTAAGCCTTGAAAAAGCCTCAAGCGCCTTTTCGTAAGCTTCCTGCCTGATAAGCACAAGCCCTTTCCAGTAAAGCGCAGAGGATTTCGGTGCATAGGACTCTTGTTCAGAGAAGTTTTGTGCAGAGGAGTTTTGTACGGAAGAATGTGCAAAAGAGATTTTCCCGGGACCTTCTTCTACTTCTTCAAAAAGAGAAAGGGCTTTATCATATTGTCCGGATTCGAAACTGGCGATCCCGAGCTCAAACTTTGTTTCTTCGTTGCCAGGGTCGAGTTCCAGTATCCGCGAAAGGGCTTCAACTGCCGCTTCATATCTTTTTAGCTGCAGAAGGCAAATCGCCTTTTTATGAAGAGCAGAAAGGTTCTCCGGATCTTTTTCAAGCACAGCCTCAAGAGCTTCCAGGGCTGCTTCGTATTGTTCGGTTTCAAACCGACAGAGGGCCCTGTACTCAAGAGCTTCCTTCATCTCGGGGTTAAGGCGAACTGCGGACTCAAAGGCAGATGCTGCTTCTTCTGGCTTATTTATTCTATACAGGCTAAGGCCTTTATAATACCAGAGAATGTCGGAATCCGGTTTTTCTTCAAGAGCGCTCTCAAAGGTTTCAAGGGCAAGAACATACTTTTCAAGCTGCATCTGCGCAAAACCTTTGTAAGTCCGGGCGTTCTGGTAGTCGGGATTCTTTGTCTCACTACAGGCGGAATTCTTTATCTCTTTATAATTTGCGCTCCGTAAAATCACTTCGTCAAAGGCTCTTATAGCCTCTTCAAAACATTCCAGTTTTATCAGGGCAAGCCCTTTTCTGTACCAGGCTTCTTTGGATTCCGGTTTTTTACCGAGCACCTGATCAAAAGCCTGAAGGGCAGTTTCATATTTCCCGAGTTCCATTGCAAGTTTTCCTTTTCTACACTGGATTTCCGGATTTTCGGGGTATTTTGCAGCGAGTTTTTCAAAGGTTTCCAGGGCTTCTTCCTGCCTACCCAGTTCCAGCTGGGCAGTTACAAGGCTGTATAAGAGATCGGGGTAATCGGGATTAAGAGAAAGGATTTTTTCAAAGGATTCCAGGGCAGTTTCCTTTTTTCCAAGCTTGAGCAGGGCTACTCCCCTGTTGTAAATGGAATCGAGATCTTCAGGGCTTGTTTTAAGGACTTCGTTAAAGGCTTCATTTGCTTTCTCATATTCTTCCGCAGCCAGTAATATTAGTCCTCTGTTTCTCCAGGCGTCCTCAAAGTCAGGTCTGAGCTTTAAAGCTTCTTTAAAGGCCTGAAGGGCCTCTTCAGTTCTTCCAAGCTTGTCAAGCACAATTCCCTTGTTGTTCCAGCCTTTTTCTAGATACGGGTTCAGACGCAGGCCTTGTTCAAAAGCGTTAAGGGCATCTTCATAGCGATCCATGGAATAGAGAACAAAACCCTTATTCATCCAGCAGGCGTCGCAATCGGGTTTAAGTTCCGCAGCCTTCTCAAGAGCTTTTAGGGCAGGCTCAAACTTTTCGCTGTCAAGGAGGATTAACCCTTGCTGGAGCCAGAGCCTGTAATTTTCGGGTTCTTTTTCGAGGATATGTGCAAGAGCTTCAAGAGACTCTTCAAAACGGCCTAATTCAACAAGCACAGTGCCCCTAAGCTTCCGGGCCTCGGTAAGTCCCGGGCTATGTTCAATCATGGAATCGAGGGCTTTGAGGGCTTCTTCATACTTCCCTGCCCTGGCAAGCAAGCGCCCCTGCTGGTACAGGGAATCTCCGTATGCAGGATCCAGTTCGGCGACTCCGGAGAAAGCCTGTGCAGCCTCCTCAAAACGTCGCAGCTTCACGAGAGCAAGAGCCCTGTTATACCGGATTTCCTTCATTTCAGGATAAATTTCAAGCACAGAGTCAAAGGCTTCGAGGGCTTCTTCATAGACCTCAAGTTTCATCAGAGCTAAGCATTTGTAGTTCCAGGCTTCGAAGTAAGCTGGGTCCAGCCTGATGGCTTCTTCAAAAGCCCCGATTGCATCATTGAGCCTGAGCAGCTGGATAAGAGCAAGGCCTTTCCTGAGCCAGATTTCTTTATTCCCTGGGTTGAGTTTCAGAATTTTCGAAAAAGTTTTTTCAGCATCCTCATAGCGGGCAAGTTCGTTTAAGAGAATGCCCCTATGGTAGAGCGCAGTCTCGCTGGCAGGAAATTTTCTTAAAAATGCGTCAATACATTCCAGAGCTTCTTCACTCTTCCCAAGCTTTGTCAGCGAAAGGCACCTCTGTTCCCAGGCATCGGTATGTCTTGGGTTTTCCCGAATCAGAGAATCGAAACACTCCAGGGCTTTTTCATGCTCTTCAAGCTTTGCGAAAACGAGCCCTTTTGAATAGCAAGCGTCTGCATTTTTGGGGTCGATTTCAAGTGCATGCCCGAAACATTCCAGGGCTTCTTCATAGTTGCCGGCTTTTCCAGCCACGGTCCCACGGGCGTACCAGGCGGTTCCGCATTCGGGCTCAAGTTCAAGTACTTTCTCAAAACAAAGAATTGAAGCCTCAGTCCTTCCCACTTCGGCAAATACAAGCCCTTTCCGGTACCAGGTTTTTGGATTTTCCGAATTTATTTCAAGCGCATTGTCATAAGCTTCGAGAGATGCTTCAAACTTTCCAAGGGTTGCCAGAGCAATTCCTTTTCTGTACAGGGCATCGAAATTTTCTGGCTCGAAGTGCAGGACTTTATCAAAAGAGTCGAGGGCTTCTTCTATTTTCTCAATTTTCAGCAGGGCGAGTCCTCTATTGAAAAGAGCTCCTGTGTGACTCGGGTCTTTGTCCACAAGCTTGTTGAAAACATTAATCGATTTTTCGTACCTTTTTTGTCTCATCAGGCCAAGGCCTCTTTGAAAGGTTTCATCGTGATTGATAACCAACTCCTCCGATCCTTTTTTCTAACTGTTTTCCTGCACTTTTCCAATTATATTGCTGCATTTTCCTAAATATGTTCCTGCGCTTTTCAATTATATTAACGCAATTCCTAAACATATTGCTAACTTTCCCTAATTTACCCCTGCAAGTTCAAATCGATCTGTATATTTAAACATGGATTTTTTTATCGGCTTTAATAATATTTTGCCCTATTTTCTTCGTTTCAGAGTTTTTATGATTTCAGAGTTCCTGCGAGCAGTTTTCCGTCTCTCGCCATTAAAAGCTACTTTGAAATAATTGTATTTAGTATTACTTTGTATTTTTCTCTACTGTATTTTTCTCTACTATTGCCTTTACTGGATCTTTGTGAAATTTATGAACTTACTATAGATGTATAAATCTGCAGCGCACTAATTATTCCTGTATTTTCCCTGCTATGGACAATTGAGTGTACTTTTTTCTCAGATGCCTGTTTGGAGACAATTTACCGACGTTAAAGATTAAAATTTAATGCTGCATTCCACATCAGATTTATTATCCTAATTAACCAGAGTTTATTATTGTTATCAATCAGAATTTATTATCATTATTAATTTATCTAGAATTTAATCTCCTAACATTGTATATAAACGATCCTCAATAATTGTGTGGGGGAAGAACTTTATATTATTTTTTGAATGTACTTTGGGGAATGTTTGGTATGGTCTTTGCAGCCAGCTTGTGTTATAAAGATATAAATGAAATATAAAAATAAAATTTTTCTAAGTTTAAATCAAATCTCAAAGATTCCTGATAATGCTTCCTTAAGATGCCGATGTGTCTCTTTATTGAAACAAACAAGAAAAACTTTTTCAGGTAATTCATTTTCCTGAAGGAACTTCCTTATTTCGGAAACTACAATTCCTGCAGCCCTCTCTGAAGGAAAGTTATATGCACCTGTGCTTATAGCTGGAAAAGAATGGTTTTTACGGCATATTCCCTTGCAAGTTCAAGGCTCTTTCTGTAGCAGGAAGCCAGCAAACTATCCTCTCCTTTTTGGCCTCCCTGCCATAAAGGGCCCACAGTATGTATTACCCATTTTGCAGGCAGATGATATCCCTTTGTAATTTTTGCTTCTCCAGTGGCGCAACCTTTTAAACCCTTACATTCTTCCAGCATTCCGGGCCCTGCGGCTCTATGGATAGCACCGTCGACCCCTCCGCCCCCAAGGAGAGTCGGATTTGCAGCATTTACGACTGCCTCCACTTCCAATTTTACAATATCTCCCTGGATTATTCTTATCCTGTCCGATATGTGTAACATAACCTGCTCTTTTGCTTCGGTTTCTTTATATTTTATTTGATTTCCTTATTATATTTTTTATATTTTATTTCATTTCCTTATATTCTGTTTAACTTCTTTCCGGAATACTATACGATTTGTGTTGTCTGGTATGTTCTGCTTTTTTTGCGTTATTTCCTGCTTTACGTTCTCACTTTATCTTCTTGCTTTATCTTTTTGTTTTGTCTTTGCTTTACCTGCTCTTGTTTCCTCCTTTGCTACGATTCGGTACAATTTTTTTCTTTCACGTTCATACCTTTAGTTTGTGCATTCCCAAACAATCATATAGCATAAAACATAGATTATACTAGTCAATCCGGGAATGGGAATTTCGGTTTTCCGAAGGTGATTATTTGCCTGTGACGGAAACTCCGAAAACTTTGATGCGTCTCAAAGGGGTTCCAAAGCTATATTAACTATTGATCTAAAAGATCAGCAGCGTCTGAAAATAAGTAAGGCTAAGAATAAATAAGGCCAAAAACTTCCAAATTGAAACTTAATATGGGGAGACAATTATGGATGAGATGACACTTAAAGAGAGGCTTTTAAACGCGCTGGAAGGGAAAAAAGTTGACAAAGTACCGGTCTGTTCCGTAACCCAGACCGGAATTGTTGAATTGATGGATGAAGTGGGAGCTCCCTGGCCGGAGGCTCACTCGGACCCTGAAAAAATGGCAAGGCTGGCGATTGCAAATTACGAGCTCAGCGGGCTCGAAGCTGTAAGAGTTCCCTACTGCCTGACCGTACTTGCCGAAGCCATGGGCTGCGAAGTAAATATGGGTACAGTTAACAGGCAGCCATCTGTTACTGCGCATCCATATGTTAAGGATCTGGAAAATATGAAAATGCCTGAGAACCTGCTTGATATGGGCAGGATCGGGGCTGTACTAGATTCGATTAAGATCATAAGAGAAAGAGTAGGACCGGACGTGCCTATTATAGGAGGTCTGGAAGGCCCTATTACTCTTTCTTCAGATCTGGCGAGTGTAAAATCCTTTATGAAATGGTCTCTTAAAAAACCCGATATGCTACGACAGGTACTGGATTTTGCAACCGACGCCACAATAGCTTATGCAAATTCTATGGTTCTTGCAGGAGCAGATGTCATCTCCGTTGCTGATCCTGTAGCATCTCCTGACCTGATGAGCCCTGATTCATTTAAAAATGAACTCCAATCAAGGCTGCAGAAATTCTCTTCAGAAGTAAATTCCGTTACAGTCCTGCATATCTGCGGGAATGTGGGCCCGATCCTTGATTATCTGGCAGACTGTGGTTTCGAAGGTTTGAGCGTTGAAGAAAAAGTCGGCAGCATAAAGAAGGCTAAGGAAGTGCTTGGGAACAGGGCAAGACTCGTAGGAAATATATCGAGCCCCTTCGTTCTGCTCCCCGGCCCGGTTGATAAGATAAAAGAGGAAGCCAAAAAAGCTATCGCCGAAGGTGTGGATGTACTGGCTCCTGGCTGTGGAATTGCACCTATGACCCCGCTTTCTCACATTAAAGCCATGGTCGAGGCAAGAAACGAGTATTACGCCTGAAAATCCACACAAGAAACGGATTTAACTGTTTTAACTAATTTTAATTTTTCCATTTTTCCATTTTTTTAATTTTCCTGGTTGTGCCTCCCGAGTCCCGTCTTGGGAGGACGGTGCCATTTTCGCTCCGTCCAAGATGGCTGAATTATAATGAAGATACTGAGCTGAGACAAGAGGGCTAACTTATGGGCAAGAAAGGCTACATTCAACTCGTTCGGAAGGCTGATTTACCCGAATTTCTTTTCGGGTTACCAAATGGGTGTGATCACAAGCCTCTTCAGAAAAGGTTTGATCGAAAACAGGTCAATATTTGAATTTGAGAATCTTATCCCAAACCCTATCAGCGTGATCAACCGGCGCAACGGTTGTTTCAAAAAAGGAAAACGGAAGAACTTGCCTTGATTAGAGGCCGTAGTTCTCCGGCTTGAAGACTTTTACTTCACTCTTATATTTTGTAAGGCAATCACTCATAAACTGCTCTTTATCGTCAGTAAGGGCCTCGAGAGCTGTTCTTGCATTTGCAAGGGCATTTGCTTCGAACCTGGAGAGCTCAAGTTTGCCTTTTGCTCCTTCTTCGACGATTTTAATGCTTTCTATTGCTGCATCCCTGGCGCGGAGGTAAATATCGTCTCCGTTCCTGGCAATGGCCTCTCCTACTCTGTAGGAATTCTGATATGCGAGTACATAGCCCTGTGCATCCCTATACATATCCGAAGCTGCGAACATGTCCCTCAGGACTTTTGCATTACCCGAATCAAGAGCAACATTCATGAGGGCACAGTCATAAGCCAGGGTCTCGGACCAGCACTGAACAGTTGTACCTCCGAATTCACCGTGGTACTCAACCGATTCATTGGACCAGAGGTCACAGCACTGCATTGTCAGGTTACCCATCAAGTCAGAGTGGGCACAGGTTGAGGTCTTACCTTCCTGAGCAATCGGAACACCTGCAACTGCTTTGACGATAGTGTTCTCATATCCGCAGTCCTTACCTGGGCCAACAGCCCCGGCTTCGTATGCAACGAGGGACCTTGCTGCAGAGATTGCCCTTGCAATGATTGCAATGGTGTGGGCAAGATTTTTATCCAGCAGGCCGCCTGCAATAAACATTGCAGTATTTGCCTGGGCACAGTCTGTGTCACCGGATGCTATTACCTTATTCTTCTTTGCAACTGATGCAATATCTTGCCAGATCATTTCCATGTCCATGCTGCCTAGCACGCCTATACCATAAAGTATGCCTGGCAAATCGTTCCTGAGAATTGCATGGTCAAAGACTTCTTTTCCACCCATTGACTCAACTGCAAGCATATCAGCACCATTCTGGGCACACTGTTCGAAAGCCTCCATAAAGGTGTTGTACTTGTCTCCTCCTCTGAGCTCGAGGAAGTCCCTGCTTTCACGGATATCACCGATTGTGTGGCGGAGTGCACATTTTATTCCATATTCGTCATGGTAATCTTCCATGATAGTCTTCTGGGCATGCGCAACAGCCGCTCCCCATTCCGGGTGATTGGACATCTGCTGAACGTGTTCGGTTTCAAGCACGACAGAGGGAGCTCCGATTTGAACCATCCTCGCCATAATGTCGGTGGTTATCCTTTCGTACTCTTTTATGAGTTTTTCTTTGGATTCTCCGGCTTCAGGCCTTGGGGCGTAGTTCACTTCGGGAGTTGTGTAGCCGGCACCGATCTCAAGTCCAAGACCGGTTTTGACTGGCTTGACGGCCTTTCCGAAAATCATTTCATCTGCGCTTTTATAAGCCATTTTAGTACATCTTGTTACTGCCATCTACTCCACCTCCTCAGTGTCTATGGAATTTTTCCCTCAGTTTCACAACGTTGTCCCCATGTTCCTTGATGAAATCGGCCATCTTCGGAGCATCGGCTGCTTCTTCACCGTACACCCCAAGCTCGTACTGGGACACGAAGTCCTGGTTCACAGCACCACCACCGCATGCGAATGGAATCCTGTATCCTTTCTCCATAAGCTTGTCGTTAACTTCCTTGAATGCATACATGGTTGTGGTCATTAGGGCCGTGCCTGTAAGCATAAGAGGACTTTCTCTCTCCACCGCAGCTACTACTTCATCTACAGGGACATCTCTTCCAAGATCCACCACATCATAACCGCCTGCTCTCAGTAGTGCAGCCACAATGTTCTTTCCGATGTCATGCACGTCGCCTTCTGCAACGTGGCAGACAACCTTCCCTTTAACTACAGGTGCCCTTCCTCCCTTCTGCTTAATGAATTCGATACCTTCCAGCATGGCATCAGCAGACATCATAACGTTTGGCAGGAAAATAACTCCCTCGTCATAAAGCCTTGTGACCACTCCCATTCCAACCATCAGTGCGTCATCAATAAGAGAGACCGGGTCCTTCCCGGAACTAATAGCCTTTTCCAGCCCCTCAACAACGTCATCTTCTTCCCCTTCAAAGATGGCTTTTGCAATCGGGTAAATTGTTGAATCCTTAGGGTAAAGCTCTTCTGCAGCATCTTCCGGCGTCATTTCCTTTTCCATTTTTACATTGTAACGAACCAGAATACCACTGGGATCTATATCTATCAAATATCTAACCTCCATTTTGGCGTTTGAGGAGCAAATGATCCCTGATCATTTACAGGGGCCAAAGCCGGGCTAAAAACTAAAATTCTTCCTGAAATAAACCTTAATCATATTTAGGTGCCTAAATCCCTCTATTTTTTCATAGAGACAGCTAGATGAGGTCTAAACAGGTATAAAACCCCAAATTCTTCCCAATTTCTTAAAGGGACTCCTAACTCCCCTTAATTTAATTGGAATCCGATATATATAAAACTCACTGAGCAAGTTTAAGGTTCTAATACTGAACTGTGAACTACGATTTTCGTTGTTGGGAGGCCGTACTATTTTTAATGCTCTCGCTTTCACGGAGTTTTTCTAATTCATGTTTAATTAAAAACATGATAGAATTATTAGAGTTAAATTCACTGTTGAAAATACATATTTCTCAGGTTTCAATCCGATTCCAGGAGCCGCCAGAGAATCTAAAATAATAGTAAAAGAGTTTCACCAGCTGTAAAATAAAAATTATAGTTTAGTAAACACCATATTTCAATCACTTATTTTCTTCTTAATTTGATCTGTGCTGGAAGCATTTTCCCAAAAGATATATATGCTAGTAGTGCCTCTAAAAGATCCCCTGATCTTGAAGGATCAGAGGGCATTAAATCTATAGATTTAGCAAAAAGATACTTTTGCAATGGAATCTATGGATAAAAGCCATATAGACAAAAATCTTTATATACAAGAAATGTCTTGTATGTATCCCTCACAAAAACCAAATTTGTGAGCATCCGACTCTCTTACGATCCCAAAAGCTCGAAATGGCAGTATCTCTATAGATTCGAACAAATTTTTCCTTTTGTTCTGAATCTGTGTGTGAAAAATTGCCGAGCGGGGAAGTTTTATATACCAGAACTACCTTGTATCTGGTCCTTACACAATAAAATGTGCTGAGGTGAGAAATACAAAGCTTT
Source organism: Methanosarcina sp. (assembly GCF_049706645.1). GTDB lineage: Archaea > Halobacteriota > Methanosarcinia > Methanosarcinales > Methanosarcinaceae > Methanosarcina. The sequence goes on along the minus strand of NZ_JBNAKP010000056.1, from coordinate 305 downwards.
ATATACAAGAAATATCTTGTATGTATCCCTCATAACTCAAAAATATAATGAGGAATAACACAAAGCTTTATATACGGGAAATGCCTTGTAAGTATCCCTTACACAAGCCAATGTGTCAAAGGGAATAACACAAAGCTTTATATACAAGAAATACCTTGTATATGACCCTGCGCAAACTGATTGCGCGGGTTAAATTACATATCTCTTTCATCTTTTAATGGAGTCAGGAGTTGTTTCCTGTCTGACGAGGATTTTTGTCGGTTCGGTTAATTCTGGGCGGTGAGAGTTTTTCATAAAACATCATC
>NZ_JBNAKP010000055.1:0-6514 GCF_049706645.1 Methanosarcina sp. | reverse complement strand
TCTAAATTGGATTCTAAGAATGTACTTTTATTGGGGGAACTCTGGTTATATGTCTATTACCTAAAATAAGCATTCTGAATCCTCAGTTTACGCACTTATTTTGTAGGACCCTAAATATACAGAATATTTTCCTTTCTGCCTCTATACAGCCTTCATAAGGCAGGGTCCTGAGTTCGAATTTCAGCCCGACTCCGTTTATTCCTTATTTTTCGATTCTAAGTGCTTAAAGAGCTTCTTCTCTAATGCTTCAATTCTTGCTTCGAGGTCAGCTTTTGCTTTTGTTGATCTTTATTATCGCTTCGAATTGTGAGCACTTTTGAAGCCTCCTGTGATGCAGTCTCCAGGTTTTTTCTTAGAGAGATTCCTGCCAGCTTATTTCCTTATTAATCCAGAGGAGCATAAACTTCAGTTAATATCTCATCCGGCTGAACTTCTCGTGGATCATTAAGATATAGCTCACGTACAGGACCAGCAATTCTTTTTCAACATCTCTTTGCGTTTCTCTGATCTGGTTTGCGAATTCCAGAATAACTGAATTCATCGAGCATGAAAGTTTTGCCGTTGAGTTTTCTGTAAGTTTTATGTATAATACCGCCATGAGAAACTTTTGAAGCTAAATGAAAGCTGTTAAATCAAATTATTTTGCACTCTTGCTAATATATCCTTAAATTGCCTTAACCCACGTCTTCCCATCCCATTTTTTCCAGTGCATTATTATCATAGCACGGTTTAACAGAAGTTCTTCTCCAGAGTCAATGAAATCGTTTCCATTCTTGAGTCCGTGTTCGAAAGTATATCTAAGGCGTCCGGAATACCATTCTAAAAACTGTAAGAATGCTTCGAATTCCGATATCTTCAGATTCTGCATAAAGAATTCAATGCATATTTTTTGTAGCTGGTCCTGTCTCGGTAGCCAGAAATAATTAATTGAATTATTTCCGGGATAGAGTAAAACCTCAACTTCTTCAGAAACAGGATTATAAACAAAATCCCCAGGTTGGAAAACCCATTTTCTTTGAATTTCCTTCGCGAGTGAGCACATTCTGATATATTTCTCTGATGTATCCATATTAACCATTCTCAAAATGAATTATGAGGCTAAAAGGAACAGCCGAGCTGTGTGAAAGTATTGACCTCAGATCGTTCTTATATGAGTCCTACTTTTCACCCCCTCTCAATACTTTCAAATGATTTTCGCATATTTGACTAGTGGGTTAAAAACTTGCTCGTCCCCCAAACTACGAGTATCTTTTGCTTCTTCTGACCACCTAACTCTATCACACTTCGAGCCATTTAGTCGCTTTCGATTCTTTTTATGCATATAATTCATACAATTATGTATTAGTGCTATTATTTTTCTCAATATTATTTAAATAAATGACACTGTGTATTGTTCTCAGGAACGGGAAGATCTTCTCATGAATCTGTTAACCAACCCTTATTATACACACCATCAGCCCGTTCCGAAAAACAGCTCTCATTGTTTAGCTATCAAACTAAAATAGAATTAAGAAGCTTCTATCACCGATTGTCAAAAGTTCCAGATATAACTACCGAATAACCAATAAAGCTCGGTAGCTGTATTGGTGCCTTCCCCAGTATACACAGTTACATAAGATTAGTCTCTTAAAAATTAGATATAGAGTTTATCCCAAAACCAATTTTTGATCTCAGATTAATAAAATTTCAGAACCATTTTCATAATATGAAACTTGATTGATCATTCGAAATTTGAAAATTAAGAGATGCTGTTTTTAGTTTTGGGATAAGCTCATAGAAACAAATTTTGAGTTTTGGGATTTATTTCTTTAACAAAAACAAAAATTATAAAAAAGTAAAGTGTTAGTAATGCCCTTGAAGAATTCTTTTACGATTATTTAATTTGTACAAAGGTCATTACTAAGGGTTGGTTCATGTTACTAATTTAAGCTTGTTTTTCGAATCATTACTCTTAACCGCCACATACTTTGCATGCTCGGTAATCAGCGGCTTCTGCTTCTTTTCGACTGTCAAAATAAGTGAGGTGCTCCGGTTTAATTGTTGGAACATAACGGCATCCTGCGTTATGGTATACATTAGTATTCGAGTTTCCAATTATTGATCCGCTGTTTGCGTTGATTGTGTTCGATGTCGTTGTAGACGTGAACTTTGAATTTTCATAGTTAGATGCACCGCTCGTGTCAGTTGTATCTGATGTTGTAGCTTGTGTCTTTACCGGTTCAGATGTTGATGTCTCTGTCGGTATTACTTCATTTGTTTCTGTCGATGTTGGATTAGGACTTACATATGGGGTATTAGATTTTTGAGTAGTTATGGTATAAGTAGATCCATCTGTTGTAACTATAATTGTGCCATCCAGATCAGTTCTGTATACCTTAGAAGCCTTCTGTAATCTCTCAAGAATTTCAGCATCGGGATGTCCGTAATCGTTTCCTGCTCCAACTTCGACAATACTTACTTCAGGACTTACAGTTGAAATAAAAGCTTCTCCGCTGCCGGATGTGCTTGCATGATGTCCGACCTTAAGGATATCGGAATCTACATCGTATCCGGCTTCCATTATTTTTTCTTCAGTTTCAAGACCTGCATCGCCCATAAGCAAGAAAGAAGTATTCCCGTAATCTATTTTGAGAACTACAGAATTTTCGTTCAGATCGTCTGAATATGTAGTTCCAGGGTTTAAAACCTCAATATCAACAGCAGGGTCAAAGTCGATTGTCTGACCTGCCTGAGCTACCTCAAAGGGGATGTCTTTCTGGTCAATACTGGTCAACATATTCTCATACGCTTGGATTGTGTGAGGATATCCACTGTCAGTGAAATGCTCAACCTGGAAGTTATTAAGAACATCGTTCATACCGCCGATGTGGTCAGAGTGTGGATGGGTTGCAACTACATAGTCCAGCGTGGAAATTCCCTGGCCTTGCAGGTAATCGGAAATAATTTCTCCGTGATCACTCTCTCCTGCATCTATTAGCATGGTACTATTGTTACATTCTATCAGGATAGAGTCACCCTGTCCAACATCCAAGAAGTGTACAGTCAGATTCTGGCCTGCTGGCGCACTAGAATTTTGAACAGTTGTCTGTTCCAGAGTTTCTTCGGAAGAATCATCTCCATTTAACCCAGCGAGAACACGTTCAATAATGTTTCCCAGTACATTCTCTTTTGGGTCATCCACAGTTGGTATATTCGCTTTTCCGGCTGAATTATTTACCTTTACACATGGATCAACAACTTGCGGGCTTGTCTCTACACAATTAATATCTTCTGCTGGAGTTTCGCATACTTCTTCTTCTTCAGTAGTTTCTTCTGCTGGAGCTTGGCATACTACTTTTTCTTCAGTAGCTTCTTCTGTTGGAGCTTGGCATACTACTTCTTCTTCAGTAGCTTCTTCATCTTCACTTACTTCTTCGGTGTCTTCACAGATATCTTCTGCTGAAGTTTCTTCTTCATCAATTACTTCAGGAGTACATTCTTCTCCTTCAGTTACTTCAGGAGTACATACTTTTTCTTCTTCAGTTTCTTCAGGAGTACATACTTCTTCTTCTTCTTCAGTTACTTCTTCTTCAGTTACTTCTTCTTCAGTTACTTCTTCTTCAGTTACTTCTTCTTCAGTTACTTCTTCTTCAGTTACTTCAGGAGTACATACTTTTTCTTCTTCAGTTACTTCAGGAGTACATACTTCTTCAGTTACTTCAGGAGTACATACTTCTTCTTCAGTTTCTTCAGGAGTGCATACTTCTTCTTCTTCTTCAGTTACTTCTTCTTCCTCTTCATCAATTACTTCTTCATCCTCACTTGTCTGATCACTGATATCGTCTGCAGTTGTATCTTCTACGGATGTATCTTCTACAATTGTATCGTCACTGGTAAAATTCTCACTGACAGAATTATCGTCGCTTGGACCAAATGCAACTGCAGAACCTATGCCAAAACCTGCCACCACTACGAAGAAGGTAACAATCAGAGCTATAAATCTATTTTTTAATTTCCACACAAAAAACACCCACAAGAAAACTTTTTTAATGCCTTCGTCTAACCAATAGTCAAAGGAAAGAGATATTAGGTTTCCATATGTTTTATTGGTCTAATATCGGCATTAATGGAACTTTAAGAAATAATTTTAAACTTTTAAATATTATATAAGGGGTATTATTAAAATATACATTCCTATATATTATTTGAATAGTTGTTATTATATTAGTGGGTTTCTATTTGTAACCAAGTAATCTCAAATATTAACGACTCTTTTCAGATTCATTCAAAGACTGTGGAAACTATAAAAAGATAATACCTATAATGGACGCTTTTACACTTATATTCTTAGAGGGTATATTTTAGAGCCTAGCTCGAAACTCAAAACTGAGTCTCTGAATTTCAAATTTTAATACCAGTTGGGTTTCAAATTACGAGAATCTCCTTGAGGTTCTTACTGAAATGAGAAACAAAATTGGTTTTGGGATGAGCTCACTGGAAAGAAAGGGATGGAAAAAAAGGATGGGGAAAATAAATGAAATTGTTACTTAAAGTAAGAAGCAGAAACAGTCCTGTTTCTTCTATTCCTGCCTTTAATCATCCTTGATTCTTATTCTTAAGTTTCTCAAGCAAATTCGATACTCTTTCCTTCGCATCCTCAGTCTCCTGCACGTCTCTGGCAATAGTAATATTCAGAATGTCTCCTTCCCTACTTTCAGGAGGCAACAAAAAAAGAGGGATATTTATTTTTATTGACTCGTCATCCCTTGTAAGCAGCACTGCAATGCCCTCTTCGATCCTGTCTAATGTAACTTTGAAATTTTCCATCTTCAGCTCTCCAGTTCTGAGATCAGCTTTCCACTATCATCGTAGAGATATGCTGTGTCACCATCGTTGTTCCATATAGGGTCGTCTAGTTGCCAGTAAAGCTCAGTGGCTGAGTTTGTGCCCTTTCCGGTAAATACAGTTACGGTGGTTCCTGTATTCAGGGTGTAAGACTGAAATGTATAGGTATGTTTATTGCCTTCATCTTCAATTTTCCAGCCGTTCAAGGAAACTGGAGAAGATCCTTTGTTTGATATCTGAACCCATTCATCTTGAAGATTCAGGTCGCTCACATACACAGTTGATTCGGTAGAGCTTGGATCCACATATTCTTCGGATTGTTCTTCAGTTGTTGAATCTGTAGAAGTGTAAGCTCCGCTTCTACTGGAGATTGTCCCGGTTTTTTCAGTTGTTACAGTATAAATTGATCCATCTGTTGTAACTGTGATTGTGCCATCCAGATCCGTTCTATATACCGTTGAAGCTTTCTCTAATCTCTCAAGAACCTCAGCATGAGGATGCCCATAGTCGTTTCCTGCTCCAACTTCGATTATACTTACTTCAGGGCTTACAGCTGAAATAAAAGCTTCTCCGCTGCCGGATGTGCTTGCATGATGTCCGACCTTAAGGATATCGGAATCTACATCGTATCCGGCTTCCATTATGTTTTCTTCTGATTCCAGACCTGCATCTCCCATGAGCAAAAATGAAGTGTCGCCATACGTTACTTTGAAAACCACGGAGTTTTCATTCAGCTCGTCGGAGTATGTGCTTGCCGGATTCAGCACTTCGATATCAACAGCAGGGTCAAAATCAATTGTCTGACCAGCCCGAACTACCTCAAAAGGAATATTCTTTGTATCAATAGTGGTTAGCATATTCTCATAGGTTTTTGAGGTATGGGGATATCCACTATCAACAAAACGTTCAACTTGGAAGTTGTTAAGAATATCTTTCATCCCGCCGATATGATCAGAATGTGGATGGGTTGCAACTACGTAACTCAGTGTTGAAATTCCCTGGTCCTGCAAGTAAGCTGTGACAACTTTTCCCTGGTCACTTTCTCCTGAGTCAACTAACATGGATTTTCCATCAATCTCCAGGAGGATTGAGTCCCCCTGATCAACATCCAGGAAATGCACGGTAAGGTTCTGGCCTGATAGAGTGACGGTATCTTGAGCATTTATTGTAGGAGCCGTTTGTTCCGAAGCTGTTTCAAGAGGTGTTTCTTCTGGACCTGTACATCCGGCTGCAATGAGTACTAGCGTCAGGCAGAAGATTGTGGCAATCAGTTGTGGGGGTTTCATAAATATATTAATACGTCAGAGGTATTAGAGATTTGCATTAAGCTCTCTTAAAACTTGTTTTGTTCTTAAAAGCAACAAAGATGAAAATTAATACCAAGAAGTGCTTTAGGCTTATATTTCTAGAATTATATTCGATCTGAAATTTAACTTTCACATATCTGCACATTGCCTTCCATCATGTAGTTTCCGTGGAGGAAGAGATAAGGCTCTATGGATCCCGTAAAACTTCAAAGATTTCATGGAATGATATGAATGATATAAAAGTAAATTATAATAAAAGTAAATTATTAGGACCTACGCGGTTGAACTGAAAAACAGCAACAGTAAAACTTAACTGTCTAAATCTCAAGAATTATGATGGGGCCACATGTACTTGATTTCATTCCTCAACCGCGTAAGTCCTA
>NZ_JBNAKP010000054.1:0-10961 GCF_049706645.1 Methanosarcina sp. | reverse complement strand
GTAACTATTCAGGTAGCCTTGTTAGGGCTCCACAATTTTTCCTCGTTCCGAGGAAAAATTGGATATAAAATGAATTATTTTTTTCTTTTATGAAACGTGAAGAGATTCTTGCTCTGTGTGCTTCAAATCCTGAAGTTATTGTAGCTTACATTGAGAGCCTTGAATCTCAAATTAAAGAGCTCACCCAGAGATTGATAGCCTTAGAATCTCGGTTAAATCAAAATAGTAGAAACAGCAGTAAACCTCCTTCTACTGACTTTTTTATCAACGAAAAACCCAATCCCAAGAGTCGCCGTAAAAAGACCGGCAAGAAACCTGGAGGTCAAGAAGGTCATCCAGGCACTACTCTTGATATGGTTAATGATCCTGAGTAGCTAATTGAACATTCTTTGACCTGTTGCAAAGAATGTGGACATACTCTTGAGGATGTTGAAGTTAAAGCATATGAGAAAAGACAGGTTTTTGATATTCCTCCTGTGAGTCTCACAGTTACAGAACATCAAAGTCAGATTAAGACCTGTCCTTGTTGTGGAAAGTTAAATAAAGCTGTTTTTCCAGAATCAGTAAAATATCCAGTTCAATATGGTCCCAATATTTTAGCCTCAGCAATTTACTGTAAAAACTATCAGTTTATACCTTATGAAAGGATTTCCGAGTTTTTTGATGACATTATGGGGATAAAAATCTGTTCTGCTACCATAATCAGAGCAGAAAAAGAATGTTTCCAGAATTTAGAGGAATTTGAAAACATGAGTAAGGAGAAGTTAATAACTTCTCCTGTTATCCATTGTGATGAAACTGGGATGAAAGTTGAGGGAAAAAGACATTGGCTTCATGTAGCTTCTAATGACAAATACACCTGTTATTTTGCTCATCGTAAAAGAGGATCAGAAGCAATGGATGCTATGGGAATCCTTCCAGAGTTTAAAGGAATAGCAGTTCATGATGGATGGAAACCCTATAACAGTTATGAATGTAATCATGCTCTTTGTAACGTTCATCTCCAGAGAGAACTTACTGGAATTGAAGAGAATTATAAACAGCAATGGGCTAAAGAGATGAATGAACTACTCACTGAGATGAAAAAATATACTGATGAGTGCAAAGAGCAAGTCAAAGATCTGGATTTTGAGCTAATTAAAACATTGGAAAAAAGGTTCGATGCTATCATCAGGAAAGGAATTGAAGAAAACCCACCTTCTCTAAACCCCGAAAAACAAGGAAAACGTGGTAAGAATCCAAAAACCAAGGCCAGGAATCTACTGGATAGGTTTATAGAATACAAAGAAAAAATTCTGAGATTCCTGAAGGATTTAAGAGTTCCATTTGAGAATAATCAGGCAGAAAGAGACATCAGAATGATGAAACTACAGCAGAAAATATCAGGAACTTTCAGAACAACACAAGGAGCGGAAGCTTTCTGCAGAATTAGAGCATACATTTCTACAATCAGAAAGAATAGTTTGCCTGTTATAGAGGGTATTCTTGCGGCGCTCAAAGGAGCGCCGCTAACTATACCCTGAATAGTTACCTTTTATTTTTATAATTTAGTCAAAAAATAGGTTGTATTTTTTGTACGCTAATGCAAAGTTAATGTACAACCAGATTTTACAAAGTTAATTAGTCGAAAAATAAGTTACATCTCTTTACGAAGTTGCCTTGACCAAAAAAGTTATCTCTTTTTAGAAGTTGCCTCAGCAAAAACTAATTTTTTTTATTTATAAAATATCTAATAAAAAGCCGAATTTTTGTACATTCATAATTTGAGAATAAATCGAGCATACATATTAATTTTTCCTCATATGTCAATATAATTTCATCAAAATTTCCACTTTAGATTATTTATAAAAGTTTAATAGAGATGAGAACATAACAGCAACAACAAGTATCAAATCTCAAGTTTTTCGATTTATCTTATTTCCTATTCATTGTTCTAAGGCTTACCTATGGATCCTTACACAGTATCAGTCCTCTTAGGCTTATTAACTAATGGACTATATTCTTTAATACTTAACACCTGTGATAAAGTAGGAGACCTGACATTCAGGAAAGAGGATATTAACGAACGTCTAGCGAAAAACGAGGCTAATTTCACTTTGCTCATTGAAGGAGCTTTTCAGGATCTTCCTCCCATTATCAAACCGGAAGAATATTATGAGTTTCTTAAATCTAGGGAATTATTGGAGATTGTAAATAGAATATACTCTTTTGGTTTATCTGATTACGAAAACATAGACAATCTGGAAAAAGTTAAAGAAGATTTTTGTGAACAACTTGCATTTTATTTTACCCAAAGAGAAAAAATATCTACTGTAGCTCCAAAGCTCTTCTTCATTCTTGTTGAATGTTGTCTGGAATCTCTTGATATGATTATTAACGAAGAACAGGATCTTTTAGCACTTGATTCCAAAGTTAAAATCTACTTTAAGATTTCATTGCACAGGCTTGCCAAGTATCAAGACAAGATGCTGGAAGAAATCAAGATAAATCGGATGTTAAACAGGCAATACCATAAAGAGAATGAGAAATCTCTTAATGAAATAATTTATTTACTAAGGAAGATTGACTCTAAAGAAAAAAGCCAAGAGTCAGAAACTCAAGTATGTGAATTCTTCATTCCTTATAGTAATTTGACAATGAGTAATACTGTTACTAGTTCCTCTGAAATTATATCTTCCTCATGTGATAAGTGCCAATATTCTGATAAACAAGATACCTCTAGTAGTTTAGATGCAGATTTGTGGACAATTAAAAATTTCGGCTCGAAAAGAAATTTAGATCTTTTCGATCGTGCACATTTACACCATTTAATAGGAAATTACGTAAAGTCACTAGAGATTTGTGAGGATATTCTGAAATCAAAACCAGACTGCTATGAAGTCCATTTCTTTAAGGGTGAGGTTCTATCAGATATGGGTATGTTTGAGCAAGCAGTGGAGGCTTTAGACAAAGGAATTGAAATAAATTCTAATGATCCAATTGTGTGGTTTAATAGGGGGCATATGCTGGCCTCTAAACTTAAAAAATTTGATGAAGCAATAAGTTCTTTTGATAAGGCAATAGAAATATTTCCCGAGTTTGATATTGCTTGGACATGCAAAGGTAGCGCATTTGGTGACCTTGGTAAACATGAAGAAGCCTTAAAATTATGTGAAAAGGCTATTGAAATTAATCCAAAAAATGACCTTGCGTGGTATAATAAAGGCAATGCTTTAGCCAACTTAAAGGAATACAAAGAATCTATAGATTCTTATGATAAAGTTATAGGTATTGATAAGGACAACATATTAGCTTGGTATAAAAAAGGAAGGGTATATTATTATATTTTGAATTATAAAGAAGCACTTTATGCAATTAGTGAAGTAATTAAACGAAATCCTGATTATGAAGAAGCCTGGCATCTTACAGCGATTATATATAATGAAACTGGCCAAATAACCAAGGAATTAGAAGCGATTAATAAAATATTAGATATAAAGCCTCAAGAAATAAACGGATGGTATTTAAAAAGCAATATTCTTTTTAGTCTCCGAAGAGAAAAGGAAGCACTTGACTCAATTGAAAGAGCATTGGAACTAAAAAGTGATAGTTTTGAAGCTTGGGATTTCAAGAGTATTATTCTTCTGAAGTTAAAAAGATATGATGCTGCTTTTCAGGCTGTTTCTAAGGCACTGAGTATAAAATCAAATATAGCCAAAACATGGTTAGTTAAAAGTGCTATCCTTATTTTTCTTGGCAAATTCAAAGAAGCATTATTATCTAGTGAAAAAGCCTTAGAACTAAATCCCGACTATGCTTATGCATTTTATGGCAAATCCCTTAATTATTTTCATCTTGATCAATATAATGAAGCACTTCAATCAATTCAAAGAGCTTTAGAGCTAGAATTTGACATAAGATATTGTTATCTTAAAGCAGTCATTCTTTACACTATTGGACGTTTCGATGAGGCACTTGAAGCTACTGAAACCTTAATTAAAAAAACCCCAAATAATCCAATATATTGGAATCTTAAAAGCAACATTCTCGTTTCTCTAAAACAAAACGATGATGCTTTGAAAGCGATGGAGAAAACAATTGAATTGAAAGAGGATGCTATAGATGAAGATTCTAGTGAATTTAGTAGGTATTTGAAACCTAAAATACAGAATGAATCATTAGCTTCAATTACTGAACCTTTGTTAATAGAACCTGACTATAATGATAAAGATTACTACATCAAATGTGTATTTCTTAACAATCTGAATAAAAATGAAGAAGCACTTAAAATAATTAACGAATCAATAATGTTGAATCCTGGAGATAGTAAGCTATGGCTTTTGAAAGCAAATAATTTACTTAAACTCGGTTACTATGAACAGGCACTCAAGTCAATTGAAAGAGTCTTGGAGTTGAATCTATTTGGTGAAAAAGGGTGGTCTATTAAAGCTTTTATTTATTATAAGCTTAATTTTAAAGACGAGGCGTTGAAATCTTATGAAGAGGCTTTAAAGATTAATCCAATAAGTGCTCTAAATTGGTATAAAAGAGGATCTATTTTTATTGAGCTAGAAAAATATAATGAGGCTCTTGTTTGTTTTAATAAAGCTCTTGAAATTGATCCTACATATGCTAACGCATGGCATCTTATGTCTATAACTCTTAAAGAATTGGGTAATATTAACGATTCTCTTACAGCAGTTAATAAAGTATTGGAATTAAAACCTTCAGACGTCGGTGCATTATATTTAAAAGTACTTCTTCTTTCCAAACTTAGTAATGACGACGAATTTCTTGATACTGCTAATGAAATATTAAAAATAAAAACCGATGAATTTCAAGTTTGGTTTTTACAAGCAAAGGTTCTTTTTAAACTTAAAAGATATATTGAGGCACTTGGAGCTGTCGAGAGATCAATTGAAATAAACCCTAACTCAGCTAAATCATTTAGACTTAAAAGTCTTATCCTTTCAAATTTGGGTCGAGATGAAGAAGCATTAGAATCTATTGATATAGCTTCAGGATTAAAATCAGAGATTGCTAATAACTTGTCTAGAAAATCACAGATTCTTTTTGAACTCAATCAGGAAATTGACTCTCTTAAAGAAATTGAAAAATCTTTAGAATTTAACCCTTTTGACTATAAATTATGGTATCAAAAATGTCTGACTCTTCATGAGCTTGGAAAGAATGATGAAGCCTTGGAAGTTATTAACAAAGTAATTAATTTAAAAACTAATTATACGCATGCACACAATACAAAGGGAAATATACTCCTTAAATTAGGTATGGATAATGAGGCTTTGGATTCTTATAACAAGGCATTACAATTAAATTCAACATTACAAGATTCATTGTCTAATAAGGCTTCAGTATTATATCAACAAAACAGAGATGAAGAAGCACTTGAAACCATCAATAGTTTATTGAAATTGAAATCTGACTTTGCATATGGATGGTATTTAAAAGGTGGAATTTGTAGTAAGCTTAACTTGAACAGCGAAGCACTTGAAGCCTTAGAAATCGCAATCTCAATCAATCCCAATTTAGAAAATATTTATTATCAGAAGGCTTGCGTGCTCTCTAAACTTGGAAGGAAAGAGGAGGCTTTAGAAGCTTATAATAAAGAACTAGAAATAAATCCAAAAAATGTGGCTGCTTGGCATAATAAAGGCATCATATATGAAAAATCAAAAAGATTTGAAGAAGCATTAGACGTCTACAACGATGGACTAAAAATAAATACAGACTTGCTTGATTTATTGAATGACAAATACGCAGTTCTTAGCAAACTAGGTTTGACAGAAGAAACTCTCAAAACTATTGATCAAATATTGTATTATACTCCTAATGATGTAGACAAACTGGCAAAAAAGGCTGCTTGCCTTAATCTCCTTGACAGGCGTAGCGAAGAGCTGGAATTGATTAATAAAATACTCGATATAGATCCAGAATACGCTGACATTTGGGGTCTTAAGGCAGGAGCTCTTTATCATTTTGGTAGAAAGAGTGAGGCATTTAAAGCAATCGAAAAATCATTATCTTTAAAACCGTCTGCTCCAATTTTAGAATTTATAAGCATTATCCTTTTTCATGAAAAAAGATATTCTGAAGCCTTGAATGTTATTGATAAAGCACTTGAAATAAACGCAAATGATGCTGATATGTGGTTCACAAAAGGTAATATTTTTGTTGAACTTAATAGAAATGAAGATGCAATCAATGCTTATGATAGAGCACTAGAATTAAATCCTGAATTCTTGAAAGTATTATGTAACAAAGCTGCCGTTTTCCTAAAATTAAATCGTAAAGATGAGGCTTTAAATAATGTTGAAAAAGCATTGAGCTTGAAATCAGATATTGCTTATATATGGAGTCTTAAAGGAGTAATTCTTTCCAAAATGGGATTATTTAATGAATCTTCTGAAGCTTTTTCTAACTCATTAAAAATAGAGCCTGAAAATGAAGACACTTTATATAATTTGGCTTGTTTTTATTTACTAATGGGTAAAAAAGAAGAAAGTCTTAACAATTTAAATCGTGCTATAAATATTGAAGGATCATACAAAGAGAAAGCAAAAAATGATCCCGATTTCAAAGGTTTATGGGATGAAGAAAGTTTCCAAAAGATTGTTTCTTGAAATCTTATCGACCTTTATCCTTTTAATCCTCACCTAAAAAGTAGCTATCCATTAAATCTTAGCCCTGAAACAATTTTTTTCCAAACCTTAATCCACATCAAAATGATCATTAAGAGTAAAAGCTTATCACTTTTAGATTTTGCTTCATGCAATGTAAATATCTTTAAAAATACCCCAGCTTCTTTGGTTGTTGTGTAACTTAGGAATGGTAAAAATATAATTTCAAATATTCACTTTGGGAATGACTTCATAGCCATTGCTGAAGACAATACCGAGAACAAAAATCATGAAATTGTATCTTCTTTATTCCTTAGTTGTTGTGTAACTCAAAAATACGGAGATTATTAATTTCCTTAATGTTTTACTTCGTTTGTAAAAAACGATTTTTTTAATTTATAGGAATTTTGTGAAATATTTGTTCAAACTTTGGGGAATTTTTTTAAAAAACTTTTTGCAAAAAGAGCAGTTTTAAAAACGAGTAAAAAAGTTTAAAATCAAGTTAAAAAATCATAAAAAGTTAAAAAAGAGTTTTTTAAGAAGCATTTAGGTTTTTTTATCCCCTTAATCTTAAAACATGCCTCTCAACTCTTAAAACCTAACCCCCAGAAACCAAGTTTTCCCAAGCCTTAACCCTTTCTAAAACATGGCTGTTAAGAGTAAATGGTTTATCTGATTTGGCATTCTGCTTCATATAATGTAAAGTTCCTTTAGAAAACCCTAGTTTCTTCCAATCAACATAAGATATACTGAGAATCTTTTGCCTTATGTCGTAAGAATCAATTCTCTCAATTTCATATTCAGGTTTAACAAAATCCAGTTTTTCCTTTTTGCTTGTGAGATAATGGGCTAATTCTCTTACCTTCAAAAAGATAACATAGCTCCAAATGCTTTCTTTTCCCTGGTAACTTACTTTTTTGTTCAGCATATTGGAAAACTCATTAACAATCTTGCTACTGTAGGCTTTAATTTCAGATTGTAATTCTCAGTCCTGATAAAGTCTTTACTTCCCATAGCTCCACTTTCAACCAGACTGATTACAGCCAGATCCACAAGGAGCCTGAAAGGCTCCTAGAGATCATAAGCTAAGCTGTTCTTGCTTGGTGTCATTTCATGCAAAAAACCTACGTGAGCATCCAGACCCACCGAATTAATGGCTCTCAGGCATTCAGATTCAAGCAACGAATAGCCATAATTGAGCATGGTGTTTATCTTACCTCCTGAACCCATAATCTTTTGAAAGTTATTGCTAAGAAAAGCAGAAACCCTGTTTTCAAATTGAACTTAACAATTCCCCAGCCCATTATTAATGAATTTACTTTTCGGGATATAGTACAGCAAATCGTAAGCATATTAATGAACTAAAGGAAATAAGCCAGGAAGCAAGCTTTTTATTTTGTAGTGGTTTAATGTATTATCTATAAACTTACAGACTTTATCCAGGTGCAGATCTTCATTATCTTTTCTCCTGTGCATTTCCAGAACAAGCAAGTTATAGTATTTTGAAAAGAAATCGATTTGTTTTTTCCAGGTTTTTGCATTACCTCTAAAACCATGAGCCAGTATGTTCCAGGCAATAGAACTGCCTGTTTGGTAAACTTCGGCATCAAATCTTTTTTCTTCTTCCATTGGTTATTCCTATCAATCTTTTCTTAAAAGCACAGTACTTCAAATACTTAGAGAAGTTTTTATGGACATGCTTCGGCATTTTTCTGAATAGTTCTTCTGATACTTTTTCCCACTCTTTTGCTCTCTCAAAACTTTTCATCGCAAGAGCTTCAGCCGATTCCGGATTGGCCAGATGGGTTGACTTTGCCCCGGCTGCATTAACTACATCAATGATTGCTTGCGGATTATCTATCAACGGGCAGGGTCTTAATGGGTTTTTCGAAAATGGCTGGGCATTTCTGAAAGTCGTGAAGAATTTAGACCTGAGAGCTTCAACAAGCGACACTTCATATATGTTTGAATCGGAATAGTGGCAAAATGCACATGGTTCAACGTCACCCTTAGCATTGATATGAGCAAAACCAACACCTGCACCAATGCACCCGAAAGACAGATGTCCATTGTTCCAGAAATCTATGACCACATAATTGTGTTTTATGCAGTAATCCCTGATTCTTTCATGTACGTATGCTCTTTGCTCGGCAGTACATACTAAAGAAGTATCCGCACTGCTTCCTACTGGCATAAACTGGAATAACCAGCCAAACCAGGCACCTTTCTGGCGCATGTAATCAAGAAATTCATCGCTGGCTATGGTCTTATAGTTCTTTGAATGGTAGCAAGATGAAAAAGCAAATGCAATGCCTCTGGATTTTAAAATATCCATAGCCCTGATCGCTTTATCGTAAACACCCGCCCCTCTTCTGAAATCTGTTTCTTCCTTTGTCCCTTCAATACTAACAAAGACATTCAAATTGCCCAGTTTAGCCATTTCATCGGCAAACTCTTCATCGATCAAAGTGGCATTGGTAAATGCCCCAAATGTCATTTTGTTATGCTTTTTGCATAGTTTCAGAATATCGTCTTTCCTGAGTAAAGGTTCACCACCGGACATCAGACAATCCATGATTCCCAGTTCTTCAGCCTGATTTAATATATCATCTAACTTTTCATATGAAATATTATGGCCACTCTCATAATCCTTAGACCAGCACCCTTTACACTTCAAATTACAGTTACTGGTCGGGTCTACCAGAAGGACCCTTGGAATAGAACATTTATTTTTAAATCCATTGTACTGCTCTTTCAAAGCAATGAAATTGCCCATTGTTAAACGAGTTGACATTCCTTTAGCAAAAAAGAATTGCTTACTCCTGTAGATGTAAGCCTTATGATGTGGAAAAGGAGGGATTTCTTCTCTTTTTCCATTGATCATCAAATATTTCACTTGCAAAACCTCAGACCTTATTTTTCAGTTAAGGATACTTTCTGTAGAATTATTCCATCAAAAACAAATTCACTATCTGAATTTGATGTCACCTGATTATTTCAAGTCCCGGGACAACTGTATAGATACGTGAGAAATATTCTTCCATTACACTTACGTTTTTCTCTTTGATGTATTTATCTGGAGGTGGGACGGCTCCATGAATGAATGTTTCCAGATCTCCGTTAATTGATATTTGTAATACTGACCCGTCCTTTACTATATATTGAATCTGTCTGGCAGTGGAATAGGGGCATTGTCTGCAATATCTGAATATAGATCGATTTTAAGCCTCTTTATGTCAGCAGTACTTGATCCTTCTATAGTCCCATCAGGCAATACTTTTACCTGCAGATTGCCAAACCACCAGAATCCAGGCGAGGCTCATTTAATAAAGCCGTTGCCTCTTCATTAGTTAAAGTGAATTCCTTTCGTTCATATTAGATGTTGGACTTAAGATCCGTTTAAGAAGGTATTCGTGGATTCGAATCCCACCCCTCGAACTGTGTTTTTTGGTTATAGGTAACTCGAAAAAACACAACGCTACTGAAAAATTCTCGCAGTATCACTTTTTAGATTTATAAAATCTTAAATTAACTTTCTAATTTCATAAATAAATATAAAGATAATTTTAAAGTATGCACTACTGCAACAGATCAACAGCGCCTCTTTTTTAAAAAGTTGCCCTACAAAGAAAAAACGGGTTCTGTTGCAAAAATAATAAATATAGAAGTAAAATATAATGAACATATAACTTTTGATTTTATAGTCTTTGCACCTAAAGTCTTATCTTCCTCCACAATTCACCTTTCTTATTATATATAATAATGTTTTTACATAATATTAGATATTTATAAATCTGAAATTAATGTCTTATTAAATATCCCAAAAATGGATAAATTTTATAACCCTTGTATTTTGAGGTTAAAAAGATGGATATAAATGACAAATATGATCAAGAAACAGTAATGGTTATGGAAAAAGTATTGAGCAAAAATTCAAACTGCATTGATATTGGTGCTCATGCAGGTACGCTTTTATCGCAAATGCAGCGTATCTCACCAAAGGGCATACACTATGCTTTCGAACCAATACCAGAGCTGTTTGAAGACCTCCAAACCAGGTATCCAGATGCGAAAATATATCGTTTAGCCTTATCTGACAAAAATGGGAAATCTACTTTTAAACATGTAATAAATAATCCAGCATATAGCGGCCTTAAACTTAGAAGATATGATACGAAGGATCCAATTATTGAAGATATCATGGTGGATACAAAAAAATTAGATGATGAGCTCATCCCAAAACTCAAAATTGGATCTCTAAATCTCGAATTTTGAACTATCAATAGGGTTTCCTCATGGAAAATAATTCTGAAACTTTCATTAATTTAGGAAAAACCTGGTTTT
>NZ_JBNAKP010000053.1:0-12509 GCF_049706645.1 Methanosarcina sp. | reverse complement strand
GATTTCGCGGCCTGAAGAGTCATTGACTATAAGCTTGATATCACGGTTTTTCCAGAGGGCTTCGATTTTACCCCAGATATCCGAAGGCAGGTTTATAGTAATCTGGAGAGTGTCCTCTTTCTCCAGATTCTGGTTTTTCGGGATTACCATAAAACCGTCTTCAGAAAACCTGTCAACCGCACTGCCTTCAGGCAGGATTACAGGGTGTTCTCCCTGCCATTCTAGGGCTTCCATTCCTGCATAATTCAGGCAACGAGCAAGGTCGAATGAGGCAAGGTTAATGGCACTCTGCCTGGGATCAGTATTCTCGGTCGTGTAAATGGTCTCAGCGATTTCGCTATCTATTTTCAAGAGGTAAACCGAAGTAAAGGTTGCAGTAAGCAGAATAAAAATTCCGATTACGGCATAGGGAATATACGCACAGGTATCTTCAATGAAGAGTGAAAATTCGTCAGATAGTTTTCCTGCCATCAACCCTACCCCAAAAATAGAACAAATTAAACATAAGTACAACTGAAGTAAAAAATTATTAGAGTTCTTCCCCAATAAATACTTTACTTCTCTACTGGAGAAATAGATCTGGCTTGAGAATAGAAAATAATTTGCATTGAGCGTTGATTTAAAACTTTAGTAAAATGGGCTGATGAGTCGAAACACGCTTATAAGCTGTTATAAGTGAATAATACTTTATATTATTTCTTACAATCTTATACTGTATGAAATTTCAAACAATCTTAACCCTGGTTTTTGTACTCGTTCTTATGAGTACGACAGTAAGTGCAGCAACGACGACCGTAAATCCGCATGAAGGCCGGACCTATATGGTAGGCGGAGATGGTAAACTTATTTCTCTTGTCAATTACGACAATGCTAAGAATCCTACATATTCACAGCTTGTCGAATTTATCAAGAAAGATTCCACAGATCGAAAGAAATACACCTCTACTTATGTCTGTAGCGACTTCGCCGAAGACGTCCATAACAATGCAGAGAAAGCAGGTATTAAAGCGGGATGGGTAGCCATAAACTTTAAACGAGGTTCAGGCCATGCCTGCAATGCCTTCAAGACGACAGACAAGGGGCTTGTGTATATAGACTGCACAGGTTCCCCCTCTCAGAAAGGAAGCTTTGATAAAGCTATCACATTGAAGAAAGGAAAAGCTATAACAACTAAGTCTCTGTATCCACCGATGCTTAGATGGTCTGGATTGGGAACAGTAAAAAGTTTTAAAGTTTACTGGTAATGTACTGGTGATATACTGGTAATGCACTGGTGATATACCGGTAAATACTGGCAATGTACTGGCAATATACTCTTCTCTTTTTAAAAACGAGGTTTAGTATTTGAATTAATTAACTAATCAGTGTTTAGTTATTTTGAATAATTTAATAAAAATTATTTAAATAATTATACAAGTTATTTAAACAGTTTATTATATATTGTGAAAATGACGCTCGACAGGTAGTTTTGCTTTATGTATCCGGCACCGCCGGGTCTGGAAGGATTGACCAACCGGTTATAAAAGTTTTTTGATAGTTTTACACCCGCTGTGTCAATATATTTGTAAAACAGATAGCTCAACGGTATTATAAATAAAACAGACAGGACACATGAAACCAGAACAGCTGCACCATATGGTAATACCGGTTGCAGGGCGAGGAAGAGTGCGCAGGTGAAACTGCTTATTACCAGGAAATGTATCAGGTACAGGGAGTAGGATATTTTTCCTAGAAAGACCGGCACCGGGGAAGAAAATACATTTTGCAGCCAACGGCTGTTCAATAAGACATACATTACCATGCCGGCACCCAGAATATGATAGCCAAACTTTGGTGTCTGGAAAAGACCGTTATTGAGAAATCCGTATAACGAATCGTTTGTCACTGTGCCTACAGGGTAGGACCCAAGAAACAACCCCGAAACCAGTATGGTAAACAATATTACTTTATTGCCTGTCTTAAACACCGACTTCTTACTGTTGAACGTATCAGCAAGCCCCATTCCTATTATAAAGGCCAGATAATAGGAGTTGAAGAAAAGCACTGCTGCCGCAAAGTAGAATGTCCAGCGGGTACGTTGCGGTCCGAACAGTAATGCCATTGCGAAAACGAGCATCGACCCATAAAACTCTATTGTCATTGTCCAAAAAACCGGATTGTAGGTCTCATCCCCTGCAAAAAACGTTCCCCACGTAGCCTGCTTAATCGCGTCGACAAGATCCGGTGTAAAGGTCCAGTAGCTGGCATAATTATTATTTCCGGAAATCATTACAGTTTCAGTATAATAGTGGAATACTCCGGTTGATGCCAGTAAGAACGATAATATTGTAGCTGCTAATACCGGAACAAACAATCTTATATATCGGCGCACTGCACCGCTTATAATTATGCTCCTGTCTTTCGTTTTAAAATATTTTTGGGTTAATACGTAGCCACTAAGAACAAAGAAGATACAGACCGAAAAGTTCCCGGCACCAATTAATCCAAGTGGTGTGCTCGAAACAATCTGTTCAAGGTTTCCGAAGTGCGATGGCATCCGGTCACTATAGATCATCGCCGGGACTAATACTATGAAGAAATGCATTATCATAACATTAATCGCAGCTATACCGCGCAGCCCATCAAGATAGGTAATCTTCTCGGTCATATTTATCGCTCAAAGAGGATTTTACTCAAACGGTTTTTATAGTTAGCCGTGGTCCGGAATTTAATAAACTAAGCTCACGACCACCCTAACCGGGTTATATCCGCCAGTGTGGCGGCAGGTGGGATCTGGTGTGTTAGCTTTTCCAGGCCGGCCATGTCGTTTCAATATCCTCACCGGCTCCCTGGATACCATCGTTTCCGTTTAAATTCTGGTTTTAGTCTGGTTTTAGTCTGGTTTTTTAGTTTTATCTTAGTGTGTCTTGCTCTCGAATAACGATAGCTACAGATAAAATAAGTCTTTCCATTTGTTCCAATCAATATTTTACCGGATCTTATTCTCAAACCCGATTGATATCGAAAATAATTCGTAATAGTTTAATGGAATTTTAATTAATTCTCCTGATTAGAAAAGAATTCCTTTGATTAATTTATAAGTAGGTGACATAAAAAAGCCTATTGTATAAATTGTATAATAGAATGAGTCATATTTTTTAATACAGAGAGATATATTTTTTCAAATCAACAAAAAATTCCGAAAAATGGATTCTCCCGAATCCAGTTAATCTCCACTAATTTCTTTCTACTTACCTGGACTTCAATCTTTCAGAATGGTACTCCCGTCATCACAGTTAGCTATGAACACGCCATTGTTGAGGACACCGCCGGGAACATTAATTATTCTGTCCTCTAGCCAGATTCTGCAATTCTCAGAAATTAAACACCCCTCTTCTTTCTGGAATAATGAAGAGTGTTTGAAATAGTTTAATAGTACAGTATCCGGGGTTTCCTCATAGAGTCCACACTCTTTGAATTTTTTATTTATATATACGTCGAATGTACCGTCATCATGGAGAATAAAGTGGGTTGTTCTGTTGGTGTATTTTCTGGGCATAGGGATCACATCGGTTTTAACAAATTAAGTTACATAATTTCGTTTTTCAACTTAATGCATAGGGTTTCGCTTTTGATGCTGTTTTATTTCATGTATATAATAGTTTTTGTTTTTATTAATTTCATCACATTTGCAACAGCATCTACAACAGCAATAAGCCATAATAATATAAGTTTTGTCTCTTTAAAATCGGATTTTTACCCGGGTTGCGGGTACAAAAAATCAACGCATGATTTTTATCATTACTTTAGTGAATCTTGCCCACGAATCAGGCGATATTCCAGAAGGAAGAAATCCTTATCGCCCACTTCTTTTTTATCGAAAAGAAAAGTTTCAATCCCTGTTCTGGTGACCCCCCTGTACAACGGGTTGCGAGAGTCGTTGATCTTCATGCATGGCTATAGCTTTCCGGATATATTTCAGCTTAAAATCCCGGAGATTCAAATAGCCCTGTCGCGAGATTTGTCGTCAATAACAAGAAGCTCTCCACGGATTTACCTGAAAGAAGGATTCAATTCACAGCCTCGCTTATCCTGGCAATATTGACCTCTCTATTAAAGGTGGGTAACAGGTATCTCGAATTTTTTTGTACGCCAGTGAAAATTCTTACAGAACTTCCCAGTTTTAAAAGTCGCCTTAACCAGAAAACAATTTTCTGTTTTTACAATATTTTCTCTCAAAAATCAAACTATTTTTCACGTTATTGTAGAATTGTCTCACAACTTATTATCTCATAATAGGAATCTGTAATACGGCTATATTCACGGCATGTCTCCCAATTATTATTTTTTGCAATTAACCCGACTGCCAGATGTTACCTGACTGCCAGATTTCACGTTAGATCTATGAATTTCATGTAAATTTCCCCAAAGACTCTCTAAATTTGTACTCCAAATACTCTCTAAAATTTTAACCCAAAAATTTAATATACAACAGTAGCTAAAATATTATTACGTTGGGTGGAGATAAGGGGGTACCTCCGAATTTCTAAATTTATTTTTATTGAACTCCAGAGAGCCTCGTCTAAAAAGTTGATAAGTATACAAATAAATTTAAAATGGAAGGGACAGAATAATAATAGGTGGTAATATTGGGAGACAGCGTTGAATATGGTCGGTACGTAAAAGTGCCTGGAAAATTCCCTGAATCTATAAATGGTGTGGCCAAAGTCGGTCTATCTAAAGATGAGCAAAAAGTTTTACAGGGGTTTGTGCATAACAAGGCTGAACAGAAAATCGACTATTACGATAGAAAGATAGCTGAAATGAAGCAAAAATATGACATGGACTTCCCAGCCTTTCAGAATAAAATCTATTTGGGGGCGAAAGAGGTAGATTTTGAAGAATGGAATGATTTCGTACTCTGGGGAAGTTACGTCAAAGCATATCGATACTGGGCACAGTTCTGCTGAGCTGAATCTTAAAGTGCCGGCAATTCTGGTATCCCTCCCGAACTTTCATATGAACAGAACTCTTATCCAGTGGAGGACAAGTACCATTTATTTACCGTAATCTAAAAAACGCGACCATAACCATTCAATTATTTCCCTGACCTGCCGGACTGTATGGCTACCATCTACCCGGATCGAGGAAGAGAAAAGTTTTGTGCAGCTATCGAATTCTGTGCAGCCTTTGAAACGATTGTATAAATTGCTGGAGAACAGTTTATTTAGAATAGTTTATCCATTCCTGAATTTATGCAATTTTAAAATTGAGCTTTATAAGTGTTTACTGGTATTGAGCGTCGTAGCTAATTTCTTTGGAAATCCTTTCTGAAATTAATTTAATTTTTGCTTCTTTCCCCAGAGTATCCCTCGAATGATAGTTTCTTGCGCAGTAATCGATCTACTTATCGTGACACCTGGGCTCGAAATTTATTATTAGAAACATTGTTTCAAAACCGTTTTAACATAGAGTATCTATTATAAAAATAGTCACAGTTTTTCAATGCTTACGCAGAAATTACAGTACGTATTTAATATATTAGATTTATCAGGCGCAGGTGCATTTTATCGGATACCAATACTGACTAAAAGTTTGGAGGTATAATAATCATGAGCGATATATGCCGTAACTGTGGTGGTAGGGGCAGGGAAAGGTGCTTGAGCTGTGACGGTACAGGCGGGGAGTGGAGAGAAGTTGAGGGTAAAATGGAATGGGAAGAATGTTTATTCTGCCTTGGAGATGGAGTCAATAACTGTATCAACTGTGATGGAACAGGCAAGATCTGATTAGTTCAGAATTCATAAAAACATACAGTAGAGATACTATCATTTATTAAGAACTGCATTTTTAGTTTTTCGATTTCATTTCTAACTTTCAATTCCGTTAAAATTTGTTTTTCGTGCCGACGGTCTGTCTAAATTTCCCCGAATCCTTTACAGCTTTGAGAAATCAAAAACCTGCGAGTATCTGGAGGATTGACAACGAATGTTTTGTAGATAAGATCAGTTTCACAATTTAGAAATATCTTTCCTTTTTCTTTACCCCTAATTTTCTTCATGGAAAGAATTTATAGAAACAACGTTGTATAAAATAACTGAGCTTTTTGTATTGCTCTCGAAAGCCGTATAACTGTAAAGAAACAAGCTGTATTATTATGAAGAGCAGTTAGAATCATTAGGGAAAACAGCTTGAATAACTATGAAGTATATTTTATAATTGTAAAGAGCCACTTTATATAATTACACTCTTATATAGTATTAAAAATACACAGGGGAAAACCAATGACTCACGATGATTACATGCTGATTATGGGATCGAACGTGTACGCAGATCCATTATACAGGTTGTCATATCAACCTGATAGGAATTCCGGAGACAGGACGCTTTTATTCACCCTGGAAAATTGCGATGACGGCTTGATTTTGACAACCGAGATCCTGGACGAAAACTTAGAACTCATAGCAAAAATCGATCGAAATGAAGTTATAGAGATCAACGAAAACTTTGATGTGCAGGGAGAAATCGAGAAAGGAAACGGTCTCACGCTGACAAGGAAAGAAGACAGTGCTGTTATTTTTAATGCTAGAATTACCGAAGACCAGTACGTAGAGGTGACCGGAACTTTTTATGTAGGAGGCAAGAAAATTCATATAACTGACCGCACCGTGGAAATAAACGATGTGCCCAGAAAAACCGTAAACGGTGTGGATATGCATGATACCATTTTTGTAGGGACCTGCGATATTACGATAACCGACGACGGGGTGAAGGTTTAAAGCTCAGCAGATCAATTTTTCAGTTAATCAATTTCTTAGTTCCAACTTTTTTTATCAGTTAACTGAAAAATGAACCTATGGCTGTTCCTGGAACGGTCTAATGTGGTATAATTATGTAAGAACACTTTACTTAGAATATTTTTCTGCTCTGATCGATTCCTGACAGCCGATAAAAGGTAAGCTTACCTGCTGCCCGGGACTATGCGCGGGTCGAAAGTCATGCCTTTTATATAGATAATATTAAAAAGAGGCGTGAAAGTTTTCTATTTTTGCTTTTAAAACCCTTCTGGGCCCATATCCGGCTCCCTGCCAGGTTTGATTTCTTTGCTCTTTAGAAATTCGGCATATTTTTATCATTAAAATAGATTTGTCCTGCCGTCTCTCACAGAAACAATATATTTGTCGCAATTATTATTCAGGGTAAAGCAATATTATTAACCATCTTTTTAAGATTTAATGTGCAGGTTTTGAAACACATATTCTTAGCCGATGACTATCGATTGTATTTTTCAGTTTTGAGCTAATTGTCAATTACATGTTTTTGACAATTCTGAATCAGTGTCTCTATACTGATTTTAAGTACGCTGAATAGTTACTTGAGGATTTAAATAAAATTATGACAATAAAAAAGATCATAGCCATCGAAAAGACGAAGAGCAAATCCAGCCAGCGGTTGTACTGTACTTTTTGCAGGGATGGCGAAAACGGCAGTAACATGTGTCGTCAGGCTATAGCTTGGAGAAGGAAATAGAGAAAGAAAGGGGAAAAAGTATGGAAGGCATGGAAAGATATGTAGACGGATTTTTAATTCCTATCGCTAAAGACAGGGTAAACGAATACAGAGAAATGGCTCAAAAATCAGGTGAGATCTGGAAAGAGCTTGGTGCCCTGGAGTACTACGAATGTGTTGGGGATGATCTGGATATTGAAGAAATGGTTTCTTTCAAAAAGGCGGCTGACACCTCTGAAGACGAAACCGTAATTTTTTCCTGGATTGTTTTTGAATCAAGAGAACAAAGAGACCGGGTGAATGCGGCAATTATGAACGATCCCAGGATTAAAGAAATGATGGAGTCAGTCCCTGAGATATTTGACTACAGGCGCATGGCTTACGGTGGCTTCAAAACATTAGTGAGATTTTAACATAATATTTCTTTACAGCCGACCGCAAACAGCGGCTCAGAAGGCATTGGGCGGATGGGGGAGTCTACGAAATGACGGTAGCCTTTATGCTCTGGCGGCGGCTCGATACCCCAGGACATGATGCCTGTCGTCTGGAGGAAAACGATACCAGTTGGATTCTTGACGGTATGTCCGTTTTCTGCCAGAACGGAGTTCCCGCGAGCCTTGCTTACCGGGTCGTGTGCGATTTCAAGTGGTATACAGAGCGGGGATATGTGCAGGGCTGGATCGGCGCGCAGCCTGTCGAACTCAGTATCCAGCGGGAAAGAGATGGCGTGTGGACTCTTAATGGTGTGACCGTTTCCAATCTTGAGAACTGCATCGATCTGGATCTGGGTTTCACTCCGGCCACGAATCTTGTGCCATTACGCCGACTCGCTCTGCGCGAGGATCAGGCTGCCGACTCACTTGCCGCGTGGCTCGATGTGTCAGCAGGCATCCTGGAGGTTCTGCCACAACGCTATGAACGGCGAGCAGGGACAAAATACTGGTATGAGGCACCGAGCGTGGATTACGCTGCAATGCTCGAGGTCACCCAGATTGGGTTCATTCGCCGGTATCCGGGGCTGTGGGAGGCAGAAATGTGATAGTCCGAGAACGGTATATCCAACCATTGCTCATCGCAAAGATATTGTCAGCTAGCTTTTAAGATTTATATAAAGGGAGGGAAGTCGATATATGACAAAAAATAATAAAACAAAGATTACAGCAGAACCCGACAAACAGGAAATTGTTATTATCCGTGAGTTTGACGCACCTCGAGAACTCGTGTTCAAAGCATTCACAGATCCGGAGCTTTACACACAGTGGCTTGGGCCCCGAGGCTTCACAATGAAGCTTGAGATATTTGAACCTGAGGAGGGCGGCAGGTGGCGATATATTCACAAAGATCAGGACGGGAATGAGTATGCATTTCATGGAGTATATCATGAAGTCGCAGCTCCCGAGAGAATTATTAGCACATTTGAGTTTGAAGGGCTCCCGGAAAAAGGGCACGTCCTTCTCGAAATTGCGAGATTCGAAGCGTTACCAGGTAACAGGACCAAGCTGACATCTCAAGCTGTCTTCCAGTCGGTTGCGGACCGGGATGGTGATATCCAGTCCGGCATGGAAGAAGGTGTCAATGATTCGTATAACCGTCTCGATGAACTTTTAGAGAAGCTAGCTAAAGGATGGAAATAAAATCAGTCGATGATTCTGGAATAATAGACGGTATTTAAACAATAAGATATTGAGCGCTCTTTATACACCTAGCAGACCGCTGCATCTGATTGCAACGGCGTGACGGCTCCTTTGTTAATACAGGATGAATCGAAAATCAGTAAACTTTTGCAGATCTATAGGGAGTATTTTATAGGGCCAGCCAATTTTCCTTCATCAATACAGTTCTATGGGAGATACAATTTCATAATTCATTGATTTTTCTTTTTACTTCTTTCTTTAAAGTAAGATTCTTTACAGAACCAGTACAGCCAGAAGTAAATCATATAAAACTCCTAAGTATTTTATATATGGACATTCATGTATAATCTAGCAAGTATTATAATCATCCGGCAAAGATTGCTGATATTTCTGGACATTAATCAGCTTAGTCAAAAGGTTGACTTTTCAGGGGCTCTTCAGGATTTTTAGGTTTTATCAGTTACAGCAATTAAATGCCGAATGTAATCTAAGTTTTGAATATTTAAATTTTGAAGATATTGAAATATATCATACTCAGGGGAAAATTTTGCTTTCAAAACAGTACTTTTGAGCCAGATGTTGGGTGAGAGAAATGAGAAATTTTGGTGTTTATAAAAGGTGTATTCTCAGAATAACTACCGGCATGATATCGCTGGTGTTATTGCTGGGCTTATTGCTCGGATTTGGGGTGACAGTATGTGGTGCTTCTGTTGATAAAATATCCTTAAATCCGCCAATTGAAGGAGAGATGTTTGGCTGGTCAGTAAGTTCTGGTGATTACAATGGAGATGAATTAGCAGATGTCATAGTGGGTAATCCATTTGAAAATGGTGAAGTTCACGTATATTCTGGCAAAGACAGTTTTCCAATAACAGCTAATAAAACTCTTAACTTCCCGGATGGCAATGGTGGTTTTGGATTCTATGTTTCTTCAGGCGATACGAACAATGACGGATTTGATGATCTTGCTATCTCAACGGATTGGGGGGTTAACGAAGTTTACCTTTATAAGGGAACTTCAGAAGGATTAAAAGACACACCTGACAAAATAATTTCACCTCCTGCCGGATATCCAGAATATGGATTCGGTCACGGAATCTCCCTGGATAGTGACATAAACGGAGATGGATTTTCGGATCTGCTAATTGGTGCAGGCGATGAAAGCAGTATATTGTCAGATTTATCAAATCAATCGTCATATTTATACATTTATTATGGATCTGAATCAGGAATAGATAATCAAAATCCTTCATTTGTGTCGTATCCTGGCACGGGAGGGCACGTTGACGTTTCATCAGCTGGAGATTTAAATGCTGACGGTTTTGGCGACATAGCAATATCAGTAGCTAAACTGCCTTCAGCAAATGATTTTGATGTTTACGTATACAGGGGTTCACCTAACAAAAGCCTCGCCTCTCCTCAAAAAATTAGTATACCCACTCCTATCAGGGATGTTTACAATGGTGGTGCGGTTGCGTCAGCCGGGGATTTAAACGGAGACGGCTTTGACGACCTCCTGGTTGGGCATCAGTATGCGGATGGAGCCTGGAAGATGGAGGGAAAAGCCTATATTTTCTTTGGCTCCGGTTCAAACCTTTCTTCTTCTCCCGATGTAGTTATAGATAATCCCAATCCGCAGTATAATGTAAGGTTTGGAGCATCACTTTGCGGGATAAAGGATTTTAATTTTGATGGCTTTGATGATATCGTAATCGGATGCCCTTATAGTTTGGACAATGGGACTGCCTATATCTATTATGGTTCAGCTTCAGGTGTTACAAATTCTCCCTTTCTAAATTTGACTGAAGAAGGATATTTTGGATGGGCAGTCTCGCCAGCTGGCGATATAAAAGGGAATGGGCAAAACTTCATCATCGTAGGCGAAGAGTTTGGTGGGGCACATTTATACTCATTAAACTCATCGAATGATATCGTTCCACCAGATATTTCCATCTGCTCTCCAGCTCCTAAACAACGCTTTAAGACCCGTACCATACCTGTATGTGGAATAGCTTCTGATAATATTGACCTTAGCAGAGTGGAAATCAAGGTAAATGACTGCAAATGGCATACAGCATACGGAATATCTTCATGGACTTCTACAATAACGCTTTCAAAAGGGAAAAATACGATTTGTGCAAGAGCAATCGATGCTGCCGGAAATATTAAAAAAACATCAGTAAACGTTATTGTATGTTAAGTTAGTCCAATCTTGAGAATTGAATCAAAAACTGCAGGTTCAGGATGTGCTCTTTTTTGAGTACAAAGCAAGCACATGGATAATAGCCTGTGAAGTGAGGGAATATTTTTTTGGAAGTATTTCCTCCAATATTTTTTCCTGTACAATTCTCTACTTTAAGTGTTAGTGACTTTCCGTAACCGGACCGCTAAATATTGAATTAAAATTTTTGACTCATTTCAATTCAATTAAAAATATTTCCCCTGCCGGCAGTCTGCTGAAATCTAAAGAAAAATCGAAACCGTGATTTTTGTAGATTTAAAAGGTACTTTGCAGGGCGGTTAGTTTCACTTCATCGATATTTGACAGAATATGAATTCCAGGCGCTCTTGTCTATTCCACTCTTATCTGCTCCACAAGGACCATAAACATTCTCTTATTTGAAAGAGTGTGCTTTCTTTTGCATAGATGCTTTTATATAATTTGACCATGTAGTGTATGCATTGAAAATAAAGAGACGTATAATCTGTTATTAAAAACCAATTTTTGTTTTTTAATTTAAGGGTCTATACAATCTTGTTTTTAACTATTGACTATCTGCTAAAGCGGAGGTGAAACGAAAATGGCTTTTAATGACAGAAATTTCAGGGGAAATTCCGGAGGTTTCCGCGGTAACAGCGGACCAAGGGAAATGACAAAAGTAACCTGTTCCGACTGCGGTGTTGAAACCGAAGTACCTTTCAAACCCACAGAAGGACGACCGGTATACTGCAGGGAATGTCTTCCTAACCACAGGAAGTTCTAAAGATAATCTGCATCAGGTGTTGTAATTTTGTAATTAAGTTTGCATTAACGCCTGATTCATCTTTTTGTTTTTTTTGGTTTATTCTCTTTGTTTCTTTACTTATTTGCATCTCGTGCACAGGAAAAAGTAAGCACAAAACGGCATTGGGAGTAATAACTGGTACGAATCATTCAACTTTCAATTTATCAACTTTCAACTTATAAAAAATTTATTCAAAGATTATCAAGGAGGAATTAACCTGGCTAATTACAGAAGCACTATTAGAAAAAGAAGATCAGGATCAACAAAACCGGTAAATTCAGGAGATACCCCTGAAGTATCCAGGGTACGAGTCCCCCGTAAGGACCGAAATGAAGTTCTGGCAACGGTTGCGTGTTTACTCGGCTCGAAAAGGGTAACGCTT
>NZ_JBNAKP010000052.1:0-26991 GCF_049706645.1 Methanosarcina sp. | reverse complement strand
TTCCGATGTAATAAAAGACTATATTGAAAATCAAGGAAACCAGGAAGAAAAAGAAGCATACAAGCAAATGAAAATACTTGATTTTGAATAAAGTTCCATTATAACGAGAGCGGTGGCGCGAACATACCCCGTTGCTTGCAGCGGGGTGCGCCACCGCAACTTTGATCTAAGGAATATCAGAACTTCCATTTTAAAGAATCCTGCGAGCATTGGGATGGTTTGACTTCTTCCCGAAAAACAATTTACCGCACTTAAAATGGAGCTAATAATATTAAGACCGTATCATGGTTAGAATCATTTTGAACCTTTCCAGGGCATGGAGTGAATGGGGTTCGCTGGCAGGCATTATAATCATGTCTCCCTTCTCAAGAACATTTTTGTTCCCGGAAATAGTGATTTCAGCTTTCCCGTCTATTACCTGGACCATGGCGTCAAAGGGGGCAATATGCTCGCTCAGCCCTTCTTCCTTGTCGAAAGCAAATATTGTTACTGTTCCGGTACTCTTACGGATAATTTCTTTGCTTACAACGGCTCCTTCCTGGTATTCAATTAAGTCTTCTACCCTTACTGTCCTGGCTTTTAACTCTTGAGACATCGCTTCACCTCTTATCCATATTCCGCAATTCATATACCCTATCCAGTCACCGGCGAAGCCTTACAGGGGTGAGATATAGTCATGTCCGGATGCAATTCTCTTTACGGAGATGTTCTTCTGATGATGGAAATGCTTTTCTCCATGAATGAGTGCAGAAAGCTATTAAATCCTGTAAGTTCAGTTCCCGCCTGAGTTCTGGCTTTTCAGCTTAAAAGGTATATATTCAACTTCCACACCCGCATCCCTGAAAAACTCAAGCGAGTCGGTGTCAGGATAGGGAGTTGCATATACAACTCTTTTGATGTTTGAGTTGATAATCATTTTCGTGCAAAGAATACAGGGCTGGTGTGTGCAATAGATGGTTGCTCCTGCTATGCTTACCCCATGGATTGCGGCCTGGATAATTGCATTCTGTTCCGCATGTACTGCCCTGCACTTTTCGTGTCTCGTGCCTGAGGGGATCTTTTCCACGTCCCGGATACATCCGATTTCAAGGCAATGTTCCATGCCACTGGGTGCCCCATTATATCCGGTTGAGAGAATTCGTTTATCCCGGACGATCACAGCTCCCACATTATTTCGGAGGCAAGTAGCCCGTTTGCCTACCACGAAAGCGATTTCGAGAAAATATTCGTCAAGGGAAGGTCTTTCTATCATTATTTTTAATGAACAGTAACTGGTATATATAGCTGTGACGTTAGAACATGTACCATTTTTAAGAGTTAATTTTAAGTGGAATGAATTAACGGTGTATAAAGAAAAATTGGTTTTCGAGGAAGAATTAATATAATCTGTGAGAATACAGAATTAAAACAAATTAACTTATTTATAATATTAACTTATTTATATTATTAAAACATCCAGTACGCTATCTTCCTTACCTGAATCCGAATAGCCAGGGTAGGTTCAACATTATAAACAAATCTGATTATAAATCTGAGTATCAATCTCGTGTTCTGGATTATACATCCGGATTATAAATCTGGATGTAAAGAGCTATTCGGATAGATTCAATAAAATAATAGATGCATGTATCCGGAGTATTAAATTATGGCAACAGGTTTGACCGAATTTTTAGATAATTTCGTGAAAAGTCACGATAATCGCCAGTTGCTGGCATTCCCCCTTGCGGTACTCGCAGTTTCTTTAATAATACTGCTGGTTTCCTTTGTGAGTAGCGGGTCGCCGGTAAACCTGGGAATGGAGTTCCAGGGCGGTACCCAGATTTCGGTAGAAACAACTGACTCTCCTGCTGTGCTTGAAGAGACGTATTCTTCTTACCCCATCAACGATGCCCGGCAGACCGGAAGCAGGATCATCATGCAGTTCGGGGTTATGGATAATGAGCAGCAGCGTGAACTCGAAAAAGATGTTACGGGCCGTTATTCGAATGTGGAAATCCGGCAGGTTGGGCCAATCTACGGTCATGATCTGCAGGTACAGGCTATTCAGGCTATGATCATCTCCTTTATAGGGATGGCCATTGTGGTATTTCTGCTCTTTCGGACCCTTATACCTTCCTTTGCAGTAATACTCTCGGCCTTTTCAGATATCATGATTGCCGCTGCTTTCATGAAAGTTGCAGGGATAGAGCTCTCCCTGGGAACACTTGCTGCCCTGCTTATGCTTATTGGTTATTCTGTAGATAGTGATATTCTGCTCACAAATAGAGTAATTAAACGCCGGGGCACGATAGAAGAGAAAATTTCCCGGGCTATGCACACAGGCATTACTATGACAACTACAACCCTTGCAGCGCTTGTGGTCATGTACATAGTCTCGACTTTCTCCTACCTTGTAATTCCCTCGTTCACACAAATTACTCTGCTTTCACAGATTTCAATCGTGTTGATTGCAGGGCTTATTGCAGATATGATGAATACCTGGCTCCTGAATACGGGAATTTTACGCTGGTATGTACTTAAGCCCGAATTCAGAGGGAGGTATAATAGATGAGTGATAAAAAAGGGCTTTTTAAAAATATAAGAGTCATTATCTTCACCCTGATCCTGCTTGGTTCTATAGTGGCTATCCATCCAGGCTATACTCCCGGAGAAGGGATAACTACTAACCTTAACTTCGGACTTGACCTGGAAGGCGGGTCCTGGCTCCAGATTAAACTGGAGGGAGCGCTTACTCAGGTAGATGCAGATGCCGGAGAGCTGGTTAGCGAAATGGTAGAGCCGGTAATTGGAGCCCCTATTGAGGTCACAAGTGACAACCTTAATATGGGCGGCTCAGATTCTGCCGGTAAATCCATAACCTTTACGACGTCTGCTCCGGTTAGCGCGCCCCAAATAGAGTCCCTGGAACTGGGCACTGTAAGCGTGGACAAGCTGAGTGATGCCCAGACTCAGGTTACTATTTCTGACACAAGTAAGGAAACCATGATCAAGGCCTATCTCTCAAAATCCCTTGATGCCGAGGTAGTCCTCTTCAGTACTGAAGACGGAACAGTCTATGAGATCCGGACTGCAGTTTCCGAACAGGAGCTTGAGGCTCTTATGGAAAAGGCTGGAGGTTCGATCGTCAAGGACGAAGATGGAACTTCGACTTACAAAGAAGGGGTCAGCAGCGAGACGAGAGACCTGACAAGAGACATTCTTAATGACAAGCTCAACTCTCTTGGCCTGAAAGATATTCCTGTCAGGACTGTAGGAGAAGACTATATCCTCATTGATTTTGCAGGCATTGACCTTGCGACTGCCAAGGAAATTGCCGAAAAGCCGGGAAAGTTTGAGATCAGGATCCAGACAACAGGAAATGAGACTCAGCACGTGCTTTACGGTGATTCTATCGTAGGTGTGGGAATCCCCAGTTACCATGAAGGACAGTGGCATACTCCCTTTACCCTCAATGAAGAGGGAGCCCGGACACTCCAGAAGGTTGCACTCGAAACCGGGGCAATTGACAATCCGGAAGAGCATTACCTGAACATGTATCTGGACGATGTCCAGATTTATGGGGCTCCTTTGAGTCCGGAAGCAGCCGACAGGCTGAGAGAAACCCCGATATATTCATGGGAGGCTTCTACAGGCACGGATGAAGCTGCCAAAGCCGAGGCAGAAGCCCTTCAAATCCACCTCAGGGCAGGGGCACTTCCGGTCAATGTCGTGCTTGTAGGTTCAGGGCATGTGGACGCAGGGCTTGGAGCCCAGTTCAAAACAGCAGCCGTGATTACAGGCCTGATCTCCCTGATTGCGGTAGCAGCCGTGGTTTACTTCAGGTACAAGAGGCCTGAAATTCTGGTGCCTATGGTCGGGACTTCCATCAGTGAAGTTATTATGATTCTTGGAGTTGCATCACTTATAGGCTGGCAGCTTGACCTGGCATCAATTGCAGGTATTATCGCTTCCATAGGTACCGGGATTGACCACCTTGTAATTATTACGGATGAGGTGCTTTACGAAGGCAAACTCCCTCCAACGAAGGTTTTCGCTTCCAGATTAGGAAAGGCTTTCACAATCATTTTGGGAGCAGCCTCCACAGTTATTATCGCCATGTCCCCCCTGGTCGTAATGGGCTTTGGCTCTTTGAAAGGCTTTGCCATTACAACTATTATTGGTGTCTTGATCGGTGTAATTATTGCAAGGCCGGTTTACGGTATAGTGATCAAAGAGCTTCTCCATGTAGATGAGAGTGGAAACGGAATTATAACCGAGTAAGTATACCGAGTAAGTATTGAGGGAAAAAATAAAAACCCTCAGTTAATACTCAAAACTAAAAAACAAGGTGGAAGGTATGCAGGATCTCTGGACTTTGAAATACAGGGCAGGTACCCTGAAGGAAATTCTTGGAAATGAACATGCCGTAGCCACACTTTCCGAACTGGCACAGTCAGGGAATCTGCCCCACCTCATTTTATATGGCCCTGAAAATTCCGGAAAAACGACAGCTTCTCTTGCTCTCGCCAGGCAGCTCTATGGAACCACCTGGAAAAACAATTTTGCATACTTCAATGCTTCGGATTTTTTTGACCAGGGAAAGCGGTATCTTGTCCGGGATAAACGTTTTGTGCGTCTTCTGGGCACAGATGACCCAAAGAAAATCTATAAAAGCGTAATCGATATTTTTAAGGAAATTATCAATGAGTATGCAGGAATGGCCTCACTTGATTCCGATTATAAGTTAATCTACATCGATAATGCCGAGTCCCTGAATTCGGACGCACAGCATGCCCTCAGGCGAATTATGGAGAAATACAGTGCAACATGCAGGTTTATCCTTTCCACTACCAAACCTTCCAGACTTATTGCTCCGCTTCGCTCAAGGGGCCTTCAAATTTTTTTTACATATGTTCCTGATTCTGTTCTGAAAGCCCATCTTGAGAAAGTCAGCTGTGCTGAAGAGTTACAGCTTTCGGAAAGCGCATTGGACGCGATCCTTTATTTTGCAAAGGGAAATGTTGCAAAAGCGGTGCAGACTCTACAGCTTATTTCCCTGCTTGCGCAGGGTTCGGTCATTACTGAAGAAATGGTATATGAAGCTATTCTGAAAGGCAGGGACGAAAATATCGATAATCTGCTTTCTGCGGCCCTTGCGGGAGATTTTTCCAGAGGGCGACAACTTATCGACGAGATGATAGTTGAAAAAGGTCTTTCAGGGGTCGAAATCCTCGAAAGGCTTTCCGATGCTCTCGCAGATTCGGGAGAAACGGATGCAGACATTGCTCGCCTTGTTGTGAAAATTTCCGAAACCGATGCTCGCCTTAAGGATGCTGCCAATGACAGAATCCAGCTCGAAAAACTTATCTCTGATTTCTCTTAATTTTTACAGGCTCCTGGCATCTCTACCTTTTTTAATTTTTAAAAACTCCATCCGTTTTTACCTTCTCTATCTTTTCTTAATCTTTACAGGTCCCGACCATATCCCTATATTTGCTTCCCAACACTCTTTTTCAAAACTTCCTATATATATGCTTCTATCTGGACTTCTCTGAAAAAAGAAAATTATATATATGATGTTCATTTAATTGAATTTAGCTCAGTAAAATATATATAGTATTAGCTTTTATCTTTTATTGTAGATAGGCCAGAATCTCAGGCTTCTCAGGAGTTAAGGGGCTCCACTATACTTTTTAAGAGAAGTACGGACCTGGGTTTCAGGACATCCAAAGCGATGTGCTGTACTTCCTGAAGATGGTTGAGAGCCGGACTTCCTTGAGCAGAAGCCATATTCGGGCCTTTTCGAAAAATCCACAAATACCTCCATTGCTCCCTGAATAGCTCCCTCTTTTCAGGGAGGCCATTTTATAAGGCAGAATAAAATCCTGACGTGCGCTTAAAAAAGGTAAATATTCTGCCTGAAGTTAAAAAAACTGTCTGCCTGAACTTCCCCTTCAGGCAGGCATTCTATCAAGCATTCTTTTTTCAATTTTTCAAAATTTATTTCTTAATATTTATAGTGCTTTACCGAGTGATAGAGAATCACGATAAAGAAGGCAATTATCACCAGCAAGAAGCTGAAGAAACCAACCGGGTCCCAGAGAAAGCCTATTCCTGCCCCTCCTTCTCCCCAGGAAACCAGTACGGCTCCCTGGAGCACTGTAGGAATAACCACACAGGCGAAGGCCAGCACGAAGATAAACACAATATCAAAGACCTCTGTAATAACGCTTTTTTCTGCCATTGATCCTCGCCTCCTCAATCGTAGTATTTAAACTCGAACATATGGTTCTTTATCGATTGGCGCACACTCAGGCAGCCAATTGCCTCGATTACAACCATCAGGCCTACGAAGATCACATACAGATAGAAGAAGTCTCCGGCAATCTCCCAGGTCTCGGTAAGTATCTTATAAAGGACAAATCCTTCTACACCCACCAGCAGGAGAAGCATGCCTATAATCAAGCCTGTATCCCCGTTGAGTTTTCTGTGATACTTACTTTCCATTGCCTGGTTATTCATCTCCAACGCCTATTCCCTCCTTTCCTATCCTTGCATTCTC
This sequence comes from Methanosarcina sp., assembly GCF_049706645.1. Lineage (GTDB taxonomy): Archaea > Halobacteriota > Methanosarcinia > Methanosarcinales > Methanosarcinaceae > Methanosarcina. The sequence continues at coordinate 20,450 of NZ_JBNAKP010000052.1, read as the reverse complement.
CGAACCCCTGGGTAGGGGCCATCCCATTTCAGCCCAGTTATTTTCTGCGTTTGAACTCTTGTGCCTGTGACTGAAGTAGAAATACGCGATACCGTAGAATACAAAAGCGAAGATCAGGTTATACTTGTAGCCCCAGAACAGCGTTGAGAGAATTGTTATTGCGATTGCGATTGCAAAGTACGCAATATACGGCTGGAGAGGGCCCACAAAAGGCCTGACCCTGCTTGTGGTCTCAGGGAAGAGGTTCCTGAAGCGGATCAAAGAGAATGGGATTAGCACGTAGCAGAGCAGTCCCGAGATAATGGAGAAGGTAATAACCTGATCCAGGAAACCGCTAAAGGCAAAACCTATTGCAACGGGCATCGTGAAGATCACAGCTCTGTATGGAGTATTATATTTCGGGTGCACTGCCGAGAACCACGAAGACACATATTTGTCCCTTGACAGAGCGAACCAGGAGCGCGAGGAGTCACAGACGCAACCGTTTGCACTGGCAACACAGGTCAGGAATGTCCCAAGTCCAAGCAGAGAAATGAATATAAATACTCCGCTGTTCTGAGCCGCTTCAAAAAGCGGATACACGGAAACGCCCAGCATGTCCGCAGGAATCAGCACTGCACACAAGTAAAGAGTCATTGCTGCTCCTATTAGCAGGGTGATCATGCCTGCCTGCTGCCCTAGAGGTACTGCCCTTGAGGGATGCTTGCACTCCTCAGCACACATTGCTGCTCCTTCTATCCCAAGATAGAACCACGGCCCGAATTGCAAGGCTGCAAAGAGACCTATCATTCCATTTGGAAGGGCACCCTGGAAAAGATATTCAGGATGGATGTCAACTGTTCCGAAAGCCGTTGCGAAGAAGAAGACCACTATTGCAATGAAAGCTATCATGGTCAGGAAGAAGTTCAGAGTCAGAGCCGCAACAACGCCCCGGTAGTTAATGAAGGTCAAAAGTGCTATAACAAGCAGCGTCACAGGAAAAACCTGCAGTTCAGGGAATATGCTCTGCGCAATAAATGCGACAACAATAGCATCTGCCGCCTCAAGAGCTATATACTCCATATACACAGCAAGTCCCACACTGGCAGCCGCCCCGGGCCCGATAAACAATCTTGCCCAGTCGTAGGGTCCTCCTGCAAGTTTGGTTGCCGATCCGAGTTCACTGGCGCAAAGAGAAATCATAACATACATGGTTCCTGCAACCAGCATGGCAAGCATGGAACCCAGAACTCCTCCTTTTGCAACGGTAAAGTTCCAGCCCATGTACTCTCCGACCAGCACGATACCGACTCCTAGAGCCCATACGTGAAAAGGCCGCAGGGTTTTCACCAGGCTGGCAGATTCATGTTCAGACATGCCGCTCAGCCCCTTCTTTTTGAAATCTTACTGGCGTCCAGTAAGACCCAGCCCATCAGTCCGAAAGCCAGGAGATATATGAGTCCGTTTATAACAGTCCAGATATCCATTTTAATATCCCCCATCTATATATCAAATAATTATATACGTTCCACTATATGTGAAAAATTTCCACATAAATCGTAAAGTGTCTTTATAATAGTTTCGCCTGAGTTTTTAAAAAAAATTAGCCAGCGAGGTGTTCGCTGGCTTTGGCTCCATCAGTAGTAAACTTCAGGTTCAACTTTTGACTTAGAATACAAGTCCTAGATCTTCGAGCTTCTTTCTTGCTCCATCGTAGACCTGCATGTATTCGTCAGTTGGGGTTATGGTCTTTACGTCGTAGCATTCCTGGAAGGTCTTTCCTGCGGGTGCACTTGCATAATTCTTCTCGTAAAGGGCTACAAGCTTGTCAAGGATCACGTTGACTTCAGAGATCTCAACACCTGCAGTTGCTCTTGCAACTTCACCCATCATTCTGGCTTCCATACCTGTGGTCTTGTCGGTCACCACACCCTTTGCGGATGCGACACCTGAGAGGATTTCTCTGCCTGAAGCCGTGTCGGTAATGGACTGGGCTGAAGCCTCAAGAAGACACATCTCAGTGCATGGGCCTGCACATGGGTAGTACTGGTTACCTGAGAGTATGTCTGTAAACTCAGAAATTGTTGCACATGCCCACCCTGCAATCTTCAGAGTTTCCCTGGTGTTTGTTGAACCCCAGCGGATGTGTACAGGCCCGTCCAGGTGCCAGCTTGCGCTGCTCATGAGAACGGCGTTGATGTGGGTTGCAATGTCGACTATTGTAGTTTCTTCAATGCCGCCTGCATATCCACCGAAGATCGGCATCTGTTCGTCCATGATGATGTCGCTGTTTCCTTTGTAGTGGGCAATAACTGCGATTGCATCCAGGTCGATCTTGAGTTCATTGAGTTGTGAGACCTCGTGGCTGTCTGAGGAGATCTGGCCGCCATAGCAGTCAGATGAGATATTTCCCTGAGCGGACAGGGAAGTCTCTGGGCCCTATATGCCCATGCCTGGGCGGCCTGCTATTGCGCATGCCTGCTTAATCAGGCGGGTTTCTGTCTTTGCGGCAAGGACTTCATAGGGGCTGCCAGGGATAGGGGATTTACCACGGACAGAGGTCATGACACCGTCTACAATTGTGTCGACTTCCCTTTCCAGGGCATAGCTCATGTGAACAGGCATAAACACCTCTTCGGAGATCGGAGACCCTGTAGGCCCGCCCTGCACTATTGGCTTTGCCTTATCCGCGACACCTCTCTTTCTTACATTTACGGCATCCCTGCCTGTACCGAGGGTGAACTCCTTCTGCACGTTGTTGATTGCGTCCCAGATTTCGTCTTCCGTGTACTTTACGATCCTGTGGGTGTCGGTACAGTATATTCCGCACTCAAGCAGCATCTCAAACCCTGCGTGGAAGAGTTTTTCCATCATATCCTTATCTGTCGGGACAAACTCTCCCTTGAAGTCAAGCCCGTACTTCTGCTTGAGCTCCATTGCCTTCATCGGGATCCTCATAAGGTCCCAATCATCCTGGGTGCATTTTTCCCCTACTTTTGCCCTGTCGTAGAAGTCATAGCAGTCAAACGATTTTCTAAATGTCATGTTTTTTGCCTCCCAGGATTATTTCATAACTTCAAGTGCTACTTTTGCAGCCTCGGCAGCGTTTTCTGCGGTTGCATCCGCTCCGATCTCGGCAATCCATTTCCCTGATACGGGAGCTCCTCCGAACATGCATTTTACGCTGTCCCTGAGATTTTCTTCCCTTATCATGTCCATAAGGTCTTTCTGGCCGAGCATGGAGGTGGTCATAAGAGCTGAGCCGACAAGAAGAACCTTCTGTCCTTTGTGCTTTGCGGCCTCTTCTACAACGGTTTCATTAAGGACGTCAACTCCAAGGTCAAGGATCTTGAATCCGTTTGCCCCGAGCATGGTGGTGACAAGCCTGTGCCCGATGTCGTGAATGTCTCCTTCTGCAACAAAAGTAATTGCAAGTCCGGTTTCTTCCCCTTCCTTCTGACTTTTCTCAAGTTCGGGAGTGAGAATTTCCATTGCATTGTTCATTGCTTTTGCAGACATCATGATCTGGGGCAGAAATACCTCGGCGGCTTCGAACTTGTCACCGATAATCTTCATCCCAACGGAAAGGCCTTTTGTGATGATCTCGATAGCTGGAATTCCCGCATCAAGGGCTTCCTGGGCTAATTGTGCAATGCCTGCGACGTTCTGGTTTACGATCGCATCGCGTAACTTATCAAATATTTCCTGGTTTGCCATTTTTGTAAACCTCCACTAAGACTCGCGATTCTATGCAGTATAATTGGGCAGTACGATGTCTCCGACAACTTTTCCGCAAAGGTTTATGCTTGAGTATAGACCCAGGCTCCGCTAACTAAAAAAAGAGCATTTGCATGGGGTTCTCAATTTATTGTCAGATCCCTGCTGCCTTATCTTTCAGCCATTAGGCGCTAGGAAATGCCTTCACGAATTTTCGAATTGTCTACAGTCGAAATTATTCACTGCCATTTGCCATTTTACCGAACAGGTTCGGACTTTTGTGAATAACTTCTTCTCTTCTGACATTGTTACCGGGGAATTTATTTGCCGAAAATTGCAAATTGCTTCCCAGTCGAATTAGACTCATATCCCAAATTCTCCAACAGTATGCCTGCTGGAACTGCCTGGAATTGTCCTGAACATTCAGATTCAATCCCTAAAGTACAGATTGAAATTATAGTATATAAACGAATACTATATTTGTTGATAATATATAACTGTAGAAAATTCTAAGTAAAAAATCTTCAGAATTCTAACCTCAAGAATTCAGGGTTTTTTCCTCATTTTTTCTCTCAAGGTTCCGGATCAGGGCATGAAAGCAAAAAGTATAAATACTGGAATTTTTAATTACTGCAATTTACTTCAATATCTGCAAGCTCCTGCCTCAAAATCCAGGTGCTGTAAATCTTTTTAAGAGGAAATCTTTAAATAATAGATTTGACGCAGGAAGAATGCTTGATTATACATGATTTCTCCTGGAAATGCAGGATTAGACAGGTAAGAATAAGTCCTGATGAAGCAATTTTCTGAAAAATTCTTAAAAAATGAGGCCGGCTTTAAGGCCGGCGATCCGCTTTCTTTTCTTTTAATCCTGTACACTCTCAATATCTAAATACTCAGTATCTAATACTCAATATCTAAATACTCAGTATCTGGACATGCTCAGTAATATTTTTTAGTACTTGTGGCTTTTTGCGCACTCAACCATCTTCTGGAGGTTGGCAGTTGGAGTCATGCTGACAATTCCACAGCCAACCGTGAGCAGCCCGACACCTGCGTCGAGTACCTTCTTTGAGGCTTCTGCGACATCCTCAGGAGTACCGTTCCAGAGTACGGCTACAGGGTCAAGGTTTCCGACAATGATGGCATTTTCCACATTACCGGTTGCGGTCTTGATATCTACTCTCTGGTCTACGCTGATCCCATTTACGCCGGTCTTGTCCATAATCCCAAGGCCATTGGTTGTGTTTCCGCAGACGTGAAGAACTGTAGCCACATCGAGTTCTTTCATTGCGTCAACAATTTTCTTCTGGTAAGGAAGGGCATACTTCTCATAGAATTCCCCACCTATCAGCTCATAGCTTGCTGTCGGGTCAATAATGGCTATTGTATCTGCCCCATTCTCAACCATTGCTTTTGCATATGCCACATTGAAATCCGAACAGAAATCCAGAAGTGCAGGAACAACCTCTTCTCCTGTGAAAATGTTTCCGAACCAGGCATCTCCGTTAATATGCTGGGCAAGAGAGAAAGGCCCTATCATGGATCCTATTACCGGGAGCTCTTTTCCGTATTTGTCGGAAAGGATCTTAATGGCTTCAAGGATTAAGCCAACCCTGCCTTCTTTCAGGTTGTAATTCTTTATCTTATCCAGATCTTCCAGGTTCTTGACACTGTGTTTGATCACTGATGGCTGCTGCTTCAGGTCGCCGGCCTTGATTCCGCAGCCAAAAAGTTCGGCTTCAGCCGTAATGTCAAAGGGAACCCTTACAGCTTCAAACCCTACCACGGTGTGTCCTGCTTCCGCAAGAGTTGCCATTTTCTCTGCGTCAGCATGGGCTTCTGGCCAGTAGGCTCCGCAAGCTTCCATCTGTTCGACAGTTGCGGTCTGAGTGAAACAAACAGCTGGCATCCTGTCCACTTGCTGTTTCCTTAATGCACGGTACAATCTTTCTTTTGGGGTATATTCTGCCATTTTATAATCCCTCTCTGAGTTATATAGACAGGTTAACTCTTAAAAATACATACTATAAATAAATATGTATTTATATTCTTTAATTAAAAATTATGTTATAAAAAGTTATCAATTGAACAGCCGGAATAACCTGAAAACTTCTTCAAAACAAGTAAATTTGTTTTATTCGCGCCTGCCGGACAAAAAACTTAAAATATCTAATGGTTTGCGACTTTAACCCCTGTTTATGAATGGTCGAGAGCTAAAAATGGATTCCTGCCTGCAAAATAAGGAGCACAACAGGAACACAAAAAGAAAAACTTTTATTATTTTCCGGACTTTGACACAGGTAGCCAGTCGACTGTCAAATAGCAGCAGCGTCAAGATCTCAGTAACAACTTTTTCCGTCTCAAATGGTAAAAATTCAGGCAATTAGCTATAATAACTCACCTAATTAGCTAATAATTAAAAAGGGACCGATATGAGCCAGTATCTACGATGGTATTATGATGAATTTAAACAAATCGGGGTAGATTATACAGATCTCGAAGAAGTACAGGCTTATGATTTACGTATGCAGAAGTTGAGAGATACTGAAAACGAGGCGAATAGCATCCGAAAGCTTCTCGGAATAAAGAACACGGATCGGGTTCTTGAAATCGGGACCGGAACAGGAGAACTGACACTCAAGCTTTCAGACCACTGCAAAAAAATTGTGGCTGTAGATGTCTCTAAAACTATGATAGACTGTGCAAAAATAAAGGCCGAAAGTCAGAACAAAACAAATATCCAGTTTTGTAATGCTGGCTTTTTAACATACGAAAATTACGCTGAACCGTTTGATATTATTGTCACTCAGCTAGCTTTACATCACCTTCCAGACTACTGGAAAATGGTGGCTCTGAGAAGAATCTACGGAATGTTGAAGGAAGGCGGAAAATTCTATTTGCGTGATGTTGTATTTCCTTCAATGATCCGGGATTATGACAGTTATTTTAATAAAATTATAACTGACCTGAAGAAATTTGCTGGGGACGAAATTGCTGAAGAGACGGAAATCCATTTAAGAGAAGAATTTTCAACGCTGGACTGGATTATGGAAGGTCTTCTAAAAAGTGCTGGGTTTTATATTGAATCTGTTGAATATGATGGATTTATGGCAGGCTACTGTTGTAAAAAATGATGTATCTGGCTAATAACAAATTCTAAGAACAGCAGTAACTTTATAATTAGCCACAGCGCTTGGTAACCACCCATCCGTATTTTCTAGCAGCCGTTAGTAATAGTTTATATAATTCATATGTTCTAAAATTATTACATTCTTTTCCCGATTGCTGTCGAATTAGGAATTACAAATTAAGAATTATAAATTAAAAGTTACAAGAATTAGATTACAATCCTTATATCCCATCCTTTTATGGGGCAGTTCACGCTGCCGGACGCCTCAAAACATTATACGCTCCCGGAGGACCTGAAAAATGTATGGAATAGCACTTGATCTGGGCACCAGCGGTTTTAGAGCCCAGCTTATTGATCTTGAAACGAAGGAAACCTTAAAGACAGTCATAACCATGGGTCATCCCCTCCCCGGGGGAAATGTTATGGACCACCTGGACTTTGCAATCACAACAGGCGAGGATGTGGCTCATGCGGTGATTCTCGAAACAATCAGGAGAATGTTCCTGCGGTTCGATGTTGATCTTTCTCAGGTAAAAAGGCTGGCAGTCTGCGGAAACCCCATTCAGCTTTCCCTTTTCCAGAATATGGAAATAAGGGATCTGGCTTATGCAGGAGAAAATAAGCAGAAAATGCTTGGAGTCCAGAATGTAAAAAGAGATGCCCGCGTATTTCCGGCTTCAGAAATTTTCGGAGAACAAGACCTGCTCAATTGTGAAGTTATTGTGCCCCCCGCAATCAAACACGAAATTGGAGCTGATGCCCTGGCCATGATGCTTGAAACCGATTTCCTTATCCGGCCCGAACCTTCACTTGTCACGGATTACGGGACAAATGCCGAAATGGCTCTTAAAGTCGGGGATAGGATTATCACGGCAAGCGCGGCTGCAGGGCCTGCAATTGAAGGGCAGGGTATAAGTTCAGGCATGCTTGCAAGCCCGGGCGCGATCTGTGACGTAAAACCTGAAGGGCAGTACTGGAGAATCATGGTCCTTGACAGGGAAATGGAAAAACAGAACGCTTACCTGATTCATCCGGGAACAGGTGAAATAAAAGAATCTTTCGGCTACGAGGCAGCAGGAATTACCGGCACAGGTGTTATCTCGGCCTTTGCCCTTGCATTGAGAAGCGGGCTCATCGAAAAGCCTCCTAAACTTCCGAACGGAAAGCTGATCCTGGGCCCTGGAATTGAGATCACTGAGAAGGATGTAGAAGAAGCCGGAAAAGCTATCGGGGCAATTCGGGCCGCCCATATGACCCTGATTATCGAATCCGGGATTAAGTACGAAGATCTGGAGTACGCATATATGTCAGGAGCCTCTGGAGCCTATGTAGACGCTGAAGATGCCCGCAGGCTCGGAGCTGCACCGGGTTATGCAAAAAGAATTGTCCAGTTCGGAAACACCTCGCTTGCGCTTGCCCGGGAACTTGCGCTGGACAAATCCAGGCTGGATGACGTAGTCAGGATTGCAAGGAAAATTACTGCCGACCACCTCATGATGGCAACCAGTGAGACTTTCAACAACTTCTACCTCTGCGAACTCTCCTACTGGACCATGGGAATGTCCCTTGAGATGTACGACCAGATGCTTGAACTCTATGGCCTGCCCCCTCTCCCGAAAACCCTTGAACACGTAAGCATTGAAAAGCGAGTCAGCAAAGACATTGAACAGGTAGGATCAGAGGGCCTTGCCATCCTCAAAGAGATAGGCATAATCCTCGAAGTCCCTGTGGAAAAGTGCGTCTACTGCCAAAAATGTGTAAAAGAATGCCCTGAAGCCGCTCTCAAAATCGTAGAAACAGACGGCCAAAGGATCGCAAAATACGACAGCCAGAAATGCCTAGGCACAAGCTGCCGCCGCTGTGTCAGCATCTGCCCCGAAAGTGCCATCGATATAACAAAACTCAAAATCACAGCAAAATAAGCTTTGGTGGGAATTAACTCCCACCCATTTTCTTATATTTTACCTTTTCTTCACTTAGCGTGCATGCAGCAAAGTGCTACTCTACGCCATAACTCCGCCTCTTGAGATCAGTTCAGCTTCTTCATAATAGCCCTCTTGAGCGGAGCGAAAAGGGCCGCGTACTCCCGAAGCGCAATTCGGGCGTTACAGCACAGAATATAACATTGATGCCGTTCCTATTCCCAGAGGCTCCATTACAAGCTGCACATCGTATTTCTTTCGAAACTCTTCGGAAATTGCGCAGGGGATTCCAGGGGTGGAAAGCACGCAATTTTCCGAAAGCACGGCTTCAGGAAGTGTATCTGCACATGGGGTTGCCTCGAAAATAATGGAAAATTTTTTTGAATTTTCAAGGTCGAAAGGAATAATCCCAAGGTTTGACACCGTTCTCTTCAGGAGTGTTCTGTCAGCATCATACCCGTAAACCCTGAAGCCTTTGTGCACGAAATGCGCTGCTCCGGGAAAACCTACTTTACCGAGCCCTACAACCAGTACGTCCTTTGAATTGGCTTTCAGGTGCCTGGAAGCAATCTCAGCATAAATTATGCCTGTGCAGGGCTGGTTGTTGGCTATTTTTCCGTTTTTGAGGTTATGCGCAAGGAAAGTGTGGTCGTCTGCCATAAGGATAATCCCTGCTCCGTTCCGCACAGCCTCGTAATAGCCGCTAACATCCGGCATATCCGTAACAAAACTGTCAAATCCGAAATACTGCGTAATTGCATGCAGGGAAGCCGAAAAGTTTCCTATTATCCCGTTTCCTGAAGTTACAGGCACGATGCCGACTTTTTCTGATCCCTGAGAGGTACCGTAGAGAGCTTTACAGACACCTTTTATGTCAAGCCCTGTTACTCTCCGCACAGCAGAATCGGCTTCCTGAAGCTGCTTATTAATATTCATCAAATCATGTGGGGTTAAGAGTGCCATTTTTATCTCCATTTCCTGTTTCTGGAAATTTTAGTTTCCCTAATTCTTTTTAATTTCCTTCCCAGTCCTGTTCTTTATTCCTTTACACAACTGCTCCGAAAAGATCCTTGAGAATCGAGAGCCCTTTGCATTTCTTTGCCTCGGCTTCTTCCCTATCCTTACCCCAGAAAACCAGAGTGAATACCGGGTTTTCTCCTTTGCAAAGTAAAATCTCAATTCCGGGTTCCTCATAGAATTTTCCGTAGTCGCTGCCCATGGAAAGTACCTGTTCTCCAACAGGAATAAGAATCCCGTTTTCCCCGAGCATGAGATGCTCATAAATGCAATATTTGTCTTCGGGGAGAGCCTTGATCTCCTCTACACCACCAGTAAAGGCGCGGAAAAGAAGTTCTATCAGGTTGATTCCTGAAGAATAGTAAACGACTGTTGGGGTCTGGCTTGGAAAGCGGGCATCGATTTCGATTACTCTGAGGCCTTTCGGGCCGGAGATTGCTTCCACATCCATAATCCCTTTCAAGGAAAGGTTTGCTGCAAGAACATGGGATATCTGCCTGAAGGAAGGGTCGGGAGGAAGCGGAGTTACCATATGACAATCATAAGTTTCGTCTATATGGATCAGGGTTTCTTTTACCACGGCAAAATTACTTCCGTCCCCTACAACTTCGAGAGAGACTACTTCGCCTTCTACGTATTCCTCAACCAGCATGCCAGGCTCAAGAGCTTCAAGCTCTTCTTTATCATAGATTATCCTGGCTCCGACACTGCTGCTTTCACAGGGAGGTTTTACGAAATAAGGCGGTTCTGAGGGGCTGTCCTTTGGAGTAGGGATCCCTACGGACTTAAAATAGTCTTTTGAGCTTTTCTTATCCCTGCTAATCCGATAAGCTTCGAAATCGAAAAGTACGGGGCAGGAGAATTTTTCTTTTATTGAACTCAGAAATTCAATGCAGGCGAAGTTTTCGTTTACAGGAAGTACAGCGTCAACGCTTCCTGAGAGCTCCAGAAGTTTTTCAGGTTTTTTTATTACGTCAAAACAATGAAATTCATCTGCATAATTGCGGATCAGAGCTTGCGGGTCTTTATCGACCAGAACTACCTTCATTCCGGCTTTTTTAGACAGATACGCAGCTTCGAAACCCTGGAGTTTCCCGCCCACCAGGCAGATCGTTTTCAAGCTAACACCCCAGGACTGACTCAAACTCAGCCTGCCGGGCAGGTTCCATGCCCATGATTTCAAGCCTTCTGATTACACTTTTTATATCCCTGTCCCGCTCTTCTAAGTCGCGGTCATAATTTGCAACGCCTTCCAATCGGGAATCGGGGGGAAGAATCGAAGTAATGATGTTTGCTCCTGCATTTAAGCGGTGAACCATGCCGTCAATGCCTTCCAGGTCAAGGGAGGCAGGAATGAGGCGTTTCGGGAACATTAACCTGAGAACCGATATGATTTTCAGTTCCGAGAGATTCGATTTATCCCTGAAACCCTCAAGCGGGGTTCCTTCCTGGGGCAGAAAGGTCATAACCCTGACCATATCAGGATCGTTTGTTCTCATTCCTCTTAAGGACAGGATGGTAGATTCGATATCGTTTCCAACGCCTGTGAGGATTCCATCTTCTACGCAATATCCCTGTTCCTTGGCAAAAAGACGCGCATTGACACGCCCATTGAATGACTGTCCAACTCTGAGTTTTCGGTAGAGTTCAGTGTCATATGTCTCCTGGTAAAGGGCCAGGAAGTTTGCTCCTTTTTCCCTGGCTTTGAGAAGAGTAGTGTTATCCATCAAGCCTGGAGAAATCATTATGGGGAGCCCAAGTTCCTCTTTTACTATCTGGACAAGCTCAACGAATCGGTCAGGGTCTTCATAGTAATAGGGATCTTCTCCCATGGTCAGGTCAATCATATGAAAACCTGCTCCTTTCAGAGCTTTGCAAGTTTCTTTTATTTCTTCTCTGGTCAAACGATACCGATTGATCTCGTTTCTACAGTTATAGTAGCAAAAGGAGCATTGATTTTTACAGTAAGTGGAGAAATAGATGAAACAATTAAGAAATACCCTGTTGCCAAAATAATGATCTCTTACTTTTCGTGCTGCGGAATAAAGTCTTTCCAGGTCTTCTTCGGATTCAAGGGAGAGAAGAGCCCTCAGGTCATCGTCAGATAACTGGTAACCTTCAATGATTTTTTCCCCGAACCTGTCAAATTCTTCAAGTGCCATTTTTTGGATCAAAATTTCACCCTCTCATAAATTTCCTCATATTTATTCCGGCCTTATTGAGGCCGAATTGCCATTTCAATCTCACTATTTAGCCTGTTTTGCCATTTCGAGTTTTTACCATCCAGATTTGCCATTTAATATTGCCATTGAAATTGCTATTCAAGATTTCATTCTACTTTTTGCCATTCAATACTGCTATTCTATTTTGCGGTTCAATATTGCCATTCTCTTTTGCCATTCAAATGTTGCCGTTCTAATATCTCAATCTGTTTTTAGCCGCTCAAGGTTACTTTAACGGATTTTTCAGCTTACAGGCTGGTCGAAATCCCGTTATAGTAAGATTCGGATCGTGCTGCCCTCTTAATATTTTTAAAGCCGTGCATAACCTTGAGCAGGCGTTCAAGCCCGAAACCTGCACCTATCCAGGGCTTGTCAATGCCCCACTCCCGATCAAGAGGGATTGGGCCGACAACTGCCGACGAAAGTTCCAGATTCCCGTGCATTACATCAAGGGTATCCCCATAGACCATACAGGAATCTCCTACGATTTCGAAATCGATTTCCAGATAGTCCAGAAATTCCCTGATCAGGGCTTCAAGATTTTCCCGGGTGCAGCCCGAACCCATCTGACAGAAATTCAGCATGGTGAATTCTTCCAGGTGCTCTTTACCGTCGGATTCTTTCCGGTAACAGGGCCCGATTTCAAAGATCTTTATCGGATCAGGCAGAACTTTATCGAATTTTCGCAGATAGTTGTAAAGATTTGGGGCAAGCATTGGTCTCAAGCAGAAGTTTTTGTCTACCCTGAAAACCTGCTTTGAAAGCTCATTATCGCTGTCAATGCCCATTCTCTCAACATATTCTGCCGGAATAAGGATCGGAGACTTGATCTCCAGAAAACCCCGGTCTACGAAAAATTTCGTAATATTGCGTTCGAGTTTTCCGAGATAGTTTTCCCGCTCGTCGGCATAGATACGCTGCAAGTCGCCTTTTCTTTTTGTCAGCAGTTCGGACTCAAGTTCCCTGAAAGGCTTTACCGCGTTCAGAGAAATTTTATCCTCCGGACTTAAGAGAGTTTCAACCCTATCAAGCTGGCTCCGCGTAAGTGCAGGAACAGGTGCTGATGCGGGAACAGACGAATTTGAAGCGGATTTTGCAGGTGCGGATGCGCTCGCCGATACCTGTGCAGATACAGGTTTTTCCAGAGGCTTTGGAGCCCTTGAGACTGATTTCGGCATGGCTTTTTTGACCTTCGGAGCAGAAACTACCTTAACTTTCACACTGGTTTTGCTTTCGGTTGATTTTGTGAGGAAATTGGTAATATCTTCATCCGAAACCTTACAATGCTTGCAGGTTTTCCTGTACTTGTGATGCCTTAATGCTCTGGCTGTCCTGCAGCTCCTCGAATTGTTCACAACAAGTCGGTCTCCGCACGCCATTTCAATATATACTTTCCTTCTTGAGACCTCATGATGCTTGATTTTGTGGAGCGTGCCAGTCCTGGACATCCAGAGCCCTGTAGCAGATATTAGAACATCTAGTGGTTTTTTATCCATAGTGTCACCCCTGGTGAATTAAAAGCCCGGATGATCTCCAAGAAATAGTATTTCAGAATCCCGGCTTACTGAATATAAGCACGGAGTCAGCAATTTGCTGACAGCTACCCGGAAAATAAAAGTGATCCCACAAAGTAGAAACAATTTATAGACTCTGGAAAAAATGTCCAGATTTTATAAAATATTTCGGCGGAATGTTATATATTGCCATTCCGGGATTCAGAAATATGGCGGAAACCCCGGGAATCTAACCCGGCTGAACGGATTTAGAGTCCATTCGATCTACATGATCAGGTTTCCTCCTAGACAAAATAGGTTTAACAAAGCGTTTTGCTTCCTGTATAGTTATTTTATTATCTTAATTAGTAATATAAAATAATATTGTTTGATATATATGTTTATTGGTGAAATTCCAGAAAAAAGTCCAATTCTTATTTATATTTTTTGCACCCGAGTCCCTTCTCATGAGGGTGGAGCCCTTTTCGCTCCCCGAATTGCGTCTCGCCCGAATTGCGCCTCGGGAGTACGCTGCCCTTTTCGCTCACTTTGTTCGCTCAAGAGGGCTAATTTATGCGATAGAAAATTCTATGTATTTTCACTCGAGTTCCGCAGACTTTTTTCTAAAAATTTTGATCAAAAACGCACGGGTGCAGCATTGTCAACCTGCGCAACTCAAGACATTTCAAAAAAGACTTGAGCGAAAACGACGTAACAACGTGACTGCGTGATCAACCGGCGCAACGGTTGCGCTCAAGCGGACTGATTTACGCTATCTTAGTCTTTTTGCTTCAGAGATAAAAACTATAAAAGAGATTTTTCGTTGACGCCAATCTATAGAATGAATTAGAACCTCTGAAAGTGAGGACTATCTGGAAGAAAGGAAATAATGACATAGTTGCTGCATTGGCTCTGCTTCTAGCTTCTTGGATATTTTCAAGGAACCAGCAGACTGAAGCTTTAAATTCCTCTTTAAAGGAAGCCATTCAAAGCCTTTTACCAATGAAATAATCTCTAAACATTTACCTAATATAGTCCGATCTTTGATGAAGTGATTAATTATTTAAACCAGTACTTACTTACACATAAGTAAACTCTTTAATGGCGAATACATATTGAAAGTAAAATTCTAATTATTTAAACTGATAAATCGAGAAACTACGTTTTATAAGGGTAAGCACTATTTTGGTACTTATTAATGATATACGTGTTGTTATGAAAGATATGAACGAGACTAATCAACAGATACTATATTATGCAAGGAATTTTTTGCAATGTCGGGGTTATAATGGATTTAGTTACAAAGATATTTCTCAGAAACTGGGAATAAAGAATGCAGCAATTCATAATTACTATCCCAAAAAAGAGGATCTGGTTGCAGCCTTGCTTGAAGACAGCAGGAAGAATTTAGCTGCAAATATTGCTCAAATAGTGGAATCTGGGGGCTCAGCCCGTGACCAGCTTCAATACTACTTTGATTACGCATTGAAAGAGTTTGATGAAGGCAAAAGTATCTGTCCACCAGGCTCGGTAATTCTCGATTTTGAAGAACTTCCGGAAAAAGTTAAAAAGCAAAACCTGTTGTTGTTGGATGATATTTTGACCTGGCTTTCCAGAGTTCTTAAAGCCGGTTTGGAACAAGGAGAATTTAGTTTTTCTGATTCTATAGAAGCACGTGCAGAGTTAGTAGTCGAAGCCTTAATGGGTGCCAGGCAACTATCCAGCATTAAAGGGAGAAAAACACTCGTTAGATCCATTTCTCTAATTAAATCCGATCTTGGGTGGAAGAACTGATTTTTTTTTCCTAACCACTACTTACTTATGTGTAAGTAAGTATATCATCTTAATATAATCAATCTATTGCTCGAAAAAAATTAGGTTTTCTGAATAACTTATGAGGAGGATGTCTCAATGCCCACTATGAGTATTATTTCATGCAAGATAATGCAGGACGAAATCATCTGGATTCTTGAAAATGACTCTTCCATTGATGAGATCATTATAGTTGATAACGAAAATATCTGGGAATTCGTAGAAAAACTGGATAAAGTAAACCTTCAGTATAAAGTGCTCTCTCTGGAAGATATTTCCTCACTTCCCGAAATCAAAAGTGAGTGTAAGAAATACACGGTTCTGATACATCTAATGGAACTGGGCCTTCACAGAAGTCCTAAAGAGTTGAAAATTAAGGTATATGAGACTATAAAGACTCTTGCTCCTTTTTCGTCGGGGATCCTGCTCTTCTACGGTTTATGTGGGAATGTACTGGGGAACGTTGAAAAAGATTTTGAACACAGTTCTATTTCATGTCCGGTTCGTATTCTTAAAGACAAAGATCACAGAATTGTAGATGACTGCATAGGGGCTACTGTTGGAGGATTTAATGACTATCTGAGGATACTCAAAAGTGTTAGTGATGCTGGAACATATCTCTTTACTCCCATGTACAGCAAGGGATGGAGAGAATTAATTCAACTGGATAAGCTAAATAAAGATCCCGCCAAAGCATTGAAATTAATGAAAAAGACCCACGAAATGATTGGTTACAAAAGAGTTGCTAAGATTAATACCGGCCTTGAATACACTGAAAATTTCGACGCTTCTATTCGGGAATTTGCGGAATTGTTTGATTTCGAAATCCTGGAATTCGATGACGGTAACCAGAAAATTTTTGAAGATTGTTATAATGAACTCAAAGTGGAAATTTAGGAAAAATCAAAAGGTTGAAAATTTTGTATTTATAAATGAATGGTGAGCTGATGCCTGTACTTAGCATAATTGCCTGTGAAATGCTTGAAGACGAACTGGTATATGTCCTCTCAAAAGACCATGACTTAAATCAATTGATCGTAGTTGAAAGCAGGCAAAGTTTCAGGTTTGTTCGAAAGCTTAAATCCAGAAATTGTCAGCCCAGACTTTTTCCTTTGGACAGGATACCTACTTTTTTAAAAGAGGCAAACAACTCTATATCCGTGAACCCTCTAAGACTTTTATTGAAATTTCCGTTTTTTAAGAAAATACCTCATAATATAATAGAAAAGAGTAAAGAAAAGAACAAAGAAAAGTCTATTGTAGTTGTAAATACACTGAAGCTTGGCCTGCATGCAGATTGTGAACTCTTAAGGTCTGAGATCTACCAAAATATTAAGAAAATGGCAGCTTTTTCACATGGCATTCTTATTTTCTATGGAAATTGTGGGCACTCTCTGAGGAACACGGAAGCGGATTTTAAAGATCTTCATTGCTCTCTTTATTTTCTCAAAGATGAAAAAGGAGAGATTGTGGATGACTGTATCAGCGTAGCTCTTGGGGGCAACGATAATTATGCTGAAGTTATGCAGAGTGGAAATGGTACAGGTATGATATATCTGACTCCTATGTGGGCCTCCAGTTGGAAAGAAATGAGAATGGAATCTACTGACACTTCTGACTTTAATGAACGTTTTTTGAAAAAGCATTATAGAAAGGTTGTCAAAATCAGTAATGAGATTTCTATAGGAAGTGAATTCGATAAAAATGTCTTGAATTATGCCCGGACTTTTGATATGAGTATTGCTGAAATGGAAGGCAGTATGGAAATAGCAAGTAGGTCCTATCTAAATGCCAAAAACGATGTCTGCAAAGAAGCAGTATCAGATTAAAAAACAGTTGAGTGGGTGCGCTGAAAATAAAAGAAGGAAAAAACAAAATAGACAACGAAGACAAATTTTTCTCTTTTCAAGTCTTTTTATAAAGCCCCAGTGTACTCAAAGTCAGAGCAGTAGCGTTTATGTCGTCATTATTATTTCCCCAGGCTCCGCTTTCGTGGATATTGTTGAGAAGCCAGTGGACTGAGGGTCCGAGTTCTTCTTTAAAGCCTGCAAGAAGCAGGGCCTGGATTGCCAGATTGCTTGTGGAGATATGTTTCCAGCCTCCGTCGTGTCCTCTTTTTGAGAGGATCCATTCGGCTTTTTCCCGGATAAAAGTCTCAAAGGTTCTGGTTTTTGCCAGATGATCCTGTTTTTTAAGAGCTGTAATGATAAGGGATGTAGTGCCTACCTGTTCCCAGGCAGGGCAATAGTGTTCGTATAGCCAGTTGCACCCGTCTCTGTCCTGAGTTTCTGTGTCTGCAAGAGCCGCAAGAGCATAGGCTGTATCGTAAACGTCCCTGTTCCAGGATCTTTTGCTTTTTCTGGCAAGCAACCATTTTGCTGAGACCATGAATACAATTCCTTCCGTTGAGAGGGCTGAGCAGGCCCTGGCAGTATCTCTGGTTGAAGAGTTCCAGGAACCGTCGGTTTCCTGTTTAAGGATCAGGCGGGTTATATAAGGGTTCGGGAGCGCCCAGAGGGCATGTGCGGATAAGGTACTTGAAAGTTCCTTTACGGACTGAATTTGCTGGGCAGAAAGCCATTCAAACCCTTTTTTCACAATATCGAGTTCCAGCTTGCTTGACATTTAGCTGTGCTTTTCGGACTCCATCTATTAAAACTTGACCGACACGTCTATTTTCTTTTCATCTGAAGGCCATTTTAGGGCCAGAGCCTGCATAGTGCAAAACTATATATGTTTTGCATTATTATGCATAATTATGCGCCCTCGAAAACGAAGGATGGTGGATTTCGAACATTCGGCAAGGGAGTTCAGGCCTTTCAGTCCCGAAAGTGAAACTCCCGAAGAAATCCTGCTGACAATCGACGAACTTGAGACTATGAGGCTCAGCTTCCTGGAACACCTTTCCCAGGGTGAGGCTGCGGTCCGTATGGAGGTTCACCAGTCCACCTTTCAGAGGGCTCTGAAAAAAGCACTTGAAAAAGTAACTGAAGCGCTTGTCCATGGAAAAGCAATAAGAATTGAAGGAGGAGATTACAGGATGCCAAGAGGGGACGGAACAGGTCCTGCAAGCCAGGTCCAGGTTGGCGGCGGAAGAAACCGCGGACAGGGCAGAGGTCGAGGGGGGCGGTTCGGCGGACCAGCAGGAGACTGCGTATGTCCTGCCTGTGGGCATGAAACTCCCCATACTCCGGGAGTCGCCTGCAACCAGGTGAAGTGTGAGAAATGCGGAAGCCCTATGGTCAGGAAGTGAGTTATAAAGCGGCTCGAAAAAAAAGAATGGGAGAAAAGCACAACCAGTGCTCCTTTACTACTCCATTTCAATCTGTCTTATCAGGGTTGTTTAAAGATTCCTACCTGATAACATGACGACTTAATAAAAAAATTCTTGGTAAATTAAAAAGTACAATGAAAGGAGTTGGAAACAATGCCATATGGAAACAGAACAGGTCCGATGGGCCAGGGATCAAAAACAGGACGGGCTATGGGTTACTGCTCGGGCAGTGACAGCCCGGGTTATATGACCGGAAATCCAGCGGGTGCAGGCCGGGGCGCTGGCCGTGGAGCCGGGCGTGGTGTAGGCCGAGGTGCAGGCCGAAGAGCAGGCGTGGGTTTCTGTTGCAGAAGAACCCCCGGTTTCGGAAGAGGTGAAGGGTTTGCTGCTCGTGGTGAGTACCCCGGATATTACTATCCTGCACCAGCTCAGAACAGGACGGGATCGAGTATCGATTTCCTTGAGAACCGGTTAGTGTCCTTGAAACAGGAACTTGAGGCCCTCATGGAAAGTTTGAAGAGACGTCGGTCCCAGGAAATCGATGAAAAGGAATAAATTAATATAAAATTCCGAAATGGGCTCATTAACGAGATAATTCATTGATGGATTCCAAATTCATTCATAAATGAGTTTTAAAAAATGAACCTGGGCTGGAAAATAAAGGGATTTCCCGCTAGATTCCGGCTAGATTTCCCGGTTTTTCGGGCCCTGATTTTTTGTGAAAGGAAGAGTTAAAAAATGAAGTCGAGAATCGTTTACGGCCCAATTCTTTCAAGAAGGCTCGGTAGGTCTCTGGGAGTCGATATAATTAAAAATACCGGCTCGAAAAAGAACTGCAACTACGACTGCATCTACTGCCAGCTCGGGCATGTTGAGCTAAAAATTAGAAGCCCTGAGGATATAAGGGAAGCTGTGACTCCAGAAGAAGTCTCCGAAAGCCTGCAAAAGTTCTGTAACGATATCAAGGGCCTGGATTATATTACATTTTCCGGCACATGCGAGCCTACGCTGAACCTTTCTTTAGGGGAAATTATCCGGAGCGTCAGGAAAATAAGTGGAGTCCCTATCTGCGTAATTACGAATTCTTCCCTTCTGGGAAGAGAGGATGTTCAAAATAACCTGGCAGAGGCAGATTTGGTAGTTGCAACTCTTGTTTCTGGAAATGAAGAGACCTGGAGAAAAATCCATAGACCTGCTCCGGGCATAAACCTGAAGGAAATCATCGAGGGTTTGAGGAAACTTGCAAGAGCCGGAACCGGGAAGAGACTTGCACTTGAAGTCATGTTGCTTGAAAATGAAACCGGCAAGCCTCTAAATTTTACTGACGAAGAGATCGAAGAGCTGGTAAAAACAATCCGGTACATATGTCCGGAAGAGATCGAAGTTCTAACAATCAGCCGCCCTCCTTCTGAAAAATGGGTGAGACCAGTTCCAGAAGAAAGGTTAAGGGAAATTGCAAAGCGTTTCGTTTCTGAATTCGGAGATAGAAAGGTAAAGCTAGTTTTGAAGGAAAAAAAGAAGAAAGCAAAGGTGTTACATATAAAACTGGATGAGGAGGTATATGCTCTTCTCCTCAGAAGACCCTGTACTTTCGAACAAACAGGTCAGAGTTTGAATATTGATCCTAAAGATCTCTCCTCTATGCTCGAAAAATTGCTTGATGAAGGCAAAATAGAGATAATAAGTTCAGAGGTTGAAAAGTATTACAGGGCAAAATAATTACACAAAAAGTACACTCTTAAACGCCTTTATTTCAAATAACTTTGTAACTATTCAGGGTATAGTTAGCGGCGCTCCTTTGAGCGCCGCAAGAATACCCTCTATAACAGGCAAACTATTCTTTCTGATTGTAGAAATGTATGCTCTAATTCTGCAGAAAGC
>NZ_JBNAKP010000051.1:0-21015 GCF_049706645.1 Methanosarcina sp. | reverse complement strand
CATCCCGAACACAGCAGATAAGCCTGCCCACGTTCCTGACTGTACTGAAGTACGCGAGTCTTCGGGAACTCTGGATCGCTGCCATACTCACCCTATACCTATTTTAAAATCATTTTTTTGATACTAGCTTTTCTGATACCATTTTATATTGTTTTTTGATCCTGATTCTATATTGTTTTTTATACTGGTTTTGATGTTACTCGTTACATTGCTTTGAATTCACTCTTTTAAAACGTTTTATCTACTTAATTTACAATGCATCATCGGTTCTTTTCTTCTTTCTCTATCCGGTTGAGCGAAGCAAACGAAACTTACTTACTTCCTTGGATAGAATGAAAATACCTTGGTTACAGAAACCCTCTGAGAAAAAACTTTGAAAAAAAGATTACCTGCCAAAAAACTGGTCAACTTGAGCAAGTTGAAAAAGCAGTTCATCTTACTCATTAATCAACCTTGTTGAGCGCAGCTCAATATCTTTAACTCAATATCTTTAACATAAGTTTTATGAAAAAAAAGTCAGGCAGAAGAAAGTGCCACAATGGCTTCTGCCAGATCTCCGTTTGAACTCTGCAAGGCCTTCCGGGCTTCGTCTTCAGAAACACCGGTCTGCTCCATTACGAGTTTTATATCTTCTGCGGGAATTTCCAGTTCTTTCGGGACTTCTTTTGCGTCACCTACAATCTGGTATGTTTCCGAGCCCTGGACTGTCATTATACTGACATTTGCATTCTCTATAATGATATTAGAGTCCGCAGTCTTTATGACTACTTCCTGAACATCCTTGAGCTCTTTAACATCAATCCCCATCTGTTTCATCATCTGCTTCATCTTGGCCGGGTTCATTCCCCGGCCTCCCACGCCTCCCATTCCTGGGAACATAGATTTGCTTCTCCTTTATTTTCGTTTACTTTTTCAGGTTCGGATTCAATACCTTCAGCGCGATTTTACTTTTCTTTAATGGCATCCGCCACAGGTGCCGCATCCGCCGCCAGCCGCGGGGTTGCGGATAAGGAATCCCTTTCCGTTTTCATCCTCAATAAAGTCAATGCTGCCCTCAGAGAAGCTCTTTTCAATTTCTTTTGCCATAACGAGTTTGATTCCGTTACTTTCCATAGTCACGTCGTCTTCCTTCTGTTCATCATCAAAAGCTAATCCGTACTGAATTCCGCTGCAGGCAACCCCGGCAACAAAAATTCTGAGAGCAAGCTCTGGTTTGTCTTCCTGTTCAAGCAATGTTTTTAATTCTGCAGCAGCTTTGTCTGTTACTTCTATCATTTACGCACCTCTTTTTTTCCTTTCCATACTTATAAAATATTTATATGTTTTATTTCCTATAAGATGCCATCCGTTACAGCTTACAGATAATTTCCAAACGTTATATACTCTTGCATCGGGCGCATATAACGTTTATTGTAAATTGCGCTTCTTTACCTGAAAAAGGCTTTTTCACAGGAGTCTGGAAGGGCAGGTTCTGGATTCTTTTTCAATGAATCCTGTTATTCTGCCAATATATAAATATATTTTCTATTTTATATATTTTTCTTCCAATATTTTTTTCACACTCCGTTTCACAGAAACTCGGCATCTTCATCAACAGGCTCCTCAAGAACCTTTGCATTATAAGCATTGATCTCCAGAGAGTTACGTTTCCCCTTTATCTCCCAGACAGGGATGTACACGAGCTCCATTTCGAGCTGTATTTCTTCAGACCTGGGGCTGATACTCCTGTGCTCATATATAACGGCCTGCCCTTCCGTGTTGTTAAAGCGTATCTCGCGTGTATTCTCCTCTATAATTAAGTCCAGAAGAATCTTCTCTGCCTGTTTTTTATCCACGTTCGGCCTTTTTAACTCATACTGCACGGCAGGAATCCTTGTAGGTGCAGCAAGCCCTTCGACTTCCATCTCTTCCTTTGATTTATTTAGAGCATTAAGAAAACCCTTTCCCTTTCCGGCAATACTCAAGACTTTTGACCTGAAGCGTTTTTCTGTCTCAACGCTATATCTGTATTTCCAGAAAGGTACAAACTTCAAAATTGCATCCTTAGGGTTGCTTATATAAGGTTTTGCAATAATAATCGCCTGATTTTTAGAAATCCTTGGCTCCACAGATTGTATATTAAGCACTTCATACGACTCGATTTCTGAAACCTCAGCCTGTTCGGATTTTCTTAAATTTTTTCTCTCCTCAAGGCTCCGTGCCGGGGATCTATTTTCAAAATAATTTTCTCCGGCATCTACTTGCTGGTTCTGAAGTTGCAAATTTTCTCCGTTAAAGCAAGGCTTCTGTCTGAACTCTTCTTTTAGCTTCCGGCTTTCTACAGGTAATTCGAAAGCCGGTTGCCTGTAAAGATCTCGTTTTTCACTGGCTGGTTGAATTTCCGGTTCAGAATACGAAATCTTTGATTTCTGTTCCAGATTTATAAGAACCGCTCTTCCAATTTGAAGGGCCAGTTCATCCCTATCCCAAACATAAATCCCAAATTCAGCTGCATAATCGATTAATTCTTCAGACCCTTTCCGGGTCATTACATAGATTCCTGTGCGGTCCCCTATCTTTTCGGAAAAGGCTTTTACTTCCTCGCAATCTGGCTGCAGGGCAAACCTGACATAAGCCTGATGCCCGTTTTTCTCCACAAGAATGTCACACTGGCTGGATATTGTGACATTGTATCCTGAGGATTTGAAGATATCAACAAGGATTTCTAAAAGGTCTTGCTTCATGATTCTCACTTTCTTATATCCTGCACCGCTAAAATAGTTTATGTTTACACCTGAAATATAATAATTTGACACTTTCTACTATAAGCTGGCCCTTCTTCCTTTTTTGCGTCTTTTCAACATTTTTCCCAAAGGTACAAATATTTAAGAAATTAAATCCTAACCAGATATCTATGAGTGGAATTAGGTTTGGAGCAGATTCCTTTTCCAGATATGAAGAAGGAATCAAGAAAGAGTGGATCCTGGGAAACGGACTCGGGGGATATGCCTCATCTACGGTGATAGGGGCAGGAACAAGGACTTACCACGGACTGCTTGTGGCAGCTCCAGAAAACTCTCCAGGAAGGTTTGTATTGCTTTCCTCCCTTGATGAGGAAATTTCGAGTAACAAAGAAGTTTATCGGCTTTCAACGCATAAATATCCAGGCACTGTTTTTCCTTCAGGCTTCAATTACCTCTCCAAATTCATTCTTGCTCCTTTTCCTCTCTGGGTTTACCAGCCAGATGCTTTTACCGTGAAGAAAAAGGTCTTTACGATTCACAATAGCAATACAACCTGCATTCTCTATGATATCAGATCCAGAAGAGAGGGAGCTCTGCTAAGGATTTTTCCGCTGGTCAATTCCAGAAACTTCCATTATACCGTTCGCTCAGGAGAGCTTTCCTTCTCGCAAAAAGCCGACCCTGCAGCAGTAAAGCTGGAGAGTTCTAACGGTTTTACTTTTTCGCTTTCATCCAATCTCCAGTATCGTTCTGATCCCAAATGGTATTATAACTTTGAGTATGATGCTGAGAAGCAAAGGGGGCTTAACTCCCAGGAAGACAATTTCAATCCGGGTTACTTCGAAAGCAAACTCAAACTCGGAACCTCCCATTTTTTTATTGCCGCTTCGACAGAAGATATTTCTTCTCTTACGCTCGAACAGGTTGAGGAACTCTATACCACGGAAGTATACCGACAAAATTTGCTTGCCTTCAATTCAAGGCTTACCGAGCCCTTTGCTCTCAAGCTTCTCAGGGCAACAGACCCTTTTATAGTGAAAAATCCTTCTTCAGGTGAAAACACAGTAATTGCAGGATATCACTGGTTTTCGGACTGGGGGCGGGATACTATGATCTCTATCCCTGGCCTGCTTTTAATTCCCCGCCGCTTCGAAGAGGCAAGGTCCATTCTTAAAAACTTTTCCAGGCATTGTAAGAGAGGCCTGATCCCCAACGCTTTCCTGGCACTCGGAGGAGAACCAGTTTACAATACTGTTGACGCTTCTCTCTGGTTTATCCACATCCTGGGCCGATATTTCGCATATACGAAAGACTTCCTTTTCCTCTCTGATGTCTGGGGTACCGTGGATAGTATAATAGACAACTACCATAAGGGTACGGACTTTGGAATCGGCTTGGACTCCGATTATCTTATCCGGCAGGGGCCTCAGCTAACCTGGATGGATGCCAAAGTCCGGGGACAGGCAGTAACCCCAAGAGCAGGCAAAGCCTGTGAAATCAATGCTCTCTGGTATAACGCCCTGAAAACTGCTTCCTACCTTGGTACTCTGCTGGGGAAAAATGTTTCTTCATATGAAACTCTTGCAGCCGGGGTAGCCTCAAATTTTGAGAACGCTTTCTGGAATCCAAAAACTAACTGCCTCTTTGACCTTGTCTCTCAGGATGAAGCAGGGAACGAGATCAAAGATCCTGCAATTCGCCCAAATCAGATCTTCGCAGTGGCTCTCCCTTATACTGTTCTTTCCCCTGATAAAGAAAAAGCAATAGTGGATAGAGTTGAGATGGATCTCCTGACTCCTTTTGGGCTCAGGAGCCTCTCGGCTGATCACCCTTTATATAAAGGGCACTATTCCGGAGACCCGGTAACCAGAGATGCGGCCTACCACAATGGGACAGTCTGGCCCTGGCTCCTCGGCGCTTATGTGAGAGCTTACCGGAAGGTCCATAACTATTCAAAAGAAAGCCTTGAAGATATGAGGGCGCTCCTTCAGGGTTTTGATGCACACCTTGAAACCGCAGGCGTAGGCACCATTTCCGAAGTTTTTGATGGGGACTATCCTTACTCTCCGGGCGGCTGCATTGCTCAGGCCTGGAGCGTTGCGGAAATTCTAAGAGCTTACACAGAGGATGTACTGGGAATCAAGCCCTGAAAAGAGGTTCGGGTTTAATTTCGTCTCTCTTCAGCACCCTTAAAATCTGATGCCCTCTCTTTTTTATACTAGTTTTACAATCTATCCCGCATGATTGATTTTGATACCTTGAAATCCGAAAACGGTTTGATCCTTGCTGTCGTTCAGGACCAGCTTAGCAGGGAGGTGCTTATGTGTGCCTATATGAATCGAGAAGCCCTTGAAAAGACTGTAGAAACCGGAATCTCACACTTCTGGAGCCGGAGCAGGCAACAATTGTGGAAAAAAGGAGAAACCTCGGGGCATACTCAGAAAGTAAAAGAAATCAGGGTCGACTGTGATATGGATTCTCTCCTCCTGCTGGTGGAACAGGCCGGCGGAGCCTGCCATATGGGGTATAGATCTTGCTTTTACCGAAATCTTGAAGGAGAGACTGTGGGAGAGAAGGTTTTCGAGCCGGATGATATCTATTGAGTTTGGAAAATTTAATGAATGTTGAATTATTTTAATGGATGTTGAATTATTTATTTTTCTTTTTCTTCATTTTATTTTTTATGACTAGGACTTACGCAGTTAAACTGAAAAATAGTAGCATGGAACCTCTAACTATCTCCCCTACAATATTTGAGACAGACCTGCTCCTGCATCTTTTAGCTCTTTTACTGCGTAAGTCCTATCAGAAAAGACCCTCTAACACATTTTAAGAGTCTCACTGCTTCTGTAATCCGACACAGAATTCTACAAATGGGTCGTTATTGGTCTATATTTATAGACAGGTTAGTCCGCAGTTGGAATTATCAACAGTTAACAATCCCAACAGTCCTCGAACCAACAGTTGTCACAATCGCTTAATCCCACCAGCCGTCAAAACCTTTGTCGCTACTTTCTGCTACACAGCCGCGGATGTTAAAGAACTTTATTTTGGACTCTTCACAGAAATCGTCCCTGCAGCCACAGTCAAAGCCGTCCCAGCCACTGTCGAACCAGTCGTTTTCTACGACGTCTGACAATTCGTTGCCCACCTTTTCTTTAGCTACCTCTTTAACCACTTTTTCTTTAGCTTTCTTCTCTTTAGCTACCTCTTTAACCACTTTTTCTTTAGCTACCTTCTCTTTAGCTACCTCTTTAACCACTTTTTCTTTAGCTACCTTTTCATTAAGGCTGCTTTTACATTTGTCGTTGCTCGTCTTTGAATCACACGCACTTGCTGACGCAGCTGTCAATGATACTACCAAGAATACAGCCAATAAAATAAAAACTGTCTTCTTTATTTTGTTAAAACTTTGCTCCCTCATCTATATTGTCTCCATCATTTTGTTCAATTTGATACAATTTCACCTTCATTGGTTTATCAATTCACTATTTATGGGCAAATGCAATTACTTTCATAATCAATCATCCACGCACATTTCTGGAAGACTATCTAATTAGTAAATTATATTCCTTTATTATTTGCCGATAAAAGTGATTTTTCACTGTATCACTAGGGTATTATTATCCAGCAAATATAATAATTAGAGAAATATAAATTAGGAACCAATATTAATTGAAACTTGATCTTGCATATTCCTATTCCTTAGAAGTATGCCTAATCTCAGTATCTTTCACAAACAATTTCCATCAAGAACTAGTGCTTTTCATTATTATTATTAATTTTGTAATTCGATTTCATATTTCTTTTCTCGTTAACCACGAAACTTATTATATTTCGGCTGTCTGGATTTTTGGGCATGTTTTCACTACCAGGCTCCTGAATGATTATTCAACATGCTAGATTAGAATAAATTGCAAGCTTCAATTACAAAATAGCAGCTTTGGGATCCGCTCCATAGATAACAGAAATCTCTTCATGCATAACGTATAATAACGAACAGAATAAGTTCAATTTATACGCAACTTTTTCCTCGTTTCGAGGAAAGGTTTTTCAGCTTTTTCAAAACTTTATTTTCCTTCAGCACGGCTTTCTGGCTTATTTCTTCTAAAAGAAATTCTCAGAGGTTTTATTATATACTTTCCGGCTCTATATCCCCTTATATGGCTGATGACAAGCGGATATGGAGGATTGTTCCGGATACAAGTGTAATTATTGACGGGAGGCTTTCGACCCGCGTTAGAAGCGGGGATTTCAGGGGTGCTGAGATTATTATTCCCGAAGCTGTGGTATCGGAACTTGAAGCCCAGGCAAATAAGGGCAGGGAAATAGGGTTTAAAGGGCTTGAAGAGCTTTTGGAACTCCGCAGGCTGGCAGAAAGGGATGAAATTCTCCTTCAATTCAGCGGGGTTCAGCCCACGCTTGAAGAGATAAAACTCTCTAAAGAGGGCAGGGTAGATGCTCTTATCCGAAGCACGGCTATTGAGGTCGGAGGGCTGTTTGTAAGCGAAGACAGGGTACAGTCTCTTATAGCTAAAGCAAAGGGGCTTAATGTTGAGTACATGCATCCCAAAGTTCTGGACCCATCCGAGTTTGCGCCTCTCAAAGTAGAGCGTTTTTTCACGGACGATACGATGTCCGTACATCTCAAAAACGGGGTCTCACCTATGGCCAAGAAAGGACCAATAGGGGACATACGCTATGTAAGTATTCGTGATGAACCTGCTACCTCTTCGGAACTTTCCAGCATCTCGCGAGAGCTTATTGAAAGGGCGAGGTTGGATCCAGAATCTTTTATCGAGATGTCTTCAAGTGGAGCTACTGTCCTGCAAATCCGGAACATGCGAATTGCAATTGCTAACCCGCCTTTTTCCGATGATATGGAAATTACGGTTGTCAGGCCAACCGTGGTTGTGGATCTTGAGCATTACCGGCTGAGCGATAAACTTAAAGAACGGATTGTAAGCCAGCGCGGTATTCTTATTGCCGGCCCGCCCGGAGCCGGAAAGTCTACTTTTGCAGCCGGAGTTGCCCGATACCTGAATGGCCACGGGCAGGTGGTCAAAACCATGGAGTCCCCAAGAGACCTTCAGGTGCCTCCTGAAATTACGCAGTATTCACCTCTGAATGGCAAAATGGAGAATACTGCGGATCTTTTGCTTTTGGTCAGGCCGGATTATACCATATATGATGAAGTCCGGAAGACTGCAGACTTCCTGATTTTTGCGGATATGCGGCTTGCAGGCGTGGGAATGATCGGGGTAGTACATGCAACCAGGGCAGTGGACGCAATTCAACGCCTGATTGGAAGGGTTGAACTTGGTGTAATCCCGCAGGTAGTGGATACTGTTATTTTTATTGACAAAGGAGAAGTCGCAAAAGTTCTGGTGCTAGAGTTTACTGTTAAAGTTCCTCATGGGATGACCGAACAGGATCTTGCAAGACCGGTAATTATTATTGCAGATTTTGAGACCCGAAGGGTCGAGTATGAGATCTATACCTATGGGGAACAGGTTGTTGTCATGCCAATAGGCCCTTCTACCGAAGTCAGGAAACCTGCCTGGAAACTTGCGGGAGAGGAAATACGGAACGTTATTGCCAGGTACGCGTCCGGTCCTGTTGAAGTGGAAGTGACCTCCGACGACAGTGCAGTCGTAAAGGTCCGGGAAGAGGAGGTGCGAAAAGTCATAGGCAAAGGCGGAAACGTTATTGACCGGATCGAAAATATCCTTGGGCTGCATATTGATGTAAGAGAGCTCGAGGCCGAAGCTCCAGGGGCTGCTAGAGGTCGAAAATACGGAGCTGAAAGCAGAGCTCCCCGGGAGAAACGAAAAACAGCCAGCTTTGAAGAGGTGCCTGCTGTCTCTTCGGTTCATCCTTTCATCGAAAGAGATAAGAAACACCTTATTCTTGGGGCGACGGAGCTTGCAGGAAAGGATGTGGAGATATATATTGGAGGTGAGTACCTTTTCAGTGCAACGGTAAGCCGGCACGGAGAAGTTAAACTCAGGGCAAACTCGGACCTTGCATCCGATATTATGGAAGCTCAGGACAGGGGAGAACCTCTTGAGATCAGGCTGATCTGATTTCTTCCGATTCCTCCTTTCTAGCTACTTTTCTCTTCTTTTTGCTATTTTTCTTTTTTTATATTTTTCCTTCTTTCTTCCTTTGTTTTAATATTATTTCTTCCTTCTTCTTTAATTTTGATATTCTTCCTTCTTTATTCCCTCTTTTTCCAGTCTCCGTCATCATTCCTTTTTTTCCATTCTTTCCTTTTTCTTTCCTTCCATTTGCTGGTGATTTTATCTTATTAGTTTTATCATTATTCGAGTCTCGTCGTGTCTCAAAAATTTTATATACTGTTGAACCTGATTCTTTAATTAAAAATTACAGGGGTTATGGTCAGATTGAATAAATTACATCAGGCAGAGCCGGAAATCAGGAAGGATTTCCAGGGAAGGATTGAGGTTTTTGACCAGAGCATAAGGAGTTTCGAAAAAAGACTCAGGGCAGTCGAAAGACGTCTTTCTATGGAAGCCCCCCCCGGACTGCAGGCTGGCAGGATTTTCTCCGGAAATTTCTCAGGTCTTTTCCCGGGGGAAAATGCAGGAAGCTTTGCTGCAGGCTCAGCAATTTTTCCACAGGTGCCCTCGGTTTCTCCTGAATCTTCAATTGACGGAAACTCTTTCCTTTCGGATTTAGTCCCTTCAGTGTCGGAAGGAAATGTTTCGGATTTTGGATTCAGTGCAGTACTTCCTTCGGGTGAGACCTCGAATCTTTCTATGATTTCTGTGGACAATTCTTCTGAGGTTTCGGGAACCGGTTATAAAATCAGGAACATAAATGAAGTCTTCTCCAGCGTCTCTGAAAGCCTCCGTTCCCTTCAGGCTGCCATATCCGAGCTGTCGAATTTTGCTCATAACAACCTCAAACCCGAGATCGAAAAACTGGATACGGAACTCCGTACGCTCAAGGTTCAGGAGAATACAAAAAGTGCATATATAAAGGAGCTTGAGTCCCGTATAGAAACCCTTGAGAGCCAGAACAGGCTCACCCTCGGCTCTATGAAGATTCCTTTTGAGATCTCAGGAGTTGCCGGCTCTTCAGCTCTTTTCTTTACCGGATTCCTTATCTGGTCCGGCCGATGGGATATCATAAGGTCTCCTTATTTCTCCACCGGGCTTGCCTTGCTGATGGCAGGGGCTGTTTTTATGAAGTTTTATACGGCCAATCGCACAAGGAAAACATTGACAGATAAACTATAAGCATAACAAAAAAATAACAGAATAAAAAACAGAATAAAAAATCTCCATACTGAGGTTTAACTTAAAAGTGCTTATTTTTCTTAATGTGGTCAGGATGCTATTAATGGCAGATCTCTAAAAATATTTATATAATTACTTTTTCCATTTACGTAATCTTATCTTTTCCAGGGAGACGCCATGATAGAACTGACCAAAGCTCTTATTCTGGGTTTTACAGTAGGAATATCTGCAGCCATTATTCCAGGGCCCATGATGTTCGCAGCGATTGCGGCGTCTATTAAGAACGGTTGGAGAGCGGGGCCTTCAATTTTCATAGGGCATGCCCTGGTAGAGCTGGCTATCTTTGTGATCGTCCTGGTAGGCGCATCTTCTTTTCTTGGAGAAACAGTCATTACATATCTGGCCATAATAGGCGGTTTGATTATGCTACTCTCAGGGCTGGTAATGATAAAAAATGCAAAAAAAGCTTCTACAATGGATATTTCCATTTCGGCCAGTAGCCTGAACCTGTCTTCGGGTCCGGCCCCCGCAAGAAATGTAAACTCAGCATTGAACCTGAAATCTACACTGGATCTTTTCTCAGACCCGGTATCTGCAGGAATCGTAACTTCGGCATTGAACCCTTTTTTCGTTATATGGTGGCTGACCGCAGGCAGCGCGATTGTCCTTCAGGAATACCTGATAGGCATCTTTGCAGTAGCTGCGTTTATTCTCGGCCACTGGATAGCAGACCTTGGGTTCCTTGTGGCTGTATCCTCATCCTTTTCACAGGGAAAC
The DNA here is from genome assembly GCF_049706645.1 of Methanosarcina sp. Classification (GTDB taxonomy): domain Archaea; phylum Halobacteriota; class Methanosarcinia; order Methanosarcinales; family Methanosarcinaceae; genus Methanosarcina. The sequence goes on along the minus strand of NZ_JBNAKP010000051.1, from coordinate 10,250 downwards.
AAAATTCTATCACAGCGCACGCATGAGATAATGGTATACGTATGCGGTGGCTTTATGGCACTTTTCGGCCTGTGGTTTATGATAAATAACAGCAGTATCGCTGCAATGATCTGAATTTATAATCTGAATCTTCTAGAACACTATACCTGGCACTGAAGATTGACGAAACAGTAAAGAAGGTTAGACCCGACGATTGGCGCGGTTTTGAGCCACGCGAAAGTGCTATAAAGCGAGCCCTGTACGAAATCCTCCATGATATAGCGGAAGTAGAACGTATCTTCATTATTATCAAGGCACAAAAGGAATACTGATGATTACGCAGATCGAGCTCGGTGATATCACAGTAGACGTGGTTTTCAAGGACATCAAGAACATTCACCTGAGCGTGTATCCTCCAACCGGCAGGGTCAAAATCTCAGCTCCCTTGCGCATGGATATCGATACTATTCGCATTTTTGCCATTTCCAGGTTAGGCTGGATCAAACAGAAACAGAAAAAATTCCAGGAACAGGAGCGTGAAACTCCGCGTGAGTACCTGGATCTTGAAAGCCATTACTTGTGGGGAAAGCGCTATTTGCTCAAAATTATCGAAGTCAATGAAGCGCCATCCGTCGAATTAAAACACAATAAGATTATCCTGCGGGTGCGCCCCGAAACAGATGATAAAAAGAAGCAGGCTATTATTGATGCATGGTATCGCGAGCAGCTTAAGAAGGCTGTACCACCGTTAATTGCCAGGTGGGAACCCCTGCTGGGTGTGAAGGTAGAGCGGTTCTTTGTGCAGCGGATGAAAACAAAATGGGGAAGCTGTAACTACAAAGCACGCAACATTAGACTCAACACCGAACTTGCCAGGAAACCAATAGAATGTCTCGAATATACCATCGTACATGAAATGACACATCTGCTGGAGCCGACGCACAATTCTCGCTTTATAACACTAATGGATCAGTTCATGCCAAAATGGCAGTTCTGCAAGGATAAACTGAATCAGTTACCGGTCAGCCATGAAAACTGGATTTATTGATACAATTTCTAAATTTTTAAACATTTTCCTGAAATCGAATTTCGAATTAGCACATTATATCGAGAACGGTGGCGAGAATATACTTCGTTGATTGCAATGGAGTGCACGACCCCGGCTTTAGTTTTCAAAAAGGATATCCACCATATAGCTGTGGGAAAATTATTATTCCATAGATTACTAATTAATTACTGGGGGTTTGAATGATCGTCATCTTCTCATTACTCCAGAAGAGGATGTTACCCTACATGAAGGTTATTTTGACATCTGTATGTTACTTGCTATTTTTGCCGGGATCTTTGTCGAATCGAGAAATCCTGGTTATCTAACCTTCTAAGCTGGGAGTAATTTAAAGGGAGTATAAATTAAAGGGAATAGGCTAGCGGGATACTAAATCAAAGGGGTATAGTATGTTAATTGAAGAAAATAAATCAGTATTACGCCGTTTCTGGGAAGAGGTTTTCAACGGGAAAAAGCTTGCCACTATAGACGAACTTTTCGCCCCTGACTGGGTTTATCATGGGGCAGGAGGCCAGGAGATACACGGACCTGAGGAGCTCAAGCAGTTTCTCTCCATATACTTTGACGCTTTTCCCGATTTCCGTGCAGATGTAGAAGATCTGATCGCCGAGGGGGACAGGGTAGCCAGCAGGGCAACCTGTTACGGCACGCATCAAGGGGAACTGATGGGAATCGCTCCGACCGGCAGACAGGTAACTGTTCCCGTGATCTGCATTAGCCGCCTTGCTGACAATAAGATAGTTGAGGACTTTGAGCTTGTCGACATCTTTGGAATGTTACAGCAACTTGGAGTTAACTCACCAGCAGAACAGAGATGAAACCGATATCTGATAAAAATATCACTGGATAAAAGATAATATTGGTCTGCGGGGCAAAAAATCGCAGATATATTTCAGCATATCGAGGAATAGAGAGAAGAAGAGCAAAATCTTTTCTTTATAACTTTTCTTCAAAACTTTTCTTTACAACTTTTCTTTACAACTTTTCTTCACAACTTTTATTAATCTCAGCGCTGAATTTTAACATCTGGGTAGGGTCTGCTGAAATTTCTTATAACGACATTAGCTTCGAATTACCTTCAAAAAATAATCGCTGGTAAAATCCCTGTATCCTTCTCTCATTACTTTTATTTTGATATACCCTTCAGCTTTTCCCGGAGGCAGTTCGGGATTAGAAATTTTTAATGTTACCTTTCCTTCAAGGTCGGTGACGCCTGAATATGCTTTTTCCCTATCAGGGCTCCAGGCAATCACATTTGCATCCCCTATCCTACGATTTTCGCTGTCAAACACTTTTACAAGCAAGCTCAGATTTGTTTCCTTATTGATCTCTCCTTCAGGTGAAGGCAAAGAAAATGCGCTTATATTTGTTGTTGCATACATGGGTTTCGGAGGAGTGGGGGCATTGCTAACGGCCGAAAGAACCGCGTAAAATCCGATGAGACCGATAATCGTAAGCACGACGATCCTTATTGGAAGCCCCAGAGTTCCTGCTTCATCGCGTTTGAGTTTTTCACGCAGCATATGCGACTCCTCCCTGTAGTTTTATTCCGTGCAGTTTTATCTCCGGAAGGTATTCAGTCCTCTAGCCTTGCAATCATCTTGTCTTGATGATCATAACGGCATCCTTTTTCTCGTAGTCATAAAAGCCGTCGGCCAGGATTTTCAGATCCATTGCCCCTTCGTTCTGGTTGGGGTCAAGCCTGATCCTCGCATTGTCTGCGGTTGTCAGGAAAGTGATCCCATTAGCATCTGTAGTATTTGATGCTGCCCCGCCTAGCCCTCTAAGGATAACATTTGCGTTCCTTACAGGATTTCCGTCTTGGTCAGTTGCCTTTACCACTACGGTTATGGCAAAAGGATTTTCTGCGGTTGTGGAATCCACTATTATTGAGTTCCCTTTCTCAAGAGTACCACCTCTAAGCCCTGCGCTTTCCACAAATACCGACATATCCTTTGTCGGAGTCGGCATGATCGAAATGAGCGTTGCAAGGGCAACCATCCCAACAACAAGCATTACCACAATGTTTATCGGGAGCTCCATGGCTTTTTCGTCACGTTTGATCAATTTAATTCTTACCATATTTTATCCCCATTAAACTTTGTTAAGTTATTCACATTAAACTGTATTAATTTTTTGCTAGTATATCTCAGCCCTCTATGAGGATTTGGAACTTAAGGACATGAAAGAAAGGCTGGAAGTCTTGGAAGCTATGCTAACAGCTGCAGAACTCAGAAGAAGGCTAGAAGTCCTTGAGTATGTCCCAGGTTCCCAGGAAAGAAAGATTTTCTTTATAGATGAAGGCTCAGACCAGGCCTTGACAAAAGCCCAGTGGGAGGCCGTAAAAGCCTGGGAGCAGGCCCGCCCATGGGGGCAGGCTCATGTAATAGTCTTTGAGGAGGTTGGTCCAGCTTGATGCTTTTCATTAATATAAGGTTATGTAAATAATAAGTTTTTTTATGCCTGTAAGGTAGGGGGATGATGGTCAAAAACAGTATCAGTAGTTAGATTTTTTCTGAAAACCAACTATTTTCCAGAACTTCCACCAGGGCATTTTGCTTTAATTGATGTCAAGAGGCTCGCTACTTGATTAAAGCATCTGGTCAGTATGGCTCTTCGCTGTTTTGTGTGGGTTGAAAATAATTGCTTAGTTAGAAAGTAGCCATGCTAAAAAAGAGAAAAGTTGAGCTTGAATGTGATTTTCAGCAGCAAACGTTTCTAAATTTTATACATGCTAATTCAACATTTGGAAAATGAATATAAGTTACCCACTCGAAACAGCGAAGAGCCATTAGTGTATTCATTCCCTTGATATTTCTGCTTTATATCTACCTCTTTCGGCCCGATATTCATCGACTCCAGTGGAGATCCCATCAAGCATATAAGAAAGCCAATCCATAACATCTGAAAGAACTGAAATATTAAGGATCATGTGTGGGGTATTAACCAAAAATGGCTTGTTCATGTTATCATTAGGATAACGAAATGCCTGTGCCATTTTATCCTGTTCAATTAATTTTATAAAATAACTTATTGTTTCATAATTCGTTCTAAATTCCATTTGAGTGTCTTCACTCAAATCTGAAACTCCTTCCTCCTGTTCTATTTTGTTTAAAACTTCTTCACACGCGGTCCATAAATTAGTCAAATTGTGACTGCTCGTCACATCGTGACCTCTCTTGTCTTTATATTTATCTAGAGAAATTAGATATCCATTTCTATGGATAATTTCTTTCATCTTTAATTCTAGATAATGCTCAAACAAAAAAAAGATAGGGTAACCAAGCGTATGAATATCTTCTTTACCAGTAACGATTATTTCTCTTTTCAAAGCTTTTACTAATTTTTGAGCTGCATTTAAATATCCATGTGCATATGCATTAAGAGGCCAAAGCGGATCGCCGCCTTTATAGTCGTTATAAGTCCTGCCAACAATTTCAAACCCCTGAGTTCGTTTATAGAAGTTCAACGAGCGGTCAGGTCTTTTTGGGGGATCGGGAAAGGGATTAAAACCCAATATATATCGAGGTTCCATACTCTCAATGTAGGATACAATAGCCTCAGGGTTTGAAGCACAAAGTGCCAGAAGTCTGTTATGCTTTCTAGATTCCAAATTTTCAATGTAGGATACAATAGCTTCAGGGTTTGAAGCGCATAGTTCAAGAATCTCTGTACGTTTCATTTTTTTTGGCATACAAAGAAAAAGGAGTTACTAATATCTAAATTTTCTTAAGAAGACTTTGTTCGTTAGATATTTCATTATAAAATGTTTAGTGAAAATGAGTAATATTACCAGAACTTCCACCATGGCTTTTTATTCCCTGAAGCTTCAATGGCCTTCTGATTAATCAAGCTCTGGACCTGAAGCATGTAATTGTGCATGATCCTCAGGTCCTCTTCTCTCTGGCTGTCCTTCTCAAATTAGTACTTTAGTGTGAAGTTATGCCTTTCTAACTCTTCCGATCTTGTGAGCAACTGTGCAAGCTTCACCGGATTAGGGGCCTATCTCAAGCTCTCTTCCAAGGTCTTAATCTGTCCATCCTTTTTGTGAAGCTGGTCGTTACCGAACATATAAATAAAGTTGAAGAAGATATATAGGGCGTGCACACTAGTAAAAATACTGAATCCAATTATAAAGATGAATATAAAATCCAGGCTATGTTGGCAGAATATAATGCACTAATCTCAGAATATCGAGATCGAATGAAAATTCAACATAATCTTTTGCAAATACATATTACTGTTTTAACTGCTATTATGGGCGTTGCCTTCTCACAATTATCAACCACCACGTTTCCCACCAAGTTTCTTCTGTTGATTCCAATTGAGTCTTCTATATTTGGAATATGGTATTTTGATATCGCAATAACAATGTTAGAGATTGGAGCATATATCAGATATAAGATCAAAACAAAAATTCAGACCGATTTTAATGACAAATGCATTATGGGGTGGGAAGCTTATTTCAATGGAGAAAAAGAAGGTAATTCCAAAGAAACTAATGTTTTTAATCTACATTCCCAACACAAAATCCGACATATTGTTTCATGGTTAATAGTATTAGTGAGTTTTTTTGGACCAGCAGTAATATCCTTTCTTTATCTGCAAAAAAGTAACATTGTCGAAAATGATATATATGAATTCTTTAAATCCCTTTATATCATTTTATTTGCTATAATTCCTTTCGTTGTAGGATATTATATTTCTAGATCTTTAAAAATTGATCAAGAATACAGGAATGAGAAACATATTGTAACAAATATGACTCAACAATCCTGACACAATAAAAACCTTTTTTGAACTTCAAGGCCCAAGACTCATATTTAATATTCTCCAGGAAATAGTTTATTTTTTTTAGACGTCTTTACCCTGTTACTTCTCCAAACTATATTATTCCACATCACATAGGAATAAAGGACATTTGACCGATAACCGCACCATGAAAAGCAGAAAAAGAATTGAGAAACATATAGACATTTTTTCAACATCAGAAGGCGTGGTTTATCCGGTAGCGAAGACGAAGAAAATGACCTGAAAACCATTCTCACTTCACGGAAGTTTTTTGATTTTATTGGAAATTGAGGGGGTTCACAAAAATTGGGACATTAATTCAATTAAATAGCCATGATGTGCAGAAAAATAGACGAAAAATCAAAGAGCAAAAATATTTACACAAAGCTTTCGAGCTTAGGCATTGAAAAAATTAACTGTGTTTACTTATCATCTTCGATGTTTAACATTTTTTTAATTTTTGCCAGTTCTGCCAAGTCCTCTTCGGTCAATGGATCCGCCTTTCTAAAGGTTACGCCCTCGCAGGTCGCTATAAACCGCCGCCTGGGGTCCGCCGGGTGAAGGTCTATGCCCTCCTCGTCCGGCTCTGCCATTCTAGGATACATCTTATCCAGGGCCGCCGTTAATTCCTCCCCGGTCATGTTTTCCCGGTCTATCCAGTAGGGGTCCGTTGCCATCTTATGGGCCTTATATGCCTCCCATTCCTGCATTCGTTTCTTCCTGGCTTCCTCTCCTGAATCCGTATATAGTCCTCCCGATACTCTGGAAGCTGCCCGCCTATCTATAAACAGCCTTATCAAAATTTAGGGACAAAAGCAACTGATCCTGAGTCCCATTGTTGAGTTTTTAGATCGAAGATCATACATTAATATATTGTGGAATTGCCTCTAAAGGGCTCTAGATCCTTTCATTCGGGTAGGTTGAATAGCTATGTTTTCTTTTATACAGGACCACTGTAAGCAGACCAGCTGCTCCGCAATATATTTCAAATCCTGGTATACCCTGGATTTCGTTTTGTGCAGTTTTTTGTTCTTTATTCGCTGTAATGTTCTTATTAATAATTGTTTCAGGTGATTCAAGCTGTATTTCTTTTACAGTTTCTTCAGATGAGGTTTTCGATGTACTCGTTATTGCAAATGAAGAGAATCCCGAAGTCTTGGCTGTAAAATGCAGAAATTTGTCGTCTTCCCCTGAAAGGCTTACTGGGAATTGCTCCCATTTTTTATCGCTGTACCTGTTAAGAGCGATAGAGGCTGGATCTATCTTTTTGCCCTTTATCCAGGATTTCTCAACCCTGAAACAAACAGTCGGGTTTTCTATATTCTTTGATGTTGCAACTCCTCCGTTTCCGACCCAGACATTAAAGGATTTGTAAACCTCGCCAGAAGGCAGTTCAGAAACCAGAGCAGATCTTCCTTTGAGCATTTCAGCAATAGTTGTAGTTTTACCAAAAGTTCTCTTTGCATCAAAGCTTACGTACATGACACCGGTTGCGTTCTTTGTAAAATCAAACTTTACAGGTTTCCCGTTTGTAACGAATGCCTGTGAAATTTCCTTCACCTGGACATTCTTTGCAGGTTCAGGGGAACCGCCTTCACCGCCATCGGAACTGCTATGACTGCTTCCTCCACTACTGCCGCCGCTTGAACTGCCTGTTGTAAGTACATTTATTACAGAAGTTTTTGAGTTAGTTCCGTTTTCGTTGCTTACAGTCAGGTTGACAGTATAGGTTCCAGAATTTTCGTATATATAAACCGGATTTATATCCCCTGAATCTGCCTTTCCATCGTTATCGAAGTCCCATTCTCTTGATAATACGTTTTGGGAGAAATCATTAAACTGTATTGTCAGGGGAGCATAACCCTCGGTGATGTCGGTACTGAAGTTCGCTACAGGAAGTATTGCTACTGATTTTTCTGATGAAGATAATAAAGAACGCAATTCGTAAGTAGTATTATTCGTTGCTGTAAATACGATTCCGTCATCTTCAGATGTGTATGGTACAGTCACTCCATCGTGACTAACTGCAACATTTGACATATTTGTCATTACATTAAGTGTACACGGGTATCCGCTGGTGTTTACAGTAAAGCGCATGTAACCGTTATTATAATCTGTAATATTTACTTGAGTTGTGTTTTGGGCTGATTGTGTGAAATAATATTCATTTAACCCACATAATCGAATATTATTTGCCGCAAATCCGTTGGAAAATGTTGTAAAATAACTTGCGTTAATACTACTACCTGTTACTGGTTCTTTATCCGTAGCTACTGTGAATGCCGGGAATACAATACCCTGTGCAATACTCGTATTCCACCATTGCCAGTAAGGGTTACACAAATTTCCAGCTGATAACCAGCTAGCGCCAGATTCACATGAACGCCAGATCATACCGTACCGCTGATATGCATATATTGCCTGGGAAATGCTACCTGAACTCTCTCGCGCTGCCCACGTTCTTGGCTGTTTTCCAAATGTATTAACTATAGTATTATACTCAGAATCCATTATAGCAATTGCAGTTTCATTAGGCAATGTGTCAAGATTTACAGTATAGTGGATACCTATTTCCCATCCTGCATCCAGTAATGCTTTTTGATATGCAACAGTTGCAGAATCTAAGTGATCAGCGTCTACATAAATAGTGCTTTTCTGTCCATTAGATTTCATTAAATTAATGCCATTTCCATTATTCTCCGGATCAGGATATTTAATGGCTAATGCAGATATCGATTTAGTACCATATGATGTTACAGTCTTTCTGGGGATTTCCTGTTTTATAGAGTATAAATGTACAACATATGGACCGGTATCATCATCCGCAAAGTAGGCTGAAAGATACACCATCGGTTGATTAACAAATACATAGTTCTGGTTTCGAGTATTCATCGTTCTGAATGGTGTTTTTGTATAGATCGTATTATTATATTTTAACAGGTTAGTTCTATTCGATTCATAACACGCTACGCTAAATGTGACTTTATTGTCTATTATATTCGCTGCTGGAACAGTAATATAGTTGTTTTGTGTGCTTTCATTATCTGCAGTCCAGTACGATGCGAGCTTATAATCTCCATTAGCTTTTTTAAACACTGCCACAAGTGAATTACTTGCTACGATATTCACATAGGAACTGCCAGATACACCTTCAGTTCCTAAAGTATAGGTGATATTACTATCGGTTGTTGGATATAAATTGGTAAAAAACAGATCTCCTGAAGCAGGTTTTAAATATGTTACATCGGCACATTTTAAGTTGCTATTGTATGTTAATGTAACATTTGAAAGTGTATTTTTAATTGACTCTATATACACACCTTGCGGAATACTGGATGATTGAGAAAAATCCGTATTCATCAGTGTTAATGAACCGCTATCATTGTTATTTAGCACTGTAATACAGTTAGCTTGTGTTTTTGTCGAATTGCTTACAGAATCAGAAACATTTAAAGTTGCAATATATGTTCCAGCCGAGCCAGAGGTGTTATTCGGACTTTGTCCATTAGAGTTAGGAGAACCATCGCCAAAGTTCCACTCCCATGCTTCTGGTAAACCAGTGATGGTATCGTTAAACTGGACGGATGTAGGTGAATAGCCGCTCTTTAGGCTGGTACTGAAGCTCGCTACAGGATTTGCAGATGCAGCTGCTCCGATTCCAGAGCCTAATGTGAACATAATCATAACCATTAGCGTGGTGATTATTCTATTCATCTTGATTCTCCATCAGTTTATTCATTTTAATTCTCCAACCAAAACGTAAAGTTCAGGGCTTGCTCGGGTTAGCCACAAGATAGCATAAAACATTAGATTGTTTAGACACACGTGACTCTATTAAATTACATCTATTGTCTTGGTGTCAAAGAAGTAAGTCCTAAAAATGGCATTAATGAACTTAAATATTTTAAATAGTTGAGTAAACAATATAAAGGTACTGGCTCAAATTACCCAAATAAAAGTTACGAAACTTGAAGAGATTAGAGCCCAATAGTCAGAGTTAACATAGGTACAAGAGCAGGATTTAATCTCATTTCCAAAAAATCAGAAGCATTTGATGCTGATCTGGCACTTATGATGCAGATAGTTAATTTTAGTTTTAGCATATACCCAGGAGAATTCTTCTATGCTGGGCTTACAAATCTTCAGTTATTCAGACTCTTAGCTAACCAGCCTATACTTTCAGCGAACACTCTATACACCAGACCATCACTAATGGAGCTGGAATTTGTTCTCATTAAACTTTGTTAAGTTATTCGCATCAAACTGCCCTAATAGTTTGGTACTATGCCTTGCCCTTTTATTACAACGGGAGCGCAGAGGGTCACGAATACCCCTTCCTTTAGGTAGGGGATGAAGTGAACCCTCGCCTCTTCGTTTTTCTCTTTAAATATCTAAACCATAGTTTCCTTGTATA
>NZ_JBNAKP010000050.1:0-83968 GCF_049706645.1 Methanosarcina sp. | reverse complement strand
AAAACCAGGTTTTTCCTAAATTAATGAAAGTTTCAGAATTATTTTCCATGAGGAAACCCTATTGATAGTTCAAAATTCGAGATTTAGAGATCCAATTTTGAGTTTTGGGATGAGCTCATAAATAAAGATACTGAAGTGAGCTCAAGAGAGCTGATTTATGGGACAGAACTTTTTCGGTGTTTCCCATATTTTCTGCGGTTGTCACATCTATAGTGGGCTTTTCGCTCCCTCCCTCTCTGTAAAACTCGATTACCTTTACGCAAGTCTTTTCACAAGCCACAAGCCTTTTCAAAAAAGCTTGAATGCAAACCTTTTCAAAAATGCTTGATCGCAAACCTTTTCAAAAAAGGTTTGATCGAAAACCCCTGGCAACGGCGTGATCAACCGGCGCAACGGTTGCGGCCCAACGCTTGCGCTCAAGAGGGCTAGTTTATGAGACAAAAACTTTTCGGTATTTTCAGGATTCTCCGCAGTCATCAAATTATGGTTAGCTTTATCGGTCCTGCCTTCTCCGCAAAAATTCCAATAGGATAAAAAAGGCATATGAGAAGTGATAAGGCCTAAAATTACTTTTGGAAGGTTCCTAAGTGAAAAATAGTGTTTAAAAAGAAAAGGAATAAAAGTATATAATTAGTGTTTATTGATAGATTTTACTGATTGATTTACGACAATTTATTAACTGATTTTCTTGATTAAATTTGCTGGATCATTTTTTCCACTTTTACTCCGGATTCGGTCAGGAAATATATTTCGTCTTTTTTTGTGATTAATTCTTTCTGTTCAAGTTCTTCGAGAGTTTTTGCGACGGTGGGATGGGCAACTCTCAGGGTTTTTGATACTCTTTTCCCTTCCATTTCTCCTTTTGAGGAAAGTAAGGAGAGCACTTTTTGCCTTATACTGTTTCCGTTTACAAAACCTATTAAATCGTTCAATTCATTCATCAGGGGCCCCCGATTATGGATACGTTATCCGACAATTTTATACTACTATATTTATATAATAGAAGTACATATATATGCAATTAGCAGGTTATAGAAAGAGATTGGATTCAAGATATATTTAACTTCTTGCTGGGTAAGAGAAGCTTTTTCCGGCAAAGGCGGGGATTTCAGGCTTTTTTAGCCTTTTCAACTTTTTCAGCTTTTTCGGCCTTTTCAGTTTTTTCGGCTTAGATTCTTTCCCGGAGCGTTAACCTCTGGAACATTCTTAAAACTCCAGCTTTTTCGCTTGCTGTGTGTATTCTTAATCAAAAATCACATTATTGAATCTGACTCTACAAACGAACACAATATTATATAAAAAATTGAAAAATAATAAAGCTCTGGCTGGCTTTTTATGTTGTCGGGAATTTCCGGTTATTGACTGAAATTCAGCATAAAGTGCCTGAAAAATACCATTAGGCTTTAATACCTTCATTGATAAGTACTTTATATCTATTCAGTTATTTTCAGATGTAAATTACATATACAATGATTACAAATTCGGAGGACATACCAACAAATGAGCAGCGGAATGTGCCCAGTATGCGGGCTTCCAAAAGAACTTTGCATTTGCGAAGAGGTTGCAAAAGAGCAACAGAGAATTACTGTGAAAGTTAACAGAAGAAGATACGGAAAAGAAGTTACCGTTGTAGAAGGTTTCGACGCAAGTGAAATTGATCTTCACGAACTGTCCACTTATCTTAAATCAAAGTTTGCATGCGGCGGTACGGTAAAAGGAAATACCGTGGAACTTCAGGGTAATCACCTGGCCCGCATGAAAGAAGTCCTCATGGAAAAGGGTTTCTCTGCTGAACAGATTAAAAATTAAACTCTGACAGCCTCCAGGGATAACCGGACCTGAGAAATAATAATAAATATTCAGGCCCGGAATCACATATATTTTTGGCATTATTTTCGGTAGCATGCATTTTCTATATATTGAGGGAGACATGCTCTACTCGAAAAATAAAAATATACGGATATATAAATTGTTAAGAGAATATATCTCGTAAAGTTTACTTCATTTATGCGGTGTCGGTCTCCCATGAAAACAACATGTGAAATTATGGTACAGAAAGTCTTGCCCGCAATTCGGGCAGAGCTTTCCAGAACAATGATTTTTGAGCATGGGTGCACGCAGCAGGATGTAGCGGACATCCTGGAACTCTCAAGGGCTGCGGTATCCCAGTACGTGAGTGAGAAACGCGGGGCTGAAGTTGGTTTTTCCGGGGAGACCCAGAATGAAATTCGGAAGTTTGCATCAGTGCTTCTAAGTCGAGGTCTATCCTCTCAGGAAAAGGCAAAAGGCATGTGCGGGGTTTGCAGTTTTGTCCAGAAATCCGGCTGGCTATACAGGAATGCCCCTGAAGCTAAACCCTGTATCATATGTGAGGATCTGGATTTAAAGTGAATAATACACTGTGTATTAAATGTAAAGGAAAAGGACTTTGCGGGCGCCCCCGTTGCCCAATCCTTGAAAAATTCAAGTCCTTACAATCGATTGCTCCTGTAATCTCAGGAGACTCGGTTTTTGGGGCATCTCCACCTGCGATTTTTGTTGGAAGCTACGGTTACCCCAGGGTTTCGGCAGGCCCGCTCATTCCCCCTCTGGCAAAGGAGAGCGAAGCCTCGGTTTTTGAAGAGCCTTCAGCCTGGGCAAATATGCAGATTGAAGATATTATCTCCCTGCGTTCCCGTATGGTCAGGGCAAACACAAACTTCCACGTAAACGATGCCCGGGACAAAGAAAACCCTCTCCTTGTAAAGGCTCAGGAACTTGCCCTCTCCAGAAAGCCAGTGGATACCGAAGCCTGGTTCTTTAAAGCCCCGAAACAGGAACTCAAGTTCGATGCCGTACTCACCCCTATGGGCCCTTCAGGGCTTATGAAAAACTTTGAGCTTGCAGAAAATCCGAACGTCCCGAAAAAAGTGGATTATCTGGTTTACGACACTGATGCCCTGGCAAAAGATGCCGTCCTCGAACTCTATAAAGGAGATATCCCGGCTGAACATATCACGCGCCTGCTCTCTATTGGCCTGCTCGGAAAAGCACGAAAAATCGTGCCAACGCGCTGGTCAATTACAGCCGTGGATGATATGGCAGGAAAGGAATTTGCAGACCGTATAAAGGACTTTCCCTGGGTCTCAGAGATCCAGCTTTTTAGTGGGACCCATTTCGGGAACCATTTTGAAGTCCTTCTCCTCCCACGGGCTTATTCCTTCGAACTTATTGAAGTCTGGCTCCCAAAAACAGTCTGGTCTGGAGAATCAAGCTGGGTTGGGGAAGACAGTGAAGGTTACGAGGGAAAAAAAGGATATTCTCCCCTGGCTGGAGGCTATTATGCCGCAAGGCTGCCTGTACTTGAATACCTTACGGAAATCAAAAGGCAGGCTTCGGTCTTCGTGCTCCGGGAAATAACTCCGGATTACTGGGCTCCCCTGGGGGTCTGGGTCGTGAGAGAAGGCATGAGAAAGGCTCTTCAAGATCCGCCTAGAAAATTCGATTCTCTCGAAGCTGCAGTTTCAGATTTTTCGGGCAGGATAAATACACCAAAAGCCAAATGGATGCCGCAGGCAAAGCTGCTTTCAGACTTCCGTTTTCAAACGACTCTGGACTTATTCTTTAAAACGCAGTGATGTTAAAAACGAAATAGTGCAAAGACAGATGGTGTAAAAATAGAAACAACGTAAATAAAGAGAAATTACCTGCTGCAATCTAAAAAGGAAAATAACCTGGCAGGAAAACTTTGAGGCCTTTTACACGGCTTATTCAAGTTTTCAGCCAGTTTTCGGGTCTATTTGAATTTCCCAACCTTTATCTGGTTTATTCAAATATTTCCGGCACTATACGCCGGGCAACTTCTTCGTAAGCTTTTGAAATGTCGCCTTTGTCAAACCTGAAGACATCCTTATCCATGGACTGTCCGGTGTTCTTGTCCCAGAACCGGCAGGTATCGCAGGAAATCTCATCTGCAAGGATAATCTCTCCGTCTCTCCTTCCGAATTCCAGCTTGAAGTCCGGAAGTATTATACCCTTTTCGTCCAGGTAGGGCACAAGCAGTTCATTGATTCTCAGAGCGAGTTTCCTGAGTATGGCAAGTTCTTCCGGTGTTGCCAGCCCAAGCGCGAGAGCAATGTCGTCGTTCAGCATGGGATCCCCGTATTCGTCGCTCTTAAAGTCAAAAACAAGCACAGGGGACTTGAAAACAGTACCTTCTTTCAAGGGATATTTCTTTGTAACCGAGCCTGCGGCAATATTCCTGACAATAACTTCAATTTTTATGATATCGACTTTCTTCACAAGCATATCGATGTCAGAGAGCATTTCGACAAAATGAGTCTTTATTCCCTCTGCTTCGAGCATCTCAAAGAGTTTTTTTGAGATCTGGGCATTATAATACCCTTTTTTTTCCATTTCCCCTTTTTTCTCTCCGTTAAATGCAGTCAGACTGTTTCGGAATTCGGCAATAAGGGTGTCAGGATCATCCGTCTTATAGATAGTTTTTGCTTTCCCTGAATAGAGCTGTTCTCTTGTCATGCAATGGTCCTCTCTAGGGATAATTCTGGATTTCCTTAGATAGAGAGATCTTAGGAATGATAGTTTTAATATACTAGTTCTGATAATGCAGAAGTTTTGATAATGCTGTGGCATTCCAGAAATTAACTATATAGACCAAACTCTCTCTAAGATGCAAGTGCATCTCACGGAGACAATTCGGTTATTTCCAGAATTCACGATTACCTTTCGAAAGTGAGACATTTTCCGGAGACGGCAAAGGCTTTTTCCGAAAATATGCCTTGAATCTCGAAAGAGATAGAGTAGATGATAACGTCTTCTGCTAGATAAAGTTATCATCTCGGCCCGGTCTTTTCTTTTACTGCCGGCTGCTACGTAAATTTTATCATCGAAGAAAATCAATTACTAGGTTTAGCAACTTAAATAAAAATTTAAGAACTTACCGCATTTGAGTGCCCTACACTTGATAGTGGATTAGTCCAAGCACGCAACAGGTAAAAACATGTCAGGCACTATATTAGATATCGTAGAGCTGCTGCTGACCGCAGAGATCTATAACCGCTATCCAGAACTGGATGTAAACGATCTTCCAAAAAACATTCGGAAAAACTACTGGAGTAGCACAGAAAAAACAGTTCCCAAACCCGTTACAGCTACGTTTATCCGAATTGAAAAACTGTACGGGGTTAAGGATATCGAAAAACTCGTAAGGAACGTCCCCTTCATAAATACTGATAAGTCTCATTTTGAACTTCGTCTGAGTGCTTTTGAACTTGCTGCGGAATGGTTTGAAAAGCAGGAAGGCTCCCAGGAACGGATTGAAAACAACCCTGTTCTGGCTTATTACTATGGAGAAATAAGAAAGGTCGAGGCTGCAAACTATGCACTTGCAAAGGCTAAAATGAGGCCCAAGGAAGTCGACAGGGAATGGATTGAGTCCCTGATAGCGGAGATCAGGAAAGAGGACAAAAGCGAAGAGATGCTTAAACTAGTGGTCATTATCGCCCCTGAAGATGTAAAGCAGAAAGTCCGGGACCTTGTACTCACTGAAGAACAGGAGAACGAAGTCGAAAAGATAATGAAAGCAATTAAGCACAGGGAATACCTGCGGGAAATCGGTCTGCACGACATAGGGAAACTACTGTTTGTTGGCCCTCCCGGGACCGGAAAGACTTCGGTTGCCCGTGCGCTCTCAGAACAGCTTTCAATCCCGTTTGTTGAGGTCAAGCTCTCCATGATAACGGACCAGTATCTCGGCGAGACTGCGAAGAATATTGACAGAGTCTTTTTGCTTGCAAAGAAACTTAATCCCTGCATTCTTTTTATAGATGAGCTGGATTTCGTAGCAAAAGCAAGGACATCGGACGAAAACGCTGCCATCAAGCGGGCAGTCAATACCCTCCTTAAGGCCATAGACGAAATCAGCCTCGTGGAGCATGGGGTTCTCCTTATTGCCGCGACGAATCACCCCCGCATGCTTGACAGTGCAGCCTGGAGGCGCTTTGACGAGATAGTTCATTTCCCTCTCCCTGACCGCGATATGCGTAAAAATATCCTGGATATTGTAACCCGGCACATCGAAGGAGATTTCGATACAGGGGAAATTGCGGAATTAACCGAAGGCTATTCGGGTTCGGACCTGCGCATGGTTATAAGGGAAGCTGTCCTTGGTGCTCTTCTCGAGGAGCGCAAAGTACTTACCCAGCAGGACCTGCTGGAAGCGGTTATATCTTTTGATGAACGGGCTGGTCTCAAATCCGAAGAGTACGAAAGGAAGAAATAAAGATGAAGTTGACACTTCTTGGGACCGGCGATGCTGTCGGAACTCCTAAAATCGGATGTAATTGTCCTGCCTGTGAAGACGCCAGAAAAGGTGGGAAGAGCCAGCGTCTTCGTTCTTCCATTCTTGTAGAGGCTGACCAGGGTAAAATCCTTATTGACACCAGCCCCGACCTCAGACAGCAGTTTCTCAAGCAAAACCTTTCCTGTGTAGACGGAGTGATCTGGACGCATGGGCACTATGATCATTACGCCGGATTCGGAGAGTTCTACAGGGTCCAGAATAAGGTTAACGTCTATGGAGTTCGCGAAACTCTCGAATACATCGACCAGTACGTCTCCTTTCTTAAGCCCAGGTATCATTATGTAAAGCTCTATGAGCCATTCGAGCTAATCGGGCTGCAGTTTACTCTCTTCAAGGTCAATCACCCTCCTGTGGAGGTTCCTGCAGGGGTTATAATTTGTGAAGGCAATAAAAAAGTAGTGGTTACTGGAGATACGAACTCCAAAATTCCCGAAACCAGCCTGGAGCTTATGGGAAATCCTGACCTTCTTATTGCCGATGCTATAGTCCCTCCCCATATCCACATCAAAAAGCACATGAATTCAGAAGAGGCTATGGCCCTTGCAGAGCAGCTCAATGCAAAAGAAGTAGTTTTGACCCATCTCAGTCATCTGTTTCGCCCTCACCATATTGAAGCGTTATTTTTGCCCCTTGGATATGACGGACAGGTTTTTGAGCTCTAAAAAATTTTTAAATATTTAACCCTTTCCAAAATTCTGCTTAAATTGGTCCAGAACCTTTCTTTAACACGACCTTTTTACTTCCTGATGTTAGCTCTATATATTCCGGGCTCCAAAACCGTTTATGAACCCTGAACGTATTCGGACCATTCTATCCGGGAAATCAGGCAACGGGCCGGTTGCTTACTGGATGAGCCGTGACCAGAGGGTTGAGAACAACTGGGCTCTTCTTTTTGCCCGGAAGATAGCGTTGGAAGCCGATGTGCCTGTAGTTGTGGTCTTTTGTCTGGTAGATGGATTTCTGGGAGCTATAAGAAGACAATACGAGTTTATGCTCAAAGGGCTGCAGGAAGTTGAAGCTGCTCTTGCCTTGAAAAAAATTCCGTTCTTTTTCCTTCGAGGAGACCCTGGGGGAGAAATTCCAGATTTTATTGAGAGATATAAGATTGGAACTCTTGTTACTGATTTTAGCCCACTTCGGATTAAGAGGATGTGGACAGAAAAAGTTGCATCAGGCATTAAGGTACCCTTCTTTGAAGTGGATGCCCATAACGTCGTTCCCTGCTGGGAAGCTTCTAAAAAGCAGGAATATGCTGCTCATACCTTCCGCCCTAAACTCTTAAGGCTTCTTCCCGAATTCCTTACGGAGTATCCGGAGCTCGAAGCCAATCCCGAATTTCCTGAAATCTCCGCTATTTCCGGAAAATCGGAAATGTTCCCAGAAGTTCGAAAAAACGCAATTGGATCTCTTCTTCCAGAGGAGCTTCTTGAAGAAAAAGTCGGTTTCTTACCTGATCCCGCGTTTTTCGATGCCGGAGAAACAGCTGCACGAAAAGTTATGGATGAATTCCTTACTAAGAAGCTTAACTCTTACTCCACCCTGCGAAATGACCCCATTAAAGATGCTTTATCCAATCTCTCCCCTTATCTGCACTTTGGACAGATCTCGGCTCAAAGGGTAGCTCTCAAAGTAGAAAATACAAAAGCTGACCTGGGATCAAAAGAAGTATTTCTCGATGAGCTCCTTGTGCGTAAAGAGCTTGCCGACAATTTCTGCTATTATAATCCTTTTTATGATAGTTTTGATGGTTTTCCTGAATGGGCAAAGAAAACCCTTAACTCTCACAGGCGTGATCAAAGAAGTCATATCTTTACACTGGAAGAACTGGAAACAGGAAGGACATACGATCCTCTCTGGAATGCCAGCCAGATAGAACTCCTCAGGAGAGGGAAAATGCACAGCTATATGCGAATGTACTGGGCAAAGAAGATTCTCGAATGGAGCGAATCGCCCGAAAAAGCCCTCGATACTGCAATCTACCTGAATGACAAATACGAACTGGATGGGAGAGACCCGAATGGGTATGCTGGAATCGCCTGGAGCATTGGAGGGGTTCATGACCGCGCCTGGCAGGAGAGGGAAATTTTTGGAAAAATCAGATACATGAGTTACGAGGGCAGTAAAAGAAAGTTCGACGTTAAATCATATATTGCAAAATATTCGACTCTGTAGAAATTCTCAATTTTATCCAAATAACTTATTCAACTCTTTTGTTTATGTTGTGTACTAAGATTTTAACTTTTATCGATATGTTCACAAGCTTATTAAGGCTTAGATTTGCGTTTTTCCTCAGATAATTGAAGTCTTTCGCCTACTCCCAGAAACAGAGCTTAAAAACGATCTATTTCTTTAGATAGACTGGCCTTCAAACCTGCCAATCAACAGGTAGACAAAATTCGCATTAAAGCATTAAATTAATATTTATCTTAATGTTTTAATATTACTAAAAGATTTTATACGGTGTACAAGCATGAATCAGCATTACTTTTCTTTGGATAATTACTACAAGTATCTTATAGGTCTTGACGGCGTTATACTTACTTTCTTAATAATAAAAAGTTATCCAGTTGTTGTTAATTTAGCAACAAAAGCTAGCTTTTTTATTATGTTAGTAGGAGCATTTTGTGTATTAGTTGATAATTGGAATCGAAAATCAATAGATTATAGATTATATGTTGAGCTATATGAAAACGAGTATCAAGCTAATTCTGACTATAAAGCTGGTAAAGTATTTGTAAACTTAATTTTTTATGTAATCTCTATATATTTAGTATCTGGTATATTTGGTGCTCTCTGACACTTACCAGTGGGCTTTCATAAAGAGATTATTTAATCCGGGCGGGAGGTGAGAAACCCGCCCCCAATTCAATTAGAGGACAGGCTTATCAGATATTTTTTTCAATACCGCATTTAAAACCCAAAACTGCTTTTTACAAAAACTTTTGGAGACTTTTACACAAAAAATTAGAGTTAAGAAATTAGAATTTAAAGGCCTGTTATATTCTCTAATGCTTCAGATAGTGAGTTGAAATGAAGGAGTTTTGAAATGAAGGAGTTTTTGTTATTTCTATACGGACTAAAATAACTGTTTAGAGCGAAAGTAGTGTGTCTATAATTGCTTGAATTATCTCAAAATATCCGGTTAGAGGATATCCGGTTAGAAGAGTGCCTGAAAAATAAAAAGTTCCTGTACCAAATAACGGTTTAGTTTATTATTTTCTATTTTTTTCTCTCTAAAAGGCTCTAATTTTTTATATTGGTCATATATAAATACAAGTACCTCCAATTTTAATATTGGGTTTTTTATATTTCTTCCTATTATGAAAAATAGGAGAATAAAACAAAAAGGGAGTGATATCTATGGCAGTAAGAAATCCAGTAGACTTGCTTGCACTTATACTTGTTATAGTGGGCGGATTAAACTGGGGGCTTATAGGGCTCTTTGATTTTAACCTTGTAGCCGCGCTCTTCGGCGAAGGAAGTACTCTTTCGAGAATTGTGTACATACTTGTCGGGCTTGCAGCACTTTATACGATTTATTTCGTTACAAGATCTGATACGTATCATGAGCGTGAGACCGCGGTACGTCACTAAGTAAAAAAGATTGGAAAAGCTTCTTTCCAGTGTAAAAGCTCCTTTCCGGTGTAATACTGTGAAAGGGGCCTTAACCAGCTCTAATTTTTTTCAAAAGGCTGGATCTAAAATTAAGAAGGGTCATTTTTGTTCTTTTTATTTTTGTTCTTATTTCTTTTATCTTCATTTTTAATCTAATTTTTCGATTATAACTAAATATCGGGTTTTAAAGGTCTTAACAAATCTCGATAGAGGTAATTTTACTGATATTTTTTTTATAACATATTTTCATTTGACTTTTCTTTCAGAGCCTTCAATTCAGAAAGTACTTTTTCAGCATGCCCTTTGGCTTTAACATTATCCCATAATCTGGCGATTTCCCCTTCAGGATCTATGAGAAAAGTCGTCCTTACTGCGCTTGTAATCTCTTTGCCTCTAAAATTCTTTGGGTGCAGCACATCATATGTTCTGTGGACATTTGCCTGCTTGTCTGAGAGCAGCTTTACTTTAATTTCTTTCTTCTCGATAAATCGCCGGTGAGATTCGACGCTGTCCCTGCTAACCCCGATAACCACTGCATTTTCGGCTTCAAAATCCTCTCTCAAACAACTGAAATTCTTTGCCTCAAGGCTGCACCCTGGCGTGTTATCTCTCGGATAAAAGTAAAGGATTACCCATTTTCCTCTAAAGTCTTCGAGGCATGTTTTATTCCCTTCCTGATCGAGCAGGCAAAAATCGGGAGCAAATTGCCCTATTTTCAGTGAAGTTTTTACCATATTTTTTCCCCTTAAGTAAATGCTGTACTAGCGCGGTTAGTTAATAGATATTTAAAACTAGTTTCAGTAATTCTCTAAAAATCTCTTTAAAATATCAATTACTTAATAATTATTTAAAAATTATAAACTTATTCGTATCATTTAAATTATATTCTACAGTTATTATTTTCCGGTTTTAAGTTTATTTTTTCCGCTTCCAGGGCAGTAGTGCAGCTTCAAAAGCCAGGAGAGACCCTATAAACAACCCTGCCCAGAATAAAAGCCCGGCTATCCCCAGGCCAAAGAAATAAAGCCGTTTTCTTGCTGACCCTGTGCCGTAATTCTCATCTTTGAGGCTTAAGGCCATTGCAGTAACTCCAAGCCCTATACTGGCTAAGATTAGAACTAGAGTAATAAAAATCTCTGGGGAATATGAACTTTTACTTAACGAAAACAGCATCTGGAAAATATATGACGCTCCTGTACCCAGAAAGAAAAGACCTGCAAGAACTCCTGAGATGCGCGCAGGACTGAACCTGGATACAGTTTCCCTTCTGAAAAATATTGCCAGAAACCCGGCTGCAAGAGTTAGTGCAAGCGGAGTAAAGATCAAAAACAGGCTCTGCCCTTCCCAGCGGTAAATCTTTATCTGGCTCAGGGGTATGGATATCCATTCCTTCAAGGTGAAAGTTTCTCTGTATCCTAGAATTATCCCATAATTTCCTTCTCTCGGGATTTCTCTTTCCTGCAAATCTTTTTCCTTTACATCACCTGCTTCCTGTACCGCACCTACCGCAGCGTAATAGGTCCCGCTTTCCGGAGCTTTCATATCGAGCCGGGCAGGTGAGTAGAAGGCGCTTGGTGTGAATCCTTCATATACGGGACTCTCAGGCAGGCTATGGGAAAGCACTTTTGCCCCTGATCCTTCGGGCACTTCCAGTCTCTCGGGTATTTTTCCTTCATTCGCAAGTCCAGGCCCGATAAGAATCAGGTTCGGAATAAAACCCTGGTCTCCCTGCTCAACGGGAACGGTAATCCCAAGTACTATTCTCTCCCCTTTTTCCATTTTAAAACTGTAGTACCTGAGGTCTTCGTAATCAAGCTGCCCGTAAAGAACCCTTGATTTGGTAGGGTCTTCAATCCGGATTGCGGTCTCAGGACTTTTACCCTCCCCTCCGAAGACCGGCACATGGGCAAGCGCAGGAGTGAGAAAATAGCAGATGACAGTTAGAAGAAGCAGAAAAAAGGCAGAACGCCGGAATACCCACAGTCTCATGGACTATGTTTTCTCAGGTAGTATGTAAATATGTATAAGAACAAAGAATCAGACACAGAACATGAGACTTAATTTTCGCGTTAAGTGAACTCTCTTCCCTCCGAAAACCCTTTCTCATATGGGCTCGGAATTCGTCTTATGAGGATCTGGGATATACCTCCTGAGAAAATGTGCAGGCAGCATCTTCTAGGGGAACACCGTGAGTTACATGCTCTATGGTCTATAATCACCAATAACAAGAAAGCCTATGCTCACCATCCCGAAACCATGCGCTGGAGGGGAAAGCTGAAAGCTCTCTACCTGAGGCATGAAGCCCTGGTAGAGGAAATGACAAAACGAGGTTACAAGCACCATACTCCTCTCGACCCTGCTCTCGCGACAGGAAAAGCGGTTCAGGACGAGCTTGTGGATTCTTATGAAGAACAGGTCCGGCTCCTGAAGGAAAGAGGGTGCGATTGCAGGGTTTGAGTCGGGTTCTCTCAGGAGAACTCGAATTCGGCTTTCCTGTACAGGGATTCCCTGTCTTCTGCAGATAAGGTTTTTTCGATTATCAGGGAGAGGAGAAGAAACAGGGGAATGCATACCGCTATCTGGATTGCCGTAAATCTGGCTCCCATGTATGAAAACTCATACATTAGAAGGGGAATTTTCGTAGTGGACCATACTCCCAGGAAGAAAAACACATACGCAAGTTTTGCTTTTTTCTTTATCAGAAGCGCTGCAATGGGAAAGGCTATATAAAGTGGGCCTGCGGCAGCAGACCCTAAAAATAAAGCTGTAAGTACTCCTTTAAGGCCCGAGGCTTCCCCCATATACCTGATAAAGGTTTCTTTAGGAACCCAGGCGTCCAGCAAGCCCATGAGGACAAAGACAGGAGGAATCAGGCCAAGCATTTCTTTCGTGTTCGATAAGGATATCTCGAAGGCCTTAATGCCCTGAGCCGTGTCCGTAAAATACAGGGCTATTATAACAAAAGCAAAGACTATGGCAAACCTGAACCTTTTTGCCAGAGCAGTTACCCTCCTTTTTACGCTCTTATTTTCTGATCTGGCAGTTTTGTTCCTGAATTTCATACCCGAATCTGCAGGTTTCATATCCGGGTTCCCAGGATTAATGCTAATATTTCTAGCGTTTACTTCAGCACCTGTTCCAGCACCCGTATCGGTATTCATATTACATTAACCTCCAGATCACCATTGTAAAAACCAGAGATATTACCAGTGCGGATGCATTTCTCAGGATTGCCGTACGTTTGCTGAAATATTTGATTTCCAGGGGCAAGGTTACGAATCCTACTGCCATAAGTGAAGAAACAAAGGCTGCAATCTGTGCATACCCTGCTCCTGCTTCTAGAAGGGCAGCTCCAAGCGGGAAGGCAACAAAACCCGGAATCAATGCGATGGATCCTGCTGTCAGCGAGAGAATGATTCCGAAGAAACCTGACTCTGAACCGATAAGCTTTGAGATGGTGTCCGGACTGAGGATTGCCAGGGTAATCCCTGCAAACATCATAACTGAGAGAACCTCCGGGAGAAGGCCTGAAAAAGATTTCCAGGCTCTAAAGAGAGCTATTTTTGTCTTTTTTTATCCTTAAGGTAAGAAACCGTAAGGAAGATAAAAGCTATAAAATAAAGGCATGCACTATTCAGGAGAATCTCCTCCATTTAATTTGCAGGAATGCTGGGACTTCAGTTTTGCAATTTCTCGTAAGTTTCCAGAAAAAAGTCAAGGTTCTTCTTTCTCCTTTCAATATCCTGCTTGAGCTCACCAAGCTTTTCTTTTCCTTTTTGGGTTATTTTATACCATTTTTTTGCCGGCCCTGGTTCGGAAGTGTCCCAGTAAGCCTCAACTGCTCCTTCTTTTTCCAGATCATTCAGTGCCCTGTAGAGTGCAGGAGTATCTATTAGATTGAAAGGCATTTCTTCGTCAAGCCTCCTGAACAAAAGGGCTCCATAAGCTGGTTTCTGTGCCAGGAAGAGCAGTATGAGTGCAGGTGTATGTCGGAAGTATGTGTTTCTGGGCATGATGACACGTTTATTCTTTTCATGGGATTGGAGGTTTTATTTTTACGTTAATCCCATTTGCCTTACTAAAATCATTTATTTTATGTTAATCCTTTTTACCTTAACTTAACATCATGATGTGTTTAACACTAAGGTGTTTTTCTATAAATACTTTCTGCTTTGAATGGGGATCTCCTTGCGTCTTTCTCAATTCACTCTTTTAATGCTATGAACTAAATATATATACATATCGATAATCTAAGAGCTGATCCCAAAACTCAAAATTGAGTCCCCTAATTTCGAATTCCCAATAACCAACAGAGTTTCCGGTTACGAAATTTGTTCTGAGATTCTTATTGATGTGAGAAATAAACTTGGTTTTGGGATGGACTCAATATAATATTAACTCTAATTTTGTAGAGAGAAACTTCCTGGAGAGAATATAAAATTCTGAGATATGCAATATGGTAAAAAGGGAAACCTGAAACCCGGGGTTTTGCTGTCTTTCGGGAGAATGCGATGAAACTTGTACTGGATGAAGACGAAATCTGGATAATTGAATGCATAAAAGAAGCTCATATTGACTGCGGTTTCCACGTTCGAGATGTTATAAAAAAGGCAAAAACGAGGTATGGATTGTCCAGATCAACAGTATATGAAATAGTGAGTTATCTGGAGTTTCACGGCCTGGTAAAAACGAATAAATCCGGCAACCGCGAACTCGATCAAAGTATTTCCTATTTTATAAAATGCCCTGCTTGCGGAAAGGAAATACCAGGAAATGAATATATCAAAGAGAACGGGCGGGCAATGTGTGAAGACTGTTATCTGGAAGAGCACCAGAGAATCAAGTTTGCAGACCCTGTGGCCGTACGTTCTAAAAAACTCTTCAGGAAAAAGCATGGTCTGGAAGGTACAGAAGGGCTGACAGAGCTTCAAAAAGAACTTTACGAGTTTATACGGACGGAAGGAGGGGCTACGCCTGAAAAGATCTCTAAACTCTTTGGGCTTACTCCCCAGGAAACCCGGAACCAGCTTGCAATATTAAGGCACTGTGAGCTCGTGAAGTGGTGGAAAATGGGAGATGAAAATTACATGGTGCCTTTTGATTCTTAAATCGTTTTAATTCATTTGTTAAATTAATTTATTTGTAAAATTAAGTGTGTTAAGGAAGTGAAACATTGACAGAAATAATCGATATGGATGAAAAGGTAAAAATTATGGCCGGACAAATTCCTGGAGTGATGAATGCACTTGCCGGGCTTCATTCCGAAGTTATTAAAGACGGAGCTTTAAGTGCCAGAACGAAGGAACTGATGATGGTGGCAATTGCAGTATCCCTGCGCTGTGAATACTGTCTCTGGAAGCATGTTCCTGAAGCTGTAAAACTGGGGGCAACCCGTAAGGAAATCCTGGAGGCTGTCAGTACAGCCATAGTGATGGCTGGTGGGCCTGCAGTAGCCTATGGCTCTGTAGTTGTTCTTAAAATTCTGGATGAACTGAACGTTTGAAGAAACGAGGTGAGATAAATTGACCGAAGGAAAAATCAATCCTGTCAAATGTAATGTTTGTGGGTGTGAACTGGAAAAAGAAGATTGTATCGAGGGAGAAGGCAAGATTTTCTGTGAGGACTGCTTTATAGAAAGCCACCATAGAATTCAGGCATGTGACCCGTGGGCAGTTCGTTCCAAGAAAATCTTCAGGGAAGAAGCCGGGCTTGAAGGTACAGAAGGTCTGACTGAACTGCAGAAAGCCATCTATGAGTTCATCGTTTCCAGCGGCGGGGCAACAAAAGACGAGATCGCAAAAAAGTTTGAGATATCCATGTTGGAGGCCGAAAACCAGTTTGCTCTCCTGAGGCATTGTGAGCTGGTAAAAGGACAAAAAAGGGCAGATGGTGTATATCTTGTGCCTTTTGAGAGTTAATAAGCTCCCAAATTACTTAATTTTTTATCCTGAATCAGTTAAAGTTGAAGTAAACTCTTTTCCGGAGATGTTTCGAAATTGATAGTATACAGGCAAGAAAGTTCCCTAATAAATATTAATAAGTCTTAATTCCTATTTTTATAATGTCCCTTCTGTGGCCGCATACATTTTTTACTCGTTTACTCTCCCCAAAAAAATTCTTATCTATTTTTAAAGTTCAAAATGAACATCAGTAGTTTGATTTTTATCAAGCTAAATAGCTGCGGGGAATGTTGTTTTTTATATGCCCTTTCATAAATTATGCTTTAATAACACTATGAAAGGGCTTGAGCTTGAATGGATTTTTATTTAATTGAATTATACGCTTTTCAGGTCTTATATTTATTTAGGACAGATCTCTTTGAGGCCGGAGGCGACATCGGCCAGAAGTTCGACAGGAATTCCCATGATCATTTCTTCGTCTGAGATCTTGGTATATGTCCTGCTGCCGCTGCATCCGACTGTGACTCCGATTTTGCCCTCTTTATATACCTTTACAACGCCGTCCGAGCACAGGCTTTGCTTTCCTGCAAAGCTGGATTCAATCCTGCCGCCCGTTTTATACATCATGGCCTGTGTAAGTAGCATAACCTGTCTTGGGGTGCAGATAATCACAACGACATCCGGAGTAAATGTGGTTTTTTCCAGGGGAGAATATAGGATTGCTTCGGTTAAGTGTGGAGGGAGCTTGGAAACCATTTCAAGGGTACGCCTTGCAGCGCCCTGGGTGCTGAATTGTTTGAGTCCTTTAAAATAGAATTCCCCGCTTGCGACTTTCGGGGGCATTTCACCAAGACCCATTGCACCGGCTCCGCCTTTGCACATCTGGTCGTCGATCTGGGTATAAAACTCCTCGCCAGTCCTTCTCAATCTGTCAACCAGCTGGCAGTGTCTCATTGCCTCATCTACTTTTTTAATTCCTTCAGGAATTTCTCCTCCTTTCGGAATCAATTTTACTGCAACAGGAGATGTCGTGAGTTTCAGGCACTCTACCATTTCCTGTCCATATTTATTTATCTCTTTTATATCCATTTTCTCAATTCCAGTTCTCAATACCGCTCATTTTAGTGATGAGAGCAGCTGCAAGTCCCGTTAGTAGACAGCTCCTGCAGCAACCCGCTGTTGTAATCCTGAACCGCATCGGATACCTTGCCCATTGCTCCTGCAAATACCTTAATCTTTTTTTCCATCAATGCCATTAATGGCATTCCTCCTATGCCCGAGACGAGTACAGTGTCAATATTATGTGATTTCAGGATTATTGAAGGGGCAATACAGTTATGTCCGCCATCAGGAGGCAGATTGCTTATCGCCTCAATGCCCGCAATAACTTTGTCCTGTACATCTACAATGGTAAAGTATTCGCACGAGCCAAAGTGGACACAAACATCAGATTCCAGTCCACTGTCACTCATCGATGGTATAGCAATTTTTGTCATTTTCTACACATCCTGTTTTAGCGTTGACTGCCATTTTTCCCTTGCTTTTGGGGCAGCAGTAACTGTTCTCAATGAACCTCTTTCCTCTTCCATCGCCACCGATTCGGTAGATTTCCCCGGCACCGCACATCGGACAGCTTATGGGGCGTCCTTCATTATTCGGTAACTCCCATGAATGCTCACATTCTTTACAATGGAACTCGACCCTGCACTCGCCGCTATTCACATATTCTCCTCCGGAGATCTCTATTCCCTTGCCGTTGACAAGGGCGTCAACCACTTTCTGTCGGGCTTTTTGCAAGTCGTTCCAGAAGGTTTTTCTGGAGATGCCCATCATATCCGCGGCCTCGTTTTGCTCTATATGAAGGAGATCGCAAAGGCGGATAGCCTCAAGTTCTTCTATGGACAAGTTGATAATTTCGAGATCGCAGAGAGGAACTTCCCTGGGCTTATAGTATGTGGCCTTTGGAAAGCATGATACCCTGCGCTTAACTCTATTAACCATCAAATTACCCATATGCGATGTATTATATATAACTTGCCAATTCAATAGCCCGCCTTGAAATATTTTTGTATGTCAGTTTTAGTTAAGTCTTTGATGATTACTTTGATCGAAGATATGCGCTGTGAAATTTCTTTTAACAGCTGTGGAAAAAAGTTTAAAGCCTTCTATTTGCCCAAAAATGTTTCATATTTAAAACCAATAAATAACAGGCTTTTTGTGTGTTTTAATACTCTCAGTGGCGGTGTTTTGTATGGGCAGTTCAGAACCTTATTTCAACCCGGAAATAGAAACCATGGGCCGGGGAGAGCTTGATGCTCTCATAGAGGAAAGAGTACGGTACACGGTAAAATATGCGGCAGAAAATTCTCCCTTTTACAGAAAATGGTTTGAAAAGCAGGGTGTAGACCCGGCTGAGATTAAAACCCATGAAGACCTTCTGGATCTTCCCATAATCTCGGGAAAAACGATCCGTGAAAACCAGCCTCCCGAGGTTAGGGAATTTATGTTCAGGAGTGTGGGCTGGGAGGATGTTTTCACAGTTCATGAGACCAGTGGAACCAGCGGGACTCCTAAAAGCTTTTTTCTTACATGGGAAGACTGGGAACGATACTCGGAAAAATACGCCCGGATTTTCAGGTCGCAGGGTTTTGGCCAGGGAGACAGGGTTGTTGTCTGTGCTTCTTACGGAATGAATGTAGGGGCAAATACCATGACCCTTGCGGCCAGGCAGCTTGGCATGAGCATTATCCCTGAGGGCAAATGCACATTTCCTCTGCGTGTTATCGAAGCCTACAGACCTACAGGCATAGTAGGCAGCGTATTCAAACTCCTGAACCTCGCCAGAAGGATACGGGCAGAGGGGACTGACCCTCAGGAATCAGGCATAGATAAACTGGTTGTGGGAGGGGAAGCCTTTGCTGACGAGTCCAGGAATTACCTTTCCGAAATCTGGGGTTGTCCTGTGTATAATACGTATGGGAGCACGGAAGGCACGATGTGCGGGGAGTGTAACGAGGTATCTGGGCTGCACGTACCTGAAGATTTTGTCCACCTTGACATTTACGATCCTCATATCGAGAACTACGTACCTGACGGAGAATGCGGAAGAGTCATCCTGAGCACGCTGTTGCCTGTTGGAGCAAAAGCAGGTAACCTTCTTTTAAACTATGATACCGAAGATACAACTGTAGTGCTCACGCGTAAACAATGCCCCTGCGGAAGAACTCACATGAAAATCATGACTCCTCAACGGGAGGCCGAAACGGTGTGGGTAGAAGGAGCTCCCTTTAACCGCGTAGATGTAGAAAGGGGCGTTTTCCAGCGTGAAAATATGGACTACCTGACAGGAGAATATGAGGCTTTCCTTTACGGCGAAGAGGACGAGGGAGAAACCGTGCTGCGGGTCAGTATGGAATGTGAAAACCCTGACATGTGCGACCGAGATCTTATAGAAGAGAATTTTGTCCGTGCTTTTCTCAGGTATAAGCCTCCACTTTCCAGGGCTTATTCCGAAGGCACTTTTAAAATCGTATTCAACTTCGCAGATCCTATGGGGCTCGAGTTAAACAGGATAAAAGGCAGGCCTAAAAGGCTTGTTGACAGGCGATAAAAGCGTAAAGATGCAGAGTGACAAATTATATTCTTGTCGGAAAAATGTGCTCGTGCTGGGAAAATGTTTTAAGCGGGAAGACTATGTCACTATGGAAAGCGTGTTTATGCCGGGAAACCGTATTCATGCCATTCGGGTGTGTTCAGTACAATTTTCGGAAAGTCTTGTTAAAAAAAAAGCTGGTTAAGGCTTTCTTTTCACCTTTTATTATATTTTTATATTATTTCTCTTCAGTAAAAGAGCCTATCTATTTTCACGGTGGCAAATGTAAATCATTCCCAAAGATTAATATTACTGAAGATTTAATATCTATTAATCAACTCTTTTATATTAGTGGCTAAGTGAAAAAAACATATATAGTGTTACTTACAATATGTTAAAGTATTATCTTGTAGACAAATCCAAGATTACCTGGTGATACGATGGAAACAGAACTTATGAGGATAGGGGTTTCCCTTCCCGATACCCTTCTGGGTAAATTTGATGAGATTATAGAAAAAAGAGGATATTCTTCCCGTTCGGAAGGCATAAGGGACGCCATCAGGAGTTATATTTCCTATTACGAATGGATGGGTGATATTAAAGGTCACCGTGTCGGAACGGTTGCAGTTATTTACGACCATACGAAAAGGGGGCTTTCAAATGCTCTTGCCGATATCCAGCACCACTACTCTCACCTGATAAAATCCTCGGTACATATCCATCTTGACCATGACAATTGCTTCGAAGTAGTCGTTCTGGATGGAGACGGAGAGGAGATTAAGGAACTTGCCGAAGCTATAATGTCCCTCAAAGGGGTAAAGTTTTCAAAGCTTACCACTGTAGCATCAAATGAAAAGATCTGACCTTTTCTGGCAGGGCAGGATTAGTGATCGAAGCGGTAAGTAAAGCCGGACTGAATAAGAGTAAAGAGTTCCATAGGGGGAAGAGTCCTAAAGAAGAAAGAGGTGAGGAGAAGTAAAATTCCAGAGAGAAAAAAATCCCTCTCGTCTCAAGTTTAAGTTTTTTCAAAATGCTTTTCAATGTGCTTCAGGAGCAGGCTCCCGAATTCCGTGAGGTCGTAAATCTGGAAACTGCGCTCTCTTCGTGAGTCCACTATGCCTGCTTCTTTTAACAGCTTAAGGTGATAAGAAAGAGCTGAGTGCTTCTGGTCCGTGCACTCTACAAGGACACAGACACAGAGGCTCTGAACTTCAAGAGCTTTGAGAATCCTGAGACGGGTCGGATCTGCAAGCACCTTGAACAGGCTGACGATTTCTCCCACATCTTCATTCATTGCCGTATGCACGGCATCAAGCACGTCTTCCGGAAGACAATATGCATCCTTTACTTCTACTATTTTTTTCTCAGACATTTCTTCCACTTGACCATCCGTTCGAATAAAGCATGTGGTTATTACTTTAATTCTTCGTATTAAAGCTTCCAGTTATCTCATCGAATTTCCTGCTTAAAAATATCAGGTTTATTTTACGTTATCCTGAATTATCCCGTTTTATCCTTTCAAAACATCCTTATCCGTGCAAAGCACCTCTCTCCACCTGAGCCCGAGTTCCGAAAGGGCTAAACCGCCTCCGATCAAAGTAATTGAGTTCTTTATAATATGATCAAGTACGGCAACCGTAAACCCTATCTCCGGTCTGATCCCCCCAAGCGCGAAGACTGCAGTAAGGGCAACTTCATACGTTCCTATGGCTCCAGGTGTTACAGGAAAGATTTTTGCAATATTTCCAAGAGCCACAGCCAGGAAAATCAGGGATATCATGTATGTCGATGAGATACTTACTCCGACTGTCGGAAAAGATTTGAGAACCAGGAAGCAGGTAAATATATCTATTCCCCATATAAGAAGCGAAGATGCGGACACTGCCAGAAACGCGCCCGGACGTACGGCAATAACACTCATCTGGTGGAGAAATGTGGATGCAAAGCCCCTTATCCTGCCAGAGAGCCCGTTTTGGGAATTTTTCTTTTTCAATACCTTTTTAGTGCGGCCTTCCCGGAAAGACACAATAAAAAGAATCAAAAAGAAAAGCACTACTGCAAGCCCGGACAGCTTTATCATAGAATTCATCCATGGAGCAAGCTCAAAACGGGATGCAGCGCCTGAAGACGCAAGTATTGCTATAGAAGTAATTGCAACTATATCAAAAACTCTTTCTACGGTCAGCGAGGAGAAGCTTGTTGTAAGGGCAAGGTCTTTGCTTTTTTTCAGGATATACATCCTGCTCAGGTCTCCTATGCGTGCCGGAAGAATTACATTTGCAGACTGGCTGATGAAAATACTGCCTGTGAGAAATCCAAGCCCGTACTGGTTTCCGAGTCTTTTAAGGATCTGCTGGAAGCGCATTCCCCTTAAAGGCCAGGAGATGCAGTATACCAGCGAGGCGAGTACCAGAGTCCTGAAGGATGCATGCTTCACATTTTCCAGAATATCGGATGCGCCCAGAAAGGTTGCAACAAACGCAAGGATCAGGATTGCAAGGGCGGCTGTAAGAAAGACTTTCCCTTTTCCTGAAACGACAGGCGGGAATGAGAGTTCCCGCCAGAGCCGGAATATCTCGGATCCCATTCCTTTGACATCTTTTGCCATGTTAACTTTGCTTGACCCTCCATGCCTCCAGTAAACCGGAAATTCTGCTACTCTGTATCCTCTGTGCTGGGCTCTTACAAGTACTTCAGTGTCCCAGAACCAGTGTTCATTCTCAATTTCGTCGAGAAGTTCAAAAAGAGCTTCTCTCCTGAAAGCCTTAAAACCACACTGGTGATCATAGAGTTTTGAACGCAGGAAAAGCCTCACCAGAAAATTATATCCCCTGCTTGCAAACTCCCGCTTAAAAGGCCTTCTTGCATCGCTTTCCCGCATCATTCTTGAGCCTGTGGCAAAATCATAGCCATCCGTGCTCACAGCCCTGACCAGTTTTTCCAGATATTTCATATCTGTTGCGAGGTCCACATCAATGTAGCAGAGAACTTCTCCTGACGCGGCTTTAAAAGCCCTGTTCAGAGCTTTTCCCCGGCCCTGCCGTTTATCCGAATGCAGGTGGACAACATAAGCGTACTGTTTCGAAAGATCGGAAGCTATCCGGTCCGTACCGTCCGTGCTGCCGTCTTCTGCTATAATGATCTCGAAATGGTCAGTTATTTTATAAAGTGTCTCCGCTGTAACAAAGACAGCCTTTTCGATATTCGCTGCCTCATTATAAGCTGGTAAAACCACCGAAACGCTGGTAATGGATAAAACCCCTTTATTTTCATTCCAGTATTAGGAGCGAATTTACGATTTGTATAAATTGATTTTTATATGAATCCGAGTTTAAGGTCTCCCCCAAAGAACCGAAAACTCTCAGAATTCATTTTTTACTTTATAAATCCGGACTGAGTCCTGGTAAACCAGTTCAAAATAAGTTTCGTCCTCGAACTTATCCGTCCTTATATCGTACATCTGCCTTTCAAGTTGACCGATATAAACATAGCTTACGTTATATTTATCCATGAGCTCAAGAGCTTTTTTTCTACTGCTGGTACTGTAAATGGAATTTACGTCTTCAAGTCTTGTCCTGATTTCATCATGGTCTCTTCCCCAGAACCGCTCATGCCTTGCCCAGCCAATAATCGTTGGGAGCCCGGTATTTGCCGAGACACGCGAGGTATAACGATAACTGCTGTCATCGGCGGAAGCTTCAAGGATTACCGGAGTTCCTTTGATATTTTCCTGCATCCATCTTATGGCGTCGTAATCCCCTCTGTCCAGCCCTTTCATGTATTCCATGCCGTCAAGAGCAGGTTTTGTATTCATATCTTCAATTCTCGTAAAGGTTGCTACTACAGGAAAAACGCTGCACGAGAGAACCAGGAGCACAAGCGAGACCATCCAGACTTTTTTTCCATAAACCGTGTTTGAAGGAAAGCTATTTTCGGGCCGGGTCCTGTAACGGAAATAAAGTTGATAGTATGAATAGGAAGCTGCAATAGCAAGGAAAACCCATAAATGCATGTAAAATTTGAAAACGGTATTCATGCGGGCAAAGCTTCCAGAAATGGGGTCATCAAGGAAGACAACTTCGCAGAAAAGTGCTACAAACGCAGCTGCTGCTATAAGAAGAGATACGAATCCTGTGTTACTTCTCTCCGGAAGATCTTTCAGGAATGAATACAGCGAAAGGACAAATAACGGGAGAAGGACTATGAGCAGAGGGATATCCCATTCTCCGGCAAGAAATGCAGAGATTCCTATCCACAGGATGAAATACTTTATTTTTCGTCTGGATTCTAGGCGGGTCATAAGGAATGAAAAGGTCAAAAACAGGAAAAGGCTGAACAGGATCAGGAATTCCCTGAATGTTGTTCGAAGTTCCGGCGGAACAAAGTCAAATCCACCTGCTGCCTGCGGTTTAAAAGACAGGTAAAAGGGCAAATATGGAAGAAGGCTGAGAATTGAAACCAGAATAATTGTTCCCAAAAAGCCTGTAATGGAGCCAGATAAACTTTTATTGCGGATATAGTGCCCGTAGTAAAATGCAAAAGTAACCGCACACAGCAGGCCGAAATATACCGGGAAATCCCAGGAATTGGAAGGGAATAAAAAGCCAAGGGATATTGAAAAAATAAGAAGGGTCGGCACATTTTCAAAGACCCGTTTGCTGTCTTTTCTGAGATATATGTTCAGGAGGAAAGCAAGTACCAGCAGCTGGAAGGGAATTGCAATCACATGGGAATGCAGGTCCCCGTGTATGAAACTGAAATACGGAAACTCATTTATTGTATAGGGGATAACTCGCGAACTGCTCCAGTAGTATCCCATTGGAATCGGCTCTTTAACAAGATAAAGGGTCAGGAATTCTTTAAATCCCTGCAAGTTTCCGAGCAGGATCACGGATAAGGCAGTAAGCACTCCGAATTTGATTTTTCCATTAGTAAGATTGTATCCGAACCCGAAGAGGAGATTGAAAGAAAGAGCGAAAATGAGTGCAATAGCCAGATTGAAGAGTATTGACGGTTCGACAGAAAGTAATTTTCCCGGAACTCCAACTGAAAGGTATCCTAAATAGTAATAAAATTCGAGGGACTCGCCTGCAAACCAGGGATCTGCCGGAGGAAAAGAAGAAGTTCTCATGACTGCGTTCAAAAAAGCAAAATCCATAAACTTCTCATGCCTGTATATCTCAGGAAGATACATGCGTACAAACAGGAAAAAAAAGAATCCTGCAGCGAACACAAGCTCATTTGATAACAGCACCTTCTTTTCCGGTAAAATTCCGTGTTTTCGATAGAAAATTATCGATATAAGGCCAAGCAAAAGTACTGAAACCAGGATCGTGCTTCGGCTGAAACCCCATATATACGAAAACAGCCAGGCCATATATGTAACAAGCACTATTCCCAGAGTCCTGGCTGCAGAATGTCCTCTGTCAGCAAGCCTGTTTCCAGCTATTCCGGCAAGAGGCAAGGAAATCAAGCCCAGAATTTCGATAAAGGCAAACCAGAAAATTACGTGAAGATACTCTAACACCGTTCTCTTCCCTTTAAAATCGGTTATTTACCGTGCACTTACTAAAGCCCCACTCTCTTGAAGTGCACTTTCTATGCATAAAATCTGTATCGAAGCCCTGATATACTTATTAGCACGAGAGGTTATGAAAGGTAATACCGGTTCCGAGAGCTTATTGAAATCTCTCGAAGACTTTCCGCAGTCGGCATTCCCGTTACCCCAATTTTTATTTACCTGACAGAAGTGTCGATAATATGTATTTTGTAAATAGGTTTATATTTTTATCGTATAAAAAAATTATTTCATTCTCACTCTCATTTTATTTTTCATTGAATTTTAAATTATTATTTCCAGGGCATTAGCTTGTTAACTTAAAATAGATCTTTGTGAATACTGATAAATATGAAAATGCAGATTGGCGGAAAATCTGTGGAAGCGTGCGGTGGCGAGTATCTGGATATTATAAACCCGGCAACAGGTGAGCTTATTGACCGGGTTCCAAGAGGCACGGAGGATGATGCGGCAATTGCCGTTGAAGCTGCATCGTCAGCCTTTAGCGGATGGGCTTCCACATCTCCGCAGCAAAGAGCGGGAATTCTTTACAGGGCTGCGGGAATTGTAAGACAGAGAAAGGATGAACTTGCTGTCCTGCTTACCCGGGAACAGGGAAAACCTCTTGCCGAAGCTAAAAACGAGATAGAAGGTTTTGCAAACGTCCTTGAGTATTATTGCGGGCTTGCAAGCAGTTTCCACGGAGACTTCATTCCGGTCCCTCAAAATGGATATGCTTTTACCGTAAAAAAACCGCTTGGAGTCTGTGCAGCCATAATTCCCTGGAACATGCCTGCTCTTATTATGGCGTGGAAGATAGGCCCTGCCCTGATATCCGGGAACACGCTTGTTCTGAAACCTGCAAGTAATACTCCTCTGACTAACCTCACCCTGGCTTCTATCCTGAGCGAGGCAGGGCTGTCTGCGGGTGTGATCAATATCGTTACAGGCCCCGGGGAGGTTGTGGGAGAGTCCCTGGTTCAGAGCCATAAGGTAAAGAGAATTTCCTTTACCGGAGAAGCCGGGACCGGAAAACGTGTAGCTGAACTTGCAGCCAGCGGCATGAAAAAGGTGACGCTTGAGCTCGGAGGGAGTGACCCCATGCTGATCTGTGATGACGCTAACCTTAAAGACGCAGTTGCCGGGGCCCTTAGAGGAAGATTTTACAATTGTGGTCAGACCTGCACTGCCGTAAAGAGACTGTTTGTTTTTGAATCCGTAGCTGAAGAGTTCATAAAAAAGCTTGAAACAGGTATCCGAAACTTAAGGATTGGAAACGGGCTGCATGAAAACATTGATATGGGACCCCTTAACAACCGCAGGCAGTGGGAATATATAAAAGAGCTTGTCGCAGACGTCGAAGAAAAGGATGAAGGCCGGATAGTTACAGGGGGCAGGGTTCCGGAGGGCAATGTCTGGAGCAGGGGATATTTCTTCGAGCCCACGCTTGTTGAAGATGTACCCGGGGAATCCAGGCTTTTGAAAGAAGAAGTATTCGGCCCTGTGCTGCCTGTAGTCCGGGTAAAAACCCTTGATGAAGCAATTGAAAAAGCAAACAATACCTGTTATGGACTTGGGGCATCTATCTGGACAAAAAACATTGATCGCGCTCGTATAGGGTCTGAAGAGTTGAATGCAGGAATTATCTGGCTAAACCAGCACCTTAAGGTCGCCCCTGAGGTACCTTTCGGGGGTATAGGGGAGAGCGGGATCGGAAGAGAAAACGGGCCTGATGCTCTTTCCGAATATCTTGATCTGAAAACAGTAATGATAAAAACCTGATGTACTGAGTGAAATAAGCTATGAGAAAGTCCTGGTATTTGAGAACAGTGAAATAAAGATTTTTCGATGAGCCAGTTATACAGCTCATCGGCGGTTTTTCAAATTCTTGCTAATAATCACATGTTCTTTTTATACTTTGGCAGAAGCTGCATGAATTCGGAAGCTTCCATAACAGGCACGCTGTCAATTATGCAGATATCCGACCAGGGCAGATTGAAAGCTCCGTAAGCCTCGGCACTTTCGGCTTCGTAAAGGATATAATAGCGGTTTCCGGAAAGGTCAATCCACTGGTTAATGACATCGATTCCGTCTGGAATCTCCAGTTTCTTAAAGTGTTCAAGGATCTTATCGCGGTTCGAAGGGTCCCAGGTACTAACGTCCATGAATAACATCTTTTACCACTCCTCTTATTTCTGCGCTGCCAATACCCCTTCCCGGAAGCCGGGCAGCTTTTTTAGAGCATCCGGGATCTTTTTTTGAGAGCCAAGCCTCAAGGGAAAACACGTCTATTCTCCGGTGCCATTCCCGCAGATGCGGGTTTGACTAGCATGCCCCCAAAATGCCGATAATCGGCAGAAGTCCAGATTTTTTAGGTTTTCACTGTCTTTTCCTTCTTCGTCATTGCTAAAATCCCCATGAATGATAAATCCGGAAGGACAGGTAATCATGCAGAACTTTTTTCTGCATGAGATACAGACAGTATATTATCATCCCTTAGACTATATAATAGTTCGTCCTGAAAGACTATATTAAGTCAGTCACTTCTTCAGGCGTACAAAAATTTTAATGAAAATACAGGATGCAGCTTTCTCAGTCGAGCCAGCAAACCTCACATTTTCCTTCTTTTGTCGTGAAGAAGTTTGCGGATTCAAATCCGGCTTTTACAGAGCCGTTCATGCTTCTTTCCGGATAGTTGGTTGGTGAGAACATCCCTGCCAGGTAGAGTCCGGACGGGCCCGGAGCAAACGGCAAAACTTTTTGAAGATACCCCTGTTCATAGACAGGTGCTGTATCCATTCTGCGGAAAAGTTTCGCCCATCGAACATCGGTCCTTTTAAAATTGGGAAACATCTTTTCCAGCCCTTTAAGGTAAGAATCCAGGACTTCTTCTTCCTTTTTCACCCAGAGGATATCGCTTTCATCCTGGAAATAGGAAGTTACATAGACAAGATGCTCTCCATAGTCCTCAAAAGGCATAAAATTAGTGTGCTCAATTACAGCTCCAAAAGGCACGTCGGCTTTTATATTCAACCAGTAATTCCCATCTCCCATAAGCCCTTTGTCAAGTCCTATCAGGGCACATGCAGTTCCCTGGTAACGGATACTTCGCAGGGTTTCGTGAAGAGTTCCAAGCCTGTCTTTCGTGAGTGTATCCAGTACCCCTGGCTCAACAGTTGAAATTACGGCGTCGCACGGTATAAAGTCCCCATCAGCAACTACTCCCTGCACTGCGTTATCCTTGATTACAATTTCCGTTATCGCTTTATTTTGCAAGATCCTGCCTCCCTGTGCAGTGATTTCTCTTGCCAGGGCCTCTACCAGGGAGTTGAATCCCCCTCTCAGGTACCCCAGTTTCTCTCCTTCTTTTCCCCGATCTGATCTTATTTTCACGCGTCCTATAAGCCAGGCTGCAGAAACATTTTCGGCATTCCCGCCGAATTTGCTTTTCATGAGAGGAGCAAAAAAGTTTTCATATACGGATTTTCCCGCAGTATCAAGAATCCAGTCTTTCGCCTTTATTCTGTCATAGGAAGTCGTATCACCTATTAGCTTAATCCTGAAAACCAGCAGGCCGAGTTTTACCAGATCCATGAAAGAAAGAGGCTTAAACCTGAGAATCTCAGCAGGAGTATTCATAGGATAGTTTTTACCATCCACAAAATAGGCATTTTTCCCCTTAAGCCACAGCATCTGATCTTCAAGTCCCAGTTCCCTTATCAGATCAAGAAGTTCCGAATCGCTCCTGAATATATGATGGTAATATTTCTCTATAAAATATTTTTTTCCGGTACAGTCCTGGCAGTAACTTGCGGCCATTCCCCCGATTTCCGCATCTTTTTCAAAAATAACGATCTCATTCGATTTGCAGAGCTTATATCCGGCTGACAGCCCTGCAAGCCCACTTCCTATTATTATAATCTTCATACCCAATTTTCCCTTACTGTTTTAGCTTTTAATCCGAATCTCAATACCCCTTAAGATTTCAAACTCCTATCTTGATATAAAAAAAGCTAAAGTTTTATATCTCTTTTTCCACAAAGGGTTCGTGTAGCCGATCTCCCTTTAAAAGGCTCTTAACATATCGATATGCTTAACCGGTATATATGCTTTGAACTAACTTATATTGGAGAAGCGGATATATTAATTGAGGGATAGAGGAGTGTATTACGACCAGGAAGTCAATTCCGTTTTTGAAGAGCTTAAGGTCTCAGAAGCAGGTTTGAGTTCTGAGGAAGCAGAAAAGAGACTTAAAGAGTATGGTGAAAATGAACTTAAAGAAAAGGAAAAAGTCTCGGTCCTGCGACTCTTTATCTCACAGTTTAAAAGTGTATTGATTATTATTTTGATAACCGCCTCTATTATTTCAGCCCTGCTTGGGGAACTGATTGATGCAATTGTAATTATTTTTACGGTTTTTCTTGCAGGCATTCTGAGCTTTGTGCAGGAATATCGGGCAGAAAAAGCAATTGAACTTCTAAGATCCCTGACCTCTCCGGAAGCTACTGTTATAAGGGACGGAGCCGAAAAGAAAATCCCCTCAAAAGAGCTCGTCCCAGGAGATCTTATTTTGATCCAGACAGGGGATCGTATTCCTGCCGATGCCAGGATCATTAAAGAATTCAATCTCAAAACTGACGAGTCCTCCCTTACAGGAGAATCTGTCCCTGTTAAGAAAAGCACCAAAGCCCTGCCTTCAGAAACTCCTGAGGCTGACAGGACAAACATAGTCTATACAGGAACTGCAGTTGCTTACGGAAGAGGCTGTGCCGTTGTCACGGCAACCGGGATGGAAACCTCTTTTGGAGAACTGGCGGGGCTTCTCGGAACAATAGAGAGATCCAGAACTCCCCTGCAGGAGAGACTTGATAAATTTGGCCGGTGGATTGGTATTGCAACCCTTATAATTGTGGCTTTTGTCGCAATGCTTGGCGTTCTTTATGGCTTCCCTCTTTTCGATATGTTTCTCTGGGGGGTCGCCCTTGCAGTTGCTGCCATTCCTGAAGCCCTTCCTGCAGTTGTTACAGTAGGACTTGGGCTTGGAGTAAGACGTATGGTCAAGAGACATGCCCTCGTAAGAAAATTACCATCAGTAGAAACTCTTGGAGTCACAAACGTTATCTGTTCGGACAAAACGGGCACACTTACACAGAATAAAATGACGGTTGAGAGGATCTGTGTCAATGAGCAGGTTTTAAAGGTTACGGGAGTTGGATACTCTCCTGAAGGAGAGTTTTTTAAGGGAGATGGGAAAGTCTCTGAAGACGACTCCCATCTTCAGGCTCTCTTACTGGGGGCTGTGCTCTGCAATGATGCTGGTCTTTTTAAAGAAGATGAGAAATGGGAGATTAAAGGAGACCCTACGGAGGCAGCTCTTGTGGTTGCTGCCGCAAAGGCAGGCCTTCATAAAACCGAGCTTGATAAAGAGTATCCGCGGCTTGCGGAAATCCCCTTTTCCTCTGAAAGAAAAAGAATGACTACTTTCAACAAAGTGGAAGCTGACTCCGGCATTTTTCCTTTAAATGGACTCGTTGCCTTCTCAAAAGGCGCCCCTGAAGTAATTCTCGGCTCATGTACTAAAATTTTTCTTGATGGTGAAATAAAAACTTTATCCCCTGAAGTAAAACAGTTGATTTCAGGGAAAGTCAGGGAAATGGCTGACCAGGCTCTGAGGGTTATAGCCCTTTCATTCCGCTCCCTGGCTGAGGATACCTCTCCTGAGAGGATTTCTTCCGGAGAGCGCGCTGCAGAGGAGCTTGAGGGAGATATGATCTTTTCAGGTTTAATGGGCATGAGAGACCCCCCCCGAGAGGAAGTGAAGGTTGCAATCCAGAAATGTGCAGATGCAGGCATTAAAACCGTAATGATAACAGGGGATCATAAAATTACGGCGTCTGCAATTGCAAGAGAACTCGGGATTTTAAAGGAAAACGATCTCACTCTTACAGGATCGGAGCTTGATAGCCTTGAGGATGCCGAGTTCGAAGATAAGGTTGAAAAAGTTTCGGTTTATGCCAGGGTCTACCCTACCCATAAATTGAGGGTAATAGACGCTTTTAAGAAAAAGGGCTATGTTGTGGCAATGACCGGGGACGGGGTGAACGATGCCCCTGCTCTGAAAGCTGCAGATATGGGGATAGCTATGGGGATTACAGGCACGGATGTCAGCAAAGAAGCCTCAAGCATGATTCTCACAGACGATAATTTTGCGTCTATTGTTGCAGCGGTTGAGGAAGGGCGAAATATATTCAAGAATATTAGAAACTTTATCACTTACGGGCTTTCAGCCCATATCGGCGAGGTTCTCATAGTCCTTATCTCGATCCTGGGATGGCGAACCCTGCCTCTCCTTGCAGTTCAGATCCTCTGGATTAACCTGATTACGGATGGACTCCCTCCAATGGCTCTGTCAGTTGAGCCTCCGGACAGCGGCATTATGAGACAGAAGCCAAGAAACGTCGAGGAAGGGCTCATTACCCGCAGGGAAATTGCAGCCGGGTTTGGGATCGGAGGGTTAATTGCTCTTCAGGGTCTTATCATTTTAATCTGGGCTCTTAATAGAGATTTTGCAATTGAAAAACTGCAGACTCTGATTTTTACGCTTGTGGTCTTCTCCGAAATGTTTAATGCCTTCAACTGGCGTTCTGACCGATACTCGATCTTTTCCCTGGGGCTTTTTACAAACAGACCTCTGGTTTATGCAGTCCTGACAACGATAGTCCTGCAACTGGTAGTAATTTATGTTCCTTTTTTCCAGACTGCCTTCAGGACAGTCCCGCTTTCTCTTTCGGAGTGGGGAGTAGTACTGGCTCTTGCTTCTACCACGCTTATCTCCATGGAACTTGTAAAATACTTCTCCGGAAAAAGTCATAAGGAGAAAAATTACGGAAAAACAGATTTTGACTGAGTTTCAGATTTTTTAGTATTGAATTCAAAGTTTTTAATTTATTTTTTACTCTTAAAACCTGTTACTGCCGGCCATTTTTCCGTTGCCTGGCCTGAATGGCCCATTTCATACAGGCCGGTGAAATAAGGATAGATACAACCACCATCAAGACCATTGCCGAAAATATCTCCTGGTTGATGATTTGCAATTCTCTCCCTATAGTGAGTATCACAAGCTCGATTCCTGCCCTTGGCATAACCCCTACGCCAAAGATCAAACTTTCATAAAAATCAAAACCGATAGCTTTTGATCCGATAAAGCCGCCTGCCAATTTTCCCGAAAGCGCTGCAAGGATAACTACGAAAGTAAAACTGCCCGCATTTCTCAGGGCGTACGGATCAATTAAAAACCCTATGAATGCGAAAAAGAGAGGAATCAAAATTCCGTGAGCCAGCCCATTGACTTTGCTCTGGACATCCTGAAGCTTAGCAAGGGGAATTTCCGAAAGCAGTACACCCCCCGCAAACGCTCCTATTGTTGAATGTAATTCGAATAAGTCTGCAAGATAAGCCGAAAAAAGAGCTATCATAACTACCAGGGAAAAAACGGCTTCTTTTGCATGCATTTTCTCGGCGTAAGTAAAAAGCTTCGGAAACAGATATCTTCCAAGGATGTACATTATCAGCAAAAAAAGCAGGATTTTTCCTGCGATCAGAAGAATCGCCTGAACCGTGGGAATACGGTTAAAGCGGGCAAAGGTAACGACAACGGAAAGGAGAAAGAGCGCTATCATGTCGTCAAGAACCGCAGATGAGAGTATTGCTGTTCCAGGTCTGCTGGAAAGGTAATTTAGATCTATAAGCGTTCTGAGCACCACTCCTACGCCTGTAGGGCTGAATGCGACTCCCATGAAGAAGCTTTGAAGAAAGCTGAACTCAAAGATTTTTCCAAGCGCGAAACCCAGGATAAAAGCAAAAGCTATCTGGGAGAGCGTGGGAACAAGTGCGGTTATTGATTCGGATTTGAGATTCTTGAGGCT
The DNA here is from genome assembly GCF_049706645.1 of Methanosarcina sp. Lineage (GTDB taxonomy): Archaea > Halobacteriota > Methanosarcinia > Methanosarcinales > Methanosarcinaceae > Methanosarcina. The sequence goes on along the minus strand of NZ_JBNAKP010000050.1, from coordinate 51,018 downwards.
CACTTCTTTATACCCGGCAGTGAAAAGCAGGAAAATCTATCCCAGTTCGGCAAAAAAAGTTATTATGTTAGTTTCTACATCAAGAAACAACACTCCAAGTGAAACTCCAGCCAGGATTTCTCCCATAACTGAAGGGACGCCGATTCTTTCTGCGGCTTCCCCGAGAATTTTTACGCTGAAAATTAAGAACAGTAGCTGAAGTAGAGCACTCACTACTGTTGCCCCCCTATTTGCTTTTAATATCTTTTTCCCGGATTGTCCTAATATGTTGCTTATGCGTAAAAAACAGATTTTCCACTTTCTACTTTTTGAAAGCTAATTTATTTTAAATGTTAAATCCAACTGAACACGTTTTTAAAATTCCTACTTTTAAATATTATTTATTATAAGGTTTGTATCAATATAGAGAGTAAATATAATCTGCGTTTATTTATTAGTCAATTTTTTTAATTTTTTTTCTTTTACCAAAATATTAACTCAGATTCATAATTTTGTAGCTATAACTGAAACCAGATTGAAATATTTCCCACCCTCAGCTTCCATCATTCCAATATCTCTGCGAGCATAGTCGTTATCGCACGAAAGCCAGTCCTGCCAGGCTTCTTTTAAGCAATTTAATTCTTTGAATTCTTTAATACTTACCAAATCCGAGTTTTTCCATAAATCATACCACCAATCACATGAGTGTAGAGTTAAAGTCATATCATCAAACCAGTATGGTACTAATTCTGCTGGAACTCCATTTGTAAATTCCTGCTTCAAGCCCGGAACTGCAACTGCTATTTGACCTCCTTTTTTTACAAGTGGAGCAAAATACTTTGTCAAATAATCTGCTTCGATCCCAAAATAATGATAGGCATCTACACTTATAGCAAGATCAAAAAACTCATGCGCAAATGGTAAATCATGTGCTTCTGCATGTATTGGTATTATTTTATCTTCCAGCCCCATTGACTTGATCCTTTCATAATTTTCTGTTGCACTAATCCAGAGGTCAGTAGCAAAAACCGTAACCCCATATTCTTTTGCTAAGAATATCGAAGTAAGCCCTTTCCCACAACCGAGGTCAAGCACTCGCATTCCTTTCTCAAGCCTTAATGATTCAGATAATTCCTCAATTATTTTCAATGCATTAGGACCCATCATATTTTCTTTAACAAAAGCAGTATCATACTTATTGGATTTTATAAACGTCATCTTGATCATCTTTCATTCATTGTTCCATAACCATAAAATTTTTGTCTTATTAAGAGCCTATCCGATAAATATTGTGATATATGTATCACATAATAAGCGTATATATAACAGAAACCATTTTATTAACTATTATATTTTAATTAAAAATATAATATGTATCGTATAATAGGCGTATGTATAACCGAAACCCATACCTAGATATGGGCCTATTATAACCATAACTCATGCCATATTGTCTCTTCGGCTAGGCTTTTAGTCTATTCATTAAGATAGCAAGCTTGTCCTTGTCCTCTACCAGTTCCTTAAATTCGGTTATGTGCCTGATAAGAAGGATGTCATTCTCTGCCCCTGCCTTCCAGGGGGCAACACTGTCGATGTTGGAAAGTGCTTTCCCCTCGTGGTCAACAATAAGGAAAAACCGATCTTTGAACACGGAGAAATAACCGAGTATCCGGCTCACATCAGCTTGATACTCATAGGCTGATCTGATCTCTTGAATACCTTTGCAGGTCTTTCCTGCTCGTCTGTGCTCCTCTAAACGCCAGTTGCTCAAGCACAAGGGCAAGGTTTTCAATACTGTCTCTGTCTGCGTTTCAGGTCTGTGCAACGCTGATGCACTCATCATAAAGCTCGTTGTGCTTCTCGCAGTAGTCCCAATTCCAACCTGTAGCAAATGCCTTGAAACTCATTTCGTTTTTTTAATCAATTTTAATGTCTCCGGTTTTTAATTCATTTCTTTCAGGACGATCCGGACTTCAATCGATCCTTTCTTTTGATTTTTCCTTTTTCCTTCGTCTGCAAATCTCTTCTACAAGGTCTCTCTTGGATACTATTCCTGCCAGCCTTCCACCCTTAATAACACAGATACGGTCAAGCCTGTACTTCATCATGAGGTCGGAAGCATCTTTAAGTGTGGCGTCCAGAGAGATCGTTACGGGATGAGAAATCATAATTTCTTTTGCGGTTGCTCCAAGCGATCGGACTGCCGTAAGCAGGGTATGTTTTTCCCTGGGCACCAGGCACAAAAGCAAAATTTCAAGAATGATATCAAGATCAATAATGCCCACAAGCTCATTTTTGCTATTCACTACAGGCAGGGTGTGGAAGGGGTATTTGCCATAGAGTGAAAAAATCTCTTCCACTGGGGTGTTTTCCTGTACCGTTACGACTTGCCTGGTCATTAGTTCATCAATTGTCATCCAGAGACAGGTATCAAACCTCTCGTCTGTCGGTTCGGACGGAGGACCGGATTCAGGTGGGCCCTGATGCTTCTTGCCAGGTTGTTTCCCTTTACTCTCTCGATCTTCTGCCCCTTCTTTTCGATTTCCATGTGAATAATTCCTTCCTGAAAAGCTATTTTCCAGACCGAATGCTCTGTCCATATTAGCCCCCACTTAAAACTACCCCCTTTTACATACATTATCCTCTGGTATTAAAACGTGAATTTCTTTTTCCCTGCTCATCGCTCGTTCTTTTGAAGATTTTTGTCGTAATAAAGGGTTAAATCCTTTCCAGGGCGCAGGGAAAAATTATATGAGGCATACTTTTCTTCCGGGATTTCCCTATACATCTGGTATGCCGCAGGCACGATTATTGCGTTATATTCTTCATTCGCCGGGGGTTTTGTATAATATTCCACTTTTTCATAATCCCTGAAGTACCACGGCAGGGGCCAGTAAAGATTTTCGGGATCTACAACGGATATCCTTAAGGTTTCAGGCCCGTCATCGAATCCTTCGATTTTCTCCATAAGTTGCCTGATATCCTGAGATGACTGTGAATACGTTATCAGTTCCTCAGGTTCCATGCTTCTATAAAAGTTTACGGAGATGCACTGAGCCAGGGATATTATCAGGGTAAATGCCAGAACCCCTGCTACAAGGGTATGGGTACTGGAACGTTTTATTCCGGAAGCGGGTTTTTTTTCTGTTCCGAAACTCATGTTTTCTATTCCTGGCAAATTCTCCTGTTTTCTCTCTGGTGCCCTGGAAAAAAAATCCCCCAGATAAGCTCCTGCTAGAATCCCGAAGGGCAGGAGGATATGTACAACAAGCCAGGGGACTTTTTCCTGGAGATAGGAATAGAGCAGCAAACTCGCAACTGCCCAGTAGGAGAGAAACAGGAAAAAGGAAAAATTTTTGCCTTTCTTTTTCAAGAAATGGAAAATACCTGCAGTTCCAAAGATCAGAATAGGGCTTTCATACACAGAAAGGATAGGGATATAAAAATAAAAAGGGCCTCCTATACGTTCAATTCTGTGCATCGCCATCCAGTGAGAAAAAGCCCTCCCGACAATGGAAAAAAGGGTCTCCTGGGTCCTGAAAAGGCTTGTATAAAATAGCATTACAATGAAAATAAAAAGAATGCCTGAAAGCAGGATTTCGGGAAGAAAAGGCAAAATAGCCGAGATTTTGAGGAAAAGAGCCCTTTTAAGGCTCATTCTTTCTCTTTTCCCGTCACAGTAGAACCTGTACGGAAAATAAATTCCTGCATAGGCTCCGAACATGAGAATGATAAGATAGGCGTTTTCTTTTGAGGACACGGCGAGGGCAAGGGAAGAAGCGGCAAGAATAAGATAAGGATATCTCTTTGGGCTGTGGAGTTTCTCAAGGTAGCGAACCCCCCCTATGACAGTACCCAGGGTACAGAAAACAATGATCAGATCATTCCTGAAGAACCTTGAAAAATAAACCATACTCGGGGAAAAAGAAAGCAGGAACGCCGACCAGAGTACACCCCTCTCTCCAAGTTCCTTCTTAAGCAAAAAGAGTAGAAAGATTGCCGCTACTCCGAAGAAGACAGGGATCAGGCGTGCTGTTGTGTCGCTGATTCCCAAAAAGTGAAAGACAGCAGCAGTAGAATGGAAAAGAAAAGGGCCATGGTAAGCCGGGTCATACCTGTATTGCCCGGTTCCGAGAAGTTTAAGGGTGAAACTGGCGTGTACGCTTTCATCATGATGAAAAACTCGTTCCCCCAGATCAAACAGTCTTATTAACAGGGCAAAAAGGATAATCAGAAGTCCTATTGTTTTATATTTTTTCTCAGAAAGCCCTGGCGAGTTTTCGATATTGTAATCCTGACCTTGCTGCATTATTCCCCAAACCTTCCAGCGTAGCTGCTTCTTTATAGGCATAGGTATATTTAAGGGATAGGATGAAATAGTCTCTCTCATGGCTGATGTAAAAATCAAATTATTTGCAAATTTGCGTGAGAAAGCAGGCACATCGGAACTGCAACTGTCGGGAGAAAAAGTTATTGATATACTTTTATCCCTTACTGAAAAATACCCCGATTTAAAACCTCTTATTTTTGAGAAACTCGAAGGAGAAAGCGAAGCCACTGTTATGTGCGGCTCAATTAATGTCCTTATAAACGGAAACAATGTCCGACATCTCGACGGGCTTGAGACCCTTCTGTCGGATGCCGATGAGCTTGCAGTTCTGCCTCCTGTTTCAGGTGGTTAATTTTTTCAGGAAGGGAGATCATGGGCAGGATATTCAGAGAGCGAATCCCGGTTGATAAAGCTTTAAGACTTTTTCTTGAGAATATTTCTACTCTGAGAAAAACAGAGGAAATCCCACTCGAAGCCTGCGCAGGCAGGGTGCTGGCAGAAGCCGTAACTTCGGAAAGGAATGTGCCTCATTACCGGCGTGCTGCTATGGACGGGTACGCGGTAAGGGCTTCCGACACTCTGGGAACTTCCCCTGCAAATCCGGTAATGCTGCAGCTTTCTGACCCGATAACGGAAGGAGGTTCAATCTGGGTCCATACCGGGGCCGCACTGCCTAAAGGAGCCGATGCTGTCGTGATGGTTGAAGATACTGCTGCCGCAGGAAACCTCGTTGAGATCAGAGCCCAGGTCTACCCGAACAGAAATGTGGGACAGGTCGGAGAGGACATAAAAAAGGGAGATAAGGTTTTTGAGGAAGGACACTTTCTTCGCCCGTGTGATGCAGCCGTACTGGCGTCTCTTGGGTATGAAAGGATGAAGGTTTTCAAAAAGCCTGTCGTTGCAGTTATTCCGACAGGGGACGAACTTGTGAGCCGTAAGAAGAGCGTGGATGTCCCTCCTCCGGGCATGGTGCTTGAGACCAATGGGCTGATGTCGGCCCTTTATGTGAAGAAATGGGGTGGGATTCCCCGATGTATCGAGATAGTGCCTGATAATCCGGATAGTATAAAAAGGGCCGTAGAAACAAACCTGGATGCCGATATGATCCTTCTTTCAGGCGGAACCTCGGTAGGGAAAAGAGACCATGCCCCTGAGGTTGTGGCAGCCCTCGGAGAACTGCTCGTACACGGCATAGGAGTCAGCCCTGGAAAACCTGCAGCCCTGGGAATTATAAATAACGTCCCTGTTGTTTGCCTGCCCGGTTATCCTGTCGCCGGACTCGTTGCCCTCTATTTCTTTGTCCGTCCCGGACTCAGGAAACTGGCAGCAGTTCCGGAGGTTCCCGAAATTATTCTTAAAAGGCGCCTGGCTGCAAAGATCAGTTCGAAAATAGGATACGTTAATTTTATCCGTGTCGTCTTTGAAGGGGATAAGGTGCGCCCTCTGGCAGGAGCCGGAGCCGGGATCCTGAGTTCAGTTGCAAAGGCTGACGGGTACGTGCTGGTACCTGAAAACATTGAAGGGTATGATGAAGGAGAAGAGGTTGATGTCTTCTTAATTGAATAATCCTGCATTCTCTCAAAATGTCCCTTTTTTAACCCTCTTATTTAATGGAAAAAAGCTACAGTAATCTTATTTTCCTTTTTTAACAAGAGTGATGAGTGAACTATCCTTCACCCTTCGGAATTGAGGAAGGGGTTTTCCCACCTTATCAGATATAATTTTATACTTCAAAGGCTAATCAATCGGAGAAAACCAGAGCTAAGATTTCAGAGCTGAAGTCTTCAGAGCTAAAATCTAAACTTTTAATCAATTCTTAAAGTGAAAAGTAATGCCTTCCACATATAAAGACATGGACAAGATCTTTCTCATAGGAGCGGGCGGGTTCCTGGGAGCGATTTCCCGGTTTTTACTCTGCGAGCTCATAGAAGTGCATCTTGGCACCCTTTCGGTAAATGTACTCGGCAGTTTTATGTTCGGCCTGATAATGTACGACACGGAGTATATCGGGTTTATAAGCCCAAAGGGAAAGCTTGCATTCGGAACCGGGTTTATGGGAGCGTTCACAACGTTTTCGACGTTTGCAGTCCAGTCTTTTACCATGCCTTTTTTCCCTGCCCTAGGAAACATCAGTGCCAACCTGTTTCTTACCCTGGTCGGCGTGTTTATGGGCAGGAGTGTAATAAAGGCCCTTTCAGGCAGGGAGGAATAAAAATATGTTCCCTTTTCCGGGCCTCGGTAAACTTTTTTTGATAGGTGCGGGCGGTTTTATAGGGGCATGCCTTAGATATACGGTTTCAAGCCGGGTTCCCAGGATTAAAAATATCCCTGCAGGCACGCTTACAGTAAACCTCTTAGGAACTATTGTGCTTGCCCTTCTCACTTTCTCTTCTGAGCCCGAATCCATGGTCTATCTGGTAAATATAGGAATTTTAGGTTCCTTTACTACGTTTTCTACCTTCGCGTATGAAACTTTCAAATTGCTTGAAGATGGGCAAAATCTCTCTTTTTTTCTGAATATCTTTCTTAATGTTGCACTCTGCCTTGCAGGGGTAAGCATTGCATATCTGGCCCTGGGTTATCGGGCTTGAAACTGTGCTGACTTACGGAATTCCTATGTAAGCACAAATAGAACGTCTAAGAAGCTACTTTACGAAAAGCCGGTTCGGAAAGATTATGTTGACGGAAAAATTTCCTGTCGAAAGATATCAGATCAGGAAAAAATTCTCTGATGAAATAAGTTACATTCAAAAAAAATCGCCGAATCTAAAATTGCGTTCGAATAATACAACTTTATGGACAAAGTTTACTCGAAAAATATTCTCCTGGAAACATTATTACCTTGAGAGCGAGGAGGGTCACGAATATCCAGTTTTTAGGCCGGGAATGAAGTGAACCCTCGCCTCTTTCTTGTCTCGTTTAAACCTTTGTACTATTGCTTCTTTGTAAAGTGAGGTTTCCTGGTATCATGGTTAAAGAAGTTGGAAACGTAATTCTATACTAAGAAAGTCTTGTCAGAGGATACTAAACTAATTCCAGGAGGCTGAGCGGGCGGCCCGAAGCATACCCAATTTTTTAAGGTGGCCGCCCGCAATTTGATTTTCTAATTTTCACTGTTTATTTGTTTTATTACAACTGAAATTGCAGCTTGTGGATGAACTTGCCCTGACTCAGAAAAGAGTTCCGGAATAAGCGCAATATAAAACATCTAAAAACTGCTGAGAAGAATCACACTACAGGGGGAAATTAAATGCGCGAAAAAGTTGCCTTAAGTTGCCTTATACAATAATCAGGCTTTACACAGAAGAGATTGTCTTACGTAGAAATATAATTCCAGAATTAAAAATAACATTAAAAAAAGTTAAATTAAAAAGCCCTTAAAATCACTTCACAAGGGCTTTTGCAGATCTTCTTATGAAGCGCCTCTTATGACCTGAAGAAGTAAAGCGCTGTGCAGGTCCTGGGTGTGCCTTTTGAGCCTGTGATTTCTGGACCTTAATTACTCTGCCTTTTCTGCCTTTTACTTTTACCCAATCAATGCTGCCGGTTTTGCCCATTATCATTCCTCGCTAAATTTTAATTTTAAATTTTTCTGAATTTATTTGTAACTTATTACGTAGTATATTCAGGTATTCGCTTATTGCTGGACACTGCCGGTTGCCGCGGATTTTTCTTCTCCTCGGCAGCGTCTCAATAAACAGGTGTTCAAACAGGTGTTTCCTGATTCGTTAATTTTAAATCGATAATTCTCAATTGTAATTGATGAATATCTGATATTCCTTGAAGCCTGAAAGTGCGAAATTATAAATGTCATCAAGCCTTGGGTTTATCATAAAGAGAAATGCTAGTAGTTAAATGTTACGGACATAAGATTGAAACAAGGCAGAAATCTTTGAATAACCGCTTTTTTGAAAAGGTTTGCGTAAACCGTTGAGCCGCTCGACCACGCCGTTAAGTCGTTTTCGATCAAGCCTTTTTCGAAAAGGTTTGCGATCAAGCCTTTTTTGAAAAGGTTTACGGTCAAGCCTTTTTTGAAAAGGTTTACGGTCAAGCTATTTTTAAAAAAAGTTTGTTGAAAAGGTTTGTTGAAATGGCTTGTTTCTTAAGAAGGTGATTAACGTAAAAAAGGATAACATCGAAGTAAGGCTTGCAGGCGCACGAGAAGAGCTTGTGGGCTTAAGGAACTTTCCTGAGCCTGAATTTGTTGGCATTATTAAAAAACTGGGGTTCAGGTGTGAACTGTGTGCACGGTGCTGTACTAAAGAGTTTAACGACCACGTTTTCCTGCTTGATGCAGACCTGGCCCTTATAAGGCAGATAAGCCCGGATTTCATCACTCCTGCTCCTTATTACGAGTTTTGCGACCAGAAGGGCAGGTTTTATGTCTCAGGCTACGCCCTGAAAACAAAGCCTGACGGCTCATGCATTTTCCTTGAGAATAAGCGCTGCAAAATCTATGACAACCGCCCTTTAATCTGCAGAGTCTATCCTTATATGCTTCACCGGGAAGCTGACGACTCAGGTAAGGTGGACTGGCGTCAGATTAGCGGCTTAAACGAGCACGGGAGTTACAATTCTGAACTTGAGGCTTTGGAGTGTGAAACAATTGCGCGGGAAACCCGAGCTTATGAAGAGGCTTACCTGACACAGATGATCGGCTTTTTTGAAGCCGTGAAGGTTCACTTCAGCACAAACGGCCTGAAACACGTCCAGAGCATATATGACCGCAAAATGCGGGAGTTTCTTAAAGGCAGGTGCGAACTTGAAGTCTTCGTATATTCCGAGGGCAGGTTTGAAAAACATAATCTTAAGCCGAATGACGGTTAACAGCCCGTAAAATTCTATTGCCAATCCGATAAAACGGTAAAAATCAGGAAAAGTAAGAATCAGGAAATATAGAAATTGGAGCAGCTATTAACGGAAAAATGGATTGGAAGTGATCTTTTATCTTCTTTTACCTTCTTTTATATTCCCCTTTTATCTTTTACCTTCCATTTAAGAAGTAAACCATCTTCGATTTTTTCGGCCGAGAGCAGTTCAAGCTCGAGGATTTCAGCTTCTGAGAATCCCTCTCCATCAGTAAAAGTTGGGGATGTAGCGCCACCTATTATAAGATTTCCTACAAAAGTGTAGATCTCATCAACAAGGCCTGCAGAAAGCATTCCCCAGTTGAGGGTTGCCCCCCCCTCTACCATAAGCGTGTTTATACCTATTCCTTTCAATTTTCTTACAAGTTCCGGAAGGTCAACTTTCTTAGTCCCTGTCTGGATAACAATAGCTTTTTCTTTCAGCTTTTCGAGACTTTCGGCAGGTGCAGAACTTGAAACTGCAATGATCCTTATTCCGTTCCCTTTTTTGAAAACATCGGCATCCAGGGGAGTCCTTGCTGAACTATCCACAATAATTCTTGCCGGATTTTCGCTTTTTCCGGCGGCTTTCCTGGCTGCCCTTCTTTCCGGAGACTTTACGGTTAAGCTTGGGTCGTCTGAAAGGACAGTTCCTATCCCTACCATAATTGCATCGGCCCGGGCTCGGAGCTCGTCCACTCTTTCAAAATCAAGTTTTCCGGAGATTCTAACCTGTTTCCTTTCCTTTGTTGAAAGTTTGCCGTCGGCTGACATAGCAGAATTAATAAAAACAAAAGGCCTGTCCATTTTTCAAACTCCTGAAAAAAAGTATTTGTCGGAGGCATCTTTCGGGAGATTCGGGAGAATGCCTCCAAAGAAAAAAATTCTTGAGTAATTTTTATATTTCTTAATTTTTCTTTGCCTCACGTTAAAAGGTTTAACGGTTTTAAAGCGAGTCATTTAATCTGAATTTATTCGATTTCTATCAGAGGCTTCAGGAGATCATGGTCTCTCAAAAGTCCCTGAAGTTTGCGGTTTGAATTGATGATTGGAACCTGGTCAATCCTGTTTCGCTTCATTTTCCGTGCACAGTCGCTGACAGATGCAATATATGTGGCTGTGATCGGCTCCCTAATCATTATATCGCTTCCGATCATATTGGGAACCTTAATCCTTGACACGCTGTAATAGATGCTCATGGTGTCTCGCATCGATTCCCAGGTCCAGGCGTCGTCGTCCTGACCTGAAGACATATCTGACATCTCTACACTGTCCTCAATTATACTGGCAGAAATAACGTCCCGGTCCGAGATTATTCCTACAAGCTCAAGGCCTGCATCAAGTACGGGGACAGCCTTAACGCCTGCAAGCTCCATAATCCTGGCAACAACAGGCAGGGGAGTTTCACTGTAAATCGCAACTACTTCCTTTTCTACATAATCCTTGATGGGAATATCGATGTTCATGTCTGCAATTGTGCCCACGACATCTGCCACGGTAACAAGCCCTACAAGCTTCCCGTCATCAACTACCGGAAGCCTTCTTATGCCGTGTTCCAGAAGCAGGCGTGCTGCAGTCTGCAGATCCGATCCGGAGGATATGGTTATCGGGTCCCGTGTCATAAGAAGAGCCAGTTGTTCTTCTTCTGGGTTCTGTAAAAGATTCGTCCTGGTTACAATTCCCACAACTTTGGAATCTTTAAGTACCGGAACTCCTGAAATGTGTTTGTTCTTAAGAATTTTAAGAACCTCGTCCCTTGAACCTGGAAGGGTTGCGCTTGCTACGTCCCTTACCATGATATCTTCAATGAAGATGTTTTTTGGCATGTGATCTACACCTTTGTATACTCTGAATCCTGGTTTTCTCTTTCTTATATCTAGTTTCTCAAAAGGCTTCCAGTTGACAGAAAGTCTTAATCTTGTTTTTCACTCCGGACTACCAGGACCGGGACTTTTGAGCCTCTTACTACTTTTTCTGCAACGCTTCCCATCAGAAATCTATCGAGCCCGGTTTTACCGAGGGTGCCCACAACTATCAGGTCAGCATTATTATTCTCTGCGAAATCTATAATCTCATTACTCGGGTGACCTTCCAACAGAACTTCTCTCACCTCAACCCCTGAGACCTCTCCGCGCTTCTGAACATCGGATATTGCTTTCTCCCCCTCCTTTCTCAGGGTTTCATACATTACTTCCCAGCCCGCATCCATAGGTATCGAGGAAAAAGAAGTTGTATCTACCACATAAAGAGCGTGAACCGTGGCCCCGCTGAGTTTTGCGATCTCAACACCGTATGAAATAGCTCTCTGGCTGTTCTCGGATCCGTCTGTTGCAACCACTATATTCCGGTAAAATTCGCTCACCATGTTTGTTCTCCATTTGCTTTACGAATGAAGTACCGATAGTATATCATCGGGTCTTGCCCGCCTTGTGATTCCACTTATGGGGTTCTTTATCCCTGCAAGATTATTGGAACTTCCATTCAGGATCATGAGATTAGTTTTATTCCCCTTTTGTATCGAACCCGTAGAATCAGGCCCCATTACAAAAGAACCATTAAGTGTGCAAATTTTAAATACTTGCCTATCATCAATCGAAAAAATCTTAGACATAAATTCCATTTCAGCAAACATATTTACAGAATTTAACATTACATTATCCGTTCCTGCAGCTACTCTTATTCCAGCTTCCAGCATCTCGGCAATAGGTGGCATTCCGACTCCTGTAATAAGGTTAGATCTGGGACAGACAACAACAGGAATCTTCGCATCAGCCACGTACTCAAGATCTCTTTTTGTAGCATTTGTCAAATGAATCAGGAGATCCGGTTCGAGTGATAATGCTTTTTCTATATCGCTCGTATCTTTTTCTCCTGCATGGATCGCAAAGAATTTTTTACGCTGTCGTGTACAGGTAGCAATATTCTTTAATAGTTCGAGATCAAGGTCATTTGTCCCACTCATTCCAAGTCCGGTAGAATGCAGAAGAATCCTTCTTACTTCAGCCAGTACTACCTGAAGAGGCAATTCAGGCTCTGCAGGTCTACCCAGTACCATGGAATGAAGTTTAAGCCCTTCAAGGGCTTTGTTCAGGGCTGCTACTCCCACAACGCCCCCTTCCCTGAAATCCGCAAAAGCGCAGGTTCCGGTTTCGATCATATCCAGTAGAGACTTTCTCATGCATTCAATCAGGGTTCTGTATGGCGTCTCTCTTAGAATCCTGTGCTTTAATCCATCAGGAGGTTTTACAAGAGCATCCAGGTCTTTTTGAGTTCGGAATCCGGAAACTTTTCCCAGAGGAGGGTCTTTGAATACCGAATCCCCCAGGTGAGTATGAGCATTGACAAAACAGGGAGCTATTATGTTGGTAGAGTGTGTACGCTCCTCTCCAATCTCCGTAATCATTCCTTTATTTATGCAGATATACCCCTCGATAGGTTCCAGTTCGGGGCCTGCAATGATTATCCCGGGAATTATCTGTTCAGTGCCGTACATGTATACGCACCTCTGCTGCTCACTAATCACCTGTGATCAATTTGCGGAAGAGCAAAGATATACATAATATATAAGTTTTCCTTCAGATTTTATTATTAAAATAATCTTCTTAAGAATGCAGCCTGTTTGAGGACATAACCTTTTTGAGGATGCAAATTGCTGAATCGTTTTCCTTCTTTTTGAATCCCTTTTAATAAAGCATATCACTCTGTAATTCACAATTAATCCTGCGTTCTTTCAGGTTATCTCTTTAACTCTCAGGTTGCGTTCTGTTGCTCTTATAATAGAAATCATTCTTTTTTAAGAGAAATGGATCTTTAATATGAATATCCCCTATAATTATATATGTAACTTAGTGAATCCATAGTTCGCCGATATTTTTATATATTAGTATGTATATAATATGGCTTCGTCGCATTGTATAGGTCCTTGCATGAGGTAATGGAAAATCCTGACTGTGAGTGTACAGACAACCCCAATGCGGTACATCGATAGTGTGACATTGCCCGGCACGAGGGTAACTGAAAGTGACTGCGGAAAACCAGAGGATGAGCTTTCGGAGTTAGTGCGCCCGGGCTACAGCACTATTTTCTTCTGATTTTATCTTCATAGCTTTAAAAACTCTTAGCTATATATTCTTTGAATAACGAATCTAAATTTTGTTTTAAATCTTATTTGAAGCTTTATTTAATTTTATCTTTCCAGATTTCCAGTTATTTCTTTGATTTGACATGTCGATTAGTTATTGATTTATAGAATACCTTCAGAAAGGTAAAAGATATGTCCTTTGAAGAGGCAATAACAGATCTGGGTTCCGGTATAATTGTTGATATCGAGGTTACTCCCGGTTCCAGGTCAATTTCGGTTCCGAGCGGCTATAATGAATGGCGCAAGCGGATTGAAGTAAAGCTAACCAAAAGTGCCCAGAAAGGAAAGGCAAACGAACAACTTGTGGAATGCCTTGCCGAACTCTTCGGAATTAACAGTTCGAATATTATCATAAATAGCGGGGCAACAAGCAGTAAAAAGTCCTTATTGTTAAAAGGAGTTTCATATCAGCAGGCAGTTTCAATTCTTGGAGCTCATTTAAAGAAATAAAACCCGTATTTTAGGAAAAACCCGTATTTAAGTAGAAACCGGATTTTAGAAGTAAGTTTTTCAGCTCTTAAGAAGTAAACTGCAGCTTTCTTAAAGTCTGCGGTTTTTAAAATTCGAATTAATAGTAAGGTTGCAGACAACGTGACTGATCTTGAAATTTACAGAAAAAGGCTTGAAAGAATCGAAGAGCTTCTCTCCGAACTCTCCGAATACTCAGGAAGGGGAGCGATTATAATCGTTGAAGGAAAAAGAGATGTGCTGTCCCTGAAAAGGCTTGGAATTGAAGGCAACTTTGAACTTGCAACCCGACACTCTCTTTTTAACTTCTCCGAGAGAATTGCCCAGCTTGGTAGCGAAGTAGTTATATTAACCGACTGGGACAGACGAGGTAACCTGCTGGCTATAAAGCTTTCAGGATACTTCGAGAGTTTTGGCCTGAAGCCCGAGCTTGATATCCGAAATAAACTCCGGCTCATATCTCAGAAAGAAATTAAAGACGTGGAAAGCCTGTATACCTACGTTTCCAGACTGAGGTTGAAGACAGGTTCCTGCTCAAAGCAGGATTTCCAATAAATTTGAATCCTAAAAAAGAAAAATTTAAAGGTTAAATTCAAAGGGTGAATTCAAAAATTAATATTAAAGTTAATATTAATAATTGACGAAACTCTTTTTATTCTTTATGCATGGGATTGGAAGTTTCTCCTTTCTCCTGGATGATTTCCATACTTTGTGGACTCTTCTGATGGTTAAATGTTCGGTCAAACTCCGGATATTTTGGAAACTTGCCAGCCAGTTCTTCAAACATTTTGTGTCTTGGACTGATAATTATTATATGAGCAGGAGGATGGATTTTCTTCAGCCTGCTGATTGCCGCCCCTGCGTGATTGTTCAATTCCACCAGTGCTGCAGAGTTACATTTTGACTTGAGGGATACGCCCATTACACTAACAAGAAGCTCATCAGCATAGTTTGGTTCTATGCATTTTGGAGTAGCTGAAAATTGAATATGTCCGTATCTTTCCAGATCATGTAAGGCTATTTTTACTTTATCCGAGTCGTCTGCCCGGACTAATGCGAATGATTTCATTTTTTACACACCACCAATATACTGAAGTTATCCCCATTTCGATATGGATCTACCCCTATAATAATCTTTGTGTATAAGAGATGCTGAACAGCCAGGCTTTCGAACGTTTCCGGCCTCTTATGACCTTTTAATCGCTTTTACGGTGCTGTATATGGTCTGGCCCCTGGGCTGCAAAATTTTATCTCTCTTATTCAAGAGATCTTCAAAAATTATAAGGGTGCCTTGCAATTTCTTTTTTCAGATCTAGTATACGCTTCCAGATAATGGAGTCGCGTATTCTATAGTTATATTCATCGTATATATATTCGTTTTGAAATAATATCTATCATTAAGAAAGCTTTTATCTACCAATAAGAAAGCTTTTCTCTATCAATAGGAAAGCTTTTTTAAGCCTTTCTTTTGCTGGGTTTTTAACGAATTGTATTCTCCTTTATAATGTAAACCGGAGGCGCTAATTCTATAAGGTTGTATTATTAGTCCCCGATTTTAATAAAATTAAACGGGAGTAACTTTATCCGGTACATCAGGTCATTAAAGGTTAACTGCTTATTTTAATAAAATTAAAAATAAACTTTAATAAGATAAAGCTGTACTGCATGTGAATTTAGAATAACGAATATTTTAGCAAATTTTCGCTCCATAAATAAACCCATCAGATGAAAATAGATAGAGTTAAACCTCTCAGTGATTAGTACTGAGACTAAAAATAGTACTGAGACTAAAAAGTTACTTGAAAATATGATATCTTTTATTTAGAACTTTACTGTATCATATACCGAAACAGTGTAGAAAAGGTATTAAATGTATTACAAAACTGTCTTCACTCTCTTCTCTTCCATGCCTATTTTCTAGATACGGCGGGAAGACTTAATACATCTTTGGAATCATGAATATACCTTAATATTTAAAGAAAAAAATTATCTTTAGTTTAATTCCAGCATTTAATTAATTTTCATTGAATTAATCTCCATTCAATTAATTTCAACCTACAGTTCAATAGTAAAGTCCTTTGCTTATAATTCAATAGTAAAGTCCTTTACTTATAATTCAATAGTAAAATCCATTACTTATATCCGGCATCGATTAACACTGAATTTCCTGTAAATTTACTGATACAATTAACAAGTTGGGCTGCCCGGCTACCGAATAGGGACATTCAGAAGTTATCTCTCATTTAGACGGTGATCATATGGCTGAAGATATCAAAACTAAAGTAATACAGGCAAAAAAGGCATCGATTGAACTTTCCAGTGTAAATGCCGAAATAAAAAACCGAGCGCTTGAGGCCATGGCTCAGGCTCTGGACACAGAAAGGAAAGCTATTCTGGATTCAAACTCAAGAGATCTGGAATATGCAGCAGAACTGAAAAAGAAAGGAAAACTAACTCAGGCCCTTGTAGACAGGCTTAAAGTAAACGACTCAAAGATTGATGGAATGATTGCAGGAATCAGAGATGTAATTAAGCTTAAGGACCCTGTCGGAGATACCCTTTCCACTCTTGAGCTGGATACAGACCTTATCCTCTACCAGGTGAGCTGTCCAATCGGCCTTATAGGGGTTATCTTTGAATCCAGGCCTGACGTGGTGCCTCAGGTCATGTCCCTTTGCCTGAAGAGCGGGAACGCTACGATTTTCAAAGGTGGAAGTGAAGCCAGAGAGTCAAATCGCACGATTTTTCAGATTCTTGTAAAAGCTATAGAATCCACGGACGGGATGCCAGCCGGGGCTTTCCAGCTTATGGAAACAAGAGAGGAGATAATGGACCTTTTGAGCCTTGACGCCTACGTAGACCTCCTTATCCCCCGGGGTTCAAATGAATTTGTCAAGTTTATCCAGGAAAATACAAAGATTCCGGTACTAGGACACACAAGCGGGATCTGCCATATCTATGTGGACGAGTATGCAGATCCCGATACAGCCTGGAAGGTCTGCTTCGATGCAAAAGTTCAGTATCCTGCAGTATGCAATGCTATTGAAACACTTCTGGTAAACCGTAAGCTTGCGGAAACTTTCCTGCCGAAAATGGCAGAACTGTATCTTGGGGCAGGAGTTGAACTGCGCTGTGATGAGGACAGTTATGCCCTGCTTGAAAAAAGAGGTCTTTCTCCTCTTTCAAAGGCTACGGAAGAGGACTGGAGCCTTGAGTACAACGATCTTATTCTTTCGATAAAATTCGTTGATACTATTAAGGAAGCTATTGACCATATAAACACTTTCGGCTCCCACCACACCGATGGGATAATAACCGAGGACGCCTCAAGAAGAAAAGAGTTTACAGGGCTTGTTGATTCCTCGAGTGTTATGGTAAATGCCTCAACCCGTTTTGCGGACGGCTATCGCTACGGGAAAGGGGCTGAGGTCGGAATCAGCACAAATAAAATTCACTCCCGTGGGCCTGTAGGCATGGAAGGGTTGCTGATCTACAAATATATCTTGCTCGGGAAAGGGCAGGTTGTTGCAGAGTATGCAGGAGAAAATGCGAAACCCTATACGCACAGAAAACTTGATCTTAAATTCGAAGATGTAAACTGAAACCTGTCGAATATTTGTGATACATTTATATATCTGAATTGAAATACCAGCGCAAATTGAGTGCAAGCGAAGGAAATCCGGATGCGTCTGTGCTTATTTCAGCCGCACTTCCCAAATACTTTAAGAGGCCTTGTTATTGACAGACAGAAAAGAATTTCTCAATGACGTTAATAAAATCGTTATCAAGATCGGTACTTCCTCAATTACAAAACAGGACTGCGATAGTACAAAAGAAAACTGCAGTATTGATCCTACCTTTATGGAAAGTATTGCAGCCCAGGTCTCCGAGCTTCGAAGGCGTGGAAAAGAAGTAATTGTGGTAAGTTCAGGAGCAATAGGTGTAGGGCTCTATGAACTGGGTATTGCCCCAAAACCTCGTGAAATCCCTATCCGACAGGCAGCGGCGGCTGTGGGACAGAGCATCCTGATGCAATACTGGAGCGAAGCTTTTTCAAAATACGGGATAAAAGTCGCTCAGATCCTTCTTACTTATGAGTTCTATTCTGACCGGGTATCCTACCTGAACCTTAGGAACAGTATCTCCACACTTCTGGAATATGGAGTAGTTCCCATAATAAACGAAAACGACTGTACGTGTACGAATGAGATTGAAGCGATCTTCGGAGATAACGACAAGCTCTCTGCAATGGTCGCAAGCAAAATAGATGCCGATCTCCTGATTATACTTTCGGATATCGACGGCCTTTTTGACAGGAACCCTAAGACGCATAATGATGCCAGACTCATTTCTCTCGTAGAAAAAATCACACCTGAGATCGAAAGTTATGGGGGTGACCCTACAAGCTTTAAGGGCGTAGGAGGGATGAGAACCAAGATAAAAGCTGCAAAGATCTGCAGCATGGCAGGCTGCTATGTCCTGATCGCAAATAGCGAAATTAATAATGTGCTTATGAAGGCTCTTTCCGGGGAAGAGATAGGCACCCTTTTCCTGGCTGAAAGGCATATCCAGAAGAACCGTGCCCGCTGGATCATTCTTGCAAGAGCTTCAGGCACTGTCCGTGTGGATGCAGGGGCAAAAGCCGCAGTTCTCGGAAAAAATAGCCTTCTTCCGGCAGGAATTGTAGAGGTCGAGGGAAGTTTTGACAGGGGAGATGTGGTGAGGCTCGAGTGTGAAGGCAGGATCTTTGCGAAAGGAATTACAGACTATACCTCTGAAGAGCTTATGAAAATTAAGGGAGCTCACACCGACGAAATTGAGGGCATTCTGGGCTATAATAATTACAGTAATGTAATAAAAAAAGAGAATATCGGCATACTCGAAGAGTTTAATTAAATTTACCGGCAATCCCGAATGGTTAAGCTTAATTTCTCGGGATTCCTGAAATTTAAATTAATTTCTTCTTTTCAGGAATCCCTTATCAATCTATTAAGTTTCTTTAAATTCCAAATTCCTTTAAACCACTAAATTCTTTTAAACCTCTAAATTCCTTTAAATTACAAAGTTCCTTGAGACTATTCAATATTACCTGTAAATAATTTTTGAGGCTACTGCCTCGATATTTATATTTATCTCGAAAATAGGAGAAATGATATATGACAGTTCAGAACCGAAAGATAGGATTTATCGGAGCAGGAAAAATGGGCTCTGCTCTTATGCAGGGAATCATAAAGGCCGGAATCGTAAAGCCTGAAAATCTTGGCGCAAGCGACGTGTACGAGCCTTTCTTGAATGAATTGAAGGTACAGCTGGGAATTAATGTATCTACTGACAATGCTGTTATTGCCCGGGCATCTGATATTCTTATTCTTGCGGTGAAGCCCCAGACCCTGGGCTCGGTACTTGAAAATCTTAAAGCTTACATAACTCCCGATAAACTTATCATCTCAATTGCAGCCGGCATCCCTCTTGCCACTTACGAAAATGCCCTCCCTGAAGGCACAAGAGTCGTACGTGTGATGCCAAACATTGCGGCCACGGTTTCCGAAGCTGCTTCAGGCATTTCTCCAGGCAAAAATGCCACCCCCCAAGACCTGGAAATCGCTCTTGAGATCTTTTCTGCGGTCGGTACTGCAGTCCAGGTGGCTGAGTCCCTGATGGATGCCGTTACAGGACTTTCAGGCAGTGGGCCTGCATTCATCTTTCCGGTAATTGAAGCAATGGCTGATGGTGCTGTTCTTGAAGGAATGGACAGGAAGAGTGCTCTCACTCTCGCAGCCCAGACTGTACTTGGGGCTGCAAAAATGGCGCTTGAAACAGGCCTGCATCCCGGAGAACTCAAGGATATGGTTACTTCTCCTGCCGGAACTACCATTCAGGGAATTCACGCCCTTGAAAAGGCCGGAATCAGGGCTGCATTCATGAACGCAGTCATAAGGGCGAGCGAGCGCTCAAAAGAGCTTGGAAAGAAGTAAATTTCTTTTTTCCATTCTATTACTTCTTTATTCTATTTTTTCCTTTTTAGTTTGATATCTACCAGGATATGTAAATAACATGTAAATTATCCGGATGAAATTTTACTTTAAAATAGCCTTTTTTTACATACTTTTCTCGGCATTATCCAGTTTTCATCTTTAATTTCGATTTTATTAAATTTCTCTTCTTCATCTCAGTTTTATCCGAATTCCGTATATTTAATGATCATTTATTACAAATAGTAGTAAATTTTATATAGCAGTTCTTCCTATATTACTTTTGGATATTCCTAACATGGTAGCGCAAAATTGGAGATATAGGGGTCATATTTCATCTTCTCAGCTTTTATGTTAGCTATTCAGCTTTTGTACTTTGCTTACGATGAATTCTGGTGAAACGGAGTGTTAGACCTTCTTCGATTCGCCAGGAGGATCTCTTATGGGGGTAAGAGATCCCTCCCAACTTATCTCAATTTTTAAATTCGATCTTCCCATAATTTGATCTTCCCATTTACCTGATGTGCCCCGCTTCCAACTCTGAATATTTTTAAACCTACTTTCTCAGTTTTTCAAATAACCGATAACTCCGGCAGACTGGTGAATCGTATTTCCCGATCTTCTGGTAATTGCACTTCCATTTTAAAATTCAAGAATTTCATATTAAATTAAAAATTTTTATTCCTCAATTATTTTTCATTTCCCTTCTTCAGGCACAAAAACCAGTCAAGGCAATAAATTCCATTTTCGGATTTTTCAAGCCTTTCCTTTACCGCTTCCATTGAACGGGGAGGGTGAATTACGACGTCATCGCCTGGCTGCCAGTCTGCCGGAGTCGATACTTCTTCAGCATCGCTCTTCTGCATTGCACTGACAAGCCTTTTGAGTTCCTGTATATTCCTTCCGTTTGGTACGGGATAGTAAATCATTGCCCTGATTTTTGACTCGGGATCTATAACAAATGTTGCTCTCGCAGTCTGGGTTTTTGAACCCTTTCGCTGAATCATGCCGTATTTTTTGGCAACATCCATTCTCAGGTCGGCTATTACCGGGAACCTGATCTCAACCTTTTTCATTCCTTTATACTCGATCTTCTCCTCAATTCTCTTAAGCCAGGCAATATGGGAAAAAATACTGTCTATGGAAAGCCCTATAAGTTCAGTGTTCATTTTTCTGAATTCTTCCTGCATGCTGGCAAAGGTCATGAATTCGGTAGTGCATACGGGTGTGAAATCTGCAGGATGGCTGAAAAGAATAACCCATTTGCCTTTGTAATCATCAGGGAAACTGATTGGTCCCTGCGTTGTCACGGCTTCAAATGAGGGTGCATCTTCCCCAATTAGCGGTATATATATCTGCTCGTACTCGGTTTCTACCATACTCTCACCTGCATTCTGCTTAAGAAGTTCCTGTATATGGAGACTGGCCTCAAGTATCGGGAGTAAAAACTAAAAGCACTGCCTTTCCCCCCTTCCCGAAAAGCAATCTTATATATATTTTCATTCTTATATATCTCTTCTCAAACGCGGAAGAAAAGTTTCTCTTGCTGGAAATTCTATTATTAAAATTTCTTTTTTAATTACATGGAGTAATAGCAGCAAAAATTAAAGATTATGTTTATCTCTTGCTGGTTTTGAAGACACGAAAATACTTCCCGGGATTTTAAGATCTTAGAATCAGCTTAAGTTCTCTCTTTCAAAAAAAGAATAACGCACCTATTGAAAATTAGATTCTTAAAATGGTTTTTCCAGAAGTTCTTTCTACTTAAAAAAATTAAAAAAGACCTTGTAAAATGGTCTTTAAAGTTGTCTCTAAAATGGCTTTTATATCTTAGATTATTTCTTGCTATCTTTTTTCAGGCATATAAACCAGTCAAGGCAGTACGTGTTTTCTTCTGATTTAGCAAGCCTTTCTTTTACGGCTTCCATCGAATTGGGAGCTGGAATAATAACATCGTCTCCAGGCTGCCAGTTAGCTGGCGTTGCGACTTTTTCGGCCGCATTTTTCTGCAGGGCGGTAACAATCCTCTTGATCTCCTGCATATTCCTTCCTGTTGACTGCGGATAGTAGAGTATTGTCCTGACTTTTGCCTCAGGGTCAATAATAAATACGGCTCTTACAGCCTGTGTGGTCGAGGCTTTTGGCTGGATCATACCGTATTTTTTCGCGACATCCATCTTCAGGTCTTCTATCACCGGGAACTTGATCTCGAGATTTTTCATCCCTTTATATTCGATCTTCTCTTCGATCCGCTTAAGCCAGGCAATATGGGAAAAGACGCTGTCTATGGAAAGCCCTATAAGTTCGGTGTTCATTTCCCTGAATTCTTCCTGCATACTGGCAAATGTCATAAATTCTGTAGTGCATACAGGCGTGAAGTCCGCAGGGTGACTGAACAGGATGACCCATTTTCCTTTATAGTCATCCGGGAATTTGATCGTTCCCTGAGTTGTCAATGCTGTAAATGCGGGTGCATCGTCTCCTATCAGCGGCATACGTGTCTGTTCATATTCGGTTTCTACCATATTCTCACCTATATTTTTAAGAGCATACCGTTTTGTCAGAATTTGGAAACTGGCTTCGAGTCTCGGGGACTTAACCTTTAAAACGCTTCCCTTTCCCTCGACCTCCTCCATAAGTTATCTCTTAGTTATTTTTATTGTTATAAATCTGTTCCGAGAAGCGGATAAAAGACTCGTATTTTTGGAAAATTCGTTTTTAAAATTTATTCTTGTCCAAATTTTTTCTTTAAAAACCTATTATACAATACTTTTTAATCAAGTTTTGAGCCATTTTTCCGTCCAAACTTATTACTTTTCTACACAAAGTATTTTAAAGTCTTTTTTGGAAGATTCTCACTTTCTAACTTGCTATTTTTAAAAAAGAAGTGTCTTAAGGCCTTCTTCTGGAAAGTAATTTATGCTGGAAATCCTTTCTTATATGGGGGTTAAATGAGGGAGTTTGTTCGGCCAAAGGTTGTGGTTAGTAGATGCCTTGGGTTTGACCACTGTCGATATAACGGAGATATAATAAGCAGTCCGATAGTGGCAAATCTTACAGAATATGTTGATTTCCTGCCTGTTTGCCCGGAAGTGGAGA
Organism: Methanosarcina sp.; assembly: GCF_049706645.1. Lineage (GTDB taxonomy): Archaea > Halobacteriota > Methanosarcinia > Methanosarcinales > Methanosarcinaceae > Methanosarcina. The sequence continues at coordinate 28,182 of NZ_JBNAKP010000050.1, read as the reverse complement.
TAGGGCTCGGTGTTCCAAGAGATCCGATAAGAATAGTTCTTGAGGACGGGGGACAGCGGCTTATCCAGTCCGGAGGCAGCAGGGATGTAACCGAAGTTATGGAGGCATTTTGCACTGATTTTCTCAATTCTGTAGGAGATATTGATGGTTTTATTCTGAAATACAGGTCTCCTTCCTGCGGCATTAAGGATGTGAAAATTTACCCGACTGCAGCACTCAAGTCAGGGGCGATCGGGAAAACGTCAGGATTTTTCGGGGGGGCAGTCCTGAAGAAATTCCCTCATCTTGCCATCGAGGATGAAGGAAGGCTAAGGAATGCCCGCATAAAAGAACATTTCATGACCAAGCTTTTCATGCTTGCCGCTTTCCGAAAAGTAAAATCTGAAGGCCGCATGAGAGACCTTGTCGCATTCCATTCCGAAAATAAGTATCTTCTCATGGCGTATAACCAGGCAGAACTCAGGAAACTGGGAGCTATTGTTGCAAATAAAGAGAGTGGAATCTTTCGGGAACTGGTCTCTGAGTACGAAAGGCATCTTTACAGTGCCCTCTCCAGACCTCCGAGGTACACTTCGAATATTAATGTGCTCATGCATGCCTTCGGACATTTTTCAGAGAAGCTCTCAAGCCAGGAAAAAGCGCTATTTTTTGACTGGATCCAGAAATACAGGGAGGGAAAAACCTCTCTTTGCCCTGCAACTAATACAATCAGGTCATGGGCCGTGCGCTTTGAAGACCAGTACCTTACGAATCAGACCTTATTCGAACCCTATCCGGAAGGCCCGATGGAAGTGGACCCTGTAAATTCCCACTTCAGGGAAGACCTCTGGGAATGAGTGTCATAGGATATGCAATTCTGGATGGGGGATAATTTATGAAAAGCGCAGCCACTTTGCTTCATTTCTTTTTACTCATTTATCTGGTCGAATTTCTCTTAACCTGGCCCTGCCCTGAAACTTCCGTGGATTCCGGCATAGGTGATACTGGGGAGAACCTGGTAGGAGTAAATTTTGTAAATTGTGAGCCTTGTAATGCCTTGATTACAGAGGAGTCGATTCCTCCCGGAACACCGTCCCGAACTTACTCATGGGACTACGAAGGCCAACGATGGCAGTTTACTCTGTCTCTTGACGATGAACTTTATGAAGCCTATAAAATCAGGACTCGAAACAGGGACTATGATCTGTTTGCTTCGGATCCTTGTGATGACTGGTTAATTAAGGAGATTGCAGACGCCTTATTCTCTCTTTCAAAAACTTACGGGCTTGAGGAAAGAGAAATTCCGGGCTTTTGTGTTTCTTTTGTTCAGTCTTTAAAATATACCTCGGATCTTGAAAGTTCAGGCTACGACCAATACCCCCGTTTCCCTTATGAAACTCTTTATGAGAACGGTGGGGACTGTGAAGATACTTCAATTCTCTCCGTAGCAATTCTTCAGGAGATGGGTTACAATGCCGTCCTTCTGGAACTCCCCGAACATATGGCTCTAGGTATAAAGTGCAATCCTGAGCAGAAGGGCAGAAGCTTTGAGTACGAAGGTGACAATTACTACTATCTGGAGACTACAGGCAGTGACTGGCAGATCGGGGAAATTCCCGAAGAATATGTAGACCAGCCTGTACAGATCATCCCTGTTTACAGAAGACCCATGATTAATCTTGATTTCAAAGCGCAATGTGAGTACTCAAAAAAAGAAGGGGTGGTCGATGTTAGTGTTACTGTAAGCAATGTGGGTTCGGAAAGAGCTGAAAATGCAACCGTTTACGTTGCCCTTCAGACTGAAGATAAGCTCTCTTTCTGGGATGAAATTGAAAGTTCTCCAGTTGCGATTGAGCCGGAAGAAGTTTACAATTACACTGCGAAAGGTCTTACGGTTCCTGCAGGCGAAAAATTCAGGGTATATGTGCAGGTGTTCGGGGAAAACCTGGTATCTGAAGATATAACCAGCGAGTGGGCCAAAATCTGAGAACCTGAGTCTCTGGCATGTCTTTATAAGAAAAGGAATTGCGACGTAAAAAGCTAGCCTAAAAATTAACTTATACTGGAAACTTACCGAGATTCTCGACAAATTTCTTAATCCCCGGAGTTACTTATAAATCGAATCCAAGCAATCTATTATTACAATCCTTTTAAAAACAATCCTTTTAAAGTTAGGGGTGGTCAAATGAATAAATTGTATAGATCAAAGAGGAACAGGATTATTGCAGGGGTATGTGGCGGGATAGGTGAATACTTTAAAATTGATCCTACGCTTGTAAGGCTTTTATGGTTGCTTATCACCATAGTGGGTGCGGGAACAGGTATAGTTGCCTATATAATAGCATGGATTATAATTCCTGAAGAGCCCTGAAAAACCGGGTAAAAATTTTAAATTTTTTATGAGAAATCTAAAACCTGGAAAAATTAACATTTTCTCCTACATATCCCGCAGCAGAGTTCGTGAAATAGTGCTCCCGAAATCCAATCCTCGGGAGATTCACTATTCTCTGTTAGCTTAAAGTCTGAATGGTTTTACTGGTTGAAAAGCTGGTCTATAAACCATCCGGAATCGAACTTTTTCAGGTCTTCGTAACCCTGTCCTATCCCGAAGAAGAGAATGGGCTTGCCTGTGATATAGGCAATGGATATTGCAGCTCCTCCTTTGGCATCGGCGTCTATTTTTGTCAGAATGGACCCGTCAATCGGCACAGCTTCATTGAACTGTGCAGCCCTTTCAACGGCATCGTTCCCTGCGACGGCTTCATCTACGAAAATTATAAGATCCGGAGTGCTCACCCTGCAGATCTTTTCCATCTGTGACATAAGGTTAAGGTTAGTATGCATACGGCCTGCAGTATCGGAAAGCACGAAATCGATTTTGTGGGCTTTTGCGTACTGCACGGCATCGTAAATAACTGCCGCAGGATCGGCTCCAGGCTGATGCTTGATCATTTTTACTCCGAGCCTGTCGGCATGGATGCCGAGCTGGTCAATGGCGCCTGCCCTGAAAGTGTCTCCTGCAGCGAGAACTACCGTGTAATCCGATTTGAGCAGCCTGTGCGTCATTTTTGCAATGGATGTTGTTTTTCCGGTCCCGTTAATTCCAACAAAGACAATATGGACAGGTTTTTCCCTATTTCTTACGTACTCGTCAAAATCAAAAGTATTGGCAGATACAACATCCAGGATGGCTTTTTTCAAGGCTTCCTCTACAATCTCTCCGGTATTGCTGCCAATGCGTTTTGTGGTGCCTGTGAGCTGTTTTTTCACGGACTCCACAATTGCCTCGGAAACCGAGAGGGCAAGGTCGCTTTCAAGGAGCCCCATTTCAAGCTCCCAGAGAGGCTCTTCCAGGTCTTTACTATCCAGATAGACCTCTCTGTTAAAAACCAGCGCCTTTGCTTTTTGTGTAAATCCGACCTTCGAGGAGAATTTTTTAAAGAAGGATTTCTTTTCTTCAGGCACTTCTTCTTCCACAGGTTTGCTCTCTGCAACCTTTTTCCGGTCCTCAAGTTTTTTTCTGTATTCTGCCTTTTTCAAGTCTTCGATCCCGACCTTTGGAGACGCAGTCATCACAGGTTTGTCTTCGGCGGGCTCGACTTCGTACTCTTCTTCCTCTTCCAGGGGCGTTTCAAGAGCTTCTTCTTCCGGAATGGGCTCCATATCTTCTTCAAAGCCCTCTTCGGCCTCAGGTGCAGGTTCGACTACCGGTTCGATTTCTACCGCTTTGTCATCAATGGTTCTGCTGAGTGCCTTCTTAAAATTCCCAAGTTTTTCTTTGAATTTGTTGAACACAGGATCCCATCCCAAAGGAATTCAATAAAAAAATAGATAGTTAATTCAAAATAAAAGGCTTCGTTCTCAAATAGGGATTTTGAGTTTTATCCTTTTTGTCTGAGCCAGGTCTTTTCAGGCCTGGCCAGGTTGCTGAAGCCTTGCAGCCTCGGATTCCAGGGCCTGCATACCCTGTACGTAGTTAGTCAGTGAAGCATTCATCTGTTCGAGAATTTTCTTAAGCTGCTCTTTGCGGCGGTTCAGGGTCTCGATGGCTTCATCTGCGGGTTTCTCTGCACTGAAGCCCGCTCCAAGGTCCACAATAACTTTATCTGCATTTTTTATTTCGGCGTGAACGAATGAGCCAAAACCTACAGGAACCATCGTTTCGGCAGTCCTGCCTTCCGTTGAAGCGGTCTTAAGCTCGTTGATGGTTACGATTGTCTGGTCACAGCTTGTAATGGAAGCCTGAACCATGTTCATCTGCTGCCTTAAGGCTTCGGCCTGTCTCTGGAACTCCTGATGCCTGGCTGCCAGATTTCTGATATCTTCACTGACTTCTGCCATATCCTTCACTCCTCAGCAATGCTTTCGATCTGGATCTGGCTTCTCTTAATACCGTGCTTGCTTCCGAAGACAGAATAGACCTTATCTGTTGCGTTCTTTTCATTCTGACTTTCGATCTGCTTTGTGAATTTTTCCCAGGAATTTCCTGCTTTAAATTTGCCTTTAACAATAAAGTTCTTCATCTTGGTCACCACTCTTGCTGTAGCTTTATTCCGGAACAGATGGATGGTTATCTCACTCACTCTACGAATCCGAGAGCTTCTTCGATTCTTCCAAGTTCGGGTCCTGTAGTGTCTGAACCTGCAACATAGTTCTTAGAGTTCGCAAGCAGGCCTGAGCCGAGCATCTGAGTCCCAAAGTTCGTAGTCCCTATATATATAGGAAGTTCGAAGATATTTTCCAGAATTTCTCTTTCTGAAGATGTCACTTTCGGGTGTACCAGAAGCCCTTTGTTGGTGACAACTCCTGCCATTCCTACATTCTTTATCCCGGCAATTGTTCCCCTGTAAACTTCTACCTTGAGAGTACTGGCAATTGTCTCAATAGCCCTATCTGACAGTTCAGGGTGAACAAGTGCTGCAGAGTCATTTGCAAGTACAATATTTCCAACTGCATTCAGCCTGCCTGGGAGGATCTCGGCCTTAACTCCTGTAAGTTCTTGCATCTCCCTGGCATCGGTCCCGTATGAAAAAAGGAAGCCGTTTGAGTTTCCTCTGGAAAGGGCTCCGATCACAACGCTTCCGTTTACAAGAGTCTCAATGACCCTTACATCCAGCGAATCCTCAAGTATGGCGCAGGTTTCTGGCTTTGTCCCGGTAGGGACGAGAGCAACATCTTCCGTGCAGGTTGCAAAGACCCCGATCATCGGGGTGTCGTAGATATCCACTGTTCGAATCATATTCTTTGAAGCTTCGCGTTTTCTGGTATATTTTACTGGGCGAGTTCTGCCTGTACCTCGCCATCTGCGAATTTTACAGCTCTGACTCGGATGGAGAGAGGAGGTTTTTCACAGCCTTTTTCCCAGAGGCGCTCATTAATTGATTTGTCCAGTTTGACCTGTAAAGAATCAACTTTCATGTGCCTTACGAGATAAGCTCTTACTTCAATAACTGCTCTGTTTGCTCTTTTCCATGCAGGTACTTTCCTTACCACCCTGAGGGGGATTGTATATATCTGTTCTTTTACCATGTCGTCTGCCATTTTTCCCACCTTCCTCGCTTACTTTACATCCAGGCTTCTTCTTCTCCAGTGCCTGCGTCTGGGATGACTCACGACCTTCCGGTTAGTTTTCACAATAACCCACACTGGAACGCGTGTGTTCTGTTTGTGCGCCTTTGCCAGGCGCCTCTTCTGTCCTTTCATGTTATGACTCAAGTGGATCACACCTGTTGACCTGTAAATAACTTAATTCTGTTAACTTCCGGTTATATCCGATAATAGCTGATTGTGATTTTAACCCTTGCATAATCGAGGTTTTACCCTGCCAGGTTAAACGGCAGTTTTTTAAAACCATATACGGTAAATTCTATAAGGGTCTCGGTTAATCTGCAGCAGTATAAGGGTTGATATAACTCGATTATCGTATAAATCTTTATTCCAGAATTTTCCCCTTCCGGAAGACTTTCTGATTTTAAGACATGCCTTCTTCAGGGCAGTTCTTTTCTGGAAAGCACGTGGGACTGGATATGGGCAGGAAACAGTTCCTTTATTTTTTCTTCGCCGTCTCTCTGCCTGATTAGCTCCCTTAGCTCGATTTCGTAATCTGCTTTTGGAGTATTCTCACTCGGTCCCTCTTCAATTCTCAGATAGCGCTCTACAAGCATACTCACGGTTTTTCGGCCATATCCCTTCAAAGGGCAGATATACTGAATTCCCAATCGATCTTCGATACTTCGTATCTGTGAGATTGAGAGCACAGGAACTCTATCGTCCCTTCTGGTTCCATCAGCAATGAATTTAACTTCCGGATCCGAAGCAAGAGTTTCTACGGCTTTTTCATGGATATAATTAATAGCGCTTTTCGGGAAACCGTCTTTCATTATTTTCTCGTAAGCCTTTTCAAGGATTTCCAGTTCCAGAGAGAGAACCCTGTGTGGAAACCCTAACTCTTTTGCAGTTTTTGCTGCCAGCTCTCCATTGGGGAGCAGGCCGAAGCTGCAGGTTACGAGTTCTAGCTCAAAAAACGGTTCCATCAAAAGGGCAGAGACCGAACTGTCCTTGCCTCCGCTAAAGAGGACCGAAATTCTCATTATTTTTAGACCCGGGTTATGGATGTCTTACGCTTTTTTGGCTGCATCCTCATCAGGAGCTTTTTAAGCTGTTCGTCATCGATTTGAGACGGTAGCCTTCCACTCTGAGCAAGCGAAATCAGCTGCATTTCGAGCTGTTCCCCAAGAGCCGGCCTTGACATTTTTAAGGTTGTAAGGCGTTCTCTGGCTTCAGGAGTCAGGATTTGCCTGAGGATGGCCTGTTTCTGAGCTTCCATCTCAGCTTTGGCCTGTTCCTGCTGGTAAGCTGCCTGGATATCAGAAGGCTGGTTCTGTGCCTGCTGTCTCTGGATTTCTGCAAGCCGTCTCTTTCGAATTTCGTTGAGTTCGTCATCCGTTGTAGACATGGCAATCACCCAAAAAACCGGTTTTCCGGAGCAATCTGGATTAAGATTTATAATATTTGAAAGGGAATCCTAAGAAATTTTCAGGTCCCCTTCGGATGGACTCAGTATTTTGCAAGTTCAGGGATTTTCTCAAGAAGCTCATGCTTAAGCTCATTGGATGCATTGTCAAGCATGGAACGTCCCTTTGCAGATACTGTTCTTCCGTCCTTTACCTTTTGCAGGTAACCTGCAGCCTCAAGTTGCTGTACTGCCTTTCTGGCAATCGAACCGCTGCCTTTTGCTTTGTGGCCTGGTCTTGATCCGTTATCCTTCTTTCCACCATATACTGAGCGGAGTCTTTCGATTCCTACAGGCCCGTCGGTATAGATCTTTCTCAGGACTGCGGCGGATCTGATATACCACCAGTCGTCATTGTTCGGAGGGAGTTCCTTGTGAACCCCGGTTTTTACGTTCTTTGCCCACTCAGGGGGAACGACATTATCGTTTTCTTTAAGAATGCCCGCAACCTTTTCGATAAGTTCCATCGCAGGGACATCAAATACTGTTGTCATATTCGCCACCTTTTGTAAATTAGGTTCTCTTTGCAGGTACAGGGAGATAGCGCCGATTCTTCTGCCCTGGCTGCCAGAAATCTACTTTTCCCGAAACGAGGTAACTCTTCTCTTTCGGGAGGTCCTTTCCATTCTTTGTAGCTGGATTTTATGGACTCTAATGCTATGGGCTTTGAAGCTCGATAAGCCGGTAAATGTGATTTTAGTTTAAACTGGAAGGAGGTTGATACATTTATAAACTACTGTGTTTAAATATTCATATACAATCGATCAGGCGATTTATAGTATGAAAAACTTCAAACTGAAAAACGATCTAATTGTATAGAGCTGGCTCCTGTCAATTGACGCAAGTGCCAACATCCAGCGTAATTACCTTCAAGCTATAAAAGCATTGTGCGAGTTCATATATAAACGCTTAATGAACATATTCTGGAATCTGAATATGAAGATAAATCTGGTTTGTTGATGAGGCAGAAATGAATTAAAATATATCTGATTGGTTTCAGAAATTTCTGTTTTGGCAGGATTGTCCCTTAATCCGATAACCAATTTTTATCATGCAATTAATTAAGGAACTATAATATTCTCTTTGATTTTGAATTTAATTATGGTAACCGGTAAAACATCTAAAGCCCTATCAAAGACTTTTTAGGAGAGAACAATGAGGATAAAAATTTGTGGTATTAAAAGGGTCGAAGACGCTATTATGGCTGCATACTGTGGAGCCGATGCGATTGGATTAGTAGTGGGACAAAAACATAATTCGGATGACTTTATTGACAAAGATTTAGCTCGAAAAATCGTGAAACAATGCCCACCTTATATTTCTCCAGTTCTAGTTACAGAACTGGACGATGCTGAAGAAATCTCTAATTTAGCGCATAAAATAGGTGTTACTTCTATCCAGCTGCACTCTGATTGTACAGTTGATAGTATCGTATCATTGCGTAAAATACTCCCTCACATAAAAATAATCAAAAACTTTCATGTTAACGGGTTTGAAGTTATGCAAGCTATGAAACCCTTTGAATCTGTCGTAGATGCTTTCATCCTGGATACTCTTGATTTAGCAAATGATAAAGTAGGTGGGACAGGTTTAGTCCATGATTGGAATGTTAGCAGAAACATTGTTAAAGAGGTATCAAAACCAGTTATCTTAGCAGGAGGGCTGACCCCTGAAAATGTTGGAGAGGCTATACGGTTTGTAAAACCATTTGGCGTAGACGCCAGTTCTGGGCTTAAAGATTCTGATGGTTTCAAAGATAAAAGGAAAGTGATTAATTTTATATCTCGCGCAAAACACGAATTTTTCAAGGTCAGAAATTTATCTCTAGAGAACTAAACCCAGGCTTTTAGAGGCAAACACAGAAGAGAGGGAAAAGTAAGCCAGATAATAGAAGAAAAGCCAGCTATGAAGATGAGAGAACACACATCCCGAATGAAGAGACAGAAAAACGCAGGAACCAGAAAAGATTCAACACCGGGAAGAAAGAAGGCAGAAAAGAGATGGGAAAAATATAAAAAATCTGCAAGAATTGTAACCAGTCTTTTTTAACTGAGAATCCCGAAAGGAAATATGCTCTAATAAATGCAGGTCTGCCTTTTCGAAAAGGAAGATATAAAACATCTTGAGACAACAAACCTTGATGGCGCTTTTGGTAAATTGCTATATATCTCTTCACAAAATTTCATAAACTTTATTTACATCGAGTTGTAAAATGGCGACAAGTGATGGAGAATTATATTCCTGATTGGTTAATGCAAGCTATTGTAACAATGATAGTACTTCCTATAATATCCTATTCAGGTAACGCATTTATATCTAAAAAGTTTAATAAAGATAATTCACATACACAAGGAAAAATGTATATAGAAATTTTATAACTGATAACTCAAAACCTATAGATGACTTTTTATATATTGGATAAATACAAATGCGACACGATGAAGAAATATTTCTTTTTTATTGAAGGGATACCAGCAGGATTCATATTTTCTTTAATCTTATTAATGTCTTCGTTTTTGCTTTCTCAATGAGAAAATTTAGTAAATTTGGTTTCTTCTTACCATATCATAATTATTTGAATAATGGACAAAAAATACTGATCTGGTTAATATAGTGCTATCTCTGAATATTTTCAGTGCCTTGACGGTAGTAATTATTATACATTTTGTTAAGTGTATACTTACTAAGTTTTTTTATCAGTTTAGCTACTTTATTTACGTTGCATAGAGAAATTAAATATTTTTCAAATAGTTTTAAGCAAGCGGTGACCGATTTTTATATCGATGGTTTTCCCAATATACGAGTAAAAACAAACGGAGAAAACATTTGTGGCAAAATTGGCGATATACACAACTAATCATTATTAATTTCATGAAGGAGGTGCAGTAGAAGCCACACGTTAGGATCAGATAACGACAATGGAAATAGAAAAGCAAGTGGATAATAGTAAATAGAATCTTAAGCTCTTGCCAGAAAGCATTGAGAATAAACCGTGGTGGAAGTTCTGGTAATTCCCCAAACATTTCAATATAAATATCTTTCGTGTATATACTGTGCTAAATAATACCCACTGACTAATAATAACGGGAGCCTCAAATTATGGTAGTCAATTTTAATTGAACTCTTATAATTATACAAAGTGGAAAATCGGTTTTTTGGTCGTCCTCTAAGAGCAGGTTTAAGTAATTTTAGCAAACAAAAAGAGTTAAATTTTACGTAAGTATACAACCCACCAAGGCAAAAGTTAGCATTATAAATAAAAAACAAATTATGAAGTTATGACTAAGGTTAATTGTTAAGTGTTAAGAGAGGTGATTGATTGGGTACTGAAAGTCCTCTGACTTATAATAAAATCGAACCATCTTCATTTTCTATAATCTATGTAAAAAAGCACTTTTAAATGATTAGAGAAAGCCTGGAAGAGCCTTGTTCTTTTTACTGTAGCCCCCGATACAGTAATCCAGAAAATATCCCCCAATATTCGTCTGGATTAGAACTTCCTCCAGGCATTTCTTTGCTCACATATCCTACCGGTCACTTTTCCCATTTGTGTTTCCATTTGTGTTGATCCATTGGTTTTTGACTCATGTAGAGGTTGATCTGTTCACTTTGATCTGTTCTCTTCAGTTTACAAGCTATAATAATTCATAAATTTATTTATAATTAATTATATGAAAAATTGGTTGTGGACGAATAATATCCCCTTATAAAATGTTTTTTTAGTAAACAACATTTAAATTTTTATTAAGATTTTATTATTAGTGATCTTTTCCAAAAAGTTCTCCACATCTAATGATAGCGGTTATATATTAAGAATTGAATATTCTGAGAAGTACTCAGGTAGTCTTGTCGGAGATATTTTATCTTCAGTCTTGAAGATCATCATAACACTCTTGACACCAATTCCACCCATATGCTTCTTTCAATTGATCTTCTCCAAAGAATTTGCCACACTGTCGACATCTCCCCGTGTAGTTTATCTCATTCCCTTCCTCTTTTCGTATGATCCATTTAAGAAGCTCAAAAGCGTCTTTTAAACTCAAATAGTAGTATTTTGGAGTTGACTCATTAATCCGGACAAATCCAAATTTACCTTTGATGGGGTCAAAGACTTCAGTTCCCATATTTTTGATTAACCAGTGGTCTCCACCGAGGAAGACGCTTTTCTCAATACTGAGTCTCAAATTTTTCGCTGGTGGAAATTCAAATTTCGTTGCATATTTTAGCATTTCTTCAGGCTTCATTTTCTCACATCCAGGGCAGTACTCCCCGATAATAACAAAAGTATTATTCTCCTTCCTGTATGTACTCTTAAATATATATTACAGCAGAAAAATCTCCAACGAAACAGGCAATTTAAGAGGGAGCATAGCAGTGCTTACAGTTTCTTTTACTAACGTATAAGCAAAAATTAGCAATTAAGTAAATTTTTAAATAACTGTATGGAATATTATTGTATAGTTGACACATATTTAATATCATTTTTCATTTTGGCTTGACATATGTTTCTTGCAGGTTTTTCTACGTTTGATGAAGAACGGTTATCGGCAGTAAAAATACCCTGGTCTAAAAATCAATTCTAATTATAGCGTTTTTATGAATCCTGTCTATAGTCTATGGGATGGTTATTTTTCTTAAACACATAGGCACGTTTAACCGATTGCATTTTTTACTGATCGAGTAACAAATCAGAATATCTGTTTTCTTATTTGTCATAACGGATATTATATTGATAACGGATATTAAATTGAAAACATAAAAATAAAACTGTATTCTCCAATATTGTGTTATTTTTGGCAATATAATTACATACTGAACACACGGCGGATATATGGGCAAATTTCTGAAAAACTGATTAAATAATGTTCAAAAAATTTTCCTTTTTGAACAAAATAAGAAAAAATTAATAGATCCTATCTAATTTGCTAAAAATGAAAATTAATTTATGAGGAGAAAAAGCTTGCCAAGCAGCCGAATAACAATGGATCCAAAATGGTTGCATTTTGTAGCCTCATGTTTTTTTCTGTTCCTTAGCGGGGCGACATCACTAGGCTTCATATGGAGTGTGATTTTGGCCATGATTTTTTATTTGTTGCTGGCAATTTCACCTTTTAATAGGGAATGGATTCAAACAGGATATGATGAAGCTAGGGAATCAAAAAAAGCATATGATATGATGCTTTTTATTATCATTGGAATAGCCATAGTTTATGGCTTCTTACGACTCACTTTCAATATTTGAAGAGGTTTTTTACTGCTATTGGTTATTTTCTTTCGTTAACTTTCCCTTTCTCAAAGGTTGGAGCTCTCAGGTTTAAGTATAGGCTGATCCTCAGGCTCTCTATTCGATTTTTCCTTTATTGCATGACTAAATAAGTCTAGGGCTATTTTTTGGAGCCAGATTAAAAAGAAAAAATTCCCGTGAATGGAAATATCTTAAAATTTGTTTTTAAATTACATTACTTGAGCTATGTATGTTTCCTATTTAGAGAGTTTCGGTTGTTATGTTATCATCTGTATCGTAATAGAATGCTGCAAATTCAGTTGCATCAATTGTAAAGGTGGTACCGTCTCCATATTCGGGATTATCAATAATATCATCAGTGTCTGATCCATCATATACTGGATTTCTTATCTCTACTACATCTGCAGCTGCAGCAGACCCTACAATTAGAAAAAGAATTGCCAGGGAAAGACATAGTACAATTGCTGTTCTGTAAAATGCTTTTATTTCTCAATCCTCCAAATTTTTCTTTACATTTTACAGGAATTTAACTATTTTAAATGTTGATGTGTTGGGTTGTATATGTCATTTTTTTGTGTTTATTTTTAGATTTTCTTCTTAGCATAATTATAGCTCCCAAAGGTAAACAAACTTTAAATATCAAATATTTTTTAAAATGACATGAATATATTGTTATATCACAAATAAACCCAATAAATAAAAAGAATATCTGATATATAGGAAATCTATCCATTATATCACCTTTATAGCGGATATATGAAGAAAATAGTAAATAGGTCTTCATACATCATCTTAGCTTGTGAGTAATTACCTAGCTATGGTTGATAGAATTGTGCACCTTCGAAAGCCGAGGATGGTATCTATAACCGCAGCCACCTGAACCTCGGCTTTCGATGACTGGGATATGCCCGGTATCATTATAGTTTTTCTCTCAAAGAATTAAACCTGAAATAAGAGAGGAATCTTTTCAGCATCTTCTAATACATCATAATTAAATATAAAAAATAATTTACCATTTATTTGTTGTATAATCAGCATAAGTAGACTGCATGATATATTGTCTATACCTCTCTTCAGGTTTTTTGCACTTAATGGGACGGTTATCGGTCAAGTGGGGAATATTCAAGATGGATAATAATGTTGGGATTCAGGAAACTATACAGAAAGTGCAGATTGTCAAAGAACCGCCGAAATTTCAAGCTCAATGTCTCGGATGCTTTAAAAAATTCCCGAAGGAAGATATTAAACATTTCTTCTGCCCGAAATGTTACGCAAGGGAAATAGAAAATAAAGATAAAAATCCGACAGTGGCTGGGCTTCTGGCATTAATTCCAGGGTTGAGATATTATTATTGTAAGAATACCAATAGGGCAAAAGGGATAGCAGAATCATTTATTGGCCTGTTAGCATTTGGATGTTTCTTTCCCCTGATATGGATTATGTTATTTATACGGATGGGTTCGATGCCTTGGTCTTACCTCTCTGCGCCTAAGGGAAGCCGGTAAGGGAAAAAAGTAATAAAAGACCGATGTACCTTTTTCCAAAATAAAATCCAGTTAGGGATATTTTTTTAGATTATATCCCTACCTGAATATTTCAGTAAGTTTTTATACAATTGGCAAAACTGCGTTTTCTGAGTTTCCTTAAAGGCCTGAATTCGTTCATGGATTTCCAACTCTCAATACAATTGTTTCCGTAAAAGTACTGTATTCTTGCTATAATATGGCTGGAATTGTGAAGCGAACATTAAGATTCCCTGTAGGATGCAGTTGTTTTAAAGGAAGACTACCGGATTTTGAGAAAAGCTCATGAGTTTCTTTCTATCAGAGTCTTTGTAGCTGTTGTCCTGGAAGCTTGGGAATCGTTTTTGTTTTAAGCTTCCTGCCAGCTCACATCTCAGGCTTACTAGGGTTTATGCTTCCATTCCCGCAATTCTATGGTCAGGCCATCAGGATCGGTAATTTCGGCGCGAATGGATACACCCAGATCTACCGGCCCCCAGGTCACGACGACACCACGATCCCGCAAGTAGGTGGTCGCGGCTTCCATCGATTCAACTTCCAGGGCAATCGCACGGTAGCCCACAGTCATCGGGGAAGATATCGGGGCGGGATTTTCCATGTGCAGTAATTCAATGACGGTGTCACTCAACTGCAGGTAAGCTATCTCTTTCAGCGGTCCGGCCTGCACTGGCATCCGCGACACCAGACGAAACTCCAGTACATCCTGGTAGAACGCCATCGATCTGTCAAAATCACTCGGTAGAATCTCCACATGGTCAATACGTGTAAACATCGCTTATTCCTCCTTGTCGATATCCATAAGTTTTTCCACATTGATATTTTCCATAATGATATTTTTTAAAGAAAAATATAATTTTGCCTGGAATAAACTTTTTAAAAAGTTCAAACGAAAAAGGACAGACCGGAAGTCGGTTTTTAATATCTATCTTGAATGATACGGTTATCGGCAGGAATCCATATATTCCTATATAGGGTCCTCTAAAAACGATCTATTTTTAGGGGTTATCGAGCCTTATTTACCAGATTAAATATAGTGCTGGAGGTTCCCCAATGAAGGTACATATGATAACTAATTATTTGCCATTTAATAGGTGTATTCACCCCAGTTTTCTGATCAAAAGCTTTTTATGCTTCATTTTGACACCAAATTTGTATGACGGAAAATGGGGTCAGATGCCTCAATGATAAATAAATTAAAACTGTAATTAAATAAAGCTGTTAATTAACCCAGTTACTCTTTTTAGGAATCTATATAACCTTTTTTTCTAAAAGATAAATCTTTAGGATATACTTTTGTTGGGGGAGCTCTGGTTGTATGTCTCTCACTAAAATAAGCGTTCTAAACCCTTAGTTTACACACTGATTTAGGAGGGCCCGAATTCCTATAACATATGGAATAACCGAGTTCAAAGAAACATACCCCTAAGTTCAAAACTTAAAGTCTAAAATTTACAGAATGAAATATGAAAATAGGATACCAGTAGTAAAAATGGTCTTAAAACTCTGGAATCCGAAAAAAGGAAATGTTAGTGTAACTACCCTTATTCCATGAAGGTGGTTATATCTGCCATTCACAGAATAAGCTTGTATATGGCAACTCTTCTAATTTTATAAAAATTCCAAACAGTTATTTACTTTAATTTCCTAAAAAAACCCTATAAAATAAAGGAGATATTAAAATCGAAGATATTTTGCTAGTTTTCGGTATTGTGCTTGCTTTTATACCTGTAATAGTAAATGTAATCAGTGAGGAATTTTATTATTACAACAAAACACTTTTTTCGGCTCTTTTTTTAATAGGGGAAATTGGAATAGTATATTCTTTAGTCCAATATTGGTTAACGGCGCCTCAAGATGGATTCTGGGAGTATTTTAAGTTTATTTTTTCCGGATTACTTGTTTTAATTCCTTATTGGAATTTTGAAGCCAGTGATAGCGAATATAAAGAAAAATCTACTTACGATTATGTAATTAATGGGTCTCTTTGTGGATTATTTATCCTGGGATTTTTTAGTGCTTTATATAAAACAATGTTAAACGTTTCATTATATGGTATTTCTGAGTATTTTGGAATGTTTGGAGTTTTTGTGTTATTTTCTATAATTATTATCATATATGTGATTCTTACTAACTTAGATCCGTATGGTAGACCGCCTCTTATATTTAATACAGGTCGTTTTATTTTAGCTTTAACAACGATGGGTGTTGCAGGTTATTATTTAGATAAAGCGATCTCACTTATTCCAAGTTGGGTATTTACTATTATAGGAGTAGGACTGTTTGTGGCTGCATATTTGATATTTACTGCGATATTTTCGTCAAATGAAATTATTGATAATTAGTTGAAAGTAGTGGCGGTTGAAAAAATGAGCGACCAGAACCGAAAGTTTTTGACAGCTTTCTTTCTGTTGTCATTTTTTAAAGAAAGGAATTAACTGAGTTTCTATAAAGTAATTTACAGAAAACTACTGTATTCTTACCTGAATCGCAGCGAATGAAATGGTCAATTTATTGTATATCAGAATAAAATGAAATTGTTTTACGGGAAAATTACTGTATTTTAAGGAAGGGTCATGAGATTCTTTCTATCGGAGTCTTCGCAGATGCTACCTTTGCAGGTTGCTACCTTTGCAGCTTCTGTCTTGGGAACTCAGGACGTTTCTTCCTTGGCTTTTGCTCCTATCTTTGAAGATTTCAGAAGTATTTTCGGAGTTCTTTCCGTGGTCCGGCTTGTTCTGGAAAGTACTCCTAAAGTGGCTGCAGTAGAGTCTCTGTAATAAATAACTTCCAGCTTCTAAGGTGGTTATACCTGCCAATCATCGAAAAATATGGGAGCAACCCATCCCTGGGAGCAGGCTCATGTAATAGTCTGTGAAGAAACAGGCATGGCGTGAAGACTAAACCAACTTTTAATATCTGAATGTGTGGATACTACTATTATTGCATCTGTTTGTGAATTGCGAACATCAAAAACAGTATCATTAGTTAGATTTCTTCTGAAAGTAAGTCACTACCAAAATTTTCACCTCTTTTTTATTTCCCGGTGCTTCAATTGCCTTCTGATTAATCAAGTTCTGAACTGCAATAAGTAATCATTGCATATATTTATGAGTTGTATATTTTGATAATTTTCAAGATTTTCTTTATCATATAAAAAACAAAAATAATATAAAACTTTAATTATAAAATGAAAATGTATACTTTTTATTTTATTACCTTCTTTTATAGAGAAAAGGATTTATGTAATATTGCGCTTTCAACTCTTTTTCATTATAAGTTAAATATTGATATACTGGTACTGCGCGCTGGAGAAAGTAAGGGGTTAACGTACTTTATGTACGGGGAACTATCTTAGAATAATCGCACACAGAGTGCCTTAACACAGTACAGCCTGAATAACACCGAATCGAAAACGAGGCATAAGATTGACTAAAGTTGTAGAAATCTCTCCAACCACGAGACATGAAGGCCACTCCAAGCTCACCCTGAAGGTAGATGATCAGGGTATTGTCGAGAGAGGAGACTGGCTCTCCATCACCCCTGTCAGGGGTATTGAGAAGCTCGCTATAGGTAAGACAATGGAACAGGTCCCGAAGATTGCTTCTCGGGTCTGCGGTATCTGTCCCATCGCCCACACTCTGGCAAGTATCGAGGCCATGGAGGCCTCAATCGGCTGCGAAATCCCCACGGACGCAAAGCTCCTGCGGATCATTCTCCATGCCGCAAACCGTCTCCACAGCATGGCCCTGCACAATATCCTGATCCTCCCGGACTTTTACATCCCCGGGACAGAGACGAAATTTAATCCGTTCACCAAGGAGGAGCCTGTCAGGAGCGTTGCTGCAAGAATCATCCGCATTCGCGAGATCGGACAGACCATAGGAGCCATAGCAGGCGGCGAGGCGATCCATCCCTCCAACCCGAGGATAGGCGGGATGTACCGCAACGTGAGTCCCCTGGCAAAGCAGAAGATGGCTGACCTGGCGAAGGAAGCCCTTGTCCTTGTCCACGAGCAGATGGAATTCATGCTCAATGTCATCAGGGACATGCAAAACAGGGAGTTCGTCGAAGTCGCGGGCAAGAAGATCCCGGTTCCCAGGACGCTCGGGTACCACAACCAGGGGGTTATGGCCACATCCCCGATGTACGGCTCATCCAGTCTGGACGAGAAGCCCATGTGGGACTTCGCCCGGTGGAAGGAGACCCGGCCATGGGACTGGTATATGGGTGAGGTAACCATCGATCTTGAGGACCCGAGCTACCCAATTGGCGGCACCACGAAGGCCGGCACCAGGGCCAATCCCCAGATGGAGGCCTGCAACGCTGTTCCGACCTACGACGGTCAGCCGGTTGAGGTCGGCCCGAGGGCCAGGCTCGCCACTTTCAAGAACTTCAACGAGAAGGGTACCTTCGCCCAGCACATCGCCAGGCAGCTGGAGTATCCCGACTGCTGCTACACCATCCTCAAGTGCCTTGATAACCTGAATACCTCGGGGAAAGTGCTCGCTGACCATATCCCTCAGGGAGACGGGTCCATGGGCTGGGCTGCGAACGAGGCCCCACGCGGGACCGATGTCCACCTCGCACGTGTGAAGGACGGGCAGGTGCTGTGGTACGAGATGCTTGTGCCCACCACCTGGAATTTCCCTACTTGCAGCCGCGCTCTGACGGGAGCACCCTGGCAGATAGCCGAGATGGTTGTCCGGGCCTATGACCCGTGCGTCTCGTGCGCAACTCACATGATCGTGATGAACGAGGAGAACAAGGTAGTTGCCCAGAAGCTCATGCAGTGGTGAAAGGAATGGAAACGCTGTACTCCGAGATCGTGGTGGCAGGCTGCGGCAACCCCCTCTATGCGGACGATGGGTTCGGACCCGCAGTCGTGGAGAGTCTCAAAGATATCGAGCTTCCCGAGAACGTCACGGTCGTTGACGCAGGGCTCGGGGGGCCCCATTTCGTCTTTACTCTCCTCAATCCCGAGTCCACAAAGATTCTTATCATCGTGGATATCGCGGACTTTGGGGGGGAACCCGGCGAGCTAAGGTGGCTTGCCGTTGACGAGCTCCCCGTGGGGAGCTACCGTGACGCTCACTCCTGGGATCTGACCGAACCACTCCAGCTCATCAAGGACGATATTCGAATTCGAATCCTTGCATGCCAGAAGAAATACGTTTCTGCCCCCGAGATGGTTATCGGGATTACAGACGAGGTACAGAGAGCCATTCCAGATGCTGTATTCGAGATATTGAAGGAAATCGGGATGAACTATGGAACTGCTTAACTCCATCAAGAAAACCATGGGCGGGGAAGCAAAGCCCACTCAGGTTGCGACGGAGAAAAAGGTGGAAGCTACAAAGGAGATAAAACCAGTGGTAAACAAGATCAAGCTCGGGCATGTACACTTGAGCGGCTGTACCGGCTGCCTCGTGTCCGCGGCCGACAACAACTTGGGATTCATCAAGATCCTGGACGACTATGCCGACCTCGTCTACAGCCTCACGCTCGCCGACGTTAGGCATATCCCGGAGATGGACGTTGCGCTCGTCGAGGGATCGGTCTGCATCCAGGACCATGAATCGGTGGAGGATATCAAGGAGACGCGGAGAAAATCCAAGATTGTGGTGGCCCTTGGCTCCTGTGCGAGTTACGGGAACATCACCCGGTTCAGCCGCGGCGGGCAGCACAACCAGCCCCAGCACGAGTCCTTTCTCCCCATCGGGGATCTCATTGACGTGGATCTTTACATCCCCGGATGCCCCCCGAGCCCGGAGCTCATAAGGAACGTTGCTGTCATGGCTTACCTGCTTCTTGAGGGGAACGAGGACCAGAAAGCCCTTGCGGGCAAGTACTTAAAGCCCCTTATGGACCTTGCGAAGCGCGGCACGTCAGGATGCTTCTGCGACCTGATGACCGACGTGATCAACCAGGGCCTCTGCATGGGCTGCGGCACCTGCGCTGCATCCTGCCCAGTGCGGGCGATCACAATCGAGTTCGGAAAGCCGCAGGGTCAGCGTGACCTCTGCATCAAATGCGGCTCCTGCTACGGCGCCTGCCCGAGGTCGTTCTTCAACTTTGACGTGATTGATGAATTCGAGAGCATCAGCGAGATAATCGCTGGAGCGCTTAAGTGAGGTGAGATAGATGGTTGAAGATCCGTATCTCGGCAAATACATAACCTGCATCTCGGCAAGAAGCACGGACAAGGAGATCCTCCAGAAGGCACAGGACGGCGGCATTGCCACCACTCTCATGGTCTATGCCCTGGAACAGGGGATAATTGACGGGACCATTGTGGCAGGCGAGGGTGACCGACCCTGGGAGCCCAAACCGTTCGTCGCAATGAGTCGCGAGGACATTCTCAAGGCACGAGGGACGAAGTACAGCATCAGCCCCCAGATTTCCTGGCTCAAGGAAGCGACCCGGTCCTTCGGCCTCGACAGGGTCGGAGTTACCGGCGTCTGCTGCCAGATGCAAGCAGTCAGGAAGGCTCAGCTCTATCCCATCAACATGCGGGATGTCCCGGAAAAGATCGCCTTCACAGTAGGCCTCTTCTGCATGGAGAACTTCCCATACGAGTCTCTGCAAACCATTGTCGAGGATCATGCGGCGCAGAGCCTCAGCTCCGTGAGGAGGATGGATATCGGGAAGGGCAAGTTCTGGGTCTACACTAACCGCGGGAACGTCGCCAGCCTGCCCCTAAAGGCGACCCACAAGTATGAGCAGCCCGGCTGCCACGTCTGCCTCGACTATGTCTCCAACCTCGCCGACATTTCAACAGGCTCGGTCGGAAGCCCTGATGGCTGGTCCACGGTTTTCATCCGCACCAAGAAGGGTAATGAAGTTTGGTCTAAAGCTGTCGCTGCGGGCATGTTCGAGACAAAGCCTATCGAGGAGGTAAAGCCCGGCCTCGAGCTCGTCACGAAGCTCGCGAAGGAGAAGATCGACAAGAACAGGAAGACGGTAGAGGAGCGCAGGAATTTCGGCGTTAACAAGGCGCTGAGAGATCCTTACGCCTGAAACTCTTTTTTTCGTCATCGAAAACATTCGCTTGTTTACAGCGAATAAAGGGATGGGGTTGGTTCTCATCCCTGATTTTTTATTTCACTGTTTTATCCATATATGATCTCGTAAACTCAAAATTGTGGCATATTCTATGAGAAAAAGAATACGAACAAAATATTAAAAAGTTCATGTTTATTAAAAAATATTCAAAATAATGATAGAAAAATTAGTGGTTTTCTCCTAAAATACGAACTTTCTATATGTAAACGTTCGTATCTCGAAGTATCCTAAAAAATTAGATTTTTCCGAAAATACATAGGTTTTACTTTAAAGCCTATGTATTTTAGTATGGACTTTTTACTCAATAACTTATTTAAATTTATGATTTCACAGAAAAAAAAGAATGGGTATTTTGCACAAATGCCAAATTGAGAGGATTAGCATTATTGTCAATTGCACAAAGGGTATCAATATATAATTCTTAATAAAACCACATAAGATTATTATCTTTTAGAATCCATAACTATGTCATGGCATCACATGCCATGAATCAGAGGAAATTACCGAAGCATGTTTTTAATGATTTAATTAGATTTATCCATGAAAAATATCAAAAACAATTGCCAAATACTTTACTTATTGCTCAAGCATTTATTTTAGAATATCAAGACTATGGAAAAGAATATGGCCTTCCTGCAATAAACAAAGCTATAGAAGATGGAATAAATCAAAGTCTCTTTTAATTTATCAGATTTCTGTAAATTCCAATTAACTCTTTATTCTTTTTCTTTTCTAAAAATACAGATTTATTGTGCCTATGGATACACAGGTTTTATTGTAAAATTTATGCATCCTAACTTTTGCAGTGAAAATAAAAGATTGAAAGCTATTCATATTACTGAAATATTGATACATTGCTAATTATGCTGAAATATTTAAGTTCCCTAGTTCGAAGGAAAATACGATTTTTACATCTTTTTATATCTTAATCTTTTTAGGAATCTTGGGCAAGTAAGGAATGCACTTTCTCCTTCCACATTACAGTACTTTGATAGTTCTTCATGTGTTGGTATGTAATTATCTTTTAGGATCGCACATTTGTATTTAATTTCACTTTTTGGTCTATGTGTGTATATTAAGTAAGTACATTTCGTTTATAATCACTCTTTAACTCTGTAATCTAATTTAGACTTCATTTGATATAAGATTATGTGCCAGAATGCTATCTTGTGTGATACATAGGTTTTGATAAAACCTCTCATCTTAGCTATTTTGGCTACTAATTTGAGAACACTTTTGCCTAAAAATCGGAAAAATATAGAGCTTTTACTAAAACCTGTGTAAAATCAAATTGTTGCCTTTATCTTCGGCAGATAGATCTATCTTTCACGACTTCTCATTTCTAATAATAACACGCTTTTTATGGCAGCTGCCGATTCTTTTCCTCTTTTTTGCCAGTGACCGCCCGATATCTGCTCGAAGTGAGCATGCGGGCGTGGAGAGAAGTTCTCAGATTAATTTAAAAAAGAAATTTGAAAACTAAAAGCCTATCAGGAAAGTCGATAAAGATCTGGGGTGCAAAAAAATATCATATTAGACGGAAATAACGGTCTATCAATTTTTATTGTGTATGCATAAATGCCACAAGGATTCACTTCATCCTCAGCTTGAAAAGTTTGGATATTCGTGGAAATCCTGCGCTCCCCAGTAATAAGAGAGCTTAGCTGAAAAAATTTGTACTGAATATATGGAAGATTGACTGCCGACAATCAATAGACAGAGTTTAAAGTTCACTTAGAATTTTTCTCAAGCTTTAATTTAGCAACAATTGGCTGCATGTTAAGATACATCGGAGAGAAATCTTTTTTCTTATTTTTCTCTGCAAGCTTGAAACCATATTTTTCATAGAAGCCGATGATTCTTTTTTCGAATCTACAAGAATGTATCTGCATCCTACACTGTTGCAAATTGATAACGCTTTACCTATCCCGGCAAACAATAAGTATGTGCCTATTCCTCTTTTTTCAAATCTCGAGTCTACTGCCAATCTTGCAATTTTAATTCCTGGATATTTGCTGTACTTATAGCGCTTGAGTCCATCTGATACATATATTTCCTTAGTTCCGATTGTATCTGTTGCTAAAGTAATATATCCTACCAGTTCACTTTTCCAGAAGAATAGATTCGTTTTACTGATCAAATCTTCCTGATCATTAAAAGCATCTTCTTTCAGAAAATCATTTAATTCAGGACTTGCACAATTAAAAGAAGAAAAGTCATTGCCCTAATCCAGAGGAAATATAGTAAGTTCGGAATTTGGAATGATAGAAGACAAACTCAAAACCTATTTTTATTATATATCTCTTTAGCTTTCCTGAACATCTCTACCATTTCATCGGTTACTACGGGATTCTTTTCATTTTTTATGAATTCTTTTGCATCCTCTCCTTCAAGGACAAGCCCGAACTCAATAGGTTTCGCCATAATAATTCCCTCCGTTTATGTGATTTAATAATCTGTTATTATACTTATATATCCCTATTGATGACTCTTTTTCTGACACCAGCAGGCGAGACAGCTGTACTGCAGTAACAGGTCTAAGTGCTGAAGGCAGGAGAAATGATACTGCTCAGGAAAACAGTAATATCATCAGAATTTAAACACAATAAGTTCTCTGATGCCAATTTTAAAATAAGGAAAATTTAGAGGAAGACTTGTATTTAACACATACAAATATATAAATGTGACAGAATTAGATCGAAATCAATATTTATGGCAGCTGCCAACTCTCCTTCTCTTCTTCTTTTCCAGTGGCCGCCCTATATCTGCTCACACGTGAGCATGCGGGCGTAGAGGGAAGTTTTGAATGGAAATTCTAAAAAACATTTTTTTAAAAGTAAAGCATAGTAAAGCATAAGTGAATATTGTAGTTTCATATCATTTTTTAGGTCCTTCAATTATTTTGTATAAAGGAAGGAGGAAGCTGGATTGGCTGAACAATGTACATATGAAAAATATGTGTTTAAAAAGAAGCTTGAAACTCTAAGAAGTAAAAGTGGAAGGAGCACAGAATTAATTTCCCTTTATATCCCCTCTGATAAAAAGATTTCAGATGTTACAAATCATTTGAGAGAAGAACATGGGCAGGCTTCGAACATTGAGTCTAAACTTACCAGCAATAACGTACAGGGAGCACTTGATTCTTTGCTGGCAAAGTTAAGATCTCTTAACAAAATACCGGAAAATGGGATAGCTTATTTTATAGGAACTGTCGATACTGGAGCTAACAGGACAAGTATGGAAAACGAAGCTCTTATTCCTCCTGAATCTGTTGTAGATTACATATATCACCGTGATTTCGTTTTTTATCTTGAGCCTCTTGAGGAAATGCTTAGAGAGTGCAGTACTTATGGGCTCATACTTCTTGATTTAAGAGAAGCCACTATCGGAATGCTTGTGGGTAAGCAAATTGAAGTTATTAGACATCTCCATTCTACTGTCCCTGGTAAGCAAAGAAAAGGGGGTCAGAGTGCACATCGTTTTGAACAACTCAGACGCATTGCTATTCATGATTTCTACAAAAGAATAGGGGATGCTGCAAGTGAGGCATTCCTTGGAGTCGAGCCAGCTGAACTTAAAGGCATTCTCATAGGAGGGCATTCTCCAGCTAAAGAAGAGTTCAGTGAAGGAGAATTCCTGCATCATGAGCTTCAGAAAAAGGTACTTGGATTGTTTGATACAGGGTATACGGATGAATCGGGGTTTTCTGAATTAATAAATGCAGCCGAAGACATTCTTCAGAGTATTGAGTTAATTAAGCAAAAGAAAGATATGGAAATATTTTTTAAAGAACTTGCTACTGAGTCAGGTAAAGTATCCTATGGAGAAGACAATGTAAGGGCGAATCTTGAAATAAAGGCAGTCGATGTGCTTTTACTTTCCGAAAACCTGCGATCTGAAAGAGTAACTGTCAAATGCGGTGTTTGCGGATATGAGAATAAAAGGACAAGAAAATGGAAAACCAGTGAAGCTGTTCCTGTGGCAGGAAATTGTCCTGAATGTGGTTCTGCACTTGAAGTCACGGATGTTATTGATATCGTTGGTGAGTTCTCAGAACTCGCTGATAGAGGCAATGCAAGGATTGTTTTTGTATCAACAGATTTCGACGAAGGCTCTCAACTTATGATAGCTTTTGGCGGAATTGCTGCAATCCTTAGATATAGCACAGGGGTATAGTTCAGTTAATGAGTTTATTAGTCAATCAATTACATGAATTATACAAAACTCGGTACTGTCAAGTGTACAGAGAATGCCCAATTTTATGAGTTCTATAGTAACAGTTGAAAAAAAGTCTTATCCCCCGTAGACTTTTATCCCCCGTAGACTTGACAGAATCACTTGTTTAAAAGGAAACAAGAGAATAAAAAGAAAAAAATCTCATTTTCAATCCTGGATTACATAATTTTCCAATCGCCAAAGTCATCTATTGTTACTATAATAAGTCCCCTCAACTATTAAGTCCCTTTTGCTGTAAAGTCCCCTCGACTACAAGTACCATGCTTTGAGCCATATCATTTGACCAGGGCCGGATAGTCCGTGTAGCCTTTCGCGCCGCCCCTGTAGAAGGTGGCAACGTCCGGCTCATTCAGCGGCGCGTTCTGCCTGAAGCGCACTGGCAGGTCGGGATTGGCCAGGAACGGCACTCCGAAGGCGATCAGGTCGGCATCGCCGCTGGCAATTGCTTCGTTTCCGCTGTGGAGGCCATAGCCGCCGTTCAGTATGAACGTCCTTTCGAAAATTCTGTGCAGGGTAGGTCCAAGACGTGTCTCGGGTGACACGAACCCCATCCGGCCTCCGATGGGCTCGATTAAATGAAGGTAACCCAGGCCCGTTTTGTTCAGCTCTCTGGTGAAATAGGAAAAAGTCTCCCTGGGATTGGCATCTGACATAGAATGCGCGGTATTGTGCGGGGAAATGCGGTACCCGACACGCTCGCCGCCCCATACCTCTATGACGGCTTTCGTGACCTCAAGCGGCAGACGGGCCCGGTTCTCGAGGCTGCCGCCGTACTTATCGGTTCGTTTGTTGGACCCGCTCCGCAGGAATTGGTCCAGCAGGTAGCCGTTAGCGCCATGGATTTCTACACCGTCGAAGCCGGCGGTTCTGGCGTTCTCCGCCGCCTGCCTGAACTGCCTGACTATATCCGGTACCTCGCCGGTCTTCAGGGCCCTGGGCACCGGAATTGGCTTTTTTCCACCGGGTGTGTGGACAAAGCCTTCAACGGGTAGCGCGGATGGCGCGACTGGCAGAGCGCCGCCCAGTAAGTCGGAGTGGGAGACCCGCCCTACGTGCCAGAGCTGTATGAAAATCCTGCCGCCAGCCTGGTGGACGGCTTCCGTCACCTTCTTCCAGCCGGCGACCTGTGCCGCAGAGTATATGCCCGGTGTATGCATGTAGCCCACCCCCTGCGGACTAACCTGCGAGCCCTCGGTGATAAGCATGCCGGCTGAGGCTCGCTGCACATAATAAGTGACCATCAGTGATACCGGGACGTCGGCATCCCCTGCGCGGTTGCGAGTCATCGGCGCCATCATCATTCGATTTGGCAGCGTGATATCGCCCATCCGATACTGTGAAAAAAGGTCCAGTTTTTCTGCCATGATAACCATCTCGTTAAGCCTGCAAAATAAGGAGCTATCTTTTTAGTTGAATTCTTAGAATGTCATTGATCTCTTCAATGCTCTCGCAATCATTAAACTGGTTCTCAGCGCCTGGCACCCTCCCCATTGTGCGACGCTTACAATTTAACCTTGAATCACTAAACACGAGCTCTGGGTAGAAACTTATATGATAATTATTATGGAATTTTTATTTAAATATTCGCAGTTTGCCTGATGAATTCTTGGGTAGTTAAACTACCAAATCACATTCTGAAAAGTCAAAACTGGCGTTTTGTAAAAGTCGGAGTAAGTCTATAAATAGAGTACCTTTCGGTACTGTGTAGTCTATGGGGACAAAAATTCTTTTCAGCTACGCCCGAGCTAGTAAATTGTCCGTTTTTCGTTGACTACACAGCACCCAAAAGTTCAGATACCTACCTGGAAATACCTTGATTCAAATCATCAAAAACTTCCTCAAGGCCCGATATCTGCTCACTTCGTGAGTACGCGGGTATGGAGAGAAGTTTTCAGAGGAGTTGATTGAAAAAAAATTGAGAACCAGGAGCCTATAAGGAAAATTGATACATACATTCGTAAGACAGAATTAGCATCAAGTGTTTACTCCAATTGTTTATATTGTCTGTTTTGTATACGTTGACTATTATTAGATACAGAAGGAATAACATTTTTCTGATAGGCTCTAAGTTAAATCGACTGAGGTTGGTAATAGATTTATACATCCTGTTAATGCTGATTTCCATTTTTATAGCAAACACACAAACTGTATTGCACCGAACTATATTCGCTTTGAAACCTTCAGAAACGACGCCAATTAATCTCAAACTTCTCCTCCTAAATTACACTGTGCTTCATAGATTTTTAAACCAGTCATTAAGAAACTAGTTTAACTCTTTTTGCCTCTGATAACATTTCTTGGGTTCGGTTACACTTCCTGGAAAATTTTGAAATAACAGGAGGTCACACATTTTTCGATAGGTTTTTAATTAGCTTCAGCAGGCTGGATAATATAGAAATAAATATATAATGTCATTCAACTCAATAATTGGAGCTTCTTTATTCTGAAGATTTATACAGAGCCCAAATAAGTCCTTCAGTACAGCGTCCAGCCCAAAGTAAGTGACAGGGTTCTGCAAAATAAAAAGAGCCTGCTATCAACAAATAAGGCAGAATGAGGTAGATAATATGATGTGGAAAGACCATGGAGAGTTGTTCCAGAGGAATACGAAAAACCCTATACTTACCATTGATGATTGGCCATATCGAGCTCACTCGGTATTTAACCCTGCAGCAGCTATAGTTAACGGGACAACTTTATTAATTGTGCGTGTCGAAGACCACCGAGGCTTTTCTCACTTTACAGTAGCCAGGAGTGAGAACGGGATTGACGGATGGGAAATTGACCCGGAGCCAACCTTTATGCCGGACCCTGTAAATTACCCTGAAGAAATATACGGCATTGAAGATCCGCGTATAACTTACATAGACGAGATGGGAAAATGGGCTGTAGCGTATACGGCTTTTTCGGATTCAGGTCCCTTGCCAGCGCTTGCCTTTACAGAGGATTTCCGTAATTTTGATCGAGTAGGAGCTACCCTGCCACCTGAAAACAAAGATGCTGCTGTTTTTCCTGTAAGATTTAATGGCAGGTGGGCAATGGTACACAGGCCTGTATCTGGTATGGCGGGTGCGAAGGCAAATATCTGGATATCCTTTTCTCCGGATATGAAATACTGGGGAGAA
>NZ_JBNAKP010000049.1:0-1474 GCF_049706645.1 Methanosarcina sp. | reverse complement strand
TCAGGAGATACCCCTGAAGTATCCAGGGTACGAGTCCCCCGTAAGGACCGAAATGAAGTTCTGGCAACGGTTGCGTGTTTACTCGGCTCGAAAAGGGTAACGCTTCAGTGTATGGACGGAATTGTCCGCATGGGCAGGATTCCGGGTTCTAAAAAGAAGAGAATGTGGATCCGCGAAGGCGATGTTGTTATAGCCAGTCCCTGGGAAGTACAGGACTCCAAAGCCGAAGTAACCTGGAAATACACAAGGCCCCAGGTCGAATGGCTTGAGCGGAAAGGTTACATTAAATACTGACTAAACTAAAAGTGTACTGATCTAAAAGTATAGAATAAAGATGCCTGATAAAGGTATCTGAAATAAAGGTGTCTGAAAAAGATGCCTGAAACCCATATTTTCACTTTTCTCCAGGAACGCTTCTATGTTGATGTGAGCAAGGTTCCATAGACGGCAAATTATTGGCTATCTCATACTCCAGGATATAATTATTATATAATGATGCTAAAATATAATGATGCTAAAATTTCTTCTAAATCCTCTCATTTTTGTTTTAATAAGTTTTTCCTGAGTTCAGAGAGTGGCTGTTACCTCATTTAAGAGAACGTGCCCGGTTTAAATAGATAAATTTATATATTTTAAATGCAATGTATATCTATTAAAAATAAAGAAATGTATAACAATCTGTTGTTAAAAACCAATTTTTGTTTTTAACCAAAGAGTCCTATACAATCTTATTTTTAAGCAATTAACTAACAACTAAAACCAGGGTGAAACAAAATGGCTTTTAATGACAGAGGAAATCCTTTCAGGGGAAGAGACAGCAACCGTGGAGGCTTCGGAGCTCCCAGGGAAATGCACAAGACAAAATGTTCGGATTGTGGTGTTGAAACCGAAGTACCTTTCAAACCTGACCCTGACAGACCAGTCTACTGCAGAGAATGTCTTCCTAACCACAGGAAACCCAGAGAAAACAGATACTAAAATGTTATTTGTTTAACTGAGTTTTCATCAAAATTATTTCTTTTTCACTTTTTTAAATCTACTATAAGGCTTGAATATACTTTTTTTAGCCAGTAATCTCTTGCAAACTGAGAATGAACATTTTGCAGGGTTTTTTGATTGAAGCGATTCTTTCCTTTGGAGGGCTATTTTCTGATTATTCGCATTTCTTCCAGATCGCATTTGATGTTCGGTTTTGCTTCAGGGATACCTCTTTAACGGACCTTCTTTAACAGATAACCAGACTACTTTCGGATTAACCCCAAAGTAAGCGTGGATTAATTTGTCCCGTATTCCTGCCAGATCTTTCCACGGAACAAAAGGATATTTTTCACGCACTTCACATGGGATATTCTTTATTGCTTCGCCAATGATTTCTAGAGCTCTGATTACTGCAAACTGTGTTTTGCGATCTTCGGCAAACTCTCCAAATGTCCAGCCGCTGACAAATTCCTCTGCTGCTTCCATTGCATCATAG
>NZ_JBNAKP010000048.1:0-1778 GCF_049706645.1 Methanosarcina sp. | reverse complement strand
AAGAGGACACTCTCCAGATTACTATAAACCTGCCTTCGGATATCTGGGGTAAAATCGAAGCCCTCTGGAAAAACCGTGATATCAAGCTTATAGTCAATGACTCTTCAGGCCGCGAAATCAAAAGCCTGAACTACGGCCAGGCAACCGGCTTTTTCCAGAAAGTTTCATTCCAGGAAAACGTGGAAATTCCAGACTTTACAGCCTCAGGATATGCCTCAATTGAACTTTATTACGGAAACGAGCTCAAAGCCTCGGACTGGTTTGTAATTGAAGTAAGCCCGGTAAAAGACATAACAGCAGACGCTTTTAACACGCTGCTCTCTGTAAACTACCAGGGAAACAGCCACACTTTCAGGGAATACGCAATCAATGTTGAGCCTGGCATAAGACCAGAACAGATAAAAATAAGGAAAGTAACCGGAACTCTGCAAAGGGAAATCTCACCTAACGGTAAAAATGATACTTACTCTGACAAAAATGAGATCTACGCTGAAAAAAATGATACTTACTCTGACAAAAGTGATATCTACGCCAGCAGTTATGCCGATAAAAATTACACTATTTATTACATTTTTGAAATTCCTGTCCTGAATTATACCCTTGTTAATCTTGAATCCGGAGAAAGTTTCAACAGCAGCATGAAGCTTTCCACACTCATCACCTCAAGGGAACCACTTCTTGAAGAGCTTGTCAGGGAATACGAAACCGAACTTGGGAACTCCTCAAGCCTTGATTCGACATCCAACCTTGTGCTCGGGGCAACAAACCTGAGGACTTTCGTCTACGGCCCCTGGCAGCATTATGCAAACGGCCCTCTCAATATTCTGACCAATCCTGCCCTTTCAAGCTCGATTAATGGGGCCACACTTTACACCCAGAAAAGGATTTTTGATTCGGTTGACCCCCTGGCTCTAACCTACACTACTTACTATAACGGAAAGGTACTCTACGAAGACGTTTTTACCTCAGACAGCACTTCAGACCGAGAAAGAGTACCTTCGACCTCTTCTACTAATTTGAACGCTTCAATCTCTCGTTATGAGCAGGATAAAGGTGTAAACCTGACAACCACTTACGATTCGCTCGCGCAGAACAAATCCTTCTCGTTAGACGTGGAAAAAAGCATAGCAGAATCCCTTCAAGAGACAAATACCTCTTTTCAAGAGCTTTCCGAATATTCGAAAATCGAAGTTTCTGCTTCGGATTATACTGACGGGGTTCTTGACGGCTGGGTCTTCAATGACCATTTGTGGACAGAGGAAGATCCTGACCTTATTCATGCAGTCACGGATAGCGTTTATACAGCATCAGTCCAGGGACAGATTCTAAGAGACGGCTTTGATTCTCCGGACCCGCTGACATCTACCGTCACTGCAAATTTTGACCGGGACTCAGTTTCCTTCAGCAGTCGAACCGTCAGCTGGGACTCGAACTATTTGGCATCCGGAACTCATGTCGGGTCTCTTGTGCCTTCCTATTTCTGGATGGATTCGACCAGGAATTCCGATTCTGAGTCCTTAGATCCTTCTATTGAGCCTCCAGAAGGAACAGTATCCAGTTGGTCAATTATAGCAGCAGATGTCAGCCTGATTTCTGCCGATGTAACCGATGTGAAGATTGAACCTCATTTTTCCTATGCAAGTAACGATACGCTTACGGTTGAAAACCGGAGCGAAGGCTACCTGAACCGGGAAGACCATGTTTTCGACTGGCGAATCAGGTACGATATCTACTATAAAATAACGACAAAATGGAAAATTGATTACAGTTACGATTAT
>NZ_JBNAKP010000047.1:0-43529 GCF_049706645.1 Methanosarcina sp. | reverse complement strand
GCACAGGTATCTTCAATGAAGAGTGAAAATTCGTCAGATAGTTTTCCTGCCATCAACCCTACCCCAAAAATAGAACAAATTAAACATAAGTACAACTGAAGTAAAAAATTGTTAAAGTTCTCCCCCAATAAATACTTTACTTCTTAACCAAAAATCGACTAATAACCAAGAATCAAAGAAATGAAAATCCGTTAAAAAGATCTGAAACTGAAAATCAAAGTGCGAAAATGAAAAGAAAAGTGTGAAAGTGAAAAGAAAAAAATAAGCTATAATTAAAAAATATGAAGTGAAGGAGACTCAATACATGAAAGAAAAACAGTAGTCTCTCCTTTCTTAGCTTTTCTCATGATCTAGATAACTTACTTTTTAATTTATCTGTTCATCTATTAATTTATGGCAACCAGCTCGAAGGATTACCGAATTCAAAACATACACAGTCCTGAAATTGTCATTTGGCTCAGGTAACAAGATGTATATATCTTGAGGAAATAATTTAGTATGTTGGAATAAGAAATTAAAAATAAGGATAAAATGTGAGAAAAACGCTGATCTCAATGACAGATAAAGGAAGTATGCGAGAAAAAACCCTTAAAATCGAGAGGCTTGTAAGCTATCTTCTGCCTGCGGTTATATTTTCCCTGGCTTTGTGGACTCTAGATAGACAGGTACGTCATTTGCACTCGATGTATATTGTCAAGAGTATTGCCAGCATTCCACTTAGCCATATAGAGCTTGCTTTCTTTTTAACTTTCTTGAGTTATCTTGCTTTAACAGGTTATGATTACCTGGCAGTTCGTCATATTAACCACCCTGTGCCTTATAAGCAGACTGCCAGGGTTTCTTTTATCAGCACATCCATAAGTTACAATGTTGGCTTTAATATTCTGACAGGAAGTTCCCTGAGATACAGGTTGTATTCGAGAAACGGGCTGGATTTACGCCAGATATGGGAAATTATAGTTTTTTGCATTTTCACCTTCTGGATAGGCTTTTGCTTTGTCGGAGGCCTGCTCTTCACATTCTACCCTGTTAAACTGTCGGATTACGCACCCGAGATTCCTGTCCCGTTAAACATTGTCGGAATTTTATTACTGCTGTTTGTTGCTGCTTATTTCTTTTTATCGTTCAGGAAGTGGAGTTTCAGGAGAAAAGAGTACCAGATAAGGATTCCTGAACCGAAAACAGCTTTCATGCAGCTTGCTTTATCGTCAGTAGATTACCTGCTTTCAGGAAGCATTATCTATTTCCTTTTACCCTCAAATCCCCAGCTTACCCTGCTTCATGTACTTGTATTCTTTGCGCTGGCGCAGATTATAGGTTTGATAAGTACTGTTCCGGGAGGGCTCGGAGTTTTTGAGACCCTGATGTTGTTTATGCTGGAACCGTATTTCGGTACGATCGATATAATAAGACCACTTCTCATCTTCAGGACAATTTACTATTTTGTTCCTTTCCTATTCGGGTTCCTGGCCCTTATATTCCATGAATATGAAGAGAGAGAAGATTTTCTGAAGAAAATGGGGAAAGCGACGTATTCCAGCCTGTCACAGCTAGTACCTCAGATTTTCTCTGTTTTTATCTTTCTTGGAGGCGTTTCCCTCCTCTTTTCCGGAGCCCTGCCTTCAAACCCCAGATACCTCTATGATCTCACTTATACTGTTCCTCTTCCCCTTATAGAGTTCTCCAGACTTTTTGGAAGCATCATGGGTGTTTTACTCCTGCTTCTGGCAAACGGGCTCTGGAAAAGGATTGACGGAGCCTATATTCTCTCCCTTGCCGTACTTTTGATGGGTGGGATTTTTGCCCTGTTGAAAGATTTTGATTATTTTGAAGCTGTAGCCCTTTTTACCCTGTTTTTCTTTTTGCTTCCCTGCAGAAAGTATTTTTACAGAAAATCCTCGCTTATGCATCAGTCTTTTAGCCGGAAGAATGTAATTGCTATAATTCTGGTGCTTGTGAGCTTCGTCTGGCTTGGGTTTTTTTCTTACAGGAATGTGGAATATTCAAACGAGCTCTGGTGGCAGTTCGGGATTAATTCCCAGGCGTCCAGCTTTTTGAGGGCTACTGTTGGAACTTTCCTCCTGCTGCTGGTTTTTGGGATGGCAAGAATGCTGAGCCCCTTTTCCAGGGATGTTCGCCAGCCAGGGGAAGAGGAAATGGAGCTTGCAAAAACAATTATCAACCGGAGTCAGGAAACGGCTGGAAACCTGGTGTTTACCGGGGACAAGTACCTGCTATTCGACGACGAAAAGCAGGCTTTTTTGATGTATGGGATTTCCGGAAAGACCTGGGTTGCAATGGGAGACCTTGTTGGAACCAGCAGCCAGGCAAAAGAGCTGATCTGGGACTTTTATGAAATGAGTAAACTGAACCAGGGAAGGGCTGCTTTTTATGAGGTGAGCGAAAAGTATATTCCTGTTTATCTTGACCTTGGCCTGACCCTGATAAAAATCGGGGAAGAGGCTAAAGTTCCCCTCGAGGATTTTACCCTGGAAGGAAGTGCAAGCAAAGATTTCCGCTATACAGTGCGGAACGTGGAGAAAAAGGGATACAGGTTTGAAATTGTCTCCGGAGAAGCGGTTCTCGGTCTTATGCCTGAACTCCGGCAGATCTCGGATGCCTGGCTGGAAATGAAAGCAGGAAAGGAAAAGCGATTCTCAATTGGATTTTTCGACGAGAAATACCTGATTAACTTCCCGGTTGCCCTTGTGAGGAATGAATCCGAGATCGTTGCCTTTGCAAACATATGGCCCAGCGCAGATAACGAAGAAATCAGTGTTGACCTGATGCGCCACAGCCCCAATGCCCCGGACAGGACAATGGAATACCTTTTTGTCAAGCTGATGCTCTGGGGGCAAGAAAAAGGATACAGGAGTTTTTCTCTTGGAATGGCCCCCCTTTCAGGGCTTGAAAACCGGCAATTTGCTCCGGTCTGGCATAAAATCGGGGCTTTAATTTTTGCTCACGGAGAACACTTTTATAATTATAAAGGATTACGGGACTTTAAGGAGAAATTCAATCCCGTCTGGAGCCCGCGGTATATCGCTCTCCCCAAAGGGTTCAAACAGGGCCTTGTCTTAAAAGATATAGCAGCCCTGATTTCAGGAGGAATGAAAGGGATTTTCTCGAAAGAAAATAAACGAGCAGCAAGCCGCAGAGGGCATCAGGTGCCCGAAAAGCTGCCTGAATGATTTTTCAGAAATTTGCCGCTATATTTTTCCTTTAAACCCATCTCCGACTAACAGCCAAAATAATATAAAATTAGCCTAAATAATAGGAAGGAATCCTTTCTATTTGAATTATTTTCTTTATACAGAAAAGCGTTATGTAATTTTACTTTTAACTGTTTTTCATTCTAAATTCAAAATTAATTTGCTGAGGTTTGGAATGAAAGAAACAAAATGTGATGAAACACGAAGAGGTTATTCTCTCATTGGAATTTTAGGAATAACATTACTGGCTCTTTTAATGCTAGTGAGCATTGCAGGCGCAGAGCCGTTTGCATATATTACGAATATAAACAGCAACACGGTCTCTGTAATTGACACGGCCACAAATACAGTTACAGACACTGTTAACGTAGGGTATGGCCCTCAAGGAGTTGCAGTAACACCGGATGGAACGAAAGTATATGTGACAAACCCTGGAAATGGATATCAATACCCTGATTCCACTGTTTCCGTAATTGACACAGCCACAAATACTGTTACAAAAACGGTGAGTGTAGGAGTCCATCCTATAAGAGTTGCAGTAACACCGGATGGAACAAAGGTATATGTCACGAACTCTGAATCTTCCGGTACTGTCTCTGTTATTAACACAGCAACAAACACCGTTACAGCCACTGTTCCTGTAGGAGCATATCCTATGGGCCTTGCAGTCACCCCTGACGGAACAAAGGTATATGTGGCGGTCACCGGCATCAACGCCGTCTCTGTAATCGACACTGAAACCAATACTGTTACAGCTACGATAAATGATGAAGTTGGTCCTGCGGAAGTTGTAGTCAACCCCGAAGGAACAAAAGTATATGTGGCACATCCAAGCAAAGATCTTATTTCTGTAATTGACGTCACAACTAACACTGTTACAGATACTCTCAAGTATAATATCGATATAGGCAGCCCATATGGAATTACAGTTAATCCAACGGGAACAGAGTTATGTGCAACTCACCATAGTAGTAATATTGTCTCTGTAACTGATACAGCTACAAATACTGTTACAGCCGTTGTGCCTGTAGGATATCAACCCGAAGAAGTTGCAGTCACTCCAGATGGAACAAAAGTGTACGTGACAAACTCACATAGCAATAATGTCTCGGTCATTGACACAGACACAAACACTGTTATAGCCTCCGTGAACGTAGGACAATTTCCTTATGGAGTTGCAATCACCCCCTTACCAAAATTAATATTTCCTGTTGCAAATTTCAGCAGCAATGTCACTGAGGGCTATGCTCCATTGACTGTACAGTTTACAGACCTTTCTGAGAATGCAACAGGAGTAAGTTGGAACTTTGGAAACGGGTTCAGTTCAACCGAGCAGAATCCAACACATACTTATTCTACAGCAGGAACTTATATTGTTAATCTGACAGCAAGTAACGAAAGCGGTACAAATTCAACCCTTGGAACAATAACTGTTTTAGAAAAACCGATATTGCCGTTAGCGAACTTTAGTAGTAATGTCACTGAGGGTTATGTTCCTCTCTCAGTCCAATTTACAGATTTATCAGTAAATTCTATATCCAGAAATTGGGACTTTGAGAATGATGGAATTATTGACTCGATAGAAGAAGCTCCTGTTTATACGTACACAAATCCAGGAACCTATACAGTTAATCTAACAGCAAGCAATCCAAATGGCACAAGTTCAAAAACTGCTACAATAATTGTCTTGCCAGCACTCCTTAAGACTCCTACAATTACCTGGAATAATCCTGCTGATATCAAAGCTGGAACAGCATTGAGCTCCGAACAGTTAAATGCAATTGCAACTGACCCTAATACTGGGAATTCAGTTCCTGGAACCTTTGTTTACACTCCGGCAGCAGGTACTGTATTGAGTGCAGGTTCTCAAACATTACATGTTGATTTTACACCAACGGATGCTGCAACCTACAATACAGCATCAAAGGATATTACAATCAATGTTTTAATCCCTCCTCCCACTATCAACTCGATTTCAGTTCCTCTTGATCCAGTGCCAGTAGGCACCAGTATTACAGCCAGCGCGAATGTTACGTACCTTGGAAGTTTGGACGAATTAACTGCCGGATGGGATTGGGGAGATGGAAGCACACCTGAGTCTCAAGTTTCATCCAGTTTTGCAACTTCTCATGTGTATAATTCCCCAGGTGTCTATACAGCCAGCTTTACAGTAAAAGATAACAATGGGGGAATTGCTACACAGAAAGCACCCAATTGTGTTGTCGTGTACGATCCTCAGGGTGGATTTGTAACCGGCGGTGGCTGGATCAACTCTCCTGCAGGTGCGTATGTACCGGATAATACCCTCGCAGGCAAAGCAATGTTTGGATTCGTTTCGAAGTACCAGAAAGCTACTACAGTACCAACTGGAAAGACAGAATTCCAGTTCAATCTTGCAAACCTGAACTTCAGTTCAGAAAGTTATGATTGGCTTATCGTTGCCGGATCACAGGCCAAATACAAAGGTACTGGAACCATTAATGGGAAAGGTAACTATGGGTTCATATTGAATGCTGTTGATGGAGCAATCAAAGGTGATGGCGTTGATAGGTTCAGGATAAAAATCTGGGATAAGGAAAGTGGGAACACAATTTATGACAATGAAATAGGAACAAGTGAAGATTTGGAACCATCAACTGCTATTAGTGGTGGCTCTGTAATTATTCATAAGAAAAAATGATCTCGGAAGGTTGAAAGTTGGGAAAGATCTCTTTCCTTAACTTTTTTTATTAAGGTAAAGTAAAGAATTATAATTCTCAGGAAACGTTTGGAATATCCTGATGCCTACGGCCCCTTCATACGCATCAAGAGCAATAGTAAATTAAACATTAAGCTATATCGAGATAGAAAGCAAAAAATAGTGATGAGTTTTGAGAAGGATTAAGTCTATTATTAGGCTTTATTAGGCTTTAAATGAAAGTGTATTCCTAAGCTCCTGTCTAAATACAGTACATGGAATGTTATTCTTGTTTTTAGATTCTTCAATTTCTTTGTAGATTTTCATGCTTTCTTCATTAAACTTAAGGAAAGAAAGTCTAATTTTATAATAGGGCATAAATTGTTGTGAATAAATTTCGTCGCCTATTGCATCAGGATGTTTGTACTTTTTGTTGAGTTTAGTGAAAGTCACTTTTGGCTCTTTTATATATTTTTCAACCCTTGAACGGAGATTTTTTATATAATCTATTTCGCTTTCATCGTAGCAATAAATTTCTTCATTGCAGTTCAGCACTTGTAACGTATTAATTGAATCGATGTCTGATTTCTCTTTTATCTTAACAGTAGTTTGTGAATGTTTATGTACATGGTATAAATCTTTGTCATAAAACAGAATTGACAATTTTTCTGTTATTGGACAGAACATCATAAAACCGCTACATGCAAAAGCAGTTGTAATCTTGTATTTAGTGTATTTAGGAGCAATATAATTGTAGAATATAACCGGATTATCGCTAGTTATAAAGTTTGTTTCCGTATCATTTATTAGCAAGACTGCGCTCAAGTCGACTATTAAATGTAAGTTCTTATCTATGGAACCCAAGAGAGCTTGCATAAATTCAGTGTGAGTTACTATTGGATCTGGTAGTGCTTCAACCCTAAGATCGTCATGATCGTTCTTATCAAAATACATTTGGCCAACGCTTTCAGAGATGGTCTTAATTGATTTTACAGCATGTTCTCTAGCACCTTTTGTTCTAGTTTTTAGCAGAATAAGAAAATAGTACAAAGAATACATTTCTTCTAGTGTTAGAGCCAAATTTTTGTTGTCTATTACGTGATCTAGCAAATCATTATGTTGAGTTTCAAATCTATTAAGCACATCTTCTAAGTTTTTACAATCTAAACTATCTTCATCTGAATTTTCATCATCTAAGTCATTAACTTCATATAATTCATCTTTTCCATAAAAGTAATTCCCATAGCTTATATTTTTGATAGCACTCTTATGTCTCTTTTCAATTTTTACATTATGACAATAGATTATTTTATTTCCAGTACTAATTGTAGGATCATCTCTTTCTTTTGAAAATCCCTTTAAGTAATGCTGCGGTATGATATGTTGCTTTTTACGATATGCCATGAAAAATCGCTTCTATCTGATTATTTTAGATTTTTTATTCATTAAAAGCCATAGGTAGTAATACATTACAATATATATTGTACATTTCTATTTTATTTTGACTCATGTATCGGGATGTTTAGAGTTTGGAGTTCAGGCGGGCGCGAAGCTTAACCAGGTTGGGTAGAAGAAGTTTTTTGCATCTTTCATTAGTTTTGGCGGCTGGAGATATTTTAAATCATTTTCTCAAACTTATCCAGCACTGAAAACATAAACTCTTTTGTCCCTGCCAAGTATTCATTCTTTCCGAGCATTTCCTGCTTCTTTTGCACAAACAGCCCTTTAACCACCCCTTCTCCAAACCGCTCGATCAGAGACTGGATTCTCTCTTCATTCACCTCAGGGTGAAATTGAAGCGCTACAACCCTGCCCTTATAAATAAACCCCTGATTCTTACAGCCCTCACTTTCAAAAAGGTGAACAGCCCCTGCCGGCAGGTCAAAAGTCCGCGAATGCCAGTGGAAAACTGTGATCTCTTCCGGCAGCCCTTCAAGAAATTCCGGCTTATTTTCGCCGCCAGATGCCCTTACAGGAAACCAGCCCATTTCCATGTACCTGTTTTCATAAACGCGGGCCCCGAGGATGTCGGCAAGCATCTGGGCTCCAAGGCAGATTCCAAGCACAGGCTTTCCTGCTTCGATTGCCTGTTTGATAAACGCTTTTTCATCTTTCAGCCAGGGATTTTCGTCGTAATCATAGATTCCAATAGGACCGCCCATGATGATGAGAAGATCAAAAGAACCAGGCTCTTGAGGGCTTTTCGTTTCGTAAAAACGGGTTGATTCAAGCATGTGGTTTTTAGTTTTTGCATATTCTTCAATAGTCCCGAGGGTGTTTACGGAGGAGTGCTGGAGAACGTGGATTTTCATGAGAAATCAGTTATAGTTTCGAACTTAAATGTTTGTATTTCGTTCACTCAAAATTCTATAACTACTGCCAGTGCGAAGATGCTTTGTCCGCATCTTCTTTGTTACAGGTCTTCCGATTTTACTCTTTTATTTTAATTGATAGCGGCCGGTTCCAGCCGCGCCGGGAACAGGACAAAAATAACTTAATTCAATGCGCTCATGGGGAAGTTTCTATCCCTTTCGAAAAATCTGCAGGGTACCCGGCTGAAATAAACTTATATTTCAGGATGCAGTTATAAAGATGATCAAGATGAAATTTGAAATAATAATGCGCAGTTTAATGATAGCCACTTTAATCTCACTTGTAACAGTAATTATAGAGGCAGCTTATTACGGATTACATCCGGAGAACACCTATTCAGTCAGTAACGCCGGTTATTCTATAACCAGTCCTTTTGTCAATAATCTTTCGGATCTAAGCAGTACTGTAAACCTGATAATACTCGCGATAATATTCATCTCTACCTTTATGATAGCTTCAAGTAAAATCTCTAAAAAAGAAAAATCACCAAAAAAGCTCATGAAAGTTTATTAATAAATCCGACAACGGAAAGATCTGAGAAAGAAGGCGTATCCGTCTTACAGAATCAGATTTGAAAGATTATTTTTTGCGGCTTTTGTAGACCTCTATGACATCTGCTAAATATAAATTATTGATATTTTTAATTTCCTTTTTACATGACATCTGATGATTTCACTTTTATTCAGTCGACGGCAGCCGGTTTCAGCCGCGCATTTGCGCGGGACAATAACGGCAGGAGAATACCATTCAGGTTGCTCTGGAATAGTATGAATCGATTAAACAAAAAGAAACCTTCATTTTCAGTTTGAAAGCAAACTTGAAAAATTATATGGCGAAAGGGAAGAATTCTGCCTTTCAACCCTATTTTCTGAAAGTTAAATTACCTTCCTGAATTAACCGAACCTTCTGAATTAACCGAACCCTCTGAGTTAACCGAACCTTCCTATAAGAGCGCTTATGCTTTCACTTGTAACCATGCCTATTATCCGATTTTCGGAATCGATAACAGGAAGCGCGGAAATCGAGTAGTCTTCCATTATTGAAGAGGCGGTCTCGATTTTTTCACCTGAGTACACATATTTCACGTCGCGGGTGATTATCTCCTTCAGCTCGGTAATTTTGCAGGCGACGGCTTTTGTGATATCCCAGGAAGTAACTATGCCTTCAAGCTTTCCATCTTCGGATACTACAGGCAGATGGTTTACTTTCTTTTTTACCATAAGCATTGAGGCATTTTCCAGCGTTTCATCCTTGGAAACCGAATAGAAATTCGAGTTCATGATGTCGCTTACGAGAATCTGTGAGAGAAAGCCCCTTATAAGGTAGTTGAGCTGACCTTCTTCAAGCAGAAAAGCATCATGCCCGTACTGGGACCGGATTTCCTCGTATTTGGCATCAACCCCGTTTGCCGTAAGCGCAGCTACGATTTCCTGGGACTGGTAGGGAGGATAGAGCCAGTCTGAGGTTATGGAAATCACAAGGTATTTTTCTGTAACCCCGGAAAAGCCCTCTATAAGGGACCCGTTTTTTGAAAGGTCAAAAAAATCCACGGCTTTTGTAATATAGAGGTAGGAATTGGCATCAAAACGCTTCGTAAAGGTATCTCCCTGGTAATTCAGATAACTTTCGACCTGGAAATCCGAGGAGCGCTCCGGAAAGGTATCTGAAGAGATATCTGAAGAGGTTCTTAAAGAGATATCTGAAGAAGCTTCTGAAGAGATTTTTGGCAAATCCGGGCCTGCTTCAGCCTGCTGAGCTCTTCCGAACTTCTTTTGCATGGAAGCATCACTTAAGTAGGTAATATGGCCTATCATGCGGGCAAGTGCCAGTCCCTGTGCAGGGCTTTCTTTCCCGTAATAATTTCCCCCGTTCCAGTTCGGATCATCGGTTATGGCTTTTCGACCTATTGCCCCGAATGCGATTTGCTGCGGGGTCGTGGATGCAGTTGTTGCGATTGCAATCGCTTTTTTAACCATTTTCGGGTAACTGACAGTCCATTGAAGCACCTGCATTCCACCCATCGAGCCGCCTGCAACTGCAAAAAGCTGTTTTACCCCCAGATGCTCGACAAGTTTTTTCTGGGCATTTACCATATCCGCGATAGTGAGTACGGGAAAAGAGATGCCGTAGGGTTTTCCGGTTTCAGGGTTAATGGAAGAAGGGCCTGTAGAACCCTTGCATCCCCCGATAATATTTGAACAGACAATGCAGTATTTGTCCGTGTCAAAGGCCTTATTCGGGCCGATTACAATATTCCACCAGCCTGGCTTTTTGTCGCCTGCGTGAAACCCTGCAGCATGGGCATCACCGGTAAGGGCGTGGCAGATCAGGATGACATTGCTCTTATCCGCATTCATCCTCCCGTACATCTCGTACTCTATCCTGACACGGGTCAGGGTCTTTCCACTCTCCAACCTGAAAATCCCTGGAATTTCATAGTTCATTGAACGGACTATCCCCAGGTTCTGGCCTTTTTTTCCTGAAAAAAAGTTTTTAAAAGAAGGAATTTGAGCCGAGATTTCCATGCTCAAACCCCGGAGAGTGCCTGATCAATATCGAAAATCAGGTCCTTTTCATCCTCGATTCCTATGGAAAGCCTGATAAAGTCCTCAGTAACGCCGCAGGCAAACTGTTCTTCCTTTGATAGCTGTTCATGGGTGGTTGAAGCCGGATGGATTACAAGGCTTTTTGCATCCCCGATGTTTGCAAGGTGGGAAAAAATCTCAAGCCCTTCGATAAACTTTTTGCACCCACTGGCTCCGCCTTTGATCCCAAACCCTATCAGTGCACCAGAGCCTGATTTAAGATATTTCTTTGCAAGCTCATGGCTGCCATGGGATTCAAGTCC
Organism: Methanosarcina sp.; assembly: GCF_049706645.1. Lineage (GTDB taxonomy): Archaea > Halobacteriota > Methanosarcinia > Methanosarcinales > Methanosarcinaceae > Methanosarcina. The sequence goes on along the minus strand of NZ_JBNAKP010000047.1, from coordinate 32,419 downwards.
GGGATAGGAAACCCAGGAAACTTTAGGGTGCTTTTCCAGAAACTTTGCAATCTCCAGGGCATTGTCACAATGTTTTTTCATCCTGAGAGGCAGAGTTTCAAGCCCCAGGGTTAACAGGAAAGAGTTAAAGGGAGAAATGCATGCTCCGATATCCCTCATGAACTGCACCCTGGCTTTTGCAATAAAAGCTGCCTTTCCAAAAGCTTCCTTATATTTCAGGCCGTGGTATCCGGGATCGGGCTCGCAGATTTCAGGGAATTTTTCGGGGCTCCAGTCAAAGTTTCCGGAATCGACAATTACCCCTCCTATGGAAGTTCCATGACCGCCTATGAATTTTGTCGCAGAGAGTACGACTACGTCGGCCCCGTGCTCAATCGGCCTTAAGATCAGGGGAGAAACCGTGTTGTCCACAACAAGAGGAATTCCTGCGGCATGGGCAATCCCTGCCAGTTCTTCAAAATCGGGAATATCAAGCCCGGGATTTCCTATTGATTCCACGTACAAGGCTTTTGTTTTTTCGGAGATTGCAGCTTTGAAATTTTCAGGCTTATTAGAGTCTACGAATTTTACGGTTCTTCCGAGTTTGGGGAAAGTATAGTTGAAAAGCTCGTAGGTGCCCCCGTAAAGCTTATCCCCTGATACGATTTCGTCTCCGGGTTTTGTAAAAGTGAGAAGTGCGGTTGTAATTGCAGCCATTCCTGAGGAGGTTGCAAGCGCACCTATGCCTCTTTCAAGGGCAGCAATTCTTTTTTCAAAAACATCGGTTGTAGGGTTCATCAGGCGGGTATAGATATTGCCTTCTTTCCTGAGCCCGAAAAGGTCGGCTGCATGCTCGGTGTCATTAAATACGTATGCTGCAGTCTGATAAATCGGAACTGACCTTGCTCCTGTAGCAGGGTCAGGTTTTGCGCCTGCGTGCACGGCAAGGGTAGAAACTCCCAGACCTTCGGATCTCTTTTTTGTCCGAGTTTCCTTACTTCCCCTGCTTTCTTTCTCGTTCCGGTTACTGTTTTCGTCCGTCATCTCATCTTACCTCCGTGCCAGACTTCTCTGCTATCCCGCACGGCTATTTCTCAGCGTCTCTTTTTCGACTTTTTTTCGATCTTCTAAAAGTCAGGAGTGAGAATCGAACTCACATAATTCCGGGTTGCAGCCGGAAGCATCACCACTCTGCCATCCTGACGCTCATACTCTTTTTGCACATGTTCACAATTGTGACTGCATCATCACAATCGTGATAATAGTATAAATAATTACTTATTAAAATTATAAATGTAAATACACTTAATTACTCATAATAATAAATAATAATATAAATAATTATCCATAATAATAAACAAAGCCCAAATTCTAGAATACCGGGAATCTTTCGTGAAAAAAATTTCGTGAAAACTAAAGGAAAAGAGGCTGAAGCCCTTCTCAGTATTCAATTTCCACTAATCTCAAGCATTCTATCCAGGGCTTTTCTGGCTTTCACCCTTATATGCTCCGAAACGTGGATGTCATATTCCATATTCTGCAGGCTGTTCAGGACAGCTTCGAGGGTGATTTTTTTCATATTGTAGCAAAAAGCCTTTTCGGAAGCAGGATAAAATTTCTTATCCGGGTATTTCCTTTTCAGGCTTCGAACAATCTCCCTTTCGGTTCCGATTATGAATTCCGTGGAACCTGAACTTCCCACTTCTCTTACAATTCCTGAGGTGCTGAGAATCCGGTCTGCAAAGCTAAGGACTTCAGGCCTGCACTCGGGATGTGCAAGAAATTCGGCATCAGGATGCAGCTTTTTTAATTCCTGTATATTCTCATTACTGATATTATCATGAACATGGCAATACCCGGGCCAGAGGTGTATCTTTTTGTCGGTATGAAGGGATACAAAAGCTCCCAGGTTTCTATCCGGAATAAAAAGAATCTCCTGCTCTTCAATTGAATTTACCACATTTATCGCATTTGCCGATGTGCAGCAGATATCGGATTCGGCTTTTACGGCCGCCGAACTGTTCACATAGCTCACGACTGCGGCTTCGGGATGTTTCTCTTTTGCATCCCGCAGTGATTCCGCTGTAACCATATCCGCCATAGGGCAGCCTGCATCGGGTACGGGTAAAAGAACTGTCTTTTCAGGAGAAATAATTGATGCCGATTCTGCCATGAAGTGAACGCCTGCAAAGACTATGACATCGGCTTTTAAATTAACTGCGGCTTTGCAAAGGGAAAGGGAATCCCCGACAAAATCCGCAACTTCCTGAACTTCGCGTCTGGTGTAAAAGTGAGAAAGGATTACTGCATTCCTTTCGGCTTTAAGTTTTTTTATTTCTTCAATAAGTAATTGGTTCTCCATAACAATCTCATTTTGACAGATAATCTCATTTTGATCTGGTTTTGACCTTGTCTTAATCTTGTTTTGATCTGGTTTTAATCTCATCTTCACAAATAATCTTTTTTAATCTCACTTTAGCCGGAAAAACACGGAATTAATCTTATTCTGTCCACCGCTCAAGTCCTTTTTTCCTGAGATAATCATTAATTGCCTCATGGACCGCTTCTTCTGCAAGCATTGAACAGTGCATTTTTATCGGAGGAAGTCCGTCAAGGGCCTCTGCAACGGCTTTGTTTGAAAGTTTCCAGGCTTCTTCCAGGGTTTTTCCTTTAATGAGTTCGGTTGCCATGCTGCTTGAGGCAATTGCAGCTCCGCATCCGAAAGTCTGGAACTTCACTTCCGCAATCCGGTTATCCTCAATCCTGAGATAGATTTTCATTATGTCTCCGCACTTTGCGTTCCCGACCTCTCCTATTCCGTCACTGTTTTCAATGCTTCCCATATTCCTGGGATTTGAAAAATGATCCATTACTTTAAGGCTGTAGTCCATTAGTTGTCCTCCAATGCTATCTTTAAATTCTTAAATTATTCTAAAGCAGATTTCCAAGACAGAGTTTTTATTCAAATGTATTTCAAATGTATTTCAGTTTCCGCCTGTATCGTGCTCTGCTTTCTTTCAAAGGGTTCTGTACTCTTTCGGGGTCAGTGGGGACATATTTCTCAGCTTTTGCACGATCTCAGGCACAACCTCAAGTACCCTGTTCACATCTTTTTCGGAGTTCATCCTTCCGAGGCTGAGCCTGAGTGAACCGTGAACGATTTCGTGCGGGACTCCGCAGGCTGTAAGCACGTGCGAGGGTTCGAGAGAAGTCGAGTTACAAGCGCTTCCCGTAGACGCGGAAATTCCTTTTGCATTCAGTAGCAGCAGAAGCGATTCACCCTCTATGTATTCGAACGTGACATTTACGTTATTTGCAAGCCTCTGTGTCGGGTGTCCGTTGAGATGGGTTTTCGGGATTTTCAGAAACTCTATGATAAGGCGCTCTCTCAGCTCCAGCAGGGTTTTATTTGATTCTTCAGTTTCGGCTGCTGCAAGCTCTATAGCTTTTCCAAGGCCCGCAATAGCAGGGACATTCTCGGTTCCGGCCCTGCGCTTTTTTTCCTGGGTTCCACCGTGCAGAAGGGGCTCTATTTTTACTCCATTCCGGATGTAGAGAGCTCCGCAGCCCTTTGGGCCTTCGAACTTATGCCCTGAAAGGGAGAGAAGGTCGATATTCATTTTTTTGACATCGATAGGGACATGGCCTATTGCCTGCACCGCATCCGTGTGGAAATATACCCGGTTTTCTTTCGCAATTTTTCCGATTTCCTCTAAAGGCTGGATTGTCCCTATTTCGTTGTTGGCAAGCATTATGGAAATAAGGATGGTATCCTCTCGAATCGCCTTCTTCAGCCCCTCAGGGGAAACCATTCCGTATTTGTCCACAGGCAGGTATGTTACCTCAAAGCCCTTCCCTTCCAGCCAGGCACAGGTATGCAGGACTGCGTGATGTTCGATAGAAGAGGTGATTATGTGTTTTCCTTTATTCCGGTTTGCAAAGGCTATTCCCTTAATTGCCCAGTTATCGGATTCCGTGCCTCCGGATGTAAAATAGATTTCACTCTCTTCAGCCCCGAGCGCATCAGCAACTTTTTTCCTGGCTTTGTCTATCGCATGTTTTGAGATTTTTCCTATCTCATAAATGGAAGAAGGATTTCCGAAATTTTCTGTCATATAAGGAAGCATCTCTTCAACAACCTCTTTTCTTACAGGAGTTGTAGCCGAGCTGTCCATGTAAATGGCCCTGTCTTCAACAGTCACATTGTTCACCTTCACAATTGTGAATAATCATAACAATTGTGACTATTTAAGTTTTATCATGAGATACGCGGAAAAAATGGATATGCAGGAGAAAATCCGGAACGTTTTCGGAGAATTCTGAAAACTTTAGAAGTTGAGCTGTCTTTCAAAACTTTTACCTCCTCTTATGTCTGTCCGGACAATCTTATTATTATTTTTTTCACTGATAATAAATATATGTGGATAAGGTATATTTGTTCTCAATTGTAAACCTTAAAAATGAGGGTAGCTATGGAAACTCCGTGTCAGAAGATTGTGTGGGATCTGGTCCCCGCAATAAGGGCCAGTCTTGCAATCGAACTTGTGAAAAAAGGACAGTCACAGGCAACGTCGGCAAAATTGCTGGGGATTGCCCCATCGGCAGTTTCCCAGTATATTTCCGGAAAAAGAGGGTACAGGATCGAGTTTCAGGGCGAGACGAAAGAATTGATCGAAAAACTTGCTCAGGACCTGATCGATAATAAGACCTCTGACTTTGTAGTAAGGATCTGTGAGATCTGCGTAAGTGCCAGAGGAATTGAAAAGAAGTGCAATAGCGGCTGCGGCCCGGAAGAACAGGCCAACAACAAAATGCAATATAAAGAAGAAGGTAAAACCGAAAATAAAGCAGAAAATAAAACAGAAGATAAAGCGGAAGATAAAACCGAAGACCGACCAGAATCCGAAGCGTAGAGCCAACTTTTATCGGTTCCTTCATCGTTTTTCTATTTCCTGCTGCCGGTATCTCTTCAGTTTGCAGGCATGTTTTTTCAATAAGAAATAGCTCAATAAATATGTTCTCGATAACTATATTTAAGATAAGATGAATTCACAATTGTGAATTTCTGTGAATTGCCTGTATGTTGCAGCAGTACTGGCCGCTCAATTCCGGATTTTCAGGCTGATTGAAGTGAAATTCGAGAAACTGTAATTGCCTGAAAAAGGTTTGAGTGAAAAAACATACATCACTGGCAGTTTATAATATAGTCTAAGGGAATAAAAGGGAAAATAAAAACTACATGAGCCTGGAAGAAATAAGCTGCAGGAGACGGTAGATAATATGGGGCGAATCTATTCCGACATAACCTGGACAATTGGCAATACACCTCTTGTCAGGCTAAACCGCATAACAGAAGGCCTGCATGCGGATGTGTTAGCGAAAGTGGAATCCTTTAATCCTATGGGCAGTGTGAAGGACAGAATCGGGCTGGCAATGGTTGAAGAAGCCGAACGTGAAGGAAAAATCAAAGAGGGCACCACTATTGTTGAAGCCACCAGCGGCAACACCGGCATTGCACTTGCAGGCGTCTGTGCGGCCCGCGGCTATAAGCTCATACTGGTTATGCCTGAGACAATGACAGTAGAACGAAGAAAACTGCTCAAGGCTCTGGGAGCAGAACTCGTCCTGACCCCGGGAGCAGAAGGGATGAGAGGGGCAGTCAATAAAGCCGGGCAAATGGCTGCCGACGATCCTGCGCTTTACTTTATAACCCAGCAATTCCAGAACCCTGCAAACCCTGAAATTCACAGAAGGACAACGGCCGAAGAGATCTGGAAAGATACGGACGGCAAAGCGGATGTAATTGTAGCAGGTGTGGGAACAGGCGGAACTATAACAGGTGTTGCCAGCGTGATCAAAAAACGGAAACCTGCTTTTAAGGCAATTGCAGTCGAACCTGCCGAATCTCCCGTGCTCAGCGGAGGGAGCACTGGCCCGCACAGGATCCAGGGAATCGGTGCAGGTTTTGTTCCTGATGTACTTCGGCTTGAGCTGGTCGATGAGGTAATCAAAGTTACCGGAGACGATGCCGCTGCTACAGCCCGGCGCCTGGCAAAGGAAGAAGGGATCCTTGCAGGAATATCTTCAGGCGCTGCTACCTATGCTGCACTGCAGGTTGCATCCAGGGAAGAAATGAGCGGGAAGACAATTGTTGTGATCTTGCCGGATACGGGAGAGCGCTATCTGAGCACTGACCTGTTTGACTAAGCTATCACCAACTGTTTAATTGAAGTATCCTCGATTATTTGACAGATTGTCAGACGACTGGCTGATCGATCATAGATTTGAGAATTAAAACCGGAAGATTTCGAATGGGAATCAGAGAAGATATAGAAACCGTTTTTAAAAAAGACCCTGCAGCAAGGTCTACACTTGAGGTAATCTGCTGCTATCCGGGACTGCACGCTATCTGGATACACAGGGTATCCCACTCGCTCTGGAATAAACACTTCTACTTTCTTTCCCGTCTGCTCTCTCATATCTCCAGAATGTTGACAGGTATTGAGATCCACCCCGGGGCAAAGCTTGGAAGACGAGTTTTCATAGACCATGGGTCCGGAGTGGTGATCGGAGAAACTGCCGAAGTGGGAGATGACGTCCTGATATATATGGGGGTTGTGTTAGGCGGGACAGCCCTGGAAAGGACAAAACGTCATCCCACTATTGAAAATGACGTGGTTATCGGTTCAGGAGCAGCCGTACTTGGGCCGATTACTATTGGAAGAGGGGCTAAAATAGGTGCAGGCTCGGTTGTGATCCGGCCAGTCCCGGCCGGAGCTACGGTCGTGGGAGTCCCTGCAAGGATTGCGGAGCCGCGTCCCCCGGTTTCTACAGGGCAACTTGACCATGATAAGCTGCCTGATCCCGGACTTATTGTGATAAGCCAGATGCTTGACCGGCTGAGCAGGTTAGAAGATGAGTTCCAGGCACACGAAGAATTAATTTCCGGACATGGGGAAACTCCGCAAGGAACAGTACTTAAAGATGAGCAAATTTATTCCCTGCTAAAAGACGTGATCGACCCTGGGGTAGGAATGGATATCGTCAAACTGGGCCTGGTTAAGGAAGTAAAAATCGACGGGCCAAATGTCGACGTAAACCTTGTATTGACAACAAGCTCCTGTCCCATGATCGAGTACTTCAAGGAGCAGGTGCGGCGAAAAGTCCTGAGCGCGGGCGGGATAGAAAACGTTAATGTTAATATCCTCGATGAGCCCTGGAGCTGGGACCGATTCAAAAAAGAGGTAGAATACTCCTGAAAAATCATATCTGCTTAATAATAAAACGGATTTATCCAGGGCTTCCAGCATTAGTCGTATCTACCTATATTTTTATTATTACCTTTTTCGGCAGGGTACCCTGAAGAGCCTGATGAAGAATATCCTGCACCGATACAGGGAGAGTTTGATTTCAGGTGGTAATCATGTTTACTCCGATTTACAAAGAGAGGGGCTGCATAGATGTCTGTAGTTGAACTTGCGTTTTTATAAGTTCCACCCGAATTGTTGTATATACAGTTGTTTTCCAGCACAATTTTATGTGTCTCGGGGAGATAATTAATTACTGCATATCCTGTCCCATCAGGATCCTTTGTGCGCTTCTGGGTACCAACAATTATGTTATTGCGGACAATAGTTTTATATCCCGTTCCCTGAGGGGAAAGATCAACCGAGTGATCTAAATCTCCGGAAGAAGGATACATGTTAATAATGGCTCCATGATATATCCCGTCAAATACATTATTTTCAATAAGAGTATCAAAAAACCCACTGGTCACTATCCCTCCTACCCAATTAATACTTGGATTCGTACCGGTATTGTAGAGGGTGTTGTGATGTATATGGACATTTTTTGCCTCTTTTATGGAGTATGAGTCCTCGTATCCTATCAGCCATATCCCGGGCCCATAAGTGTTACTGATAGTATTATTATACAGCTCTACTTCATTAACGACGCCTGTCGTTTTTTCAATCAGAATTCCAGCGCCGCCTGCACTCCAGTGGTAAAAAGAATCGATTACATTATCGTGGAATTTTACGTGGTTTGAGTTCATTGCTCTAAGCCCGCCATTAGTTCTGCAGGTAATTCTGTTTTTCCAGGCTTCTATGTTTTTACTATCAATGGCAAACAGACCATCATGTCCCAGTTTATACACTTTGTTGTTGTAAAACTTGATATTGGAGCTTCTCTCTAATTTTAGCCCGTCTCCGTGACCGTCATGCATATACATACCATGAACGTCTATATGCTTAGAATCAAGAAAGTGGATCATATTGTAATATCCTTGCCCTCTCTTTTCATTTTTATTATTGTCATGGTTCCCGTCAATTTCGAATCCTTTTATTGTGACTCTGTGGACTCCGTCGCTGTTCATCTGTGTTATCACGGGCTTGCCCACTGTCCAGTCTGCATTGTCCTCAAGTTTAATTACAGCTGTACGGTCTCCCTCAAGGACTGTATTGCTCTCAATTAGAATACTGTCAGAAATAACGTATGTAGTGTTACCTTTCAAGTGAACAGTTGAATACTCCGGATTTTCTGCAACATATGCAAGAGCCTGATTTATCTCTACCTGATCATCAATCCCATCACAGGTGAAGTTTCCACTTCCATCGGCAGCCACATACACGATTTTATTTGACGGCTTGGAAAAAAAGCCGGACTCTATAGATTGAAAAATAAGTATTCCCAGTAAAATTGAGAAAAAAATAATTACAAGGGATATTCCTATTTTATCCCTATTTTGCTGTATGTATCTCAGAAGTTTTCCATTCATTGTTATCCCATATTTAAATTATAAACTTCTAATGTTGAAAAAACCAGGGAAAAATTACTGATAAAAGTTCGGAAATAATCAGTCTTTCATTTTTTAAAAAATTTAGAGAATTTATTTCACTAACGATTTCCATAATTTATCCCAAGAAGCAATTAATAGCTTTCTTAGCAAAGTATAGCATCACGAAATTTAAGGTTTACAAAGAAAATGTATTTGTCTCAAGTATCTGAGTATTTTTTAATATAAATGGGTTTTTTAAAGACGAGTAGAATTTTTAAAGACAAGTAGATTTTTTTAAAATTATAAGAGAATTTCTTTTAAAGATAAGTGGATTTTATTCATATGCATGGGGACTTTTATCAATAACCGGAATATAAGGCTTATTAATGTTACTGGTTTTTATTGCAAAGTCATGAACCTTTTAAATTTTGGATTCACATATGTGAATTTAATATATAGATAACTTTGTATTTATAATAAACCGATTTAATGAATCTAATAAGTAGTGTTTAGAAAATATGTATGCCAGAGGCAAACAATGTTTACCCTACTGTCTAAACATCATAAGCCAGGTATCTGGAGTTCTATGAAGTTGGACATCTGGAGCTCTATTAAGCTGGACATCTGGAGCTCTATGAAACAAATGCCCAATTGAACTGGGCAGTCGCTCTTTGTTTTAAATTAAATAAAATACAGAAAATTTAATAACGATATGGGTAGAAGTACTTTTTATGGGAGATAGGGAAAAAAATGTGGGATTTGCTGCATCTTTGAATATACTCTTTACAGTTATAGAATTCATAGGAGGACTCTTAACAAACAGTTTAGCACTGCTGGCTGATGCATTGCATGATTTTGCTGACAGTTTTGCATTAATAGTGCCTGGCTTGCAGAAAAGAAAGCAAAAAAGCCTGCAACGAGTAAAATGACTTTCGGATATCGGAGGTTATCTCTTTTATCTGCGGTATTTGCCACTATTGTGCTTATAGCCGGGTCATTGTTCATACTGTCCCAGGCCATACCGCGTCTGATAAATCCGGAACCCGTAAATGCCGAAGGAATGATTTTAATTGCAATCATTGGGATCATCATAAACGGTCTGGGATATTTCAGGTTGAAGAAGGGGATGAGCCAGAAAGAAAAAATCTTGTCATGGCATCTTCTCGAAGATATTATGGGATGGATATTCCTGCTCATCGGAGCAATAATTATCAGGTTCTGGAACGAACCTGTTATTGATCCCATAATGACGATAGGATTCACGATTTTTGTATTATGGGGAGTTTCAAGAAATGCAAAGGAGACATTTAACCTTCTTCTACAGGGCGTTCCGGCGTACATCGACATTGATAAGGTTAAGGAAGCTATCCTCTCGATTGAAGGAGTGAGAATGGTCCATGATATCCATATATGGTCTCTGGAAGGAGAAACGGATATTTTAACAGCTCATATCGTTGTCGAAGACAAATATCTACAAAAACCGGATAATGTGAGGCAGTCTATTAAAAGCGAATTAGAAAAACATCACATAGAACACTCAACGCTTGAATTGGAAAGTGAAGGAGCTTGTTCTGGAAAAGTATGTGTTTTGAGTAAATGATTTAAAAAGCATTTCTATAGATAAGCCGATCCCAAAACTCCAAATTACTCCTTTGAACCTAGGATTTTAAGTAACCAATGAAACTTCTGATTATGAAAGGAATCCTGAATAATTCTGATTCCTGGATAATTCTGATTTCTGATTAATTCTGAGGATTAGAGAATAGAAACGGGTTTGGAATCAACTTGATTGATACGTTTTCTATGAGCTATCTCATGATTGCGTTTTGTTTTTCCGGATAATATCAATAAAATACTTAGTTTCCCTTTTTACATCGTCACTGCACACAACTGCAGAAATTGCGACCAGGCTGTCAGCTCCGTTTTTAATAACGCTCTCGCAATTTTCCTTATTTATTCCGCCGATAGCAACTACAGGAAGCTTTATTGCAGCTTTGACTTCTCTTATCTTAAGCGGACCGATTCCGTCTCCAGCATCTTTTTTTGTAGCTGTATCGAAGATAGGACCAAGACCTACATAGTCAGCCCCGGTTTTTTCTGCCATAATTGCTTCTTCTCTGCCATGGGTGCTGAGCCCGATTATCTTATCCCGGCCAAGGAGCCTCCTTGCTATTTCAAGAGGCATGTCGTCCTGACCAATGTGGACTCCATCCGCATCAACTGCTAAAGCAACGTCGATCCTGTCGTTTACCAGGAATATTGCCCTGCCGCTGCATATTCTCTTGATTTCGGAGGCTTCTTCGACCATCGCTTTCGTACTTTTATTTTTTTCCCGGTACTGAACAATCCTGCAACCTGAGTCGACTGCTTCCCTGACATCGGATAAAATTCCTTTTTTTGAGAGTGCGGAATCCGTCACGAGATAAAAGTCGATTTCTTTTAAAAGGGAATTTTTCCGGCTGAAATCTTTCTGGTTCATATGCTTAAATCTGTCCGGTTTATACTTTTTTCAAAAAGGCTTTTTTATAAATCTACTTCGTTCCGAATTTACAGTTCTTCTCTTTTTTTTAAACTTGTGGTTTTTCTTTTTCTTCTAAACTTGTAGTTCTCCTTTCTCTTCTAAGTTTACAGTTCTTTTTTAGTCTGAACTTACTTTTCTTCAAAATTCATCATACTTTTTGCTTTTTCATCCGACAGGTTGAACACCTCATCATAGAGGTTGACCTTGAAACTTCCGGGCCCGCTTGATTTCCCGGCTGCAAGTTCCCCTGCAATTCCAAAATAACATAAAGCATCTCTGGAGGCTTCGCAGTAATCAGGATTTACTGCAGCAAACAAACCTATTACCGATGCAGCCATGCATCCGGTTCCGACAATCGACCCCATCTGCTCATGCCCGTTCTTTACAACAAATACCCTTTCTCCGTCACTTATGATGTCCTTTTTTCCTGTCATCACGACAACGGAAGAGTTTAACTTTGCAAATTCTTTTGCGATTTTCTCAGGGTCCGCAGTAATTGAAGTTGCTTCAACCCCTTTTGTCTCGGCGCTTTCGCCTGCCAGTTTTGCAATTTCCGAGTAATTGCCTTTTATAATATCGATACGGACCGAACCAAGGATTTTTGCAGCCATTTCGTCCCTGAATTTCGTAGCCCCGACCCCGACGGCATCAAGCACGACCGGGATTTTCTTTCCGTTTGCAGCGACAGCCGAGAGAAGCATGGAATCAATGATTTCGGATGTCAGGGTTCCGATGTTAAGCACAAGAGCCGATGAAATCCCTGTCATCTCAGCACATTCTTCAGGGGCATGCGCCATTACGGGCAGTGCGCCAAAAGCTCTTGTCATGTTTGCGCTGTCGTAAATCGTTACCCAGTTCGTTATATGATGTATAAGGGGTTTTGTTTCTCTTATTGCTTTTAACGGATTATTCATAAGATTCCTCAATAGACGTTTTAAATCGCAGCTTTGTGTATACTACAGTCGTATCAAGCGCTTCAATAAGGAGTATTTACCAGGCAATCCGTATACAGCCAGCGTTGCAGGGATCGCAATCAGAAATATTGCACCCGGAAATCAATGACACGCAGACTCATCACTCCTAATTCCTCTGGTCAAGCTTTCCTTCGGAAAGGTTGCAGGCAAATTACTTGCTCCTGATTCTTTCTGCTCCTGTATAGATATTCATTTTCTGGCCCCGGACAAAACCGAGAATGGTAAGGCCTGACTGTTCTCCAAGCCTTATGGCAAGCGTGGTGGTTGCACCTCTGGATGCAATAATAGGGATATTGGCTATAAGACATTTTCTTACCATCTCTGAGGAGAGCCTTCCCGAAGAAGCTACAAATGTCCTGGAAAAATCCACCCCATGCTTCAACCCGTAACCTATTGCTTTGTCAAGAGCATTATGCCGGCCTATATCCTCCATTATGCAGAGCCTGCCCTCCGGCCCAAAAAGCCCTACTATATGGATTCCCCCTGTCCTGGTGTGAAGCTCGGAAGCCAGCGTGTCTTTCATTATATTTTTTACCGCGAAAGGCTCAATGACCAGGTCGGACTGGATTTTCGGAAGCCTGTCAGCATCAAGATATGAAGTATCGCCGCCGCATCCCGAAAGAACGGTTTTGCCTGAAAGCATGATCGAAAAAGGGTTTTTTGTCAGGACATTTGCACTCAGTCCACTGGTACTTTTATTTTCTTCTCCCTCTCCCTGCTCTTCTATGCGCAGGGACTCGATATCTTCAGGTTTGCTGATTATCTTTTCCGTGTATAAAAATCCTGTCACGAATTCTTCAAGCCTTGACGGGCTTATCATGGCAGTTAGAGCGTGGCGCCCGTTGACGAAGACTGCAAGAGGCACTTCCATTACAACCTCATGAGAGGCTTGAAGAATTGATCCGTCATCAATTTTTATATAAGAAACCGTGCTGTACATCCTTACACCTATCCTTAGACCAGATTCTTATTTCTTCAGCTCATATTCCCGGAGATATCAATAGAGCGTATCCCCATACCCTCAGTTTGTGTTCCCACATCCTCAGACTATTTTCTTATATTCCCAGATCCTGTTCTCACATTCTCAGACTATGCCTTTATATTCCCAGGTTATATTCCCAGGTTATATTCTCACATCCTCAGATACGTCTTATGCGATGCGTGCGATTTCCTCAATGGTTTCAATAAGCAGGTCAACCTCTTCCAGAGTATTATACAGGTAAAGGCTTACTCTCAAAGTACCGTTTTCAAGCCCAAGATGCCTCATTAGCGGAATACAGCAGTGATCTCCCGAACGGACAAGAATTGCGGCTCTTTCATCAAGCAGATAAGCGATTTCATGGGGATGAATTTTATCTATAGTAAAAGAGACAACTCCTATCCTGTTTTTCACATTCTCCGGCCCGTGGACTGTGACATTCTCGATCCCTGCAAGCCCTGCAAGGAGATGGTCAGTAAGCTTCTGTTCATGCCGGAATACGGCATCCATCCCCAGGTTTTCGAGATATTTCACAGCCTGCGCAAGCCCGATTGCGCCTGAGATATTCGGGGTGCCCCCTTCAAACCGCTTGTAGCCCCCGGTTAAGGTATATCCTTCGGTTGTGACATCCTCTACTGTGCCTCCGCCCAGTATGAGGGGAGAGATAACCGCATCACGCATCCACAGAATGCCTGTGCCGGTCGGCCCGAGCATCTTGTGGCCTGAAAAGCATAAGAAATCGCATCCCATGCGCCTGGCATCCACAGGAAAATGAGGTATGGACTGTGCCCCGTCAACCAGAAAATAGGCTCCCCTCGCTTTGCAGATGTCAGCAATCTCCCGGACAGACTGCACGGTGCCAAGTACGTTTGAGGCATGGCTGACCGCAACCAGTTTTGTATTAGCGGTAATTGCTTCTTCAAATGCCTCGATATCAAAAATCCCGGCTTCGCCAGGCTGGATAATTCCTACCTCAATGCCTTCCTGGCGTAGACGAAGCCAGGGAAGCAGGTTGGAGTGGTGCTCTGCTCCAGTTGTGACTATTCGGTCTCCGGAATGCCAGTCAAGGCCGGCCGCAACCATATTGATAGCTTCGGTGGTATTCCTGGTAAAGACTGTCGTGCCTTCGTTCCCCCCAATGAAGCTGCTGACCCTATCATGTGCGTCCTGATATTTCTGGGTTGCAACCCTTGTAAGCCTGTGCATTCCCCGCCCAACATTGGCCCGGTACTGCCGGTCATATTCGTTCATTGCAGCTATTACAGGTTCAGGAATAAGGCTGGTTGCCGCACTGTCCATATAATGGAGGTATCGGGGTATCTGAAAATCAGCTATGCAGTCTTCAATCTTCATAAAACTTCATCTCTACTCCCACTTTCGTATTCCCTCAAAGAAAGGCATTATGCTGTAGCACAGAACGAATTTTTATATTTATTTTCCACTGCATAAATAATAGTTCTTCGCCGGATAGCAGGCGCATAAAGAGTACATATTTGGCTCTGTTGCAGAGTGCTTTTTGCGCTAAGTATTTTTTAATTGACTCAAAGTGGCTAATCTATTGGCAAAGAATATTATTTTTCTTCGTTGAGAGGGGGTAAAATTTCGACTTTATTAGAATTTAAATGAGCTTGTGTAATGCGCTGGAAGAACGGATGTGCTGATTCTCCGCACTAACCAAAAAGAATAAGACAGTTGAATGACTTAGAGTTATTGGAAATTTCGAATCTACCGGCAGGCTGAGGAGTATTCAACAAAAAGGAGTATACGTGGAAATCGCAGAATAATATAGTTATCTTAATAAAAATAAAAAAGAAGGAAGCTAAATGTCAAGGGTTATGATCGTAGAAGATGCCGAATTTATGCGGATGGCAATCCGGGATACTCTCTTTAAGCACGGGCATGAAGTGGTTGCTGAGGTGGCTGATGAGGAGGAAGCCGTTCAAAGGTATCTGGAAGTAAAGCCAGACCTCGTGTTAATGGATATAATGGTGCCGGATAATGTGCCGGACAATATGAACTGGAAAAAGTTGCTGGATAAGTTCCTTGTTATAGACCAGGAAGCAAAAATGGCAATGTTTTCTTCCCTTGGCCAGCAGGTCCTGATAACGGAATCCATGATAATAGGCGCTATGGGTTTTGTAGTAAAACCTTTTAAACCTGATGGGATGCTGGACGTGCTCAGAAAAATTGCCGAGCCTAACTAGCTTTTTGAGTGATAATAATACTTATTGATTAAATTAACAAAAAGCTGCTGAAAATCTGCAAAAGGATTTCTGTATGTGAGCCGCGCCTGTATATTGAACAGAGTATTGAACAGAGCAGGCTTTTGCATAAAAATTTATTTCTTTCAACCTTACGAGCTTTATTTATAATCAAGGATTAAAATTTCTTCACCAATCTCAAGCGAAGGGTTAACAACGGAAAGCACGGAAAACACAGAATATAGGAAATCGGGGCACAGCTCTTCCGTACTTTCCGTGCCTTCCGTGGTTATAAAGTAAGTGCAAATATTTACGTTCGGGACTACAATTAACCGTTTAATAGTTTTTACTTTCCGATCCCTCACCAGGTTATAGTTCTCAGTTTTTAATGAGTAAAAATTAAGAACGAGGTTCATAATGAATATTAACCTGAAAGAAGAAAGGCTAATTTTAGCGTTAATGACCCTTGTGATAATCTACCTTTTATTCTTCAGTTCGGTAGCATTCGGGCAAGTAAAACTTTCTCGACAAAAACATAATGTCTCGGGTACAGTTTTTTATAGCGATGGAAAAACACCATTAATTGATAATTCGTCAACTCATATTGACTTATTTAATGCCGACGTTGGCGATTATTTTGATTGGGATGGCACTGACACTGATAGCAATGGATATTATTCGTTTACTAATGTCCCTCCAGGTACATTTGCATTCATACACACTCGTTATCCGAATTTTTGCGGCAAAAACCAATAAAGGAAGAAATCAAGAAATTAACTATAATTTACTGGCTCTACAGGAAAGAAGTTGGCAAGGAAATATAGCGGGGAAATGAAATGGTTAAGATAACAGACGAATTAGTGATTCGTGGAAACCACATTAAAAACCGAATTGTAATGCCTCCTATGGTTACTTTTTCCTTTCATGGGGATAACGGATCTTATTATGGCAAGCAGCACATTGACCATTATACAAAGCGTGCAAAAGGCGGTGCCGGTCTTATTATTGTGCAGGCCACCAGCGTATTTGGGGCTGTAGATTCAACCGGGATGTGGTCAACAGGTGATATTGCAGCTTTAAAGCAAATTGCAAGCAATTGCCATGAACATGGTGCGGCGATAATGATGCAGCTTCATTGCGGCAATATGGACATTAATGAGTTGTCAGTTGCAGAAATTCATTCGATGCAGAAGAACATGAAGCAGGCAGCCCTTCGCGCCTGTGAAATCGGTTTTGAAGGCGTTGAATATCACTTCGCCCACGGATTTACCTTATGCAAGTTTCTCGATGCTTCTTACAACCGCCGAACCGACCAGTACGGCGGCGACGTTCTAAACAGAGCAAGAATTTTAACACAAGTTATACCGGAGATTCGGAACCATACTCACAAAAATTTTATTGTCAGCGTGCGCATGGGTGAATATTTACCGGAAAGCCAGGATGGCATTGAAGCAGCTAGAGCTTTTGAAAAAGCAGGTATTGATTTACTGCACATTTCATTTGGCATGCAGCCTCCGGCAAACCCGGTTCCGGAAGGTTTCATATGCAGTCCTATAGCCTATAGTGGTTATAAGATCAAAAAAGAAGCAGGTATTCCCGTTATTGCAGTCAATGAAATCCGCACGGAAGAACAGGTACGGTTCTTGATTGAAAATGACTACGTGGATTTTGCTGCTGTTGGCAGGGGCATGTTAGCTGACCCTGAGTTTGCCAATCATGTGATAAATAGCGAGCCTGTAAAAACATGCTCTGGATGTAAGAGGTGTTTCTGGTTCACTGACCATACTCTATGTCCGGCAAGAACTGAAAATAATAATCCTCAATGAATATATTATATAATATTTTTCAAATAAGTTTTGAAATCCGTAGAAAAACAAATAGGATTAGTCGTATCATTTTTACTTTTTCCATCAATAACTGCTTTTGTCATAAGTATAAGATTATTTACTGCATCTTTTGAGAACCCTGGCTTGTATCATATGTGTCCTTATGCACACTATGTGCACATACCACACATAAAAATATCAGATTAATAAGATTATGTTAGCTTTAGTGTATTCGATGAGTAAATCATTTTGTTATATCCGTTAGTTCATCGTCATTAAAAAAATTCGGATATATCTCATGCTAACCAGAGAATCGTGATCCTGCCATTTTTGCAATCTACCGAAAACTCCGCAAAGTATTGAAGAATGAGAGCCATTCTACTCAAGATTTGCCAGGGCTTGTGATGCCAACCGGACGAATGCTTTTGTCTTAGATCCCGATGGGGTTATATACAAGTGCTGGACCGAAATAGGTTACAAGACCTCAAGCATCGGAAAAATTGGCGATCTGATACAACAAAACAATAATAAGGGAAGCCACGAGATCCAGTGGCTGACCTGGGAACCTTTCGAATATTCGGGCTGCGTGAATTCGGGCTGTGTGAAGTGCAAAATGCTGCCAATCTGCATGGGAGGCTGCGCCCACCAGGCCATGTTCATTAACAGAGGCCGACCCGGATGCAAGGAATGAAAATACGGTCTGAAAATTACGTTCGAGCCAGGTTTTCCTGTTTGAAGCTCTTAGAGCAGCCATCAATAAGTCCTGTTAATGCTGCCGAAAGACGGTTATAGTCAAGAAGCTTGTTTTTGATACAACAGTATAGTTTATCTGATTTATTGTGCGATTTTTTAGATTCGTCTTTTTTACAGATCCCTTCAGTCTGTTCCAGTGAATATTTTGAGCTGGCAATTAATAAGTCCCAGGCAGTTCTTGACTATTTTAGATTAAGGTATCTGAAGTGTTAGAAGGGGTCAAAGCCGTTAAAGAAAATTCGGTTATTTCTTCTATAAACCAATCTAAGACTATCTCTCCCTGATTTATCACCTTTTTTAAGACTCTATTTGAGCGTATTGGAAGACATATGCATATGGAGTAGGTTAAGAGGATTAATGAGAAGGTCAGGAGGTATGTTGAATAGTGTGGCTGTAGGTACTATGTAATGGGTCATACTTACGTGCCTCAAATTGATGGAGTTCTGGTAAATTGTGGAGATTTCATTGATTCTTGCTGGAAATAAAAAACTGTCTTAAGATCTAGTATATATAAGCATCTAATAATTCATATTTTTTAGCTTGTAACAATTGAGAATAGGATTGAATGAATTTATAATGTTATAATCTTTTAGATAAAAAAATAAAGCATTATAAAGCTTTAAATTCGAATTGCGTTTTTTATTTAATCTCCTGAAAATAAGTATGTTTATATGTTAATTTTTCCTGTAGTTTTTGATTACGGGCGTTCCCGGATCAAACAAAGGAAAAAAACAGGAGGTAATAAATGAAAAATAATACAAAGTCTGTATGGAAAATAATAGTATCTGTTTTCACAATATTACTAATGCTGACCTTATTGTCTGCAGAAGCCTATGCAACGTGTTATGTATCCCCCACTCCTCTTGGTGCAGGAACTCCTCCAGCGACAGCCCGTCTATCCAGCGGGAGTAATCGTATTGATTATACGGCGGTAGCCGCTTCAACCAGTGATCCGCGAATAGTGCAATTTAAGGATCTATCAAAAGGTAAAGAGACATATATCAGATGGGACTTTGGAGATGGAACCCATCTCGAAGGAACAAAAATTACTCCATCACTGAAAAATCCGGTACACAAGTTTCCAAAGACTGGTTACTATATTAGCTGTATGACTATCAAATGTGATGGTTGTGTTGGAAAGTTGTGGGTTCATAAGAATATTGTTATTAAATAAATTTGAAAAGGTTAAAAGTTTACTTACCATTTCCAGTTTGTATAAATCATGTTTTTATATTGAGCTCGTCCCAAAACCAGGTTTTTCCTAAATTAATGAAAGTTTCAGAATTATTTTCCATGAGGAAACCCTATTGATAGTTCAAAATTCGAGATTTGGAGATCCAATTTTGAGTTTTGGGATGAGCTCGTAAAAACTCTGATTTGAATTCAAGATCGAGCCAGATGTTAAGTTTGTGAAATATGAAAAAATATGGTTTTGAGAGAGCTATCCCAAACTCAAAAGTACATATCTGAGCCTAAAATTTGAAATAGTCAATCGAGCTTTTGATCCTGAAAAATGATCCTGAAAACATACTGAATTAGACCAAAATTGGTTTTGGGACGAGCTCATTAATTGAAAATACTATTTCTGGAAAATATTTTAATCGCCAAATTTAATGAACTTTTTAGGTTCCAAGTTAGTTGCCATTGTCCAAAAATATGCTTCACCTTTAGCAATGCGGAAAATTATAAGCCCTGGATGATCAAATGTCAGACCAAACTCTTTAAGAAATGGCCTATCTTCCAGGACCTTCTTCTTAAGTTCCGGATCATCTACAAATTCTATATTACCTGCAACTCTCATCATTTTTCCTGCTGTTTCATCGGGTTGCCAGAAGCATGCCTCTACTTTTGGGTTTGCCTGAAGTTGCCTGTACATATCCTTCATAGCTCCAATTTGAAAGTAAAATCCGCTTTCATCGGCGAACCAGAACCCCAGTGCCCGAACTCTAGGTTGATCTCCCTCTACTGTTGCTAGATAGCAAACAGGTGTTTCATTTGCAAACTTAATGCAGTCTTTAAAATCCATATTTAACTTCCTCCAAAGTACCGTTAATTTTTAACTTGATAATATTTCAAGATAATCGTTTCAAAGTAATTGATGATCAGATCCCAAAAATGAATATTATGTTTCCAGATGTCCAGTTGGGAATAATAGTTGAGTTTCTAAAGTACAGAATTTTTGTTGATTTACCTAAAAAAGTATCATAAAAATTAAAGGGATGGCATGCCTGGAGGCTACGATTTTCGTTTTAAAACAGGAAGTAATACTCATTTCTCTTCCTTTTCCCCCATATTGCTAATGAGCAGCAACGTTAATGTAATTTCCAGTATTGCATCCTTATCGGGGATTAATGTGGGGAACAAAATAATATATCTGAAACTTGCCTTGATCTTTTTCATAAGCTCACCAAAACATGCTGGGAAATAGTGAGAGCATGAAATAGTGAGAGCATATTAGTGCGCTTCACAACAACGAAGAACAGAAACAAAAACCGAAAAACAGTCAGGTTAAGGGTTACAGAAGCCTGAACCTTTTTATTACCCCATCAAACGTGAACGGTACATAAATCTTTGACAATTTTCGTAGTCGCCTTTGCAGTACTTCAGTATCACTTCGGCAGGTAACTTACCCTTTTTTGGGGAAACATCGCATGTATAAAATTCATTATCGGAATTGGGGTTCACTGTTATAAGATAAGAACAACACATTCAAAACACCTCTAATATATTACTATCTGAATGATCTGCAAGTACATAAAACAATATCTCACTCGAACACAAAAATTAGTCTATTTTTAACGTCGATTGCAAAAATCCCGGGAATCGTGAAGGACCAGCCAGTTTATTTTTAAATGCCTTTTTTTGTAAAATTAAATACAGACAGATATTATTTTTGACAAACTATAACTGACGTTTAGATCTGTAGTTAAATGTTTATACTAATAGTCATTATTAATTAATGCTATAAGTTAGGATGTATACTCAGGTTTGAAAATAAAATCACTTACTAATAATTGATAGGGGGTAAAAGTAATGAGAAAAATTAAACAGGAAATCAAAATGGCAGACAAACTGTCCCGCGAGGAGTCCAAGCAAGAGGTCATCTCTAAAGCAGAAACGAATCAGGATGTGAAACTTAAAATCGTGGAGGAATCTGCTGATATTGTCCACCTGATATTACCCCAAAAACTAAATGCAGCCAATGGCGGGTGTATCGGATGCGACGGTGTAGGGGGTTGCGGATTCTGCGAGTGTAAAAGCAATATCGGTGATCAGGTACAAATTAGAGATCAAGTACAAATAAAGAACCAAGTACAAATTAAGAATCAAGTACAAATTAAGAATCAAGCACAAATTAAGAATAAAGAACGAATTAAAAATCAGTTACAGAAATGAAACCGTCAGTTTATAATTTTGTATGGTCAACCGATGACCCGGAAAAGGCAATAATTTTCAACAGCCTTACTACAGCACTGGCTGAGGTGAAAACGAGCCGTATAGACTTATTGAACATTCCTCAGTTTGATTACGCTTTCCTGCCAGAAAACGAAAGGCGGTTCGTTGACGAGTTACAAAGGGGAGGATTTGTCGTTGACGATACTGCCGATGAGCTGAGAATGGTCAAATTTGCCTATAACAGTGATAAATATGACAGCTCTCTGGCCAGACTGGTTATAGCTCCCACTTTAGCCTGCAATTTTGCCTGCTCCTACTGCTTTGAGCGACCGGATCAATCGGATAAAGGCCAGATCGGGCAGGGTAAGCAAAACGTTTTCATGACAGACGACATAAAACAGGATTTACTCAACTATATTGAAAAGATAGTAAAGACAGGAAAAGATATATTCGTAACCTGGTATGGCGGAGAGCCACTCCTGGCAAAGGAAATTATTTTTGATCTGTCACAGAGCATAATTGCCATTACGGAAAAGAATAAAGTTGAATATTCGGCCGGCATGGTTACTAACGGTTACCTGCTTTCGGAAGACCCTCATACCGTGCAGAACCTTAAGAAAAACAATATTAAGTTTATCCACGTTACCCTGGACGGACCCCGCGAAGTGCATGACAGCCGCCGAATGCTCAAAGGGAGCAAGGGCCCGACCTTCGACCGGATTCTTGAAGGGATCAGGCTTCTGAAGGCAAACGGTATTGAGACATATATCCGCGTAAATATTGACCGCTCCAATATTGATAATGTTAGCAGGCTCCTAGACGTGTTAAAGGAGAACGACCTGAGTGACGTATTCATTTACCTGGGCCAGGTTATACCCTACACGGCGGGATGCAAGTCGTATGAGAGTTCCTGTATACTGACCGAAGAATTCTCGCGAACAAACCAGGCTTTTTATAAAAACCTGAACCTTATGGGATTCGAGGCAGGCAGAGAGTCCTTTTATCCAAGATTTGCCCGCGCCTGCGACGCCAACCGGACGAATGCTTTTGTCCTGGATCCAGACGGGGATATGTACAAGTGCTGGACCGAAATAGGCAACAAGACCGCAAGCATCGGAAAAATCGGCGACCTGACACGACAAAACGAGGAGAAAGGAAACCGCGAGATCCAGTGGCTTTCCTGGGAACCTTTCGAGTACCCTGACTGCGTGAAGTGCAAAATGCTGCCAATCTGTATGGGAGGCTGCACCCATCAGGCAATGTTCATTAACAGGGGCAGACCTGAGTGTAAGGAATGGAAATACGGTCTGGAAAATTACGTCCGATCGAAGTTTTCAAGTTTGAAGGATCTGAGAGCAGCCAGCAGTAAGTCTTGTTGATATGATTGAATTCAGCTATACGAATCTCTAAGAATGAGATCCTCACGGAAGAACAGGTGCAGTTCTTGATTGAAAAAGGTTATACAAAATTTTTCAAATAAGTTTTGAAATCCGTAGAAAAACGAATCGGATTAAGTGCATCATTTTTAGTTTTTCCTTCAATAACTGCTTTTGTCATAAGAATAAGATTATCCGCTGCATCTTTTGAAAACCCGGCCTGTAGTAACGTACTCTCCCATTCTTCAGGTAGTATTTGCTGCAAAGTTACATTTCTGTTCAATACTTCTCTAAATATGTTTGCAATATCTAGAGAACTGTAAGCACGGGGGCCCATTATTTCATAGATTCTTTCCTGTGGATTTTTACAGATCATTACATCAGCTAAGAATTTTGCAACATCGGGTGGAGCTATCATTGGCAACTCCATTTCAGGTGGAAAAAAAGTTGGCAGTATGCCATGTTCCTTAACCAATTCCAAATATCCAAGCCAGTTACTGAAATAATAAGCAGGCCGAACAAAAGTTTGTTCAATTTCAAGATCGAAAAAAGCGTGTTCCAGTATATAAGACGCCATCAGATTCCCGGTTCCTGCTTCGTGCTGTGCCCCCATAGAAGATAAACCAACGATTTTAGTAACGCCGGATGATAAAACAGCTTCTCTATAATTGTTTATAATCATCCGGACTTCTTTTAAGCAGTTTTTACATTCCGGATTTTCAGGAGTTAGCAGGAAAACCGAACTTCCTCCCTGAAAGGCTCTTTTTAAGGCTTCTGCATCAAAATAGTCTGCAATAACAACCTCAGCACCCTTATTTTTTAATTCCTGTACTTTAGAACTATTCCGAATAACGGCTCTTACCGGTTGATCTTTCTTCAAAAGATTGCTCACAAGCATTGAACCTATCTGGCCTGTTGCTCCTAATATTATATTCATCTTATACCAACTCAGTTCCAAATCTATTATTCTTTTAAACTCAATTCCAGACTTATTATTTTTTATTTTTACCGGAATTTAATTCTCAGAAGTAACCTGATTCTCAGAACTAACAAGTAAATTATGAGTAATGAACTCTATCAAAGAAAAATACAATTATAAGATCTGAACTGAGGTAGTACATACACTCCTACACTGACTTCCTCCGGATAATATCAGGTTTTGATAGCTGCTACTTATTTTTCTCATCCATTTTTTATACTTTTAAGTTTATTGTCCCTTGTATGCCTGCTTTAATTTCTCTATGCCAATTTACCCTTTTGAGGCATTGTGTTTATAACCCGTTACGAGTTCTCAGGATCAGGATCTTCTGGAATAACTTAAAAATTAAAGAACTGTTTGTGAAAAGATGCAGAATTTTAACCATATTTAGGGCAGATTTCCTTGAGGCCTGAAACTACATCAGCTAGAAGTTCAACAGGAATGCCCATAATCATTTCTTCATCTTCCATTTTAGAAAAAGTCCTGCTGCCGAGACAACCGAAACCAACCCCTATTTTGCCTTCTTTGTATGTCTGCACAATACCTTCAGCGCATAAGCTCTGCGTTCCTGTGAAACTTGCTTCAAGCCTTCCTCCGTTCCTGTACATATAAGACTGGATGAGTATCATGATTTGTTTTGGGTTACAGAGGAGTACTACAATGTCTGGCACAAATGTAGTTTTCTCAAGGGGAGAATACATAACAACCTCAGTAGAACTGGATGGAAGGACAGGCATCATTTCTGCGGTACGCCTTGCAGCTCCCTGGGTGCTAAATAGCCCAAATTCTTTGTAATACGATTCTCCACTGGGCACTTCTGCAGGTAATTCATTAAGGCCGAGTGTACCGGATCCAATTTTACACATGTGATCTTCACATGAGGTATAGAATTCTTCTCCTGTTCTCCTCACTCTGTCAATGAACTGGCAGTGAGTCATAACCTCGCCTACTTTTTTAATTCCGGCTGGAATTTCTCCTCCTTTCGGAACTAATTTTACTGCGACAGGAGAGGTTTTTAGTTTAAGACATTCAACCATTTCCTGTCCATAGCTGTTTATTTCTTTTACCTCCATATTCTTCACCCCGACTTTTAACCAGTTTCAAAAATTTACTAACACCTGAATAGGAAATATTCTCAATTTCTGTTTGAACACTATATTATTTCTTTTTAACATTATATTAGAATATTCTTTTCAATACAATGAAAGTATGTATGAAAATAGAAATTATATACAAGATAAAAGAGACATTGAAGATTTTTTTATGTTAATTTATCTCTTCATAGATCTGGTGTGTTTTGTTCGTTTTTAGCCTCTGGAAGCTGATTTAATTAGGTTTTCTACAAAACAGAAGATGATTCAGATAGATTTCCTATAAAGCCATTTTTTCGGAATCATCTTACCATTTTTCTTAGTTTGGCTTTTTATAGACTAACAGGAGTCTATTTTACGTTCAATCCTGGGGTCAGTCGGCGGTCTAATTACTTGCTTTCTCTATTTTGCTTTCTCTATTCGACCGATACCAGTAATTTAGAGCATCTCGATGAAGCCCAAGTGCTATTATGCTCATAACTACACTTACCACCAGCAAAAAGGGTGGGTCCAGGATGGCGCTTGAAACTAACCCAGCTATCAGGAAATAGGCATGAAACCCGAGAGACACAAGAAAGACAAATGCAGCCTGAGACCGGACCGAGACTTCCGGGCGTAGTGCCAGTATCAATAGCAGAGCACTCCCTAAAACTGCAATGATAGTAGCATAATGTATCAGGTCATTGGGAATGTTGGTAATGAGCTCGTTGGTAATAAGCACGCCTGTCGTGCCACAGATTATAGCTCCTGCAGGGGAGAACCAGCGCCCCCAGAAGCCAGGGAGCTTTGACAGCAACCGAAGGCTTGCCGAAAAAAAGAACACAACCCAGAACCATGCCCAGAAGTTGTTGTAAGGAACACCGAAGTACTGATAATCAAAACCTTTTCCCCAATCCCACATGCCCAGGCGGATGGCTATTGCATCTATGGAAAGGTCGATATTCAAAGCCATCAGCCCGTCGAGCACAGGCCGTGCCCATTCCGGAAGGCTGGTTTTATCGGAAAAGGCGCAAACGCTATAGATAATAGTCCCCCAGGCCACCCCAACGACCACAGGGACAGGCCCAAGCATTACCAGAAAACTTCCGTACTCGTAAGCGTCGAGCTGCTGGATTGTAGCCCATTCCAGCAGCAAGCCGAAGAGCACCCCCGCAAGAAGTTGCCAGGCTACCCAGGAGCCTCGTTGCCATGCATTTTGCAGACAGGCCAGAAAGAGCACTAAAACCAGAATCTCAAAGGCGAGAAAGTATAGATTTAGCAAGGGCATGCGCATTAAATAATAAATGACGGTTTAAAAAACTTGCGAGAATGTTTGATAACATAATTTCTAGTATATGGATAATTTCTCAAGAAATTAGGCAAAGAATCATGAATATCTCTTATGTTGATTGAAAAGACTAGGGTTTCCGAAGGGAACTTTACATTAAATGAAACAAAATACCGGTGATAAGCCTTTTACTCTTAACAACCATATTTTGGAAAGAGTTAAAGCCTGGGAAAACTTGGTTTCTAAGGCGCTAGGTTAACCCCTAAAGAAGTTTTATTTTCAGGCATTCTTGAACAGATGACTATAAAGGATAACCAGAACGAGAACGAACAAGAAAATGTATAGAAAGGTGGCACATATTCAGAGCTTAATACAGGAAAACAGTAAGCTAAATACTAAGCTATTACCCGAAGTCAATGATAATAAGCCTTGGTGGAAGTTTTGATAATATCGGATATTTAGAGTAGTAGCATTTCATTTAGGTGATTTAAATGGATGCAGAAAATTCAGAAGATTTCGAGATCAAGTTTCAAGCGGAAGGAGAAGAGAGAGATCTCACCAAAAAAGAATCGATAGATCTCTTAAAAAGTAAAGGCATTATCCATATATCAACTAAAAAACAAGAAATAAACATTGAAAAGACCGATGACGGTAAAATCATACATTCAGGAGAAGACGCGAAAATATTTGCAGATGCCTTAAAAAGGATTGGAAATATAAAAGATGATGATATTCTCAGTTCGACGTGGACATTAAAAAATACTTGCTTTAAGCTTTCACCAAGAGTAAAAATATTTGATTTAAATAATCAACAAGTGGGTTTTAATGCTACAATATTAGATAACGAGATTAATTTTAATGATGGGTTTATTGAACTTTGCCAATCCGATGATAAACAGACCCAAGACAGTATTTTAGAATTTTTTAACAAACTAATATCAATTTTTAATATTCTTAATATTCCTTTTGACTTTGTCCACGATTATGAACTTATACGTCTTGCAGATATAAACTTTGAAAACGGAACACATAAAGAAGATGTTTATGTGGTATGCTCACAAAAAGCACGTTCAAGAGGTAAGGGATATAAAGCTATAAAATTGAACACAAATGATCTTTTTGATTTAATCATGGCCGTAAACTTAGTTTGGTCATCTATAAAAAATAATGATATTTTAAAGACTGGGGACGTGTTTATTTTTTTAGGATATGGAAAATACTATCATTTCCACGGTGATTACCTGTTATCTTTTGCTAACACGTGGATGTTTGTTGAAGCAGTTCTCAACCTGACATGGGAAAAAATGATGAGAAATAACGGTTTTAGTAATAAGTATTTAAAAACAATTTCAAGAAACTGGACATCACAAATAAAAATTGACGCACTACAATTACAGGGGATCATAGATAAAGAAACCTGTATAAAAGCTCAAGATATGAGAAATAGAAGGAACAGCCTGTTTCATGTTTCAAAAGAAGAAAACAAAAGAAAAATTGATAAAAAAATATCCGAAGACTGTATTGATTTAGGACTAAGTCTTTTCTATCAAAATTTAGATTTAATTGATTTAGGTTATGTAGTGAGTTTTGATGATATCGCATCATATGTAAATAATAGTATTCATGAACCTCAAAAAATCTAAAACGTATTAACAAAAATGTGCATACTCTTCTATTTTCTGAATTTTTATAATGCTGAGGATTGATACAAATTCATCAGCTTTCTTGAAGATGACTCGAATAGTACACGATTTTTCTTGTTTAATTTTTTCAAGTATTTCGAAAGCTTTCCTGTGACCAGTAATTTGTACAAGCTTACTCATCCCCATCAGGCAAGCTCTTGATGTATGCTTTTAATTCATCGGCGTTTTCGAATGGGCCAATTAATTCATCATTCTCCGAATCCAGCATTTCCTTTATGAACTCAGGGCTGTATTGAGGCTCAAGTATTTTCTCTTCATATTGAGCTATAACTAAGTCGATAGCGGCACTCTTATCCTTCAGGTTATATTTGGCTTTAACAATGTTCAGAACATGATTTGTTCTGTCTGACAGTTTAATCCTGGCCTGTATCATGTGCATCCCTTATGCACACTATATGCACATTCATATATAAAGATATCATGTTTATAAGATAATGTAAACTTGCCAACCTGTCAACTTTAGCTGTTCTCTTTTTTAAAAGCCTTACGTGAAATATTCAATCCTGGCATCTGGAAACCTCTCCCCAATCAGCGAAGTAAGATATTCCCTGATTTCTACCGCGTCCTTCCTTTGATAGATATATTTGTACCTGCCGAACTTTCCCCATTTCAGGGTGCGTTTGCTCTCGTCCATGTCCAGGCGGGTGTCAGGGAAACGCTCCAGTATGACCTTCTTTGCGGCTGGGGTGAACCTGTGCTGGATGAGTTCGAAGGTGACGGGTTCGGTTGATTTGACCGCATCAAGCCGGGTGCGGAGCTTTTCAAAGAGTTCAAGGTAATCCTCTTTCCAGCGGTCGTAGAGCATAATGGGAGCAACTATAAACCCGATCGGGTAGCCGGCTGAAGCGAGCTTTGAAGCGGCTTCAATCCTTTCTTCGAGGCTGGCTGTGTTGTGTTCGAAATTCTCTATGACGTAGCTGGAGTTGATGCTCACGCGGAAGCGGGTGTGACCGTTGTGCTTCAGGCCGAGCAGGGGGTCGACGTTGTTGAATTTTGTTACGACCCGCAGCCTGGCGTTGTCCAGGGTTCCGAAAAACTCGATTGTCCGTGCAAGGCTGCCTGTGATGTGTTCGATGGCGAGGGGGTCGCCTGCGCTTGCCACCTCAAAGGTGGTGAGCCGGTCGCCGCTGCGGGAGATATGGTTTTTGATGGAATCGAAGATCTCATCCAGATTTACATAGGTCCTGAGATAGGGCTTGCTGCTCTGCGTGGTATAGAGGTAGCAGTATTCGCAGCTTGCCGGGCAGCCGGTCACCAGCGAAAATTCAAAATCGGCAGACGGTTTGCATACGTCGAATTTCAGGCTTTTTTTAACTGTGACAACAAGAGTTTTCTTGCCGGCTGCGTATCTCTGTCCCCCGGTGGTTCCCGGAATAAAGGAGGATATCTTTTTAATGGGCGCCTTTATGATTTCAGTAGAGGTGCCCTCAAAATAGGCGTAGATCTTCTGCCCAAGAGGATAGTCCAGGGCCCTGGGCTCAAAGATCACCCTGTCGGGCGAAAACAGTTTCATCGCTAACACCTCCTGCGTATCGTAATCCTTTAAGCGTCTCTTCAGGCCCTGTCAGCATCTCTTCACGTCCTGAAACGTCTCTTCATATCCTGTAAGCGTCTCTTGAGAATCTGTCCTGTACTGCGTTCTTTTCACTGCGAATTTCATAGATGCAGCATGCCAGTGAAACTTTTCGATAGGCTTTTAATCGGTGCAGAATCTGCCTGCAGTTATATATATTATCTAAATTTATAATAATCACGGGGAAACTCAAATACACGTCCAGATAGGAGAAGGAAATGGAGGATGGAAATAAATGAGGAAAGATAGTTCACACTTAACATTCTTGACTTCAGCAGTCCTGGTTTGTTTTTTAATTCTTGGCTCATCGGCTGCACTGGCATCTAACGGACAGAGTGCATCGGATAACGACTCATCGAACAACAGTGAATTTCCGTATCCGCGTGGCACAGTTCCGGCATATGGGATGATGGGATGGGAGACCGGCACTCAGTTTTTAACGGATAATGCTACGCTTGTTCACCTTGGATGGAGCACTTCCATAACTCCACAACAGTTTGTTGATAACATTAACAGAGGCAAGCAGCTGGGAATTTCGAAATATTTAGTAGCCACTAGCGGCCCGCAAATGGAGTCCGAAAGCTTCTGGAAAGAAGTCAGGGATATAGGCGTTACCGATAATGATTTCTATGGGGTCTATCTCCCTGATGAGGAAGGAAGTCCTTCAACGCTTATCAGTATGTACACAGGTATGAAGGAATACTTCCCCAATGCTGTTGCTGGCGATTATTTAGGTGATATGCAGACCGGACGTGATGATGAAGAATTTATTCCGGGGCTGGATGTTTGTTATTTCACGACCTACACTAAATTTCATCCTGAACGCCCGCACGCCTGGGTATATGGTAACCTAATTGCCAATGCCCCTGACTGGAAAAACGCAGGAAAAACCGTATATGTAACAACAGAAGCCTTTGGTCAGGCTCTTGAAGTGAATGATTTAGATCCGGACCTGAATACTGAGCAAAAAGTGGCTGATCGTCACGAAAGTCAGATTGTTATGGGAATTTTAGGTGGAGCGCAGGGGGTTTTTTCATATGCCTATAAATACGCAGAAGATACTCCAAACTATGCCGGATGGGCCGATTTTAAGCCGAAATATGAAGAGGTCTGGCCCTGGATTATGGAAGGCAACCGGACACTTTTAACAACGGACGTAACCAGCGGCAGAACCAGTATAACTTCAGATCCGGGCGGCACAATCGATGCTGTTACAGCTTATATGTTTACTGATGCGGATGGTAGAAAATTAGTTGCGTCCTCAAGCATGCTTGATTTTACTGAAGCAAATGGCACGGCAAATAATGCAACAATTACCGGCGTGCCGGATGGAGCGTATGATGTCTTATGGGAGAACAGAACCGTGACTGTTACCGATGGAACCATCAAAGATACCTGGCAGCCATACGAGTACCATTTCTACCAGTTAAAGACGAATGATACCGGTACCGGATAAGCTCTTACTGTTACCGGCGGTTTCGGGTTATTTCCCAGGGATTAGCAGGTTATTATCCCTGCTAACTCTCCCATTACCGGTAAAGTCTTTGACATTCACAAGTGCTGTGACTTTAAATTTCATCTTTTTTCTGTTTCTATTTCTGTTTCTATTTCTGTTTCTGTTTCTATTTCTGTTTCTGTACATTTTTCTGTACATTTTTCTGTTTTTTTCTGCTCTTTTTAAAATTGTTAGTACTCTTTTCGATTAAGCATATGCCAGGTAAATATATATTAAATAAAAAATAAATTCACAATTACTAATATCCTGTAAATTGCTTTGTATTCTATTGTCCGACTGGTTGCAGTCCAAACTCGCAAAGGCGGGAGAGATATCATAAGATAAACTGGATGGGGAGCCGTGATATTATGGATCTCAAAGAAAAGATAGACATGATAGGGCGTTTATACCTTGGGCTTGAACAAATAGAAGAATGTGCGGAATTCTCGGTTTTGATTCCTGAAGTTCGAACTAATTTTGTTTATGCATCAAAAGAATCAACCACTCCTGAAGACGTTCTCGCAGTTGACGGGAGAATTTCCGTAGTTGATGGATTTCCGAAAGCTATCGGAAAAATAAAGTTCGGGGCTTCCGGCTATATGGCACACCTTCTGCTGGAAATCCGGAAAAAATACCCTGAAATAAGGTCTATTATAGATTTTGCAAATAATCCCGATATTGCCGACTTTCTAAAAACTTACTGCAAAGAGAAAGGATGGGATTTTTCAGTTGTGGACCGAAGCCGTGAGCCTGAGAATCTGAAGGATGCGGAAGGAGAAGCCATTTCCTGGATGGTCGAGGAAGCTATCCGGGCTGCAGGGGGAAAAATGCCCAGGGTCTTTTACGAAACAGGTGCGGTTGGAAAAGAGCCGGTGAGTATTCTTGTGGGGAAAGACCCAATCGAGGTTGCGAAACAGATGTGTGAGCTTGCCAGAAGTTACCACGAGCCAGGACAGAGAACAAGATGAAAACGAAAAAGCCGTAAGATAAGAAAAACGAAACTGGTAAAGAGGAGAAGAGGAACGGGGAAAGGATTGTAAAAACCCTCTCCTCCGGGAGTGAAGGAAGCCGAAGAACCGGCTTTTTATCATAACCGGCATCATTAGAAGTGGTAAATGCCGGTTTCGGTGTCCGTTTTGAAAGGTATGGTTTGTTCGCTTTTAGTGATACTAAATAGCACTTTTGTGTATTTAAATCTATGTGGTATGCTAGTAGAGTACATGCTAACACGAATTTCTTAACAGGATATCCTGAATACAAATTCTGGCTTTCAAAGTTCTGGCTTTCAATAGAGTATCTATTCGCCCAGTTTTAGGAGACTTTACGGGTAATGTCTAAAAGCAATTCTGGTGATTTTATTTCACTGTCTTCTGAAGAGATCGAGAATTAAAGAAAAAAATTAAAAAAATTAGTAACTATTCAGGTAGCCTTGTTAGGGCTCCACAATTTTTCCTCGTTCCGAGGAAAAATTGGATATAAAATGAATTATTTTTTTCTTTTATGAAACGTGAAGAGATTCTTGCTCTGTGT
>NZ_JBNAKP010000046.1:0-32301 GCF_049706645.1 Methanosarcina sp. | reverse complement strand
GGTGGATGAAAATCTACAAGCTTGGAGATAATATAGAGGCAAGCAGTGACGCATGGCAGAAAGAGTTTATATTTTTCACCTTGACGTATCCGTCAGGAGAAGTCATGTACGAGAAGCTCGATGCCTTTAATAATGGCTATTAATGCCGATAGAAATTCAGTATAAAGAATCAACAAATCTAATAAATCTAATACATCTCGGTCAGTAACGTAATCTTTACCCCACCGGTTTTCCGGTGGGGCTTCAAGATAAAATAAGCTTCCAACCGGAGCAAGCTTTTAACGAAAATAAAATTTTAAGCAAAGTAGAAATACTTTAACCGGATCAAAAATTCTCCCTCCGGTTATAGCAAATTTTTTTCTGACCCCTGTAATAATCCTCAATTTTGATGTCTTTCTGAATCTATCTTTAGTTTTAGAATTTTCCACGAAAATATTCAAAGCAAATTTTCAGCTATATTTTCCGAAATTACATGTTCACAATACAGGCAATGGAGAGTTACTCCTTCTTCTTCTGACTGGAGCACGGAAAATTTGGATTTTATTGGCTCGCTGCTATTGGAAATGCAGTTTGAATTGGTGCAGCGCACAACGCCTTCAACATAAGAAGGAAGTACAACATTATTCTTCTGGACTACTTCAAAATCCCTTATAATATTTATGGTAGCCTTCGGAGAAATCAGAGCAATCCTGTTAAGTTCTTCTACGCTGAGCTCTTTGCCCTCGATTTTTACAACATCTTTTTTCCCTCTGGCGCCAGGCGCGTTCATAACAAAACTGATAGTCGCTCGAAAAGCACTGGAAATCCCAAGTATACGCAGGACATTCAATGCCTGTCCTGCTTTTATATGATCAATTACCGTTCCTTTTTCAATTGCCTGGATTTTGAGGTCCCGTTTTTCCTTCATTCAATCACTCCCATAGCAAGAGCAAGAAGTGCCATGCGCGTAGGAACCCCATAGAAAGCCTGCTCGAAATAACAAGAATACGGCGTAGAGTCTACCTCAGGTGAGATTTCGTTGACCCGTGGAAGAGGGTGAAGAATCTTGAGATTCGGGTCTGCAGCTCTCAGCAGGTCGCCTGTAACCTTTAACTTGTTTTTAACCTTCTCATACTCCTCAGGATCAGGGAAACGTTCCCTCTGAACCCTTGTCATGTAAAGAACTTCAACATCTCCAATTGTTTCTTCAAGGGAATCGGCCTCTTTTACGACTATTTTTTTCTTTTGAAGATCCCTGACAATTTCGGGAGGCATTCTCAGTTCAGGTGGCGAAACGAAAGTCATTTCAGCTCCGTAAAGGGATAAAGCATGGCAGAGCGAATGTACTGTTCTTCCGTATTTCAGGTCTCCTGCCATAGCAATCTTCAGGCCCTCGAGATGGCTTTCCCTGCGGATAGTATAGAGGTCAAGAAAAGTCTGTGTAGGGTGGTGGACAGAGCCATCTCCACCATTGATAATAGGCACGGTTGCAAATTCAGCAGCCATGCGCGCCGACCCATCAAGAGGGTGACGCAATACTATAAGATCCGCATACTTGCCGATTACACGAATCGTATCGGCAAGATTTTCCCCTTTCATGACCGAACTTGCCTCGACGGAACCCAGGTTCAGAACCTGTCCTCCAAGCCTCTGCGCAGCAACCTCAAAAGACAGCCTTGTCCTTGTGCTTGGTTCAAAAAAAAGAAGAGCTATAATTTTTCCATCGAGCAGCCTGGATCTTTCTTCACCTCTGGCTACAGGCTCAAGCTTTTCTGCTGTATCCAGAACGTAGTCGATTTCTTTCCGCGAAAAATCTTTCATAGAGATGACGTGTCTGTTCTTAAATGACATCCTGTTTTCATAAAATGATTCTCAGAGATATAACCTTTGCTCCAGAAATTTCTAAGAGTACTGAAACAATTGAATCCTATCCCCATATCGCAGTTTTGATGCTTCACTTAGATACGTTTTTAACAAATTCAAGCCAGAGTTTTGCGTCTTTAATTCTCTGATTAACGAACTGTTCCTGGAAGTGTCTGGTCTTTTCTTTAAAGGCCCCACTTTCGATCTCCTTCAGATCTGTTATTGCGCGCAATAAGCCTGCGGTCTCATGATAGAGTTTTCTTGCTTCTTCCGAAGTAAGGGGTCTTTCTTCCAGTTCCTTTTCATCATTTTTTTCCTTTGCTGAGATAATTTCGATGCATTTATCTATCCTTGATTTCTCAGCTGGATTGAGTTCATCTTTTTGAATCAATTCCCACACGTAGTTGTGCAAAGGATAAGTTTCTCCCTCAAATTCCACGTAATCCGGAATATGCTGGCCGACCCAGAAAAGGCGACAATGCAGAGCCGAAAGCAGCTGCTTGCGTTCCTCATTGGTTATATATGTTTCTGAGGCTGTTTTTTCATTTTGTTTGCGGTTTTTGTCCACCTTCCTCCCCCAGGAAATATTGTATATTCATCAAATTTTGTATGATGATTATCATGCTTATTCTTTATCTGTGAACGTCAGATATAAAATAACAACATTGACACAAAAAAACAGTCGCAAATAAAAAGAAATATAGGTAATGAAAAACTCACATATAAAAATAAGATAATGGGAATCAAATTCGAAAAATAAAATTAAAAGAATAAAATTAAGAAATCAAATCGTCTAAAAACCGAAAATTTAGTAAAGTAAACTCGGAGTAGAGACCAGGAATAAAAATATACAGGACCGCTGATATAAAAATGCTTGAAAATTTCAGCTTTTTCGATTTTCCGCTTGAGGTGATACTATAGTCCCCATAATTCAGGTTGCACTTGATCTTCTGGAATTGGATCGCTCGGTAGAAATTGCAAAAGAAGCAATAGCAGGGGGTGCGGACTGGATTGAAATCGGAACCCCTCTGATTAAAAGTGAAGGAATGGATGCGATCCGCACCATGAGAAAAGCTTTTCCAGATCGGACGATTCTGGCAGACATGAAAACCGTGGATACGGGAGCTATGGAAGTTGAGATGGCAGCAAAAGCTGGGGCCGATGTTGTTATTGTGCTGGGGAGTGCAGATGACTCTACATTACTTGATGCGCTCCGTTCAGCCCACAAATATGGAGTCAGGTTAATGGCAGACCTCATTTCGGCTCCTGACCCTGTAAAAAGAGCAGGCGAACTTGAAGCTCTGGGTGTGGATTATGTGAATGTACACATAGGCATAGACCAGCAGATGATAGGAAAAGACCCCATATCGCTTCTCAGGGAAATCTCACAGAGAGTCGGTGTACAGCTTGCAGTTGCTGGAGGGCTTGATGCAAATAGTGCAGTACAGGCAGTCAAAGCTGGAGCCAGAATTGTAATTGTCGGAGGGAATATCACCCGTTCTGACAACGTAACTGAAGCCGCCAGAAAAGTCCGGCAGAGTGTGGACTCCCCGGATGCTGTGGAAATTCGCAACGTTGGAACTGTAGACCAGGAAATCAGAGCAATTCTAAAGGAAGTATCCACCTCAAACATTTCCGATGCCATGCACAGGAAAGGGGCAATGAAAGGCATTCGACCTCTGGTAAGAGGGAAAATGGTAGGAACCGCAGTTACTGTACAGGCTTTTCCCGGAGACTGGGCAAAGACCGTGGAAGCAATTGATATTGCAAAAGAAGGGGACGTAATTGTAATTTATAACGAAAGCAAGGATATTGCCTGCTGGGGAGGGCTTGCAACCTTGAGTTCCTTAAATAAGGGAATTGCAGGCGTGGTAATAGAAGGTGCTGCGAGGGATATTGACGAAATCGAAAATCTGGGACTTCCGATTTATACCAGTAATTCAGTACCTAATGCCGGCGACCCCAAAGGTTTTGGAGAAATCAATGCTGAAATTACCTGTGGCGGGCAGACCGTCAAGCCAGGCGATTACATAGTAGGTGATGAAAGTGGTGTTGTAGTAATTCCTGTGGAAAGGGCCTACGAACTGGCAAGAAGGGCAAAAGAAGTCAACAAAACCGAAAAAAGACTCTTCGATGAAATCAAGAGAGGTGGAACCCTGTCTGAGATTCTGGAGTTAAAGAAATGGGAAAAACATTGAATGGCCGCAATTCTCGGAGCTCAGATTAAAGCGGGAATAAAGAGAAAAATGAGAATAAAAAGGCCAGAAAATCACAAAAATCGAAGAAAAATAGTGAAATTTTCAGGAAAAGGCTTTACTCACCGTCTTCGGTCCGTGAAAAGCAAACCCTGCACAGAAGTAGGGCCCTGAGAAGTTTCATTTCTTCTTCCTGACAGTTTTCACCTATCCTTGCTCGAAGCAGGGAATCCAGTTCGATTTCTAGAGTTTCCAGTGCAGCTTTTACCTGCTGTTGTCTTTCCGGAGGCAGGAGTCCTCCAATATCCCTAACGTTTCCAGAAAGAGCAAGCTGTTCAAGTTGCCTGAAAACAGTTCTGGTACTCATGCTCTGGATATCAGCAATCTCGTCTATCCCGAGCCCTTTATTAAAGAGAGAGAAAGTTCTTTGCAGAGAATCCGTTTCAAAAGAATCGGATTCAAAAGAGTCTACTTTAGTGGCATCTACGATTCCTGATTCAGGCGAAACTCCTGCCGAATCGGTTTCCCTGGGACTTCCGGCCGAAGAATTCCTTTCTGACCAATCCTGAATGCTCGTGTCCAGATACCTTGATTTTTTTATTAGTGAGTTGCTAGCCTCTGAACTACTCATATTATCAGATTCAGAACCCGGTATTTTAGTCCCGGAGATCTCGATTTCAGCTTCGGACTCTTTATTATTTTGAGCGACTTCTCTTGTGGGGATTTCCTCTTTTTCAAGCCCTTTATTTTCAAGCTCCTTACCGGCAGCAGCTCCTGAACTTTCAGATTTTTCGGGAGGCGTCAAACTATAGTCTCTGCAATAGTTTTCGATTTCCTTGAGAAAAACATCCCCGTATTTTCTCAGTTTATGCTCTCCAACGCCTGTAATAGAATGAAACTCCTCAGGGTTACGCGGAAATCTTGTAGCCATTTCCTTAAGGGTGGTATCAGAGAAAATAATATAAGGAGGAAGATTTTTCTTTAGAGCAATATCTTTTCTCAAAGCTTTTAACCGCTCAAAAAGAATAGGATCAGGCTCTTTTCCGGATTTTATGACTTTTCGGATTTCTGTATTTTTTAGAATATCAGCCGCAACTGAAAATTTTTCTGAAAAAGTCCCTTCTGAAGAACCTTCTCCAGGGAGACACAAATCGTCGGCTTTTTTGCCTTTTATACCGGCAACTATTGAAGGCATCAAGCTTTCTACAGCTTCAGGCGCAAATCCTTCAGGACAGACAAGCTCTACTCGCTCCGTTCCTGTCAGGATTTTCCTGCTCATGGCGGTCAACTTCAATACAGGATACTGTGCCCCGCTTACGTCCAGAAACCCGGTATTTATCATTTCGGAGGCTAATGACCTCCACTGCTCTTTTGTAAACTCCCGGCCAATGCCGTGACTTTTCAGTTTCTCGTGGCGGTTTTGCCGAATTTTTTTATTTTTTGAGCCTGTGAGGACATCAATAACGTAGTTAGTGCCAAAGCGCTGGTTCAGTTCCTGGACACAGGTTATTAATTTCTTCGCAGCTTCAGTCCCGTCAAAGGTACCTTTCGGGCTAAGGCAGCAGTCACAATTCCCGCAGGGTTCTGACATTTCCTCACCAAAGTATTCCATCAGAGTCTGGCGCCTGCATTTATTTCCCTCACAAAAAGCTACCATCTGCCTTAACTGCACAAGAGAGGCATCTTTTTCCTTTTCGCTTGTCTTCTGTGAAATAAAGTACTCGATCTTGAAGCGATCCCCTCTGCTGAAAAAAAGAATGCATTCGCAGGGGCTGCCATCCCTCCCCCCTCTACCGGTCTCTTGATAATAACTTTCGAGATTTCTTGGAAGGTCATAGTGTATTACGAAACGTACATTAGACTTATCAATCCCCATCCCAAAAGCGATTGTGGCCACTATGATGTCCACGTCATCTTTAATGAACATCTCCTGGTTCCGGGTTCTCTCGGTATCTGAAAGACCCGCATGGTAGGGAAGAGCCCTGAAACCTGCAAGGTTCAGCTTCTTTGTAAGGGCTTCGACACTATTTCTACTCTGGCAATAGATAATTCCTGCTTCACCCCTATGCCTGTGCAGGTAGTCAGCAATCTCGGAAAAAGTCTCTTTCTTTGGCCTGACCTCATAGTAAAGGTTTTTCCGGTTAAAACTGGCTACATAAGGACCTTTCTCCGGAGCGATATCAAGATTAAGTTGTGATACGATATCTTCTCGAACCCTTTCTGTGGCTGTTGCCGTAAGCGCAATAACCGGGATATCAGGAAATCCGGTCTTCGGATCTCTCAAAAGTTTCAATTTCCTGTACTCAGGTCGGAAATCGTGACCCCACTCGGAAATGCAATGCGCTTCGTCAATTGCAAACAGACTGACCCTCCCCTTCTTTAAAAAGGCAAAGGTTCCAGGCATCATGAGCCTTTCAGGAGCAACGTAAAGAACTTTTAATCGGTTTTCGAGAAAAGCTGTCTTAACATCCCGAATTTCTCTGACGCTCTGGGTACTGTTCATGCAGGCTGCGGCAATCCCATTTGCTTCAAGCCCATCAACCTGGTCTTTCATCAGGGAAATCAGGGGGGAAACAACAATCGTAACTCCTTCCATGAGAAGGGCAGGCAGCTGGTAGCACATTGACTTGCCCCCGCCTGTGGGCATGAGCACGAAAACGTCTTTTCTTTCCAGGACGTCCCTGATAATTTCCTCCTGCAAAGGGCGAAAGGAGGTGTATCCGAAATACTGATGCAGGGCTGAATACATTCTGGCAGACAGAGAAAGTCCGGGCTCAGGCTCGCGTTTACTCGCCCTCAAGAAATCATACTCAGTGCTCGTTTTCAAATCCCCCTGACCTGTAGAATTAATGTCACGCCAGAATATAAACCCCGGAAGATCCAGGGAAATCAGGATAGGGGTATGCTCTCATGCACAGCCATATCCTCAATATTTCAATTTTTATAATAGACATTACCCTTGTTTACAATAGATAATTTTCATGTTTATAAGAGATTATTCCCATCTTATGATAAATCAGACGCCAGTACAAAGAAGTGCGCCGGGTCTGGAATCCTGACTCTGTGATGTTTTAAGCTCATCATATTTAAGTTGCGGGTTTGCGGGGTGAAAGTATTCGGCTATAAGCTCTTGACAGGTATCCTAAGTCTCTCAAAGTAGTAGAGCTAAGATAGTTGAGTTTAGAAAGGAAAATGAAATAGTCGATCCAGGGAAAAGTCGGAAAAAGACTGAAAATTACAAATAAATTAGAGATTTATTGATTTCTGGCGTCAACGTTATTAAGGTTTGATTTGAGGTAAAGATAGGAAGATGAGGAGTGCGGCTACACCCAGGCACTTCTTGTCTTCCTCTTAAGTTATGCTTTGTTACCAGCCAGTTGTTTTTCCAGTTTCTGCAGTTTTCCGCAGCCCTCCATTTTGGCTATTCTTCTACACTATTCCCTACTCCAGAAGTTTCGCCTGTCTTAATCTACAACTCCCTTATCCTTTGCCATCCACTCCAGAGTGTCAGCTATTTTTTTCTGTGACTCTGCCAGGCTCTCCAGGGATTTTGCAATACTTTCAAGCTTATCGATGAGTTCATAGTTCTCACTGCCCATTCCTATCACCAATTCCTCTCCGATCTTTTTAATATGAATATTTTTGGAAAACCTTTGTATATAATTGTAATTTTTAATTTTCTGGAAGAGGTCAGGAGGTAAGTTTTTGTTTGTATGGAATTTACTTGCTTTTCCTTATCAAACCCAGTCTTCCATAAAGTATTCAGGAAACGGATTTTCGACTTTTTTAACTGATCTTACCAGCCAGTAAGTTACTGAGCAGTAGGATATGAAATCGAAGTCCAGAACTGGGAATAAGTCCATACTAGGATTAAAGGAGGATACACTTTCTAATTTGTAACTTTCGCATACAAAAAGTATATTTCGGATTTTATTCTGTTTCGGGGAAATAGAGATTTTTATTTAACGACTTCTTTTATGATACCTTTAAATATCAAAACCCCCATGCACAGACTCATATACCACAATAAAATATAATCAAATCCAGATAATACTCATACAATTCACTGATCACGATCATTTTTTCAAAGGGATTTATTAGTATCATTTAAGGAGCATTTCAATGGTAAAACCCGAGAAATTCATTCCAAAGGCAGTTGAGAAAATTAGCAAGGAAATAAAGGATGGGAGAGCAATTATCGCGCTCTCAGGCGGCGTGGACAGTTCTGTTTGTGCAGAACTGGCTTACAGGGCGATTGGGGACAGGCTTCAGCCGATCTATATCGACACCGGGCTCATGAGGAAAGGAGAGACCGAGAGGATAAAGCATATTTTCTCCCACATGAACCTTGATGTTGTCTATGCAAAGGACAGGTTCCTTGCAGCCCTGAAGGGTATAACTGACCCTGAGGAGAAAAGGAAGGCTATAGGCGAGACTTTTATCCGCGTGTTTGAGGAAGAGGCAAGGAAACTTGCAGCCGATTATCTTATCCAGGGCACGATTTACCCTGACAGGATCGAATCCGAAGGCGGAATCAAATCCCATCACAATGTCGGAGGGCTGCCCAGTGTAATGGATTTCAAGAAGATAGTCGAGCCTATCGAGGACCTTTACAAGGATGAGGTTCGAGAAGTTGCCTGGGCGCTCCAGCTGCCTGACGAGATCTGTGAAAGGATGCCTTTCCCCGGGCCTGGCCTGGCTGTGAGGATTCTCGGGGAGATTACAGAGGAGAAACTTGAGGTTGTGCGGGAAGCCAACTTTATAGTAGAAGAAGAACTTCTGGACAGGTTCTGCCCCTGGCAAACTTTCGCTGCTGTTCTTGGAAAGGGAACAGGCGTAAAAGGAGACATCCGTGCGTACGGCTGGATTGTAGCTGTAAGAGCTGTAGGATCCAGAGACGGGATGACTGCAGAGGCTCTCGAACTTCCCTGGGATGTGCTCAAAAAGCTGGAATCCAGAATTACCTCCGAAATTCCTAAAGTAGCCAGGGTGGTTTATGATATCACGCCCAAACCGCCTGCGACAATCGAGTTCGAGTAAAGCACAGACCTTTAATGAATTAGAGTTGTAGAGGAATAGAATACAAATAATGAAGCTGCTTTTCAGCTTCAGAACTTTTTTACAATTATAAAGCAAGCCACAAAGCGAGTTTTTAAGCCCATGACCCTGAATAAAGCAGTAATGGAAATCCGGCAGCGGATTAAAGTGAAACCTTCTCCTACGGACGAACCTGCAGCAAGCTGGACAGGAGTCGACCTTGTAAACGGAGTTCAGGTAAAGACTCTGACTATAATCTTCAAGAGCGCAGGCTGCCGATGGGGAAAAGCCGGAGGATGTACTATGTGCGGTTATGTTTATGACTGCGCAAGTGAGCCCCCAACTCTGGAGGATTACAAGGCCCAGCTTGCAAGAGCAATGAAAAAAGCCGAGAAATTCCCTGAATTTATGGTCAAGATTTTCACCTCAGGCAGTTTTCTTGACGAGCAGGAAGTACCTCGCGAGGCAAGAGATATAATCCTCAAAACTCTTGCAGACGACTCCAGGGTAGTCAAGGTACTTGTGGAGACCCGTCCAAACTTTGTAACCGAGGTGAATGTGCAGGAGTGTCTTAAGATCCTGAAAAATAAACCCTTTGAACTGGCTTTCGGGCTGGAGACAAGCTCGGACCGAATCCGCAGGGATTCTATTAATAAAGGTTTTACCTTCAGGGACTTTATTAGTGCCGCAGAAATTGCAAGAAAGAATGGGGCAACGGTAAAAGCATATCTGATGCTAAAGCCTCTCTTCCTCTCCGAGCGCCAGGCCCTCGAGGATATTGTCCGTTCAATAGACGATGCAGCCCCTTACGCTGACACAATTTCCATTAACCTTTGCAATGTTCAGAAAGGCACGCTTGTCGAAGCTCTCTGGGAAAAAGGGCAGTACCGCCCCCCGTGGCTGTGGAGCATTGTAGAAATTCTGAAAAGAGCAAAAGCTACCCATCCTGATCTCCCTCTCATGTCAGATCCCGTCGGTGCAGGCTCAAAACGCGGCCCTCATAACTGTAAACTATGCAGCTCAGACGCGGCAGACTCTCTCAGGACTTTCTCACTCACCCAGAACCCGGAAGACCTCAGTAAAACAGACTGTGAATGCAAAGAACTCTGGAAGAAAGTCCTGGAACTTGAAGACTTTACCTACGGAACACCCATCTTAGATTAAAATCATAAAAAATCCTCATTTTGTTTGAACTGAGTGGGAATATTGTACCTGGCCATCATGAGAAGGTCGGCATACTTCCCATCCTTTATTATTGCGTACTTCTTCGTCCCCTCGATCTCAAAACCAGAAGACTGGTAAAGACTGATAGCTTTTTCGTTGTCTGCAGTGACATCAAGTTCGATCCTTACTAGCATAAGCCAGTTGTCTGCAAGGTCGAGAATATTTTCCATCAAGTTCTTCCCAATACCCTTCCCCTGATATTCAGTCCTTACCATAATTCCAAGGAAGGCTGAATGTCTCTGCCTGGCACCTTTTAGAAGATGTATCCCTACCATTCCGACAACTTTTCCTTCGAGTTCTGCTATCAGTACATGGTCGTCAACACCCATGCTTCTCAGAAACCCTTCTGTAAAGTCAATAGTCTCGGTAGTCAGGGTAAGGGTATTTGCCCTGACCTCTTTTTGCCTTCGCATTTCATTGATATCCTGGGCATCACTTAACCTGAAAGGCCTGATAAGTAGATTCATAAAATTCCTCTTAAATCACCTTATCAAAATTAATCAAAAATTTAGAGTTAGTTGTAGAGCTGCGGGGCCTTCTATAATTACTCTTTTGGCTTTTCCAACTTGCAGACCATGGTTCCGACTCCGCAATCAGTAAAGAGTTCAAGAAGCATGGAGTGAGAAACGCTTCCATTTATTATATGGGCTCTTTCAACCCCGTTTTTCACTGCGACTGCTGCGCCTTTAAGTTTTGGGATCATGCCTCCCTGTATAACGCCTTCAGCGATAAGAGGCTCGATGTCTTCAAGAGTCACACGGGATATGCGGCTACCTGGATCGTTTA
The DNA here is from genome assembly GCF_049706645.1 of Methanosarcina sp. GTDB lineage: Archaea > Halobacteriota > Methanosarcinia > Methanosarcinales > Methanosarcinaceae > Methanosarcina. Next base: position 21,217 of record NZ_JBNAKP010000046.1, on the reverse strand, counting down.
TATTTCTAAGCAGGCCTGAGACATCGGTCATTAGAATGAGTTTCTTTGCGCGCAGGGCTGCGGCAATATCACCTGCTACTGTATCGGCATTAATATTAAGAGCATTACCTTTTGCATCAACAGCAATAGGAGAGATGACCGGAATATAACTGTTCTCAAGCACTATGTGGAGGATGTCAGGATTGATGACTTCACTCTCCCCAACCCAACCAATATCAACTTCAGTCTCAATACCGTCGACTACTACCTTCTGTGCAGCCTGTTTATGACCAAGGATCATTCTGCCATCGTGACCGGTAAGCCCGATACCTTTTCCTCCGCAAACCCCGATAAGGGACACAATTTTAGTATTGATATTCCCGACAAGTACCATTCTGGCAATTTCCATAGTCTCGTCATCTGTGATACGTAAGCCCTGGAAAAACTCAGCCTTCTTTCCCATCCGTTCCATTTTTTCCGTAATCTCAGGGCCGCCTCCGTGTACAATAACGGGTTTGATTCCCACATAGCGCAGGAGCACGACATCTTTTATGATATCTTCCATGATCTGGGCGCTAACCATTGCATTCCCGCCCACTTTGATAACCATGATTGAGTCGTAGAACTCCTGCATATAAGGCAGGGCTTCAATGAGTACGTTCTCTCTCTTCAGTTCCATGATGTAGGAATCAGAAAATCTATTTTTAAACTTATCGTTAAAGATACTTATAAAAACTCTAAGAAGCGTGTAAAAAAACAAAACTGATATGATTAATTTCGAGAAAGTGCTGGAAATAAGCCAGCCCGGATAGTGTTAAAAATTAAAGACCAGTCCAGGCTAATTCCGTATCTGGATATTAAAGAAAAAGAAAGAACCCCGATTTTCAGGGCATGTGAGAGAAATTAGTTTGTTCAGGTTTATTCGATTTTTTCTATTTTTTCTTTTTTGACAAAGGGCTTGCTGATTTTCTCAGGCATCCAGTCAGGCCTGTTTTTAGGGGCTTCGACAAGTTCCTTCCATGCCTTGAAAACGTGCACCTTCTTTGTCCCGCGTTCTCTGAGGCGTATGATATCCGGTTTGGATTTAGTCCCGGCGCCCCGGTTTGCAGCTTTCAGGGCAGCCTGCCGAGGCTGTTTTCCAGTGAAAACTCCGTGCTCATTGCCTTCTTCGTCTCGTAAAACAAAATTTCTTGTGTTGGACATAAAGGTCACCTCGCAAATGTATTGCTAGACACTGATTAAGTTTTAAAGTATATAAAATCTTTCTTCAGGATGTTGCCTATAGTTATTGGTTTATGCAAAATTCGCCTCAATTTGTGCAGGATATATAAACTAAATTTTTCCATATTGTTGGCAAAATGGGAAATATTTAAATAATTATATCTTGTTAGAAATGCAGTCCAAAATAAGTTTCAGGAAATGGATTTTGGGCACTTTTGAAGCTTAAGTTTTATTGTACTTTTGGAAAAAGAACCTGGAAAGCACAAACTTTACATGCTATAACTCCTTATGGTCATTATATTTTTCCAAATGGAATAAAATTACGTATTTATCAGGATTTCATTTTACAAAATCAAACATTCATCTTTTCATGGATCTGGTTAATTATGGAACATTGTACTTTCAACCTCCCGGACGTCCAGGCCAGCAAACCAAGCATAGCTATAAACCTTACCCGTGTAGGGGTAACAAATGTGAAAAAACTCGTTGAAATCAAGCGAAAAGACAAACGTCCTATCGTACTGATCTCAACTTTTGACGTTTTTGTTGACCTGCCCTCCGATCGAAAGGGAGCAAACCTCTCAAGGAATTTCGAAGCTGTAGACGAAGTGCTGGAAAAGGTACTCAGTACACCCGTATATGAAATTGAGCAGCTTTGCAGTGACATCGCACATAATCTGCTTGGCAGGCATGAATACGCTAACCAGGCAGAAGTTCGGATGAAAAGCGAATATATGATTAGACGTGCTTCTCCATCAACCGGAATCAAATGCCAGGAAGTTGTAAATATCTTTGCTGAAGCATCTGCCGTAAGGGGAGAGGGCACCGAAGACTATTTTGATGTAAAGAAGCTGATAGGTGCTGAAGTTGTGGGAATGACAGCCTGCCCCTGCGCTCAGGAAATTATGCGAGATAAAGCTGCAAACGAGCTTTCCGAACTTGGAGTTGAGAGGGACACGATTATAAAATTCCTGGAAAAGGTCCCCATGGCTACCCATAACCAACGCGGGAGAGGCATTATCTCAATTAAGGTAGCGCATGATTTCGATGTTTCCCTCGAAAGTATTATCAACATTATCGAGCGCTCTATGAGTTCCAGCGTGTATGAGGTATTAAAACGCTCAGACGAGAAAGTCGTTGTGGAAACTGCTCATATGAACCCGAAATTTGTGGAAGACTGTGTAAGGACTATGGCAGACAATATAGTAAGAGAGTTTCCGAATCTTCCTGATAATGCGGTAATTACCATCAAGCAAACCAATGAAGAAAGTATTCACAGGCATAATGCTTTTGCCGAAAGAGTTGCCCTGATGGGAGATCTCAGGATGGAAATTAATCAGGGTTAAAATGATAGAAGATAAAATAGAAGAATATAATATATCAATTATATAATATGTCAATTCTATACTTTTCCTTGAACCCTGGAAGTCTCTGAAAAAAGCTCCGCTTAATGATACTTCCAGAGCAACCACATAGTTTTTTGATAAAACTTTTTGGAAAAAAGTTTTTGAGATATCCAAAACCTTAATTCACACAAACTTTATTAGAGAGCCTGGACAACCTATAAGCAGTTAAATTATAAGAAAGGACTTGCAGGGCCTAGAATGCCAGTCCTGGAAGCCCTCGAGGTGAGAGCATGGCTGGTGCTGAAGTAATCACAGCGGTAGGGCGAAATAAGAAACCCATCAAAGCGGGAGACACTGTCAAATATGTAAACAGTGATACGGTCAGCCGCGTAACTGAGATCAAAAAGGACGAACAGGGAAAGGTGTGGGTTCTGCTCGAAGGTACAGACCTCTGGTACAGGGAAGAAACACTGGAACCAACTGAGCTTAAAGCTAAAGAAAAGAAAGAAGAAAGGGAATTCACTGCCGAGGAACTGGAAGAAAGATTCAGAAAAGAGAGAGAAACAATGCAGGGCTTCGACCTCGGGAAAGCCGGTGGTGGGGGAGCAGGAGGATAATTCCTCTGCCTGCATTTTAAAATTTTCTCTTTTAATATTTCTATTTTCTCCGCGCTTCAAATATTTTATGAGTGCCGGTACTTCGGTATCATTTCCCGGTGCTTCAGTATCAATAATTCAGTATCATCTTTTCTGTAATTTTATTCTCTGTGCAAGGATACATTTTCCACCATGCCTGCCGCCGAGAGGGTTCTGCGGCGAGCCCAGAGAATTCATGCATCGAGCCATTACAGCTGCACCTCTGGCAAGTCCGTCATCTACAAAGACTACCTTTTCGTCTATTTTCGGATCAAGATTCAGTTCTTCGAGGCACTTCAGGATTAATTTAGGTTTGTTCCCTGTAATACCTGCCCTGCCTGTGATTCCTATAGTTGTGTCCTCAAAAATAAGCCTTTCTCCTTTTGCGACCTTGATCAACCTGCAAACCACGCCTGCCATAACCTCGTCAATGACAGCAGAGACAACCTGAAGCCCGTGAGTCTTACAGATTTCCATACCTATAGCACTGAGCTTGCCCATATCGGAGCCGTTTTCTCCCACGTCGCAACCTATAAGTGTTACACCTATCTGCTCGGCTGCATCCGGTCTTACAGGAACGCTTCCATATCTCGTTCTGCCCTTTGGAACTTTTTCTATAATGATAAGTTCATGAATACGCTTTGCATACGCCTCAATCGCTTTAGCCTTCATCTTCAAGGTAAGAAAAGAAGGCGGTTTCTGTTTCTCAAAGACTTCAAGGGCAGTTCCTACCTTTGAATCCACGACCTTCGAGCCACGGATAATAGCATCAGGAATTGCTCCGGCATATCCGCAGAAATTTCCTATTGTTTTTGCGTAGGGCTGGTCAGAGCTTGTAATCCTTCCATCAAGGGTTGTCCCGAAGTCGATCGAGATGCAGGGATTCCTGAAATCGACATCTGTAAGTTTAGCCGCTTCCTTAATCCCTGCTGTCGCAAGTTCTCCCTCCATTTCGTTTGCAACGATCTCAACACCAGTTGAGCCTATTGGCGGTGTTACGCTTGCGACAGCCCCATCAAAGATTACCTGTTCCAGTTTGCTGTACTTCTGGAGCCTCTTAGAGATATTTGAAATGGACATTGGAGGCGTCATATTCCTGGGAGGGACTCCTGCCATCAGGCAGCCGTCGGCCAGGGCTTTGATAAATTCACCTACCTCGTCCGGGGAGTCAAAACCTGCAACAACACCAGTGGAACGAACCACAAAATCCAGATCGGTTTTTATGTCCAGACTCGCTCTTTCCATCGATTCGGTCAGGGTACTACGCACCAGGTCTGCAATGGCCTCACGAGTGAGTTCAACACCTGTAAGTGTCTTCCCGAACACGGCTTCCCCGGGTTTAGGGGGACGGACATCTCTGGTCATCCTCACGACCTTATTTATGATATGGGTCGTTCCGGTATCCATATTGGTAGCCGTAAGAATAGATTTGGTTGTGGTATTTCCGACTTCTACAGAAGCTACAATAAAGAAGGGCTTTGACTTAAGATCAATCAAACGAACCTGAGGAGATTCTGTAATTCTAGGTTTCAGAGCCATTTTTAATTCCGTCCTGAGGATCTGTACATAGATATAGTTTAAGACAAACTATTTGCAAGCTTAATCTGAAGACAATTAAAGTCTATTTGAAAATTATTCGAACTGAGCTAGAGTCAGTCGAATGAATCGGATTTTAAGGTTCAGGAACCAGCATTAATCAAGATATTTTTGAAATATTGCTTTTCCAGAGCCTTAAAAATATCTAAGAAGAACATGATTAAGCAAAGTTAAAGAAAGATTAACGAAAGCCTATAATAACCTTTGCTAAAATATTCAGATGGGGAATTCAACGAGGTTAAAACCTTTTTCCAGTTTCGGTTTTTCTTTATTTTTAATTTTCTCTTCATCTTTAGTTTACTCAGTATCTATAGTTATTCTGTGTATCTGCCTGCTCCCAGGTTGTCTTTTTTCTACTATCTGCCTTTCATTACTTTTCTTATCACGGCCTTTCCGTTTATTTCAGACATGTCCTGGAGAATGCCATTGACTTTAGAGCAACGTTTTCAAGGTAAACTCCTGACAAATGCCTATAAGAAGAAATATAACGCATAATTATAAAGAGCATAAATTATAAATGATGAAACTATAAAAAGACGTATATAATATACACTTAATAAATATAATATTAATAATCATTTAAGGCTGGCACTAAAGCCATTCCTGAATAACGAACAAACCTTATGGCATTTCCTGAGGTTCTCACATAAACCTGCATCGGAGGTTCTTAATGCCACTTGATCCTATCTGCAAGAAAATTATATCTGACAATACCCAATATGTTTCGGACTACGGGGGGAAAAACTATTATTTCTGCAGTCCCGAATGCAAGCAAAAATTCGACGTGCTGGAAAAAAGCGTAATCCGACTCAAGCGAGGCCTTAGTGAAAAAGAAAAAATTTCCTTTGGAAAACTCAGAAAAGATATCATAAAACCAGGCATCTGTACTCTCTGCGGAGCCTGCGCAGCAAGCTGTGAATATATAACTATCGAAGACGGCGTACCAAAACTGGTAGGTCCCTGCAAAGCCTGTGGGGTCTGTTATTACCAGTGCCCAAGAACCATAACAACGGAAGAAGGGCTTATAGGATGTTTCCGGTATGCATACGCAGCAAAATCTGCAATTCCCGAAATAAAAGGCCAGGACGGAGGGGTCGTAACCTCTCTTCTACTGTATGCCCTTGACGAAGGGTTAATTGATTGTGCCGTGGTTACTACCCGCTCAGAAGAAGAACCCTGGAAACCCGTACCCATTGTCGCGAAAACCAGGGAAGAGATTCTTGGGAGCAGCGGAAGCATCTACTCGCACTCTATGACGCTTGAAGCCCTTATGAGTGCGATCAAACAGGGAATGAACAGCATTGCCTTTGTAGGGACAAGCTGTAACATAGATGCTGTTACTAAAATGCAGAAAAGTTCTTACGGTTTCCTGCATCTTTTCATGAGGGCAAAGGTTCTCAAACTCGGACTCTTTTGCATGGATACCTTCTCGTACGAGGGGATTAAAGCCGTGCTTGAAAGCTATGGAATTATGCTGGAAAACGTAGATGCTATGAAAATCCGGAGAGGAAAGTTCGAAGTCACTCTGAAAGATGGAAAGGAGCTTATCTTCGACCTCAGCGAATTTGACGAGTATCGGAGCTCTTCCTGCCGCTTCTGTACGGATCTTACCGCCGAAAATTCGGACATCTCCTTCGGAGGAGTTGGCAGCCCCAGAGGCTGGACTACAGTTCTTGCCCGCTCAGCCATAGGGTACGAAATCTTTAATGAAGCCGTAGACAACGGCTACATCGAAGCCCGAAACCTTACCGATGACGAACTTGAAAGAGTACTTAACCTCGCAAAAATGAAGAAAGTCCAGCTGTACGACCTTAACAGAAGGCAGAAAGCATAAAACCCAGAGCGCAAAGCCTGCTGCTGCAACACCCAAACTGAAAAAATTCCGGATTTTTTCTATTTTATAATACTATTCGGCAGCGAGTAAAACCTACTCGTTGCCAGCCACAAGTTCAAATCAAAATCAATTTACGGCAAACCATCCAAATCAAAGATTCCGCGCGTCATAACGTACCCCACCAAGCGAATTGAAAAACAGCTTATCTTACCCCCTATTGACCCTCTTGACTCAGCTAAGTATCTTCTTTCTAAATTAGCTTTCTTGAGCGAAACAATTAGGGTAGCCAAACGGGCAGCACACTGCATAGTTTTAGAGCAAAGTCGGACAGTCCTCCCGAAACGGAACTAGGGCGAGACGGAACTCTGCTGACTCGGGGGCGGCAACGTATGCATGGGGAGATGAATATATATTTATCCCATTAACCTGTTTCTATTATGCAGCAACCAACGGCATTCTATTCAGGATCATTCTATTTTTGAGGAACTTTCATGATCACAAAAGAAGATGTAGAACACATCGGCTGGCTTGCTCGCATTGATATCAGCGAACAGGAAACAGTCGAATACATGGAAAAACTTAACTCAGTATTGGGATACTTCGGACAACTTGACGAATTGACGACCGAAAATGTAGCTCCCACTTATCACGTGGCTGAGATCTATAACGTGTTCAGGGAGGATGTGGTGGAAGAATCTCTCCCGCAGGAAATTGTTCTTACAAACACCGAACACAAACAGGATGGGACTTTCAGGGTTCCGAAAATAGGCTGAGGGGAGTTTTTGATGGCAAAATGGATGAGTGTTGCACAGATTAAAGAGAAAATTGAAGAAAGCTCAGCCGAAGAAGTAACAGCTCGCTACCTCGAAGTTATACGGAAGAGCAAAGTTAACGGTTATATAACGGTCTCTGAAAAAGCCCTTGAGCAAGCGAAGAAAATTGATGTTGAGGGGCACAATGGCTCTCTTGCAGGCATTCCAATTGCGATAAAGGATAATATTTCCGTAATCGGACTGCCGACCAGTTGCGGTTCGAAGATTCTTGAAGGGTATATTCCTCCTTTCAATGCCCATGTTATCGAAAAGCTCCTCGCTGCAGGCGCAGTAATCCTTGGAAAGACCAATATGGATGAGTTTGCAATGGGTTCTTCTACGGAAACCAGCTATTATGGACCGACTGCAAATCCCTGGGACCTTGAAAGAGTGCCTGGCGGGTCTTCCGGAGGCAGTGCAGCAGTTGTTGCAGCAGGAGAAGCTCCCTTTGCCCTTGGTTCGGATACCGGTGGGTCGGTACGCTGTCCTGCGGCTTTCTGCGGAGTTGTTGGGCTTAAGCCGACTTACGGAGCCGTTTCCAGACATGGAGTAGTTGCTTACGCAAATTCTCTTGAGCAGGTAGGACCTCTTGCAAACAACGTAACAGACATTGCAGTGCTTATGGATGTGATAGCTGGCTACGACCGCCGAGACTCCACTTCCATTGACAGTAAAACCGAATACCAGAAAGCCCTTGTCGAAGATGTAAAAGGGCTCAAGATCGGGGTTCCGAAAGAATTTTTCGGGGAAGGCATACATCCGGATGTTGAAAAAGCCGTATGGAGTGCCATACACAGGTACGAGAGTCTCGGAGCGGCCTGGGAAGAAGTCTCTATGCCCAACATAAAATACGCTCTTGCTTCATATTATATCATTGCAATGAGTGAAGCCTCCTCGAACCTTGCCCGTTTCGACGGAACACGGTACGGATTTAGAGAAAGCGGCGAAAACTGGCATGCGATGGTTTCGAAGACAAGAGCTGAAGGTTTCGGGACAGAAGTAAAAAGAAGAATTCTCCTTGGAACCTATGCCCTTTCGGCAGGATACCATGACAAATACTATTTAAAAGCCCTGAAGGTCAGGACCCTTGTGAAGCAGGATTTTGACAGCGCACTCTCAAAAGTTGATGTGCTTATGGCTCCAACCATGCCGAACCCTGCTTTCAAAATCGGAGAAAAGATCGAAGATCCGCTCACTCTCTACCTTTCAGACGTTAATACCTGCCCGATCAACCTTGCAGGCGTACCCTCAATTTCCGTACCCTGTGGCTTTACTGACGGTCTCCCAATAGGGCTTCAGATAATGGGCAAGCCCTTTGACGAGCCTGCTGTGCTGCGTGCAGCATATACTTTCGAGCAGAATACCGATTATCATACAAAGAGACCCCAGGAGGTGGCATAAATGGTCTATGCAAATCCTGACGGGATAAGGATCGGGCTTGAAATCCATATCCAGTTGAACAAACTTAAGACCAAGATGTTCTGCGGCTGCTCTACAGACTACCACAATGCAGCTCCCAATACTCACACCTGTCCGGTCTGCCTGGGCCTTCCGGGAGCACTTCCGGTCCTGAACAAAAAAACAGTGGAAGCTGCAATTAAAGTGGGACTTGCCCTTGAAGGAGAGATTGCAGAAGAGACACAGTTCCACAGGAAGAACTATTTCTACCCAGACCTTCCCAAAGGTTTCCAGATCACCCAGTACGACTTCCCGATTGTAAGCAGAGGAAAAGTCGTAATTGAAGGTGAAGACGGGGAACATACGGTCGGGATCACAAGAGCCCACATGGAAGAAGATCCCGGCAAGCTTGTGCATATCGGGAGCATAGGGAAATCGAAAGGCGTCCTTATCGATTACAACAGATCAGGCATGCCCCTGATTGAGACTGTTACAGAGCCCGATATGCGCAGCCCCAAAGAGGCAAGAAGATTCCTTGATAAGTTCAGGAATATCCTTGAGTATCTGGACGTTTTTGACGGCAACTTGGAAGGAGCAATGCGTGTGGATGCAAACGTTTCGGTCTACTGGGGTACCCGCGTTGAGGTCAAGAATATCTCCTCTCATAAGGGAGTTGAAAGAGCCCTTCTCTACGAGATTATGCGCCAGAAGAATGTGATCCGGCGCGGAGGAAAAGTCTTGCAGGAAACTCGCCACTTCGACGAAGGCAGGGGCGTAACACTCTCAATGAGGACAAAAGAAGAAGCTGAGGACTACCGCTACTTCCGCGAACCCGACCTTATGCCTATGCGCGTTACTGATTGGATTCCTGCAATTAAGGAAACGCTCCCCGAACTTCCGGACGCCAAACGTGCCCGTTTCATGGAGCAATACGGAATTACGGATATGCATGCAAAGTCTCTTACGTCAAAGATTATGCTTGCTGATTTCTATGAAGGCGTCAGTGCAAAGGGCGTGGACCCGAAGATTGCAGCTACCTGGACCGCTGATGTCTTCCTTGGAGAGTTAAATTACCGTGACCTGGCAATCTCTTCCTATGACGGAGAGAGGATAAGCTTCATTCATGCAAAAGACCCGAAAATAAAGAATTCCTTTAAGGTTTCAGATATGGTAGAACTGGTTAACTTCTTTGCCGAAGGTAAAATCAGTGACAGGGCTGCAGTTGAGGTCATTCGAACCATGCTGGACACCAGCGAGGAAAAGACCCCGTCCCGGATTATCGAAGAAAAGGGCCTTCTCAAAGCCGAAGACGACCTGGTAACAAAAGCTGTTGCCGAAACAATAGCGGAAAATGAAGCTGCAGTGCAGGACTATCTTGGAGGCACGGAGAAATCTCTGAACTTCCTGGTGGGACAGGTCATGAAAAAGACAAAAGGTACGGCAGACGCAAAAACCGCACGTGAACTGATAGTCAAGGAGCTGAAAGGGTAACCCGGCAGAGTTCACCCTTTTATTTAATTTTAAAAAGTTACTTTTTTAACTATTTATTTAAATTAGTAAAGGTCAGGTCTGCGATCTTCGAGAATGGAACCGGTTTGCCTGATTTCTTTTGCCTCTTCGAGATCGATTTCCCCGATGAGGACACATTCTTCCTTTCCGGCTTCTGCCAGAACCCTGCCCCATCCGTCGGCAATGAGAGAGCTTCCTGGATAAGTTGAATATCTATCTTTTCCCACTCGATTACAGGCTACATGTAGCAGTTGGTTTTCGACTGCCCGGGAGAGGGACATAATGCGCCAGGGATATATGTAAAAGTCGGGAATGTCGGCAGCCGAAACCAGCAGGTCGGCTCCTTCAAGGGCCAGTTTTCGGGCAACTTCCGGATACCGGAGTTCATTACAGACCATGAGCCCTATTGAAAGTCCATGTTTTTGCAACCGGACAGGATGTATCCGGTCCCCAAGTGCAAAATATTCTTTTTCAAGACCATAAAGCTGGGTTTTTCGATGCATACCGGCTAGCTTTCCGGATTCGATGCAGAAACCTAAGTTGAACTGAGAGGGTGACGGCTTTTCCTCACCTATTGTTTCTTTTTCTCTCTGTTCTATCATTGAGCCTGCGAGAATACACCCATGCTCCTTTGAAAAATCACATAAAGCTTCGAGGGTGGGACCGGTAGCAGTTTCCGCTACCTCCCCTATACGGTCATAACAAAAGCCGGTAGAGAAAACTTCCGGATAGACAAGCAACTCAGCTTCTTTCGAAACCGCCTCTTCTGCCAGGTAGAGGGCACGCTCAAGATTTTCCTGTTTTGAGCAAAGGGAGATATTCATCTGGATGCAGGCGGCTTTCATAGCAGTCACTCTCTTATTATATGGAGTATAAGTCGCTCTACTTCATAAAGTTACTCCAGTTATTCTACTTTATAGTTTAGACCCGAATCTCTGCAGGCTGGGCACAATTCGGGGATAAAAACAACAGGGATTTACAGGCGAAATAAATACAATCCATGTAAACTTCAAACTCAGTACAATTATCCTTATATCCAGGGCATTTCATTAAAAAAGACAGTGAGAATTTGAAAAAGAAAGGACACAAGGATAACAGGCCTGGCGGGACTCTCAGTAAATTATTCAATCTGTATTTCTGATTTTATCGATTCGGCTTCAACAGCTATTTTGAGCGAAATAGCTTATGGAGTGAATCAAGGTTAATTAATAACTTCTCCGTCTTTTTACAACTTTATATCAGGCATTGGAGGTTTTGTTGGATTTCTGGAGGTTAGTTTATTTAAGTTAGTTTATTTAATTCTTACAGGCAATTCTGTTGAATTCTTGCAGGTTTTTTGTTGAATTCCTGGAATTTGTTAGCAGATCGAGGTTTTATGGAAGTTAATTGACGGATCGACATTTTTGAGAGTAAATTAACGGATCGATACTTTTTGAGGTATTATTGCAGATTGGTTCCAGAAACTCTTTGGCCTGTCCAGACACGTGTCCTTTTCCGGTTTATTCCTGGAGTTCAGGATTTTGTTGCCCGGACAACCCCGAGACTTTCCATGATTTCCATTTCAGCGGGAGTTATAAACGTGCCGTTGCTTAACAAAAACCCATGCAAAACGGGTTTGAGAGCAGTCTTCTGGGTTGCTTCTTTCATTTTCTGTATCTCCTTTTGTGGTTTTGCAGTCCTTTGTTTAGCGAAATGCCCACGGAAATTAGTTACCGTGTTTTAGTATAAATAGATTTCTAATAAATTGCAGAATTAACTCAGGAAAGTTTTCACGCAGAATTTAAAGACCGACAACATCCGTTATTTAGGCTGCATAGTCTACGGGCTCTGTGCTGGAATCTACCCCATATATTTTATATATGGGGAAAGGAAAAGGCCTGTTGTCTTAGATTCACTTTATTGATGCCGCTTCAGTAAAATACAGACTTGTTATCTGAAAAAACCTGGATAAAGTGTATTATTAGTAAAATTATTGAAAGAAGAAGTATTCTTTCTTGAATTCCATCTTAAGTTCTCACTGACACAAAGCGTACTTTGACTCCAGGCTCAGTTTAATTTTCCTGAAACTCCAACTCTGATTTCCTCCAAACACATATCCATTTATCTTTTTTCTTGAAACTCCTTTCTCACTTCAACCGGAACTCTATTAAAGGGACATCCAAAGTAAATGCAATGAGAACACTCATACTTCCATATCGTTAGCAAGAAAATCAAAATAGAAACGGAGTAACTTCCCAGCAGAAATAGTTCTTTCAAAAGCCAGGGAATCGGAAAGAGAATCACGGCTATAAACCCGAGAGTAGTAATGACGAGATCGAATTTGCCTGGGGGATACGGCCTGGGCCTGAAATGCTTCGGCCAGGCCCAATTCATCATGCATCGCAGTTTTTTTCCATCTCTTGCGTAGTAAGGGCAATGAGTACAGAAAAAACGCTGCTCCAGAATATTAAAGTGAAAGATTACTAAAAAAATGTAGGCAAACGTCCACCCGGTTGAGTAAATACCAATTGCAAGCCCTGCCGAGAATAAAAGAATCAGGGTTACGAAGTTCCAGTAGAGAAAGTCCTTAAATTCATGTTTTATTTTAAGGGAAGTACATCTGTTTGAACCTGATACCCGAAATTGATCTGCTGAAATATCGAAGTTATCGGAAAGGTTGCTTTTGTTCTTAAAATCGTTTCTCATCTCAGCCGGCACCCGTTTCACAGGACACTCGAAGTTAATGCACTTTATGCACCCATATCTCTGGACAGTCAAAAAGAGAAGAGCCCAGGCAACTATATATGCCCCCAGCAGTAGCGAATCCCTGACCAGCCAGTAAACCGGAAAAAGGAAAACAGGCAAAGCTCCAAGAAGAATTATTACTTTTTCAAAAGATTTATGTGGATCTGGCCTGTCCTTGAAAATTTTTGGTACTCCCGGGAGCATTATGCACTTTACGCAGCCCTTACTCCGGATATAGTAAAGGCAGTGAGCGCAGATAAAACGCAGTTTAACAATCAGAAAGAAAAGGAGGGCTATCACTATGTAAACTGCTACCCATTTGAGCGAATCTCTGGCAATTGCTATTGAACCAACAAGGACGGGAAGGAGATTAAGGAAGTTCCAGTAAAGACGATCTTTGATAGAATGTTCGGTTTTTAGGGCGATCTGGATGCTCGGGGAAGACATAGAGTTATTTTTGAGAAAGGAAAAGGTATAAAGGTTTGGATTTAGTGGGATTTACCGGAAAACGTCCTTTAAGGAAGGTAATTCTTTGGAATATCTGGTCTTGTATGGAAGACCGTTTTTGCTATACTCTGTCTTCTATAAGAGACCAATAGGTTAAAGATCTCACATTTTCAGGTTAATCCGGTAAAAGGCAAGCAAAAAACAGAGAAAAAACTTTACCCAAGCTGCACGACCATTATATGTCTGCCTGAAATTTTGTCCCTTCGCTAGCAAACAGTCTGAACAATAAAGCAACTGAATGAAACAATAAATAAGAAGCAAAGTCACATAAAATCAGATAATAATCACTTATCCATACTGGCTTAAAAGGGGAGGAGACATTGAAAGAAAACATGCCCAGAATGAAACTCTATATCGCCTGCAGCCTCGACGGTTTCATAGCCCGAGAAGACGGCAGCATAGACTGGTTAACCGAATACGACAATAATCCCGAAACCGATTACGGTTATTCCGAATTTTACATATCAATCGGCACTGTTATTATGGGCAGGAAGACATACGAACAGGTGCTCGAGTTCGGAGAATGGCCGTACGGGGAGAAAAAGGCATACGTATTTACCCGGCAAAGAGAACATCTGCGCCGCGAAAATAAAGTAGAATTCGTTTCCGGAGAGATCGGGGAATTCGTTCGTCAGCTAAAGGAAAAGACGGATCAGGACATCTGGCTCGTGGGTGGTTCACAGCTTATTAAGGCATTTCTTAAAGAAAACCTTGTGCAGGATCTGATTATTTTTGTGGTTCCAATTATCCTTGGGGGTGGAATTCCTCTATTTGACCACATAGGAAAAGAGATCAGGCTCAGGAGTGGAAGGGTTGAAAGGTATGAGAATGGGTTGGTGAGGTTAGAGTATAAAGTTGGAGAATGACACCGGAAAAAACAGTAAACAATAAAAGGAAAGCCACTCAAAGTTCTTAACATAATTAATTCAGATTTTGAGTGATTTAATGGTAATTCCAGATTATCAATCCGTAATGCTTCCTTTGCTAAAATATGCAGGAGACGGCAAAGAACATCGAATCCGTAATGCAGTGGAAAACTTAGCTGATGAATTCAGGCTAAGTGAAGAGGAAAGAAAAGAGCTACTGCCAAGTGGCCAGCAAGCTGTTTTTAATAACCGGGTCGGATGGGCATGTACTTACCTGAAAAAAGCTGGTTTGCTTAATTCGGGAAGAAAAGGATATTTCTCCATCACTCAAAAAGGATTGTCTGTATTGAGAGCAAATCCTGTATCAATAGATGTTAATTTTTTAACTCAGTTCAACGAATTTAATGAGTTTCGCCGAGGAAAACAGGTCGAAACTATTGAGTTAGGCAAAGACCAAAATGAAACTGAGCAGTTAGACCCAGGAGAATCTCTTGAACTCTCCTACCAGCAACTTCACAATGAGCTTGTTTTAGAAATCCTCTCGGCAGTAAAAAAGTGTTCTCCTACTTTCTTTGAATCACTGGTCGTTGATGTCCTGACAAAAATGGGATACGGAGGCTCAAGAACAGATGCAGGAAGAGCAGTCGGCAGAAGTCACGACGGCGGGATCGATGGAATCATAAAGGAAGACAGGCTTGGGCTTGATGTCATTTATATCCAGGCAAAACGATGGGAAGGCACAGTCCCAAGACCTGAAATTCAGAAGTTCGCAGGCGCTCTGATCGGAAAGAAGGCTAAAAAGGGAGTTTTTATAACGACTTCATCTTTTTCGAGAGAGGCTATCGACTATGCCGAGCTTACAGGAAACATTGTTCTGATTGACGGAGAAATGCTTGCAAGGCTAATGATTGAATATGATGTGGGAGTTTCTAAAGTAAAGTCTTACGATGTTAAAAAAATTGACACGGATTATTTTGACGACGGATTAATATAAACTATATTCTTAGCTGTCTATCTTCATTCTTAGTTGTCTATCCTCATTTACTGAATAAATCAATCCAATGAAAGATATTTTCAATAAATACATATACTTGAAATTCTAATAATAGTTTGAAATCAAACTAAATTCAACGCCCGAAATATGCAAATGCAAATATACCAAAACAGAAATATTAATGATTGATGTGAACTTAAAAAAGGATATTCTAAAGGGAAGAATATAACTTATGGAATGAAATTTCCCTTTTTGAGAAAAGGGTCTTCCATTTTATAGAATTTAAAATTAATTATATATAAATAAGAAAACTGAAATAATACAATTGTGTTAATCTGAGTATGCAGGAGAAAAAATATATATCTGTAGTCAGAATAATTAATACTAATTCTACTTGATCTAACTTACTGAAATAAGTATAGAACATAGAAGTCTAAGACCGAAAACCCAGACATTAGCCTGGGAGGACGTCGTGTGAGAAGTCATGAAGAACATGCTTAAAACTACAGTTTTGCTTGCCGCCCTTACAGGTCTCCTGGTTCTGATAGGAGACTACTTAGGGGGTACGGGCGGAATGATTATTGCATTCATGTTTGCAATAATCATTAATTTCGGAAGCTACTGGTACAGCGACAAGATAGTACTCAAGATGTACAGGGCAAAGGAAGTTTCCCCTGCGGAAGCCCCGAACCTGCACAGGATTGTCGATGGGCTCGTAATGAGAGCAGGAATACCAAAGCCCAAAGTGTATATCGTAGAGTCCGGAATGCCGAATGCCTTTGCAACCGGAAGAAACCCACAGCATGCGGCTGTGGCTGCTACAACCGGGATTCTGGAACTGCTCTCGTATGAAGAAATGGAAGGCGTGCTGGCACACGAGCTTGCACATGTGAAGAATAGGGATACCCTGATAAGTGCTATAGCTGCAACCCTTGCAGGTGTTGTTACAATGCTTGCAAGCTGGGCGCAGTGGGCTGCGATTTTCGGCGGCTTCGGCGGCAGGGATGATGACGACGGCGGAATTATAGGCCTCATCGCGATGGCAATTGTAGCGCCTATCGCTGCATCCCTGATCCAGCTTGCAATTTCAAGGTCAAGGGAGTATGCAGCCGATGCAGAAGGGGCAAGCATTTGCAGAAAACCCTGGGCTCTTGCCGATGCTCTTGAAAAGCTTGAATATGGGAACTCTCACTACAGGCCGAGAATCTCAGACGTGCAGGCAAAGGAAAGCAGCGCCCATATGTTTATTGTCAATCCGCTAAAAGGAGGAGCGATCCAGTCTCTTTTCAGAACTCACCCCGTAACCGATGAAAGGGTGAAGCGCCTGAGAGCTATGAGGTTCTGAGAAGATTTCTCGAACCTTCATTTCTTTTAATTCTATCTCTTATCCAGATATTTTTTTTCATTCAGATTTTTAATTCAGTCTGTTTTCACCAGTTTCTTTCTCTTTGACTTCTCTTTTGAGCTATTTTTCCCATGTCGCCTTTTTGTCCGGAATTTTTTTAAATTAAGCGTGCTATATGCTATCAGTGTACAGAGTGAGATAAGATTAGGTCTGAGATAAAGCACTTATAAAAGAAAGTGGTAAATAAATAAAAAAGAGGATAAATAGCAGGCATAAAAAGATCCAAGACATTAGTCAAATATCGGATTTGAAATATTTTGTAGTCGAATTGTGATATTAATTGTTCATACCCTATCCTGATTTTATCGGGGAATTCTCAATGGAAGACAGGTTTGAAATTGGCAGGATTATCAGGGCAAAAAGCATATCTGATGCCTGGTATCGCGGGCTTAACATCATCTGGAATCATGGACAGGTCATAACAGATGAGAGAGGAAGCCAGATCAGGGAATTCATGGATTTGATGGTGGTAATTGAAGATCCCTACACTGACAGGATCCCACACGATACTGCCTGGAATGAGGAAAGGCTTGAAGAGTATGCAAAGCAGCTGATCTCGGGAGAAAATATACAGGACTTTGAGTATACGTACGGGCAGCGCCTTCGGAACTGGCATGGAAAAGTGGATCAGATAGAATACGTGATCGACAAGCTAAAGGAAAACCCAACCTCAAGGCGAGCAATAGCAGTCACCTGGATCCCACCTGTGGATACGAAAGTTAATGAAGTCCCCTGCATGATGCTCGATGACTTTAAGATAAGAGACGGAAAGGTACACCTCACCACTCTTTTCAGAAGCCACGATTTTGGGGGAGCCTATCCGGCAAATCTATACGGGCTTTCCAGACTCCTTGAGTACGTGGCCGACAAGGTGGGAACCGAGCCCGGAACGATCACTACTATCAGCATCTCAGCACACGTCTATGACCATGATTGGGATCTGGTAGAAGATGTCGTAAAGGGGGCAAACTGAGTTCTTAATCCTATTCAAGATTCTTTAATCTTGCTCGAATTCTTTAATTTTGTTCAAGTTTTTAATAGTATTCAAAAGTAATCTATTCAGAAGACTAGAAGTAAGAACCTGGATTTCAGGAAAATCCAAAATAAAAATAGAAGAGTTCTGGTACACATGCGTGTTTCTATCGACAAATCCTCAATCAAAGGGGAAGTCTTTGCCCCACCTTCAAAGAGTTACACTCACAGAGCTATAACCCTGGCAACTCTTTCAAAAGAATCAACTATCAGGCGCCCCCTGATTTCAGCCGATACTCTTGCTACAATTCGGGCTTCCGCGATGTTTGGGGCTTCGGTTGAAAGGAAAGAAGACAGGCTTATTATCCACGGGGTTGATGGAAAACCCAGTGTCCCGGAGGATGTAATTGATGCTGCAAATTCAGGGACAACTCTTCGCTTTATGACCGCAGTAGCCGCACTTACCGATGGGATTACAGTGCTCACCGGAGATGCCTCCCTTCGTACCCGGCCAAACGGACCTCTGCTTGAAGTGCTCAATAAACTGGGGGTAAGAGCCTGCTCCACGCGAGGAAATGAGAGAGCTCCGATTGTGGTTAAAGGCGGAATTGAGGGACAGGAAGTGAGCATTGACGGCTCTATCAGTTCCCAGTTTATTTCGGCCCTTCTTATAACCTGCCCGCTTGCCGAGAGCAGCACGACTCTTTCCATCACAGGAAAGCTTAAGTCGAGACCTTATGTGGACGTAACCCTTGAGATGCTTGAACTGGCAGGCGTTAAGATCCATACCGATGACAGTAACGGTACCAGATTCATAATTTCTGGAAAACATAGGTATGATTTCAAAGACTATACTGTTCCTGGGGACTTTTCCTCTGCTTCCTACCTGCTTGCAGCAGCAGCCATGATTGACGGGTCGGAAGTTACAGTCAAAAACCTTTTCCCTTCAAAACAGGGGGATAAGGTAATTATTGAAACGCTGAGACAGATGGGAGCAGATATTACCTGGGATAAAGAAACAGGTAATGTGACCGTCAGGGGAGGAAGACAATTAAAAGCCGTAACCTTTGACGCCGGGGCAACTCCTGATCTAGTTCCTACCGTTGCTGTCCTGGCTGCAGTTGCCGACGGAACGAGCAGGATTGAAAATGCCGAACATGTCCGATATAAGGAAACAGACCGTCTGCGCGCCCTTGCAACCGAACTTCCGAAGCTTGGAGTAGACCTTAAAGAGGAAAGGGACAGCCTGACCATTACCGGCGGAAAACTGCAGGGAGCATCAGTGCACGGCTGGGATGACCACCGGATTGTTATGGCCCTTGCAATAGCAGGGATGGTGGCAGGAGATACAATAATTGATACAACCGAGTCTGTTTCTATCTCTTACCCTGACTTTTTCAAAGACATGAGCAACCTTGGAGCAAAAATTGAAAAAATCTCAGAAGAATAAGTTGAAAATACAATCTGGATTTCTAAGTGCAGATTAGATGCAGATTAAATACAGATTTTATTTGACTTTGATAACTGATTATGAAAAGGAATCTTCAGACTTTCAGTATTTTCTTTTTTGAATTCACCTCCAGTCGGTCAAAGAAATCATTTACCTTCAAAACGAATCTGAACCAAACTTCAGGAATAATAAGAAACGACTAGTACTTTTATACAAAATATCCATATTTAAACACAAAATATCATGTTTAAATACAAAATATCCATATTTAAGCATATGGAAATAAGATGTAGATGTGGAAATAAGTGCGTAAAATCCATTTTGGAAGTACTGAAAGACATTGAATTATTCTACAAACCATGCAACGCTTGCAAAACAGAAAAAATAAAGAAATTCTCTCCTCTAGCCGAACAGATTAACTTGGATGAAATAGATAGCCATTTTGGAAGTTGTGAATGCGGTAAGAGGCATCTTGATATTGTAATGGCTCACGTGCTAAAAATAATGATCGATGAAGGAATAAAAGATAAAAAAGCTAATTTAAGGAATGCATGTGTTCCTCTTATGACTCCTGGCTATCCAACTAATTATGTTCCCTATTTGTCTAAGGATTCTTTAGTATTATTATCTAATGAAGTGGATAAAGAATGTGCTGAAACAATTATAAAGGAAGTTGGGGAAGTTAAAGGGGTTTTAAGGGGGGATATAAGAAAAACTGTGGGTATAAAAGATTCTGATTCTAATCCTCATGTATATGAGCTTCTTGCTGGATGCGATTTGAGATGCGATATTATACAAACTCCTTACGGTGCTTTAGGCGTATATAAATATCAGCGTGAAATTCATATAGAGTTTCCAAAGGTAGAATCTCCCAAAATAGAGATACTTAAAAAAGCTTTGAAAGATTATGATAAGCCTACGGTTCTTGATTGCACATGTGGTCCCGGGACTTTAGGAATCACATGCCTTAAAGCCGGTGCGCAAAAAGTTGTTTTTAATGATATATGGAAACCTGCAATAGAAACTACTTTGATTAATTTAGAAGCCAACGGATTTCCAGTCAAACTTTCAGGCAGTGAAGAAGAATTAATAGCATCTGGAGGCAAATTTGAAGTTTATGGTATGGATATAAGAGAATTAGCTAATTGTTTAGATGAGAAGTTTGATATTTGTATTATAGATACATTTCCTGGCGTAGATATGACAGAATTTGTGGAAGCCTCAGGCAAATTAGGCAAAGAAATTGTCGTGATTTGAAGTAGAATTATATGAGCTTAGAATGGGGAGGAATATTTTTTGATGGCCCATGTCCAATTAAAAGATGGGAACCATTAACCAATGCCGGAGATCTATTGGAATTAGGGAGCTTATAAATAGCATCCTAAATACGGCAGGTAAAGGGAATACGCTGAATAGAAACATATCTACATTTTTTGAATGAGAGAAAAGAAGTAATTTTCCATAAAATTAGTCCTCTTGAGCGAAGCGAGAAGGACATCGTGCTGTTGCACTTGCAGTACAACTCCCAGAAAATCTTCAATTTTCTGTGCTCCCGAAGCGAAACTCGGGAAAAAGAGATAAAAAGTAGGCCAGAAGGCCTACTCTGTTTTAACGTGTTTAATTATTGAGTTTATTTTGCCGGAATGACGAGGGATCTCTCGCCAGCAGGCACGAACTCTCTCATGGCACCGCGGCCGAACTCTCTCCTGGGCTCAGCGAAGTTGAAGGGCATGAGGTCGTCAGCGAAGCAGACCTTGATGAGTGGGTTGACGGTGAATGCGTCTCCACGGCCTGCGTGGGCTCCCTGAGCGATACCTGCGTATCCACCCTGGTGACCGACGTTCATTGCGTAGTTGGGGTAGTTTGGACCACGGAGTTCGTCTGGGAGACCTTCGTCGCCCTGGTAGGACAGAACGTTTGTGGCACCACACTGGTCCTGCAGGTCGTATCCGAAGAATCCGAGTCTGCC
>NZ_JBNAKP010000045.1:0-2378 GCF_049706645.1 Methanosarcina sp. | reverse complement strand
CCGCACCCAAGACCCAGATTCGCATCCGGAGCAGCTTTAAGATCATTTTCAGAATAGCCAATAGATTTTGACAGATCTGTCGCACTTGAATCTCCGCAACATCCACTAGAACAACAGGATCCGCCTACCATTGCAATTTTTCCGTATGTCTCTTTAATTACTTGCTTCTTTTCATTTGCATCCACAGATATCGCCTTCTCTTTTTATCATTAGTTCTTTGTTAATCTTTAATTGGTCTGGATTTCGCAGATCTTTATACAAGCTGTCTACAAAGTACATTTTCAATCTTTAAACATTGAATAATGCACCGATTAATCATATTTACGATTCTTTGTTATGAATTTATTCAGGAAGGTCTTTACTCATCCCAAATCCCATAACTAGTAGATTTATTTCCATAGGCAGATAGTTCCAGCCGTCAGGAGAAGTTGTTCTCCTTTCAACAAAGATGTAGGATTATTCTCCACACATTTTGAAGGAGATACAATATTTCTTTCTCCAGTAAAGTGCGACATTCACAAGTCCGATCATAACTGGTACTTCAATGAGAGGACCTACTACCGCTGCAAATGCCTGCCCGGAATCGATACCGAAAACCGCCACCGCTACCGCAATTGCCAGTTCAAAATTATTGCTGGCAGCGGTAAAAGAAAGGGATGTTGTCTGTCCGTAGTTTACCCCCAATTTCATAGAGATAAAAAAGGAGATTCCGAACATAATCACGAAATAGATTAAGAGGGGAATTGCAATCCTCACTACGTCTAAAGGCAGGGTAACAATATATTCGCCTTTTAATGAGAACATTACAATAATCGTAAATAGTAGGGCGTAAAGTGAAATCGGACCTATTTTTGGAATGAATTTTCTATCATACCATTCGGCTCCTTTTGAAGGACGCAAGAAGTATCGTGTTAAGAAACCAGCAGCAAAAGGAATTCCTAAATAGATCGCAACGCTTTGAGCAACTTCTCCCATGGATACATGTATTTCCATGCCAGTTAGTCCCAGCCATTCAGGCAACACGGTTATGAAGAAGTAGGCAAAAACCGAGTAAAAAACTAACTGAAAGACGGAATTGAAAGCAACCAGGGCAGCAGCATATTCATTATCTCCATCTGCCAGGGTGTTCCAGACAATCACCATGGCGATACACCTGGCCAGACCAATCAGAATAACGCCTACCATATATTCAGGATAGTCTCTCAAGAATACAATCGCAAGTATAAACATCAAAATAGGACCAATGATCCAATTTTGTAATAAAGATAAACCTAATACTTTATGATTCCTGAATACCACTCCTAGCTCTTCATATTTAACCCGTGCCAGTGGAGGATACATCATAACTATTAACCCAATAGCAATGGGAATGGATGTGGTGCCAATAGATAAACTCTGCAAAAAGTTTGCAAAGCCAGGGAAAATGAAGCCCAGTGTTACACCCGTAAACATAGCCAGAAAGATCCACAATGTTAAGTAGCGATTTAGAAACGACAATTTTGATCCGACTGATTTCTCCAAAGCAGACACCTTATATTTTTTGATAATCGCATACGTTATAAAAATAATTTTTTTAATCAATTGCAAGATCTACCGCTCGCTTTGAGCTTTTCCAATAGCGCTAAATCGTCTTTACAAATGCCTATTTTCTCTATTTCATCGTCAATGACCATTGAGAGGAAAGGGAATCTTATAAAAACATCATCACGGAGTTGATAATATACCCACTGGGATTTTTTTTCAGAGACAATAATTCCTGTCGTTTTCAGTTTATTTAAGTGTCTGGAAGCGTTTGATTGCTTAATGCCTAAAACAGCCTCAATATCACAAACACATAACTCCCCATTTTTTAAAAGATTCAGTATTCTTATCCTATTTTCATCAGCCAGCGCCTTAAATATATAAACAATATCCGTGCACACCACCGCCCATATATGAGTATATGCAAATATACTCATGTGCTATTTAAAGATACTGATTTATGTTTCGCTACTGATTATTAATCCTATGTAGATTAATTATTGAGGTTATCTCATCTATAATTTTGTCACCTCATATCGATATTTACTCCTTCAATTTATCCATTTTATTTAATTTATATAACAAGTGAAATCAAATATCTACTAAATTTGAAGCATTCAAGAAACCTGATATTACTATTTATCCGCTTCAAGTTCTAGTAAGAAGTCCTAAGAAAACTTGCATGATCAAAAAGTAAAAGGTGGCATATTGACCGAAATTATCGTAAATTCCACTATATGTGGGTTTGTTCATACAATCCATGGAAGCAAAAAGGGAAATAAAATTATTATTGACATCGAAACTCCGTGTGAAAAGATAAAGAAATTCTCTCATATGGAAGTTCCCATGACAGAAAT
>NZ_JBNAKP010000044.1:0-42764 GCF_049706645.1 Methanosarcina sp. | reverse complement strand
TTGACGTGAACTTTCAGGACAATAACATCGTCTTCATCCTGGATGTCATCGAGTTCGACTTCCCAGGTGCTTTCGCCGGTTCCGACTTCGATGATTTCGTCATCTACGAATTCTCCGTCCTTGGTGAATTCGAGCCAGACTTTCTCACCGTCAACATCGACCTGCTTGGCTTCGAGAGCATAGCCCTGGCCGAGGTCAAGGGTTTCGCCGGTTCTGACTGTGTACTTGTCATCGCTGTCAAGAACAAGCTTTGCGAGTTTGTCAGCGCTGTTAGATTTCAGCGGGATGTACTTCTCAGCAAAGAAGCCAATCAAGCTGTAGTTGTCCCAGCCAGCAGCTGCATTTTCATATTCGTAATCAACCTGCTGAATGGTAGTGGAATAGACAAGTCCGCCCTCTCCAATTACATTGCCGTTGTTACCTGCAACGTTTTTGATGGAAAGAGTTTCAGTTGTGACATTGTCGTTAATGTCATAGTAGAATGCTGCAAACTGAGTAGCATCGATTGTAACACCATTGGTGCCTACAATACCCTGGATATTAGAGCCGTTAAACACAGGACCGCGGATCTCAACTACATCTTGTGCACTTGCGGCGGATGCAAATACAGTCAGAAGCATGAGAGCAGCCAGTGTTACCGCTGCGAATCTCTTCATTTTATTGTTCCTCCATGTTTGTTAAGATATGTCGTATGTAAGAAGAAGTGTCGGGATCAACACTTTAAGGGTTTCACCATTCTTCACCAAATCAGACTTTTAGATTTCGTCTATTGCCGAAGAGGATTTCATTCCCTCCTTATCCCTCTAAATTGGATTACAAGTGTTCTATAAAATAATTGCCTTATTAAATCTTTTGTGGTCTATTTCAGGGAAATTAAAGAGGAAAAGCGCAAAACAACGATACAAATGACGGTAAATGTCGAAAGAGCTCAGGCAGGATATTCGTCAGGAGTTAACTTAAAAGATAAATTCGAAATACTTATAAAAGACTATGGAAAAAAAGATAATATAATTATAGAGCTTTAAGATAAATAATTTCAAATGATACTAGTTCTAAAAATCTATTTGGTAAGTTTGTCCTGTATCACATACTAAGTTTTTAAAAACAAGTAAACTTCAGGGATATGGATGAGGTTCCAGGCCGATGGGCCTTTTATGAACCGGCGCTGACCTCCGAGAAGATAATTAATATGCATTTCCGAAGGTGAAAATATTAGTTCGCCCGGGGAGATCCATCCGTAAGGATATCCTCTCAATCGAATGCCTCTACTCAATCACTGAAGATATTTAAGTCCGAGGAGACTTTAGATAAAACCGGCGAAAGGATTGGAAAAAAATTGTAATGTGGATTTAAATAGTTTTAAAGATCTCTAATAAGTACTTTCATTATTTTTATAATAATATTCAAAAAAGAGCTTTTTTATTTCACCTGCAGGAGAAAATGGTACAATATTAGAAATTGACGATATAAAAAGAGAAATATAAAAAGAGCATTATATGATACCAGTAGTTTAGAAGAAGGCAAAAAAAGCCTGACACGTTATGAATATAAGAAGAAACTAAATAAGATCATGTAGCCAAATAAAGTCAGGAACCAAATAAGATCAGATTTATAACTTAATAACATAATACAGGTCTAAAAACAAGAAGGGGAATTTGCTTTGGAATGTAAAAATGTAATTCAGGATGTCATATGCAGGATAAAAGCCATCAAGGGCGTGGAAAATACTTATATTTTGAGTGAAGAAGACAAAGAGAAAATTTTTGAGCTCGAGAAAAAGGCCGAAGGAGCGGTCCTTATGGGGCTTGGTGTAGGAGACAACCAGGGAATTAAGGAAGTCTTCAAACGTCAGGTAATCATAGCCTTTACAACTAATATGAACTATGTCTGGCCTGAAGGGCCCAATGTATTGCTTATGCAGTATGGAGAAAAGGTTGGTGAAGACGTTTACGACCCCGAGAAACTTGAAGAGTGTAAAAGATGTAATGATATGCTGGTTATGGGTAACTTTGTGATTTACAAGAGTGCTGTGCCTAAGCCAAAGAATGCAAAGAAAGAACCAATAACTGTTGTCCTGCCGCCCCAGAAATGCCAGGACGTGGAATGTGTAGAAGGTGTGACCAGTGCCGTACTCGCATCTCCCTCCACTCCCTCGGATGAGTACCTCAGGTCTGTAATGGGCCTCAAACCGGCAATAGGACTCGGAACTTTTATTATAGGGTTTGATCTCTGCTAAGCAAGCGACAAAGGAGAATAAAGCGCGATCAAAAGCAAGCCTTTCACAAGCCTTTTCAAAAAAGGTTTGATCGCAAACTTTTTTCAAAAAGTTTGATCAAAAACTGCGTGGTCGGCGTGATCAAACGGCGCTGCGTTTGAGGTTCGGTCTCTGTTAAGCAACAGACCTGTAGAAACTTATGGATATAAAAATGAAACCGGTTCTGAGGAATGCGAATTAAGCTGCCTTGATACCTGATTATATCTCCAATCAGATAAATTAAATGGCTTTGTTAAAAGCCAGGAAAATCTTTTTTTAAATCTTTTAAATTGACTTTTTAAGACTGCCTTAGAAGAAAAAGCCGGAACCCACAAACCGGAAAGACGGAACTTGAGATGAGAGAAGAGAATTATAATAGGGCCTGCAGGGAAATCCTTGAAAAAGTATTTGCAGGCGAGATAGAAAACGAAAACCAGTTAAATAAGGTAAAAAAAGATGTTAGTAAACACTATCATCTGGCCAGCCTCCCCAGGAACGGAGACATCATAATCCAGGGATCACCCGAAGAGCAGGCAGTAATTAAGGAATTCTTGAGACGGAAGCCTGTAAGAACAATTTCCGGAGTTGCGGTAATTGCTGTAATGACCTCCCCGGCTCCATGCCCACATGGAGTATGTCTGCCCTGTCCCGGAGGCCCAAACTCCACCTTCAGATCGCCGCAGAGTTACATGGGAAGGGAGCCGGCAGCCATGAGAGCAATTCAGCATGATTTTGACCCCTATGCCCAAGCTAGATCCAGGCTCTCCCAGCTTAAAGAGATCGGTCACGATGTAGAGAAAGTGGAACTGATAGTCATGGGAGGCACGTTTTCTGCACGCAGTCTAGATTACCAGGAATGGTTTATCAAACGCTGTCTTGAGGCAATGAATGATTTCACAGGTAAAGAGTGGAGGGAGAGCGCCTGGAGAATCGGAAAATCTTTACCTTATATTCCTCTTGAAGAGGTACAGAAAGCCAATGAAAAAGCTGAGATCCGCAATGTAGGCATTACATTCGAAACGCGTCCGGACTGGGCAGCAGAGGAACATGTGGACGAATTCCTCAGGCTGGGAGGAACTAAGGTAGAGCTAGGAGTTCAGAGTATCTACGACTTTGTGCTCACACGTATGCAGAGAGGACACGGCGTTGCAGAGATTGTCAGGGCTAATCAGATATTAAGAGACAGCGCATTCAAGGTTGGATTTCATATGATGCCTCATCTGCCTGGCTCGGATTCAAAGCTGGACCTTAGAGGTTTCAAAGAGCTCTTCGAAGATTCTCGCTTCATGCCCGACTATCTCAAGATTTATCCTACCCTTGTAACTGAAGGAACCCCTCTATACAGGCTATGGGAGGCAGGAGATTATGAGGCTCTTTCTGACGAAGAAGCCGCCGAACTGATTGCGGATATAAAAGGAATCCTGCCTAAATGGGTAAGACTCCAGCGTATCCAGCGTGATATTCCAGCTCACCAGATCTTTGCAGGGGTTCGGAAGAGTAATCTAAGACAGCTTGCAGAAGAAAAGCTGAGAGAAAAAGGAGGGAAATGCCGATGTATCCGCTGCAGGGAAGTAGGACATACTTGCCTGAAAGGGAGAAAAATAAATGAAGAGGACATCGAGCTGACTGTAGAAACCTATGAAGCCTGCGGAGGCACAGAGCATTTCATCGCATTTGAAGACCTTACCGCAGATGTCCTGATTGGATTCACACGCCTGCGTTTCCCTGCTACCCCTCACCGCCCTGAACTGCAGGATGCCGCCCTGATAAGAGAACTGCATGTTTATGGTTCCATGGTACCCATCGGTAAAGGAGCAAAGCAAAAGGAGTGGCAACATAGAGGATATGGAAAGGAACTTCTGGAACATGCCGAGAAAATAGCACATGAAACCGGCTACCGGAAACTTGCAATTATTAGCGGAATAGGAGCCAGAGAATACTATAGGAAATTCGGGTATACTCTTGATAATGCATATATGTCAAAAGTTTTGAAAGACTGAGACCTGTGACTTTTATTCAGTCACTAATCTTAGTCTGGAATCTTCTGAAACCGATACCATCAAGTACAGTATATACGCCTTAAAGCTACGTTCGATACGCTAACTTAAAGATTTAATAAGAGATGAAAACCCAGAGAATACGAGAGCACAGAGTTTATTAACCAGGCTTTCCGAGCTGAAGAGCACATTTTATAATACCTCTTTAAATAAAGTTCTCTGGTTGAAAAATTCCTTTTCTAAAATAATTGGTATACTTAAAAAAGGTTTTACGGAAAAATATTAAATAGTATAGTACGATATCGTATACCTATTCTTCTCAAATATATAAAATATCATAATATAAATAAGAAATATCAATAAAAGTACCAGCTCTATTTCACTAAACTACTTTTCAAAATTCTGAGAGGGATATGAACTTTAAAGAAAGAAGTCCTTCGAATTTGACAGATTATACTTGAAAATACTTAAAAAACAAAAATAAAGAGAAAAAAGCCACTACTTTCATGTTTCAACTTTATAAAACTAATTTAAGAATTAGAAAGAACATGAAAAAAGTTCATAAAAAATTAAATAGTATAGGCCCTTAACATAACAAAAAACCTCAAGTATAAACGCCAGGTTTTGAAAAACGATTTATAGACTCTGGAATTCCAGAATAATTTCTAAAACAAAATAATTGAATTTTAGAGTTAATGAATCCAAAAGGTTTAAAAATAAATAGCTAAGTAAACCCATAATGATAAAATTAAAAATCTTAAGATAGATTTTAAAAACCAATAAAAACGTGAAGGAGCCCTGGAAACCCTAAAATCCAGACGGGACTCCGCAAAAACCTCAAACTTAAAGAAACCCTGAAGAGACTCTGACGAAGTCAAATAACCCTGAAAAAGATTCTGAAGAGGCTCTAAAGGAATTTAAAGAAACCCTAAAAATCCCTAAAACGCTCTAAAGCACCTTAAAAATACCTGGAAACGAACGGTGATAAAAATGAAGATTAGAGTTGTAAGTTCAAAAGAAGAAATAGACACTTTAAAACTTGATGAGGAAATTGTCCATCTTGCATTCAGACCATCTAACAAGGACATTTTTAAACTCATCCTGAAGTGTCCAGAGGTAAAAGCGATCCACATCCCAAGCTCATACAAGAAAACGATTTCCAGTTCTGCACAGATGTATCTTTCCATGCAGAACATTGCTTTACTTGAGGGCGATGTATGGGGTCACAGGAAAGACATTAATGAGTATTCCGAAGTGTCCCAGCACGTTTTTGACCGCATACAGGAACTCAAGGAAGAAGGGCTTTCCGATGAAGACACTATAGAAAGGCTTGTAAGAGAAACAAGACTCAGCCCGGACTTTGTAAGTTTTATTATATCTAATTAAAAATCGTATAGGCCGGTCAGATCCTGATCGGCATTTATTTTTTTTCATACAAAAGGCATTGTTTAAATTGATTATGTCGTTCAAACTCTTTTTTGGCTTTCACGTAAATCTCTCTGAGAGAAATATTTCGCACTGTGCTGCCGTCCTTCAGAAGTGTTCCAATTGTAAATCTGGTTGAAAACCGGTACGTTTAAGAAGATCCGGAGTATCGAGAAAGAATTACATTCCAGGTGCAGAATCTTCTCAGAACTTCCAAATAGACAATCAAAGTTAATCTCAGATGGTAGGTGTTGGTGTCAGAGGATTGATTCCGGTTTCGAATAACGATATTAGTTTCAGATAATGGATCTTAGTCAGCTTTAGGCGATCGATGGCAGCTTCAGATCATGGATATCAATTTCCTTATCCTGGAATTTTATTCAAGCGGAAATATCGCTCCTGCCCATTCAGAGTGAAAAGACTGCGTTCTGAGTAAAAAGCTTAAGTAAAATAGCGAAAACATTTAACATGATTTCATGACCGAGTTTGAACGCATGCTTGTAAACTCATTTAATGCATACATTGAAGAAAACGGGATAAGAGCTATCTCCTACAGGCTTAAGCAGCATAGATTCACTCCGCAGTTTCTTGATGTGCTTGTGGATTCTCTTAACCCGGACTTATACCTGGGAATTGAATGCAAAAGCATTTCAGTGGACAAAGGGGCAAATGCACTTTACTTTTCTCAGCACTTTACCGTGGATAAGAAAGGGATTCATCAAATAGAAAGGATTTCGGATTACCTGAATAAATCCGGAAGACGTGGATTTCTTGCAGTGGAACTTCGCCTGGGCCCCGGGCACGGCAGGGAAGCATATATGGTTCCCTGGAAAGAGCTGGAAAAAGAATATTTTGCTCAGAATCTCAAACTTACATTACAGGAGATCCGAAGCTTTCCTGAAATAAAAAGAGAAGGAAAAGATTATAAGGTTGATCCGAGGGAATGGGAAAGAAAATAAAGTAGGCAAAAGCGGCTAATTGAGGCAAGCAGAAAATTGTGGAGAAAATAATGTCTGAGACAATGAAAGCCCTTCAAAACGAAGCGGCAAGGTGTGCCGAAGAAATTAAAAAATACAAATCAGTCCACGTTGTATCCCATATCGATGCAGATGGACTGACTTCTGCAGGAATTATCTGTACCGCCCTTCAAAGAGGCAATTTTGAATATACTACACGTTTCGTCAAGCAACTCGATGAAAAGGCTCTTGATACCATCGCAGATGAAAATCATAATATTGTCATTTTTACGGATCTGGGAAGCGGGATGTGCGAACCGATAAAGTCTCGCGGGATCCATGCGGTCATCTCAGATCATCACCAGCCTCAGGGAAATTATCAATTTCACCTGAATCCTCACCTTTTCGGAGCAAATGGTTCCTATGAGTTGAGCGGATCGGGAAGTACTTACCTGCTGGCTTCAGCCCTCGGAAAAAATAAGGATCTTTCCTCGCTGGCCATAGTAGGAGCAGTTGGGGATATGCAGCATCTGAAAATGGGGCAGCTTGTCGGGATCAACAGGGAAATTCTGGAAGAAGGAGTTAGAGAAGGCACTCTCCAGTTCAAAAAGGATCTGACCCTATTTGGAAAGCAAACGCGTCCTATTTATAAATTAATGCAATATTCTTCAGATCCTTACCTTCCTGGACTTACAGGGGACGAAGAAGCGTGCATTGAATTTCTTCATTCCCTTAACATTCGATTCAGCCAGGACGAACGCTGGAGGCGCTGGATTGACCTTGAAATCCCGGAAAAACAGAAGATTGTCTCAGGGCTCATTCAGTACTGCCTGAAATCAGGTATGCCTTCGTACAAGATCGAGCGCCTGATAGGAGAGGTTTACGTCCTTCTGGGAGAAAAAGAAGGCACGGAAATGAGAGACGCTTCAGAGTTTTCAACTCTTCTCAACGCCACTGCACGCTATGACCATGCCGAGATCGGACTTGCGGTCTGCATGGGAAATCGAGAAGAAGCTTATGAAGATGCCCGCAAATTGCTTGCCGAACATAGACAGAATCTTGTTAACGGACTCATGTATGTCAAAGAAAAAGGGGTTGTCCAGCTTGAGAATATCCAGTACTTCGATGCAGGCTCGGAAATAAAAGAAACTATTGTGGGAATTATTGCAGGGATGAGTTCTACATTAGTTGAAAACAGAAATCTTCCCATTATTGCTTTTGCAAAAGCCGAAGGAGGGATCAAAGTCTCGGCAAGGGGAAACCAGGATCTGATCCGCAGAGGGGTTAACCTTTCAGAAGCCATGTCCATGGTCTCGGCTGAAGTTGGTGGCGCAGGCGGCGGGCACGATATTGCAGCAGGAGCCACTATTCCCAACGGTAAGAAGGAAGAATTTGCAAGAAGACTGGATCTGTTTGTAGGAGAACAGCTGCGAAGAAAGGCACGTCCAAAGTAAAGAAACCAGCCTTCGGAAACATACTCCGAAAAGCTGAATTGAATAGTAAATAAAGGCTCAATAAAAAACAAAGAGATTTTTAGAATAAGATTTACCATTGAGCCTTAAACCAGATCTTCAATCCTGCTCATCTCTTTGAATGAAATTAGCCTTGACATTGCACTGGTATCTATGGAAATCCCATATTCCTGTACAACAGCCATAGGATTTGTCCCTCCTATGACAACTATTCCGAGATGATCTCTCTCGATGGGAACATCCAGGACCCGTGTATTTGGTTCCCCGACTTCGAGAATTCCACTGAAACCTGCATCCAGAAGGTCAGAAAGGCAGCTTTCGATTTCATCTCTTGCAACCATAGGAGCTTCCCTCAGGTTTGCCAGAATCTTGCCTGAACCTGTCCTGAGCATTTCCGACACAGAAGTAATACCCTGTGACATCAGGATTTCAAGCGGATCTACAGTCGTACTTACATAGGTCAGCACATCAGTAAAACGCACCGGAATTCCACTTCGGATCTGAACAACTCCTCCAAGTTTAGGATTTATAGGAATTCCTGCCTTTAGCAGTACGCCGTCAATCGTAATACTGCATACTGTCCCGATACCTACCTTTCCTTTTTCAATAGTCAGGTCTCCGATAGATTCTCCCTCGGAAATTATCTTAACATACGGAGTTACCGAAAGCCCACTTGAAATTACCATCTTAAAGATCCCAAGCACGTCATCCAGATCTTTTTTATCAATAAGTGAGAGATTAAGTATAATATCTCCATCCATTTTTTTAGGATCAAACGTAGTCCTGTACATGAGATCCTTAATTCTGGATGATGTAAATTGAATACGGTATCCATTTTTTTGCATTTCAAACCTCCAGTAATTGAAAGTATTTATACCTAATATAAGTTACGTATTCGTAGCCGCAATATATTCTTTGGCCCTTATTGATTATTTTCTGGAATATCACCTGCTGCCTGAATTGGATTCTACCTTAGGGATAGAAAAAAATAAAAAGTAAGGATTTTCAGAGAGAAAGGCACTGAAAGAGAAAATAAAAATACAGTCCGTTTAAGCTGAGAAAAACTTTTTTCAGAGCACTCCTGTTAAGAATCCTGTAAAATCCTGTGGAGCTGTCAAAAACCTGAGTTTTTCAACTTTATTTATAAGTTCATACATACTTTCTCCGGGATCTAATCCGAGCTCATTGTATGCAAGAGGCTTAAGATGACGGATAGGCGGAATATTCCTGTAGAGCGGATTTTTGACAAAGCCATCCTTAAGAAGGAAGTAAGAAGCTCCGGAAAGTCTTTTTATAGGCTCATAAACCGAGGAAAATTCACGGCAAACCCAGTTTGCCATTTCAAGAGTATTTTCGGAGGCGTTTATAGTCACATGCCCATATCCAGGAGGAACAAGCACTAAATCTCCTTTCTCCGCTGTGATGACTACAACATCCAGAACAAGATCTTCCTCTCCGTTTTTTACCTTTTGAAGGAGATAGGTAGCAGAACCTTCAAGTACCTGATAGATCTCAGGATAAGAAATGTCTGTTCCTGGAACGTGCGGATGGTAGTGACCTACAGTTTTGATATATTCCGATCCAAGCATTCGAGGGGGGATTACAGTAATGTCATATCTTAGATGATGAGCTTTAATTGCGTCAAGGTCAGAGTCGCTTTTCGCAAGGTCCCGGAACATGTAGTATACATCTCGATTTCTTTCCGCTGTTTCTTCAAACCACTCCCTATCAAACACTACGTCTTCCATGTCGTGGAGTTTTCTTACATCTGCCACAGTGACTTTATCCCCGAACTTCAGTGTTACTTCCATTGAATTCCCCTTTCCTACCAGAGCATATAGATAATATTCAAATTGCAAACAAGAATTGCCATAAAGCTGCCAATACATTACCAGAGTCGACTACCAGAAACAGCAATATAAGTATATAAATCAACTGACGGAAATATTATAGTTGCTGCCTGATATTTTACCTCTTGTCAATCCCAACCTGAAACACTTTATCTCTCAGGTCCTCAGAGCGTTTTCAACCATTCTAGGATAGGTAAGCTCTATAATAGTTTTCAGATTAACTATATCTTCGCGGTTATATTTAATTAGTTTGTCCAGAGCTTCCTGATCTCCTTTCTCATATTGTCTCCAGAGCCTTACGGCATCGAATCCTGTTAAACCCTCGGTACCATCACTTCGAGAGATTCCAAGCGACTTTTCTATGTTTTTTAGACCCCCGTTATACCCTATTCGCCTTAAAGGGTACATGAGGTCTATATGGAGCTGCTTGAACTCAATTTCGGGAAATTCGGATTTTATGAAAGGTAGATCGAAACGAGCACCGTTGAAGGATACAAGCAGCCTATACTTTGAAAACTCTTCTACGATATCATCAAGATTAATATCCTTTATGTAGACCTTTGATTCTTTTCCGTTGTAAATTCCCACAATGGTTATTTTATCCCTGGACTTAGAAAGTCCCGTTGTTTCAATATCTACGAATGCGGCAGAATCGGTAAATAAGGAATATGCCCTCCAGTGTTCTGCAGAAGGAAGGCATTGTGAAAAAAAGCAATGATCTTTTGCTGCCAGGTGTTCAGAAGATTTCCTTACCTCTTGACAGATTCTGGCTTTTCGTGATGAAGGTATGGAGATCCTGTCTTCCATCTCAAGGAATTCTTCCCATGTGTGTATTCCTTGAGCCCAGATTTTTTGCTCAAGGCCTTTCCCTATACCTGGAATATGAATGTATGTATTATTCAGCATGTTTCCCCTGAACCATTTGGGGGTAATATTTAATAAAAATACTGCATGAAATCTGAAAGTGTTCGAAAGAAAAGACAATAAATTCAAGAACTAAACGAAAAGAAACATTATAAAGATGCGAGCATAGATAAATATAAAAATCGTAGTGAACCGAGAATAAAAAGTCATATTACAGGATAAATTTTTAAAGTTGGAAGTTCAGAAATTACCTTAAAATAAATTGTTTAACAAAGGTGTACAGTTAATGGCTAAAATCTCCGTGATTGGTGCAGGAAATGTAGGGGCGACTACAGTCCAGCGGCTAGTTGAACTTGAACTTGGCGAAATTGTCATGACAGATATCGTGGAAGGATTGCCTCAAGGCAAGGCCCTTGATCTAATGCAAGCAGGTGCAATAAAGGGTTACGACACGTCTATACTTGGGACCAATGACTATGCAGATATCGCAGATTCTGACCTTGTAATTATTACAGCAGGGATCGCAAGAAAACCCGGAATGACTCGGGAAGATCTTATCAAGACAAACTCCAAAATAATAAAAGAAGTATCTAAAAATATTGCAAAATATGCTCCAGAATCCATAGTAATTAGTGTAACAAATCCGCTTGACATTATAACCTACGTAGCCATGAAATCAACAGGCTTTGAGACGAAGAAAGTATTCGGAATGAGCGGGGTTCTCGATTCGGGACGTTTTGCAAGCTTTATTGCAGAAGAGCTGAAGTGCTCGAAAAAAGATGTACAGGCGATGGTTATAGGAGGACATGGAGATCTTATGGTTCCTCTCCCCCAGTATACAACAGTATCAGGAGTTCCGCTCACTGATCTGCTTTCAGGCGATAAAATTGCCAGGCTGGTAGAGAGGACAGTAAACGGAGGAGCAGAAATCGTGGAACTCCTTAAACAGGGCAGTGCTTTTTATGCCCCCTCGGCAGCTATCGTCTCGATGGCGGAAGCTGTGATTAAAGACTCAAAGAGAATATTGCCTGCTTCGGCTTACCTGGAAGGACAGTACGGGCAGGAAGGTATTTACTTCGGTGTACCCGTGAAACTTGGGGCATCCGGAGTTGAAGAAATCCTTGAACTCAAGCTCGATGAGAACCAGTACGAAATCCTCAGGAAATCTTCAGAAACTATTCGAAATGTGATTTCACAGCTGGAAGTATGAGAGAATAAATTGAAATAAGAAATAAACTGAAATTCAAAAGTAAGCAAATTAGAGTAAAAAGAAAGGTTATGGTTATAAAAAAGACTAAAGATTTCTGCTCACAGGTAGCTCAGAATTTACCTGTGAGCCAGAAAAATTCTCAAAAGGATATCATTAAAAGGTGTCATTCTCTTCGGGGTAGTTAGAGGGAAATGGTTAATAAGCTGTACTCTTCGAGCAAGTGAAGGCAAAAACAGTTTAAAAGTTAAAGCTCCCTCTCCTTATTCAAACATCGGATAACGAATTTAATAAAGCTAAAACCACTTTTATCTCTCGCTAATTTAAATAAAAGGATTTAGTATAATAATGACTGAGATTCCAATTTTACCTGGAAATGCGAAATAAAACTGGTAATTATATAAAGCCGGTAAAACTGTAAGATATATAAGTATGTTTTTCATATAAGGTTAGGAGAAAGATTTAAATTAATTTACAAAGCAGGGATATAATGCGCTCAGAACTTACATCACTTTTTGGTTTAAACATATACACAAACACTGGTGTTTATGTAGGGAAGTTGCAGGACCTCGTAATAGATATAGAGGAACAGAAAATTACCGGGCTTGCTATTTCGGATATTAATAGGGAACTTTTTGACCTTACTAGCAGAGGCGTAATTATTCCTTACCGATGGGTTATAACGGCAGCAGATATCATTATAGTAAGAGACGTTATCCAGAGATACAAAAAGCGAAAAGAAGATTAAGTAAATCTCGAAAGGTACATGAAAGACCGGGAAATCTATGCTGAAATGCGCTGTATCCCCCCAGTGGTTGTGCGCGCTGACGGCAGGAATTTTAAAAATACGCTTTCGGGCCTGGGCTTTAGAAAACCCTATGATCAAACTTTCGCCAGGGCGATGGCGGATACTGCTGAACTTTTTATTAAGAAAAGTGGTTTAAGCCCTCTCGTTGCCTATACCTTTTCGGATGAAATCAGTTTTATCTTCATGGAACTTCCTTTTGAGGGAAGAGTGGAAAAAATTGACTCTGTTACGGCAAGCTTTCTGGGAAGCGCACTTACGATAAACCTGCAGCTTGAAAAACCTGTGGCCTTTGATTCCAGGATAGTGGCTCTTCAAAAAGAAGAGATTCCTGCATATTTTCACTGGAGGCAGCTTGAAGCCTGGCGCAATTTTGTGGCAGCCTGGGGATATTATACGCTGAGAAATGAAGGAATAGATAAGACTGAGGCTTCAAAATATCTCAAAGGAAAAAAAGAATGGGAAATCCACGAAATGCTTTTTGAGAGAGGAATCAATCTTGCGACACTTCCTGCCTGGCAGAGGAGAGGAGTTATTATTTTGAGAGAGGAATACGAAATCTCTGGCTTTAATCCTGTGCTTGGTAAAGAGGTAAAATCTCTGCGTAGAAAGGTCATTCAGAACTGGGAAATCCCGAAGTTTAAATCCGAAGAAGGCATGGCGTTTTTACAGAAACTTATTAATAGAAACTAGGTTTTTGAGGATAAGAAAAGAAAAGGAATGTAGAGGCAATGGACAGACTCGAACTTATAAAAAGGAATGTTCAGGAAATTGTAACTGAAGGTGAACTTGAAGAACTTCTTAATAAAAAAGAAGCTCCCCGTGCCTATGTAGGATACGAACCAAGCGGGAAAATCCATATGGGGCATGTTCTTACGGTAAATAAACTGATTGATCTGCAGAAGGCCGGATTTGAAATTACAGTCCTGCTTGCGGACGTACACGCTTATCTCAATAGAAAAGGCACGCTTGAAGAGGTCAGAAAAATCGCAGATTATAACAGGCGCTGCTTTATCGCCCTCGGGCTTGATGAAGAAAAAACTGATTTCGTTTATGGGTCTGACTATCAGCTTGGGGCAGAGTACATGTTAAATGTTCTCAAACTTTCAAGGGCAGTAACTCTGAATCGGGCACGCAGGAGTATGGATGAAGTCGGGCGTGCTATGGATGACCCAACGGTTTCCCAGATGGTTTATCCATTGATGCAGGCTGTTGACATTGCCATGCTCGGAGTTGATATCGCGGTTGGAGGTATTGACCAGAGAAAAATCCATATGCTTGCCCGTGAAAATTTAAAGAGTCTGGGATTTGAAACACCTATCTGCATTCACACCCCAATTCTCGTCGGACTGGACGGAACCAAAATGGCTTCTTCAAAGGACAATTTCATTTCAGTGGACGACTCCGAAGAAGAAATCTATAGAAAGTTTAAGAAAGCCTACTGCAAGATAGGGGATACGGAAGAAAACCCGATTCTGGCCCTTTTCCGCTACCACATATTCCCCAGATACGAAACCGTTGTCATAGAGAGGCCTGAGAAATTCGGTGGAAATATAACGTATACCAGTTACGAAGAAATGGAAAATGCTTTTGTAGCAGAAACTGTCCATCCTATGGATCTGAAAAATTCAGCCGCAAAGTATATAAATGAGATACTGGACTCTGTCCGGAAAGTTCTGCTCTAAGTTACGGAGATGGCCGGGCGCTTCTCGGCCACTTCAGAGAAAGTATAAGTATGAAACATGAGTCCAAAGCATAAGACCCATGTTCACGTAAAATTGTTCATTTAGAGAAGAGACTTCTTCTGGAAATGGAGGAAGCCCTTGGATAAAATGTTATATAGCTATAGATCATAGAATATTTGAAGGATGTTTAGCTATCCAGGGTGCTTTTATGAAATATATTTACCAGGACTCTACGGAACTGCCTGTACAGCGGGATTTCATTGAGGATCTGAAAACTTTTTTAGATATAACTTCCCGAGTAATCCCTCTGGAAAACTCCATAATAGAGATAAAGTGCAAGCATAAAGAAGCACTCCATGAATTGAAGAGCAGAATAGAAGGAATAAATAACTTTGAAGAGAAGCTTGAGATCTTACTCAAAAAATTAGTAAACGAAGCTGATATCGAGGATGTTATACCCTGTACTAATGCAGTCCTGCAAACCTGCAGTGAGAATCTCGGGAAAAGGAGAGAGATCCTCGAAGCCGAGTACGCAAAAATCGAAAACGGAACTCCTTCTGAATATAAAAGATTTGAAGGGAAAATACTTGAAGTTCTTAGCAAGTTTTTAATCTCAGGGGTTTACGGAGCTGAAAAGAGATTTGAACTTTCCAGCAGTACAGTTGGCATTTCAGGAGAAATGGAAGGTTGGGTCTCAGGCTTGCAGTATCATTACAGGCTCGGCTTTACAGAAGAGGTCCTGACAGTAGAAAAACTGCTTGGAAACTTAAGCCTGCCAGGGTGGACACGGGCCGGTATCCTGCGAAAAGAAGAAAAAATAAAAATGCAGGACCTTTCCGAATTCCTTGTAACTTTCCTGGAATATGATACCCAGAAAAACGTACGCATAACCCTTGAAAATAAAAAGGCAAACCGGAAATTCAGGATAGAAGGCGGAGATCACAGGTACTTCGTATATGAAGACGATAAGGAAATCACCGCTGACAAAGAGCTTGGGGCTTTTATTGATATGGAAAGCCTGGCCAGAATTCCTGTAAAAGTTCAGGCTTATTTCAGGGCAAATATTCGCACTTATACCCTTTCAAAAGTCCTTCTTGACGAAGAGGATGCGGTCTCCACCAACCAGATCTTCGATTGCCTGAAAGTGATTGCCGAGCAGTATGGCGTGATCGTTCAGGAGTGCCTGGCAAAAGGACACAATAAGGAAGAGATAACCATCAAAATGGAAGAAGCTGATGGCACACGGACTGAAAAGTATATAACAAAGACCGAAATCTACACCCAGCTTGCCGAGGTAGGAAGTGAAGGTATCGAGATTGCCGGAATACTTGGTGTTGATAGCAGAACTCAAATCAAAGACAGAAAATATCTAATTGTCTAAACCTTATTATAACTTTTATTTCATCTTTTAATCTACTTTTTTATTTTATGTTTTTATGAACTTTGATTATAATCCGGTTTTTTAACATTACCTTGATTAAAATCCACGTTTTATTACTTTCTATTTTGCTCTCTTATTCAAGCTTTTTAATTTAACATTGAGGGCTTATTGAACTTTACTTTATTTCAATGTTCCAGGGATTACCAATTTTAAATTATTTAAATATTCATGGTTCTGGTTTTTTATCTTATTTTAATGCTCCACAGCCTTCTAAACATGGTTTTCTGAATATATTCTGTTATGTTTATTCATTATGCGCAAAGGAAAAGGATTAAATAAACTTGATATTCAATTCCTTGAAAGGGGAGATGAGTATGGATGCTGAGGAAATTCGAGCAATCTTCAAATTTTCAGCCCAGGAAAAAAATATAATCTCCAGTTTTGGAATTCAGGAGGAGGTCTTTCTTCCTTTTTTGCTTTCGCTAAAATCAGGAGGGTCCTGGAGCTATGCCTCCGAGGAAACAAGGAGTATTGCAGTAAAGGATGTTATCACCTATTATAATGACGAAAGTAAGACTGGCTATACTCTGGAAAAGATATACCTCTTTATCGAGCCTGAAATCGTAGAGAAAGAAGGAGTGATCTACAGGCTCGAAAAGTGCGGAGCCAGAGAAGAAAGAGAATTGGTCGAAAGACCTTACTGCGTAAGCCTGAGGGCGAAAAAGGTGATATTTGCAGAAGTTAACCCGGATCTCAGGACGATAAGGATAGGGGAAATGAAGAAAAGACACATACGCCTGAAAGGTACACCTGCATATAGCGCAGCTCATGAGCTTGAGCATCTTGAGAAGGGAGAAATAAAAGGCTTTCCGATATGGAACTTTGAATACGTTAGCTAACCGATGAAAAATCACCAGAAAAATGTTGACTAAAAAATAAAAAGATTATCACATAAAAATTATCGCATAAAAGTTATCGCATAGAAACTATAACATAAAAGCTATAAGATAAAAAATTATTACATCGTATCTTTCATCCCGACCTCTTACATAAAGAAACGTGGAAGGAAAACAATATACGCAACTGAATTTGCTCTCATCTGGAGAAACCTCTGAAGGAAATAAGTTAATTCATAGAGTTGAGCTTTAAATATAAAGTATTAAAAGTTTATATAGCAAGTATTTTGCGTGGAAGGATAATAAAATATTCTGTAAGGAGTGCACTGGAAAAATTTACTCAAGAGTAAAGATCAGGAACGTTATTCTATGAATCAGGTGATCACCTGTTAATCAGTTGCTGACGTACCAGATATCCTGGTTACTGAGGGGGCGGAGGCCTGTAAAAATGAAAACTGGTTTTCTTAATTCTCTAATCTGCGTGTTATTGATAGGGCTAATAATTCCTGGAACAATCCCGGGCATGGCATCTGCAGCGGAAGATAATGATACAGAGTCTGAGGACAACGGAAATTTGACTATTATTGATCTGGTGATTGAGAGTCTCTCGTTTGATCCTGAGAATCCGGAACCCGGACAAAAAGTGGATATTATAGCATCAGTAAAAAATAATGGAACGGGGACCTCAGAAGCAACAAACCTGGCTTATTCTATTAACGAAAGCCGCATAGGAGACAGCGAAGTCCCTGAAATGGAAGCTGGGCAGAGCGAGCAAATCTCATTTTCATGGAAACCAGAGACTGAAGAAGGTACAGTAGAAGTAACTGCAAAAATCGATGAAGCCGACTCAGTGCCTGAGGCTGACGAAAGCAATAACGAAAAAACAAAGTCCTTAACATTTAAAAATGCCGGACTCCCGGATCTAATAATAGATACTTTCAAGCATCCTGAAAAATCTGAGCCTGGAGAATATCAGAATATTGAAATAGGCGTGAATAACCAAGGGACATTGGCTTCAGAAGAAACGAAGCTGAAACTCTATATAGACGGAAATCTGTTTAGAGAAAGGGATATTCCCCCACTCCTCGCGGGGGAAAATAGTGAGTTGTTTTCAGAATTATGGGTTCCCGTTTCAGAAGGAACTATTGAGATAAAAGCTGTGGTCGATGAGGGAAACCTTGTAAATGAGAGTAATGAAGAGAACAACCAGGAAACAGGTAATGTAACCGTTGCAGAGGTATTTCTTCCGGACCTGATAGTTAAAGATATCTTGCCTGAGCAGGGTGATCTTCAGGTAGGAAAACTCTCAAATTTTACCGTGAAAATAAAGAATCAGGGTACAACTCCCTCGGAAGAGGTTGTAGCAAAATATTATATTAACGGGAAAGCTGCAAGTGAGAATATTCGCGTTCCAGCCCTCTTACAGGAAGCAGGTACAGATGTTTCATTTTCCCTGACTCCGGATAAAGGAGGACCAATGGAAGTGAAAGTACTTGTTGATTCCGGAATGGCTGTGTATGAGAGCAATGAGACTAATAATGAGCTATTAAAAGTAATGAATGTCAAAGTTATACTCCCTGACCTGGAGATCGAGTCTATTTCCTCAAATCCGGAAACCCCGCAGCCAGGAGAGAACATAACCTTCACAGCATCAATAAGAAACAATGGGCCTGGCAATGCATCGAGTAACGAACTTAAATATAGTATCAACGGGACAAACGAAACGTATAGCGGGAAAATACCGGTATCCTCACTTTCTGCAGGCAACACGACAAGCAGTACTTTTTCCTGGACTCCTGGAAAAGAAGGGCAAATGGGAGTAAAAGCAATTGTGGATGCCGAAGGCATTATATCCGAAACTGAAGAAACTAATAATGA
Organism: Methanosarcina sp.; assembly: GCF_049706645.1. Lineage (GTDB taxonomy): Archaea > Halobacteriota > Methanosarcinia > Methanosarcinales > Methanosarcinaceae > Methanosarcina. The sequence continues at coordinate 24,094 of NZ_JBNAKP010000044.1, read as the reverse complement.
ATTTACAAGAACTGTGACAGTTTCTAAAGAAACAGTTCCAAGCAGCAGCGGAGGGGGTGGAAGTTCCCGTTCTTCCAGTAGCAGTGCAGGAAGCGGCACTACTTCTAAAGAGCCGGTCAGCAATATTGATGCAAAAGAGCTTTCCACCAGGCACATTATAAATGGTTACCCAGTCAAGTTCGATTTCGTGGAAAATGCCACATGTATTACATACGTCGAATTTTACCCAAAGAAGACATTTAAAAGAACAACAACAATTGTAGAAGAACTCAAAAATAAATCTGTTTTTGTCCCAAAACTACCTCCTGGCAGGATATATAAACATGTGAATATCTGGGTGGGAGATGACGGAGCAGGACTTCCTAGTTCTTTTAAAGACGGGTTTATAGAGTTTAAGGTTAAGAAGGCATGGATTAAAGAGAATAATATTAACCAGTCCCTTATAACCCTTAACTGGTACGATAAAGGCTGGCAGCCTCTTTACACAGAAAAAGTCAGCGAAGACAGTAATTATGTTTATCTTAAAGCGGAAACGCCTGGTTTTTCCTGTTTTGCAATAACTGAATATACAGCAGATGAGAAAATCACACAGGAAACGACAGGAGAAGGAAACATAAAGGAGACTTTAAGAACCTGGAACAGTGAGAGAAAAGAGAGTAACCTGAACGGAAGCGCAGAAGAGAGCAGTCTACTCAAAAACCCTATGGGAAAGGCCAAAATACTTATGGCAATCTCTCTGCCCCTGTTCATGATTCTTGTAGAGTACTTTATTTTGAAGAAAAAGATCTGAAAAACTTTTTCTTCATGTTCTATTTTTTAGAATAAAAGTAAGGAAAAGCAGGTTTTTACCCGAAGAATCCTGCTCTCCGTCATCCGGCTAATTACTTTTCTACTTTTCTGGTAATTTTTAGTAAGCGCCTCAACATATATACTTATCAGGATTATAGATATGCTTTAGCCGAAAATTCCAGAAAACCGGTCAGGTAAAAAAATCTGCCGTAACCGGATAACCTCCTCAACCTAATCGACTTAACATAGATATTTTTAGAGATTATAGAGTTATCGAATTAGAGTTATCGAATTTCAACTCGAAAGGAGATAAGGCTGTCAGATTGCACCCCTTTCAGCCAGAGCAGCCCCAATTACCGATCCAATTATACCTAGCAAGGCTGTATGAGCTACAATAACCATCGTAATTATAAATGCAGAGGCTGCTACGAATCCTCCAAGAACAGGAGCATCTCTGAGTATCGATCCAAGAACGCCTCCAAGGAGAAAACCCGGAATAATCATGAAAACAGTCATCAAAACTCCGGTTTTAAGTCCCCCTCCGGAACCTCCGTCTGCATAATAGCCTCCTAAAAGACCGCCCAGTAAAGGGGCTATAGAATTTACTAATGGAATAAAATAAAAGACAAAAGTACAGACCATACCTATCAGTGCGCCACCTAAAACTCTAGCTATTATTTCCACCCCCAATAATGAAGTAAATACAAGTCACAGTTATTATAATAAATTTGATTTAATTATTATTAAATATATAGTTAAACATTTAATAACTTATTTTCGAGAAGGAATCGAGTCCTTCCAGGGTCTTCCGGAATTTCACCGAACTTGATAATAAAACCCGATAACGTCTAAGCTTAAGCGCAAACTTTTTCAAAAAAAGTTTGATCAAAAACCCTGGAAGCTGCGTGATAAAACGTCGCAGCGCAAGCCTCTTCAAAAAAGGCTTGATCGCAAACTTTTTTAAAAAAAGTTTGATCAAAAACCCCTGGCAACGGCGTGATCAACCGGCGCAACGGTTGCGGCCCAACGGTTGAGGCTCAAGAAGACGAATTTTTGGAGATTTTCGGATTGCTCCCGGTTCGATAAGATAGGGAGCAAGTAATTATTTTAATTTTTAATTCTAATTATAGGTTGCCAAAGGAACAGAACCCTGATATAAGTGTATCCCCTAAAACTCTAGGGGATATGGTTATGATGGAAGACTGCCTTTTTTGCAAAATAATAGCGGGGGAAATTCATTCAGATAAGGTATACGAAGACGATACCGTTTTTGCATTTCTCGATGTTTTTCCGGCGAGTGAAGGGCATACTCTGGTGGCTCCTAAAAAGCACTTCAGCAGGTTCACTGATATGGATGCGGAAAGTGTTGCTTCGCTTTTCGAGGCTGCAAGAAAGATTACGGCTGCAGTTGAGAAGGCATTTTCGGCAGAAGGGTCAAATATAGGGATCAATAATGGAAAAGTCGCTGGCCAGGAAATTCCCCATGTACACGTACACGTCATTCCCAGAAGAAAAGGAGACGGCGGAAGAGGAATAAAATCAATAGTATGGACCGAGCCTGATACTACCAATCTGAAAGAAGTTGCAGAAAAGCTCAGGAAAGCGCTCTGAAAAGAAAGCTAGCTCAGAATAACAGGGAGAATTCCCAGATAGGAATTTCAATACGAAACGATAATATATTTTTTGGAATATAATGAATTTTAGGGAAAGACAGCAGGCAGAACTGTTGTTAGGATCCTTCCTTTTCTCTTACTTGGGGGGTAAGAATAGTGGCAGAAGTGGAAATCGATGTTCGAGGGCAGACCTGCCCGGTTCCGCTGGTAGAATGCAGAAAGGCCTTAAAGAAAGCCTCTCCAGGGGATCTTGTTATTGTGAAAGGAACACATCCGGCGTCTAGAAAGGAAATCCCTATGGCCTGCGAGGCAATGGGTCTCGAAGTGCTGGATATTGAAGATAAAGAAGGAGGGAAAGAGTGGGAGATAAAGATCCGGAGGTAAGCCGGAAGAGGAGTCGAAATGGGGGAAAAGACGGTCATTATCCTGCACAGTGGAGATATGGATAAAGTATATAGCGCGCTTATAATTGCGAACGGAGCCCTGGCAATGGGTATGGAGGCCTCGATATACTTTACATTCTGGGGGCTAATGCGCTTGAAGAAAGGAGAGCTTGATAAGGGGCCGCTTTCCAAGATGAATATGCTGGGGCTTGGCAGGCAGATGATCAAGCAAAGAATGGACAAAGCCAATGTCGCTTCACTTGAAAGATTGATGAACGATTTCAAGGAACTTGGTGGAAAAATAATCGCCTGCGAAATGACCATGGAGATCATGGGCCTAAGTAAAGAAGAACTTCGAACGGAATGGATAGACGAATGGGGAGCTGTAGGTTCCTATATTCATGAAGCAAGGAATGCTAATGTAACTCTCTTCATCTAAGGCTTGAGAGCTTTAGATTTTTAATTTTCACGATAATGCGAATCATTTCGTGATTTGACCTGATTTAGACCTATCGTATTCAGCTAAATCACTATTCCGGAAATTCTCCGGCTTAAAAGCGTTGTGATTTGCTGGAAAATCTGGGATTTAACTGTAAAATTCAAAATTTTATTATCTCATATGGGGAGGGAGAAAAATATTTGAGAATATAACTTATCTTGACAATGCAGCGTCCACCCGATTGGATGAGCAGGTACTTGAAGCGATGAAGCCCTATCTTTTTGATACCTATGCGGTAGCAACATCGGAATTTGGCTATTCTATGGGTATTGATGCAAAAGAAGCACTCGAAAGGTCCCGAGAAAGCATTGCTTCAAAGCTTGATGCAAACTCGGAAGAGATTATCTTTACTTCAGGGTCCACCGAGTCAAGCAATACCGCGCTTAAAGGGGTTGTCTGGGCTCTTAAAGAGAAGAAAGGAAAGCATGTTATTGTCTCGAAAATAGAAGATTTTCCTGTGCTGAATACAGCAAAGGCTCTCGAGAAACAGGGTTTTGGTGCAACTTACCTTGATGTGGACTCAGAGGGGTTTGTAGACCTTGAGGGGCTAAAAAATGCAATCACAAAGGAAACGGTTCTTGTTTCAATCCAGCAAGGGAACCAGGAAATAGGAACAGTGCAGGATTTGAAAGCTATCTCAGAGATCTGTGAAGAAAAAGACGTGTTACTGCATACAGATACTACGCATAGCTTTACCAGGCTTCCCCTCAGTGTAAAGGAATTGCCCGTAGACCTGATCACTATGTCCGGCCACACAATTCACGGCCCAAGAGGAGTGGGTGCTCTTTACATTCGGAAAGACACCCCGATAACCAAGTTCATGGACGGAGGTTTCCAGGAGTTTAACCTGAGAGCAGGGGTGGAAGATATTCCATCCACAGTCGGCTTTGCAAAAGCCGTAGAGCTCGTAACTGAAGAGGAAACCCTAAGGATCAAAGCCATTAGAGATCGGGTGATTGACAAAGCCCTTTCCGAGATTCCCGAAGTTACCCTCAACGGAAGCAGGGAAAAACGCCTGCCTCAGAACGCAAACCTGACTTTCCACTACGTAGAAGGCGAATCCGTAACTTTGCATATGGATATGAGGGGTTTTGCAGTAAGCACGGGTTCTGCCTGTTTTAGCCGCTCCCTTGAAGCCAGCCATGTAATCAGGGGTATCGGAGGAGACCATGAGAGAGCACATGGTTCGGTACGCTTTACCTTCGGGCGCTATAACCGCATGGAAGATGCTGATGCGGCAATTGAAGCAATGAGTGAGATAGTAGCAAGGCTCCGAGAAATAAGCCCTCTTGCAAAGAAATGAATGGAAAAGTTTGGGAAGATGGTACAAGAGGAAGCAGATTACAGAACCTCAGGGAAAGTAAAATTAGAAAAAGGTGAGACAATGAAGTTTCCTTACAGTCAAAAAGTGCTGGAACATTTCAAGAACCCGCACAACGTGGGAAAGATCGAGAATCCTGACGGAAAAGGCCTTGAAGGCAGCCCGGCTTGCGGAGATATGGTCGCAGTTTACATCAAGGTCAATCCCGATACCAAGGTTATTGAAGATGCAAAATTCGAATCTTACGGCTGCGCATCAAACATTGCTACAGCCTCGATTATAACAGATCTTGCACTCGGAAAAACTCTCGATGAAGCAAAGAAAATAACCTGGAAGCAGGCTGCTGAGGAACTTGGCGGATTACCTCCGATCAAAGCCCACTGCTCAGTGCTTGCAGTTGAGGGCCTGCGTGCCGCAATCAAGGACTATGAAGAAAAACACGGGCTTATAACCGAGAAAGAGCCTACCACCGAAGAAGTTATCAGGCAGAGGCTAAAACACGTTATGAATCCCCTGACAGGGCTTGATATTATCCGCACGAACCTTATCCTGAAAATGAGTATTGAAAATGGAGTGGTAAGAGTGGTAGTAGACCTGCCTGGAGACCATCAGTTTGCTCCTGCGCTAAAAGAGGATATCATGGAAAAGCTGGGGTCTTTGTGGGATGTCGAAAGGGTTGATGTGGTGTTTACGGCCTGACGCAAATAGAATTCATAACACGGTTTCAGAAAGATAAAAACGCTGTAGGGGGAGGGGTAATATGAAGGACAGAAAAATGACATATTATTTATGTCTATTTACAGCAGCAATTCTCTTTTCCGGCTGTGCAATAGGGGAGGCCCAGCCGCAAAAAGAAAATTGCATTGCGAAGCCGGCTCAAATGGGAACGTTTGAGGGAGAAAATAAAACCCTGGGCAGCGGAACTGTCTATTCCTGGGTTACGATTGACCGGGAAGGAAATCCGTCGTCAACAGGAGTAAACTTCACAGAATCAGCCCTGAAGGGACTCCCAGAAGGGGAAATCGTAGAGTATACACTTGCTCTGCCAGAAGAAGCCGCTTCCACGGCTTATAACCACATTGGGATTGATTGGAACCCTCAGGGTCATGAACCTCAGGGAATTTATGACATGCCGCACTTTGATGTCCACTTTTATATGATAAGCCCTGAGGAAAGGGATAAAATTACAGCGTCCGGGGAAGACTGTAAGAACTTATCAAAAGGGCCGGCGCCCAGATATATTCCGGAAGGATATGTTTCCACGCCCGGAGGAGTGCCCAGAATGGGGGCACACTGGATAGATCAGGAAGCTCCTGAATTTAACGGACAGCCTTTTAATGAGACCTTTATTTATGGGTTTTATGGCGGGAAAATGGTTTTTGTCGAACCGATGGTTACAATAGATTTCCTTGAGACAAAACCAGAGGTAACAAAAGAGCTCAAGCTTCCGGAGTGCTATCCGACAAGTGCATACTATCCTGCGAACTATTCCATAAGCTACAATGACAAAGGTAAGGAGTATACACTGGCCCTTGAAAATCTGACACTCAGGTGAGATATAGGTTAATTTTTAAAAAACGAAGAGAGGAGTGTTTTCTCCTCTCAAACAATCCAGGAGCTCAAATAAGTTCAGGCTGGAACCTGTTCCTTCTTTTCCCTATCCCAATGCCGGTGCTTTGCAATTGCAGAAATAAAGGCATCGTTAAAAGAGCTACTGCCTCCTCCGTTCTTGACGGTAACGACACCCTTATTTGAGACCACCTTGTCAGATGACTTCTGCCCTGCAAATTGTATATCGGGAAGGTTTGCAGCTTTGAGTAATTCAACTCCTTCACCGGTTGCTCCCAGAGGTTTGCAGTGCCGGAATGCCTCATTAACGAAATGTATTGCATCTCCCTGCATCTTCAGGGTCTCTATATTCTTTTTTCCTCCCGGGATGTATACGGCATCATACAATACTGATGCCGTGGTAACATAGCTTTTATCAACCTCAAGTTTTTCTCCGCTTGCGCTCTTTAGCATCCCCTGGTGTTTAGAAATAATGTGGGCTTTTGCTCCGCCAGCCTCCAAAGCCTGCATTACCTGGCTGACATCTTTATGATCATACCCGTCCGCAACAAGGATAGCAACTTTTCTGGTCTTGATGGTATTCTTCACCGTACGTTCCGAGCGCTCCTGGCTAACATTTGGAGATTCTTTCGTAACAGGAGATCCTCCTTTCTGTTCAGGAGCAGGGACCCCTACCCCCTTTGCAATCTCGATTGCAAGATCTCCGTCCACATTGTTGAACATGTCAACAATTGCTTTCCGTATACTCTTGTCCTCGACTTTTCCGATCTCAAAATGGAACGCGTCTATGATGTGTTTCTTTTCCGGCTCCGACATACTGTTCCAGAATAATTTTGCCTGGCTGTAAAAGTCTTTAAATTTCTCACTGCGGGCGCGGATTTTTTTGCCCTCCACCTTTTCCATATAGTGGACGTATCCACCTTCTTCAGCAGAAGCTGGGCGCGGGAGATTTTCCCCTACCGTGTTAGGGAAATAACTTGTTTTGCCCTTATTTATCGTTGTACGGTGGTATCCTTCTCTCTGATTATTGGCTATTGGAGCCAGCGGTCGGTTAATTGGGATTTCCTGGAAATTCGGGCCACCCAGACGGATTAGTTGCGTGTCGAGATATGAGAAAAGGCGCCCCTGAAGGAGCGGATCGTTGGAGAAATCAATCCCAGGAACCACATTTGCCGGGCAGAATGCTACCTGTTCGGTTTCGGCAAAGAAATTATCAGGATTACGGTTAAGAGTCATCTTCCCTATCCATTTAATGGGCACATCCTCTTCCGGCCAGATTTTGGTGGGATCCAGAATATCGAAGTCAAAGTTAAACTCATCCTCTTCCTCCAGAATCTGCACTCCGAACTCATACTCCGGATAGTGTCCCATCTCAATTGCTTCCCAGAGGTCACGCCGGTTAAAATCGGGATCTTTTCCCGCTATCTTTTGAGTCTCGTCCCAGACAAGCGAGTGAATACCAAGCAGGGGTTTCCAGTGAAACTTTACAAATCTTCCTTTGCCCTCCTCATTAACGAAACGGAAGGTATTAACCCCAAAGCCCTCCATCATGCGGTAGCTCCTGGGAAGCGCCCGATCGGAAAGAACCCACATAATCATGTGAGCATTTTCGGGGTGGCATGCGACAAAGTCCCAGAATGTATTATGAGCTGCTGAGGCTTGAGGGATCTGGTTGTCTTGCTCGGGTTTAATTGCATGGACAAGGTCAGGGAACTTGATAGCATCCTGAATGAAGAATATCGGAATATTATTGCCGACAAGGTCATAGTTCCCATCCTCAGTGTAGAACTTTGTCGCAAAACCCCGGACATCCCTGACAGTATCGGCTGAACCCCTGAATCCCACAACAGTAGAAAACCGCACGAAAACAGGTGTTTTCTTATCGGGGTCCTGCAGGAATTTCGCACTCGTATATTCCGTCATAGGTTCATAGACCTGGAAATATCCATGTGCTGCGGATCCCCGGGCATGAACAACCCTTTCGGGAATTCGTTCATGGTCAAAATGAGTTAATTTTTCCCTGAAATGAAAATCTTCAAGCAGGGTTGGCCCCCTTTCTCCGGCCTTGAGTGAGATATCGGTATTACTGACCCGAACACCCTGATTTGTTGTCAAGAACTCACGTTCAGGATCTTCACGAACTGTTTCTAATTGCTCATCTTTGCTCTTTTCATCAACCATCCTCTTTTTCTCCACTATACAGCACCTTCCTTATTTATCCTGGTTTCTAAATTCACTGCATTTCCGTAATGGTGGAGCCCATACATCAGAAGTCAAACAACCGAAGGTTATCTGTTGATAGGCTCTTAAAGGAAGCAAAAGGGCTAATGGGATACCTCAATGTAAGTGACAATTATGCCTGGAATGAGTGATCTCAGACACGGTGAAAAATATCACATCCATCAAACAATCCCGTATTCGTCAAAGGATTTCCATCCTGTGTGGATTCAGAATTTGGTAGAAAGGCCTGAGAATAATTTCACCTTTCCGTAAGCTCGGCTCTAAAGCTCCATTTAAAACTTACAATTGAGTGCATACCATGAACGCTCAACTTTCCCATCCCAATCTTCCCATTTCTAAATTGATTTATTATTATATCAGTGTTTTTATAAAGAGATTAATTCGTTAGTTATAAACACAATAATTTGTCATTTATAAACACAATAATTTGTCATTCAGAAATAAATCAGTTCCTTAAGAAATTGAATTCTTGCAGCGATAAACACCAGATAACGAGAATGTGTGAACTTAGCATGTAAACCGGAAAATTCTGGATAAAAAGAGCAGTGTATTGTCAAAACACTTTACGAGTACTGAACGTGAAAAAAGAGAGTGAACGCATGACTAAATATGTTCATGGTTATTCCGAGAGAGAAGCCCTCCGTCTGGCAGAGCAGGCAGATACACTTGAGGAACTTCTTCATTACGACACAATATATCCGCCCGGAGCAAAGGTACTCGAAGCCGGCTGCGGAATAGGAGCCCAGACCGTAATTCTGGCAAAAAAGAATCCCAGGGCAGAAATAACTTCAATCGACGTTTCTCTGGACTCACTTGAAAAAGCCAGAGAAAATGTGAAGAGAAACAGTATTGAGAACGTCAGATTCCTGCAGGCGGATATTTTTTATCTCCCTTTCGAAGAAGAGAGTTTCGACCATGTTTTCGTCTGCTTCGTGCTTGAACACCTTCAGAATCCGTCAGAAGCTCTCACGAGACTGAAAAAAGTCCTGAAGCCCGGAGGCACTATAACTGTTATTGAAGGAGACCACGGTTCATGCTACTTTTATCCTGAAGGAGAAGAAGCCCTTGCAGCCTGGAATTGCCTTATCAGGGTGCAGGCAGTTATGAGAGGAAATTCCCTCATTGGGCGCCAGCTTTATCCTCTCCTGCTGGGATCAGGGTTCAGTGAGGTAAAAGTAGAACCCAGGATGGTATATGTGGACTCCAGTAAACCTGAGCTTGTAGACGGTTTTATCCTGAAGACTATTATTCCCATGGTAGAAGGCGTAAAAAAACAGGCTCTGGAAACGCAAATGATAAAAGAAGAAACCTGGAATAAAGGAATAGCAGAACTCCATGAGACTGCCAGACCCACAGGCACGTTTTGCTATACCTTTTTTAAAGGCAGAGCAGGAAAATAAAACCTGAACTCAGGTAATTGGAACAATCCAGGGCTCATGTGAGAAAACAAAAGATTGAAAATGAAAATAAAAAGATTAGGAAAAGCATAGATTATTTTTCAAATAACCTTGAAACCTCTTTTAACATCTCCCTTATAGGAGTTTTCTGCGGGCATTTTTCCTCACATTCCCCGCATTCCGTACAGTTTGAAGCCTTGCCTTCAAGGCCGCTATATAAAAGCTTTTCCTCTTCTACTTTATCAAACATCTCTGCATTGTTGAGGTACTTAAAATTCTCAGGAATATTTACTCCTGAAGGACAGGGCATACAGTACTGACAGCCAGTACAGTTAACTTTTGTCTTTGACCTGTAGATATCCTTTACTTTAGATATCAGCATTTTTTCTTTCTCTGTCAGGGAATTAGGGAAACCGTTTGCTGCCAGTTTTACATTACTCTCGACCTGTGCCAGGTCGGACATACCGCTCAGGACAACACTTATCTCAGGATAGTCCCAGAGATAGCGCAGACTCCACTCTACAGGGCTCCTTTTGGTTTCGGCACTATCCCATATTGCCTGGACTTCCTGAGGAACTCTAACCAGGTATCCTCCGCGCAGAGGTTCCATAATAGCAACTCCAAGGCCTTTTGAAGCTGCATACATCAGGCCCTCTTTTCCTGCCTGGAAGTTTTCATCCATGAAATTATACTGGATTTGACACATATTCCATGGATAGGAGTCAACGATTTCTTTAAACAGATCCATATTGTCATGGTAGGAAAAACCCGTGTACTTAATTCTTCCATCATTAAGGGCAGAACTAAGGAAATCAAAAACTCCGTGTTTTTTTACAAGGGGCCAGAAGTCTCTGTTTAGCGCATGGAGCAGATAGAAGTCTATGTAATCGGTCCTGAGCCGTTCAAGCTGTTCATTTAAGTAACGGTCCATATCCTCTCTGCTAGTAACAAGCCAGCTAGGAAGTTTTGTTGCAAGGCAGACTTTTTCCCTGTAACCATCCTGAAGAGCCTTTCCAATAACGAATTCGCTCATACCGCCATGATAGGGATAGGCAGTATCAATATAATTGACGCCGTGATCTATGGCGTAACGAATCATCTGTATAGCTTTTTCCTCGTCAACTTTTGAGTCGTCCCCCCCAAGAGTAGGAAGCCTCATGGTGCCGAATCCCAGTATTGAGACACTTTTACCCGTTTGACCAATTTCTCTATATAGCATATACTTTTACCCCTCGATATAAAAGAAAAACCCACTCCAAACGAAATTCTTACTACCTTTTTGTCAGGATAGATGATAATACTTTGTGAGATTACGAACAGCCTAAACACGAGCAGTAGACGACTCAACTAAAAGAAAAAAGTCTGTGCCAGAAATGCCCCGGGTTAGAGTGAACTCGACCTGAATGTGTAACTTACAGGACGAAAGTCTGGAAAAATCGATGATGACATGTATATATAAAAGGAGTCTAAAATTAGAATAGGGATTCAGTGGGGGCAGAAAGTAACTTTTGGTGTAATTCTAGCCGGGCATGTAGAGGAACACTTAGATTATCCTTCTTCGGTCTGCAGTCAGATCCAAATTATAAAAATGCCTCATCAGTGAATGGGAAAATCCTGAGCTGAAATAGGTTTCAGTTGATAGAGAAAGTATTTAAAATGACCTGCTCTGAACCTGATTGGGAAGGTGCTTCGTTGAACCTGGTAAGCCTGAAGAGACTCATTCTGGCTCTTTTGCTACTCACAGCAGGAGTAGTCTTAGTTCGCATCTACTGGACAGAGATTGTACGTTTACTGATAGAAAGCTGGAAAATACTTAAGGAAACCCGAATAAGTTATGTTATTCTGGCTTCCTCGGCCTACCTGCTGAGCGTTTACTTTTTTGCATTCCGCTGGCAGCAAGTGCTTTCTTCTATTGGGTATGAGCTTAAAGCCACAAGCCTTCTTCCCATTTTTTTCGGGGCAGCGTTCGTAAACAATATCACCCCTGCAAGCAGGACAGGAGGGGAATCCCTCCGGGTAGTCTGGGCTAACAAAAGTTATGGAGTCAATTATACCCATGCTCTCATAGCAATCGCCTTCGAAAGACTGGTAGAAGCAATTCCTATTGCCCTGTTATCAATTTATGCTCTATACTCATTTCCCCCACTGGAAATCAATCTCCTGCCAGAGAAAGGTGCTTTAACATTAAACTCAGCCTACCTGCTATTCGGAACAATCCTTGCAGCAGGAGTGGCAATATGGGTTTTCCGAGAGAAATTTGCTTTTCTCCTGAGAGACGTGCAGCAAAATCGAAAAAAGATTAAGAAATCCTTTGTTCCCGTTCTCCTGCTATCATGCGGCGTGTGGGCCCTCGATGTACTGCGACTAAAACTGATAGCTTCAGCCCTTGAACTTTCCCTGCCTATGAACTTTATTATAATACTTTCAGTCCTGTACCTTGTGCTGGGGTGCCTGCCAATTACCCCGGGAGGGCTTGGTGTAGTAGAAGGGGGTCTGATTTCCTTGCTTTTGTATTTTGGGTTATCACTCGCCTCAGCAGGTAGTTTTGTATTTCTCGAGAGGTTTGTCTCCTATGGGCTCAGCAGTCTGATAGGTGGTCTGTATCTATTTTATTATGGGGGATTTGAAATATGGAAAAACAAAAAATAGCGTTAATCAGTGACTGGTATTTTCCAAATGTAGGGGGGATCGAGTATTCCATGCACTCTCTTGCAAAAAAACTGATTCAGAAGGGACATGAGGTCCACATTATTACCAGGAACTATCCCGGCGCTCCTGAATACAGCATAAGGGATGAAGCAAGAATAATAAGGATAAAAGGCAGTCCCATTCCCGGACAACGGCGTCTCCTGGTGCCGGGAGCTTATAAAGAACTTTACAACCTTTTGAAACTTGAAAATTATGATATTGTCAATTCTCACGGACTTGACTCCCCGCTCGGTATGGCTGCTCTTATCGCGTCCAGGGAGCTAGGATTTCCTTCCGTAGTTACCAATCACTCCCTTGTAGGAGACACGCAACTCGGTCCCTTTTTATATCTGGCCGGAAAATTGCTTGTCAGGAACGCAGATGCTGTAATTGCGGTCAGCTCGGCAGTTGAAAAAGACTCAAAAATAATGACGGAAAAACCTATTTACCTCATTTCCAATGGTATTGATCCAGAAGGCAAAACCATCAAAGTTCCCTTTCCAGTTGATACGAAAGGAAAAACCGTGATCATTACGGTCGCACGCATGATTAAAAAGAAAGGAGTACAGAATATTGTACGCCTCGCCCCTTCACTTCTGAAAAAGCATGAGAATCTGTTATTTGTAATGATAGGAGACGGTCCTCTAAGGGAAAGACTGGAAAAAAAGGTAGAGGAATCAGGTTTATCCAGGGACTTCTACTTTACGGGGGAAATTCCCAGAGAAAAAGTACTGGGATACCTTGAACAGGCTGATATCTTTGCGCTTCCTTCAGTTAACGAAGCTTTTGGGGTTTCGATTCTGGAAGCAATCTCAAAAAAAGTTCCTGTTGTTGCAATGAATAACAGCGGGGTCTCAGACATAATCAGGAATGGCGTAAACGGATACCTTGCGGATAACCTTATGGAATTTTCCGATCTCTTACAGGATTTAATAGAAGATCCGGACCTGAGGACCTCATTCGCTGTGGAGGCCATCCGGGGGCTTTCAAATTATGACTGGAATAGGATATGTGAGCAGACAATCAGGGTATATACAAGTGTCATTTATAAAAAAAATCATAATAAGAATTGATGTGGAAGAGGACTGTCCACAATATGCTTACAATTACTAACCATTGAATAAAGTAGATATACACTTTTCTAAAGCTTAAAAAATCAAGCATCTGTTCCGCGCTACCTTTAAGCATCTATGCAGGGTGAAGAAGCCCGGATTCTCATTTTCCGACTGTTTTTTTCGCCTCTTTCGTTATATATTTCATCATCTCCCCTACGAGGTTCGCTTTCTCACAGTGAGATGCTTCTTTTGGCTTGCAGTTCAGGAGAATGCTCATCAGTCTGTCAGCCATCCTGTAAAGCTTGATATCCTCAACCCTGATTAAAAGGGCGGAAAGGCTCTCGCTAAACTCCCTGCACTTATCGTGGTTGCAGACTGCCTCCTCATGTAGCCGGCAGACCGATTGCAGGTCTTTTATAATTTCTTCCGGGATATTTGTCTCGACCATAGGGATTGATCCGATTCAGAGTAGTTCTATTAAGCAGCTACGAGCACTCGAAAATGCAAAAGTAAAATCTGGCACTTCTAACTATAATTTAAGACATGTAATTTCAAATTTGAGTGGCAGGCATTTAGTGAGTATCAGGTATTTTTAGCAATATCATAGAGATAATATCAAATTCGCAAATATAAATAATGCCAGATTTGCAACATAAATAATATTAATTTTGAAATGCAGGTAATATTAAATTTGTGATGTTATCTATTTAAAATGTATATGCACGCCTGCAGTGTTCCATCACATCTTCAACAAAAACAGCATAAAAGTCATCCGGAACTGTAACTTTTTCTCCGGCTTTTATCGCTCTGACTTCAAGATCCTGCTGACAGGCATAGACCTTGAATCCTGGCAGTTCTTCGATTCCGGCAAGCAGATGATAGACTCCGTCCCCTGCAAGATAGAGTCTTGCGTTTCCGGAGCGGGCAGCTAATTTTAAGCAGAGTTCGGACCTGCTGTTTTGGGGAGGCTTTGTAAGCAGGAAAACATCGTACTGGTTTTGTTTTATATTCACATTATTACCTGTTCATTGTTCTGTCTATTACCGTTTACCCGACAGATACCACTTATTCGATAGATACCACTTTAAAGCAGGATAACACAATCCGAGCTTTCGACAGCTTCGAAAAAATCTTCATCGTCGGCCAGTTCCAGGGTTTCTATTAGTGTTTCCCCAAAAAGACCCCTTTCAAGCAGCGAAGGTTCGTGAACAAGCACTCTCAATTCTCCATATGCGTAAAGAATATCGGCAAGGTTTGGTACTCCGGGGCTTCTGCTGTACTGCCCGGCAAGAGCAAGATAAACTCCGTCTCCATACAGACCAAGCACCGCATTCATAGTGTTAAGGCTTACTGCAGCCGCATTCAATGCTCCGAAGGCTTTTTCACTGCCATAGGGGGCGGTATCTAACAGAAAGATTACGGATTTCATCGGACCTGAACCTCACGAAAATCGGGCCACATTATTAGAACCTTATCTTGAAAGTGAAATCACCCTATCGCTCTTATTTATCATTTTTGAGAGTTCATAGAGGCTGGAAATCTCTATTCCGGGGAAATAGTCCCTACAATTAGTTCCGTTCAAGACCTCCTCTTTTGCTATATAGCCTCTGGCAGCAGCACATCGCGCACATGCCCTGATTACAGCCCCTTTCTCCGCAAGGCCAGAAAAAAGTTCACCTGCACTGGCAAAAAAGGATGGGTTCTGACCTTTTTTGGGGATATGCACTGCATCCAGGTAGAGGAATATATTTACCTGATATTGTTTAAGTGCAGCCTCGGCAAGCTTGCAGGCAATTTCAGCGTATTCGGAGATATAAGGACCGTCAGTGAGCAATAATGTTAGGGTTTTCAAAGCCTCCTCCGATTAAAAAATACATCCGTATCATAACTTAAACATATGCAGCCAGAAACTGCAGACGCTCCTGATTAGCTGCATATTCCGGCTCTGTAAGCGGTGTACATCTATCGAGACTGACCTGTCCTGCCATTAGCCTTATGGCAAAGCTGTAACAGCCTTGTTCACCGCATTTGCCGCAGTTGGTCTGGGGCAGATATTTATATATGTCTGTGAGCTCAACCCTGATCTTTTCCCTGGGAGCCGGAGTCACTCCTTTTTTGATAGCTTCATTGATAGTGTTTTTCAGGTTTTCAAGCTCTTCTCTAGCTTCATCCTCATTTTTAACCATTCTCATAACTACTTTTCCACTACCATAAATAGTTGTAATGATCTCCCCTTTTTGAACTATTAAACTATCTTTTCTATCCGAGTAACTGCCCCTGGGAAAGATAGGCTCAAGGATTTTCAAGATTCCACCCAATGGATCCATATTTGCAACTATTCTGAACTTCGCGGAATCGGCTATACAGGGCAAAAGTTGCCTGACCTCGGCAATCTCCACAGGTTTCGCCTGAGAGAGGTCTTTAATTTCCTCAGTTCCTCTTTCTTTCTTATATTTCAAGAAATTCTTACCGTACTCACTTATTTTGACAGTCTCGTCTTCTAACTCAATCAGGCCGGCCTCACGCAAAATCATGAGATGGAAGTCAAGCGTTTTTTTTCCAACCGTCCCTGTGATTTCCTCAAGATTTCTATCGCCCTTTGCAAGGAGGTTAATTATTTTCCTTCGGGCCTTATTGGCCATGGCAAAATTCACCTGTTTTGTCTCACTCGTACCTCCTGACATTCTGATACCTACCAGCGCTATTGAACTCTAATTCTGCTCTAATTCTAATTCTGTCGGAAAATATATACAAATCTGTTTGAGGAAGTAGAAGGATAGCAATTTATCCCAGGTCTTGCCACTTAATTATCTGAGATTTCAGTAGCGATTCCGTTTACAGTACACCGTGTTTTAAAGTAACAGTGCTCAAATATACGCACTCAGAACCTGCAGATGTTCCTGGTTGGTTGCATATTCCGGTTCTTTAAGAGGTGTACACTTATCAAGAGAAGTTTCGCCACTCATGAGTTTTATGGCAAAAGTGTAGCAGCTCTGCTCGCCACATTTGCCGCAGTTGGTCTGGGGCAGGTATTTATAAAGCTCCATAGGTTCTACCCTGACCTTTTCCCTGGGTGCAGGGGCGACACCTTTTGCAATCGCCTCATTGATAGTGTTTCTGAGGTTCCCAAGCGCTTCTCTGGCCTCACCCTCGTTTTTAATCATTGTCATGGTAACTTTTCCAGTACCGTAAACCGTTGTAATAACTTCCCCTTTTTGCATTATCAGGGCGCTTATCCTGTCCGAGTATCTGCCTCTGGGAAAGAGGGGCTCAAGAACTTTGAGGGTTCCGCCAAGTGGGGGGGCCATATTTGCAATTACCCTGAATTTTGAAGAATCTGCTATGCAGGGCAAAAGCTGTCGGACTTCTGCAATTTCCACAGGCTTTGCCTGAGAGAGATCTGTACTTTTTTCAGCAGCTTTCTCTTCCTTGCCCTTCAGAAAATTTCTGCCGTATTCACTTAACCTGACAGTTCCCTCTCCTATCTCAATCAGGCTTGCCTGCTGCAGAAGCTTTAGATGGAAGTCAAGCATGGTCTTTCCTGCGGCTTCTCCGATTTCCTCTGTACTTCTATCGCCATCTACAAGGAAGTTCATAATCTTCCTTCGGGTGGCATTGGACATAGCATTATTTACCAGCTTTATCTCATTCGGATTTCCAGGCATATTCACACCTTATTACATTATCGAAATGTAACCCCTTATTTTTCCTGATACCTATCACTACAAGGCAGTGTTTGTCTTAAAAATGAAGTCTATTCTTCTAAATTGATATAGAATTTACTTTATAAGAACATGGAAGCCGGATATCAAAAAAGATTGATATGAGATTCCAGAACGTGACATAGCAACTCACGTCTGTTTCATTAATCTAGTAGTCTACACCTGTTTTCTATACCTGTTTTTTAAGCTTGTCTAGTACAGAAATCAAAAAGCACACAAACAATAGAAATGAAAATTATAACGTGAATACACTCTCCTGGAAAAACATCGACTTCCTGTTGATTAACCGTCGAACTATTTTAAGATGCATTTTTAACACGTATCAATTATTCTTGATACCCATCAATCGGGTTTTTAAAATTTGAATCTCTAATGTCGATTATATCAATTTTGGAATAGAATGGATTAAGGAAATAAGGAGACTGGAAATGGAAAAAGAAAAAGATGCATTGTCAGAGGAGAAGAACGCAAATAATCAGGAAGATGATGAAGAAGACTTATTGTACACACATAAGCCTGAAAATCGGAGCAGCAGCATGCAATGGAATTCTGCTTTTTGCAGAAAACCTGGCCATTGAGATTGGTCTGGAAGTATCCGAAACTAACGGTTTAATTTAAAATATAGCTGCCTGTAAATTAGATTGCCTGCAATTTTACAAGTCGAAGTAATTTTTATCAGAGTTCTATTTTAATTGGAACTTTTAAATTATGTTGCATATTATATATTTATATACTTTTTAAATAGGAGGAGATGTAAATGTCATTTTTGAACGAAATGCTACCTGAAACTTCGGAAGCTTTCGGACAGATGAGAAATTCCATTTTTAAAGACGGTTATCTGGACCTCAAAACCAAAGAGCTTATAGCCGTTGCCTCTTCTGTTCTCATGCGCTGCCAGTTCTGCGTCGATGTGCACTCGCAAAGAGCGATTGCTGCAGGGGCCGCAAAGGAAGAAATTGCCGAAGCCATTTCAGTAGCCATGTTTGTTGCTGCCGGTTCACAGATCGGATGGACGAATATATACGGGGAAAATATATACGATAAAATCTTTGAAAAGGATAGGGAAAAAGAAGACTGCTGCTGTTGCTGTGAGGACTAAAAACCCCGGTTACTTTTATTTATAATCCTCTTTATCTCTAACTTAACTCAGGTTTATCCGGATTTTTGTTTTGCAACTGCGTAATAATGTTCAGGATATTTCCGAATTCAGGGTTCAACCTGTAAAAATGCCATTTTGAGCTGCTATAGGCTTCGACGATCCCGCAGTTTTTCAGGATTGTCAGGTGGTGGGAAACCAGGTTTTGCCTTTCATTTAGCTTAAAAATTAGCTCGCAAACGCAGTGGTCTCTTTGAGAGAGAAAATAAGCAATCTTCAGCCTTATCGGGTGCCCGAGAGCGCTGAATATTTCACTGGCTTTTTTAATGTCATTGTCCAGGAAATCGATTTCCTGGAGCATTTTTTCTTCCCATTCCTTCTTTTTCTCAGGGTCGGCGGGACAACAATAGCTCATAAATAGAAGAAGTTAAGCTTCCTAAATAAGGATTTTCATATCAATTTTGTTTGATATTTAACATGCTGTTATTTATACTCAATCTCCGTCTGAAGTTTTGAGCTTAAATTATCATTGAGGGTGATAACTTAAAAGAAAGAGGAAATAGCTGCGATTGTAGCTTGAATTTGAGAGAAGATAGATTGATTCCTCAGTCGGCGGATCAATTACAGGATTTTTGCTCTCATAATCTAGCTCATTACTGCCAGTATCTCCCCTAATTTTTTGGCGATCTCAGGGAATTTGAGCAAAATACTTATAAGATTTGTTACACTTT
This sequence comes from Methanosarcina sp., assembly GCF_049706645.1. GTDB lineage: Archaea > Halobacteriota > Methanosarcinia > Methanosarcinales > Methanosarcinaceae > Methanosarcina. The sequence goes on along the minus strand of NZ_JBNAKP010000044.1, from coordinate 4,990 downwards.
AGTATATCAACATATCTTGATATCCTACAATCCATTCCTGCTTTTTAGCGAGAAATAAAACGAAAATTATCGGAGGACTATAATGAAACGATTGCATAGAATACAAGGTAAAGAACGAATTCCTTTTTCATCATTCCCTTTGATAAAACAGCTCTTTATTTTAGCTATTTTTTGTTCCCTTCTCTTCAGCTCAGGTTGCACGGATCTTAAGGATTCCGACAATGAAGCAGATCTTGCTGAAATTACGGAGAATGATAGCGGTTCAGGCAGCGGAATGGAATTGATTGAAGTTACTAATCTTAGCCAGATTGATGAAGCCCTCAAAAAGGGTCCTGTTGTACTGAAACTTGGTTCAAAGGGCTGTATCCCCTGTGGAGAACAGGAAGAGGTATTCTCAGAGCTGCTTCCAATGTACCAGGATTCTGCTTCATTCATGCTTATTGACATCAAACAATACCCCGAGTTCGCAAATGAGTTTGGAGTAAGAGTCATTCCGGATACCTGTATTATTACAGATATAGAAGACGGAAAATACATGTATATGCGGCCGGACGGCAGCAAAAGCCAGGAAAGAACAAATGCAAGATTCCTTGGTGTTACCGATAAAGAAACCCTTTCAGAAACTCTTGAGAAAGCCATTGAATCCGGGAAAATCGAGGGCTAAATAATGTTTTCCGATTTTCTTCCAATTGCAGCTTTTTTTGCAGGGATAGTCAGCGTGCTCTCTCCATGTATCCTGCCCGTAATTCCGGCAGTTTTTGCTTACTCAACCGGAAGAGGAAAGTTCAGACCACTTGCAATCATATCAGGTTTGTCCTTTTCCTTTACCTGCATGGGAATCATTACTTCAATTTTCGGGGCAACGCTTACAGCTTATCTCGGCTACCTTAATATTTTTGCAGAATTTCTCCTGATCACAATGGGCATTTCGTTACTCTTTGATTTAAACACTTTCAACATTTTCGGAAATTTTTCATCCCTTGCAAACTCTAAACGAGAGGGTCTTTTAGGAGGGTTTTTACTTGGTCTCTCGCTTGGGATTGTCTGGCTTCCCTGTGTCGGCCCAGTACTTGGTTCAATTCTCACAATGGTTGCTGTTTCAGGCGAGGTTGTTTACGGAGCACTTATGCTTTTCATCTATTCCCTTGGTTTTTCCGTTCCAATGCTTCTTGTTGCTTATTCTGCAAGCTTTTCTTCCATAAGGCTTCAGAAAGTTTCAAAATATGGTTTTCCGCTAAAAAAAGTTGCAGGTTTTATAATTCTAGGAGTCGGCTTTTATATGGTTTACCAGAACCATTTCAGTGGATTCTGAAAAATTTATTCAGTTAACCGTCTCAGGAAGCTGCCAGATTTAAATAGAAAGTTATTAACAGTGCCAAATAAATTGAAATTCTCAGGGTTAGGTAGTTCATTTATTTTAATAGTGAACCGTTTATATCCTTCTGTTTAGATCCTTAATTCTGCTTTACATCTTTCTGTTTTCAGGAGTTTGCCGCCATTGTTAGATGGTATTGAGGATTTAGATCCTTAATTCTGCTTTATATCTTTCTGTTTAGATCCTTAATTCTGCTTTTATTTCTTAACCACAAGAACAGAAACCTTTGAGTGTCTTACCACCTTATCTGCTACACTTCCAAGTAAAAATCTTTCCAATCCACTTTTACCAAGGGTTCCTATTATTATCATATCTATTCTGTTCTGCTCCGCAAATTCCAGGATCGCATTAGCAGGGTCACCTTCTACAACCACACCTTCATAGCCTATTTCCTTATCCTCTGCAACCTTCTTCGCATACCGGATAGCGTCATCCCCTTCTTGACGTAGCGTTTCCTCCGTGACGTTCCATTTAGAACCCAGATGAATCGGCGTTTCCAATACAGGCGGTATATATGCGTCTTTATTCAACACATAAAGAGCATAGACCTTCGCACCCATAAGTTTTGCAAGTTCCATTCCTTGAAGTACTGCATTTTGACTGAACTTAGACCCGTCTGTTGCAATCAGGATTTTTTGGAAAGTATTATTAAGAGTTATTTATTTCCCCCCAGTTACCTAGTAGTATTGAATCGTATTGATGTCTCAGCTAAATGTGAACAAAAGGTATTACAGCATTATTTAAGATAAAAGCAAATAAAGATTATGTGTAACTTGTATAGAGAGTAATATGCAGCTTTAATTTTATAGCTGCACTTTCATAAAACGAACGTAGGATGAAAGGGTGGTCTTTGTAATTTACGGCATTCTCCGGCTTGAATAAACTACCATCCTCCACTCCTACGGCTCTCCAGCAATTTAACATGTTACAGCTCTGCCGTTACAGAGTTTGGCAATTTTCCATGAGCTTACGATCTTTAGAGAGTAGAAGGTATTTTGTCCCCAGCCTATAAATTAGTGTTGTGGGGTCTCTGAGAAGTGTATTTGAATGTCGGTATTGATAATTGCAAAGAATATGCATGAAGCCTGTGCAACAATCCACTGTGCTCCTCATAAGCATACAGAGAGGGAACACGGCTATGGCTGTGGAGAACAAAGATTCCTGAACAAGAATGAAAGAACAGAAATGCTAGAGGAACACAGAGAAAAGCTCAAGAGAGAGCTGAAAGGGATTGAGGAAGAGCTGAAAAAGCTTAAGGAAGACGGAGGAACAATGAAACATATTAATCTTACCGAATTATTAGAGTTCTCTCATTTACATCATATTAAAAAAGACATCATTAGGACAGCCGGATTCAATGCAGTTCTCATATGTTTGGAAAAGGATCAAGAAATTCCGCCCCATCCAGAGCCATATTATGTTCTTTTTCATATTCTCGAAGGTGAAGGGATCATAACTGCAGGATCAGAGCTCTACCATGTAAAAGATGGACACATGGTTTATGTGGAGAGCAATGATATTCGGGGAATCAAATGCATCGAAAGAATGAGCATTATAGGCGTTCAGCAACCACATTGATGAGGTATATCCAGAGGAGCAACTTTGAAAGCTATTGAAGTTAAAGATCTCACCAAATATTATGGCAGCTTTTGTGCGGTTGATCACATTACTTTCGAGGTAGAAAAGGGTGAGTTTTTCGGATTTCTTGGCCCGAACGGTGCGGGAAAAACAACGACAATGCGAATGCTGACCGGGCTTTCAGAATCCTCTGAGGGAACCGCATCTATTATGGGTTATGATATTTCTCGGGACCCCTTCCATGCCAAGGAACATTTTGGGATCGTGCCTGAAGTATCGAATATCTACGAAGACCTGACTGCCTGGAATAATCTGATGTTTGCTGGAGAATTGTATGGCATGCAAAAATCGACCCGGAGTAGACGTGCCCTCGAACTACTCGACGTCTTTGAGCTTACTGAGTTTAAGGATAAGAAGGTGAAAGGATTCTCAAAAGGGATGCGTCGAAAGCTCACCCTTAGCATGGCTATGATTCATTCTCCAGATATTTTATTTCTCGATGAACCCACCTCAGGCCTTGATGTGCAGAGCTCGATAAAGCTGAAAGAGATACTCTCCGATTTGAGCAAAGATGGGACTACTATCTTTTTGACCACTCATACATTGGAGGAAGCAAACATACTCTGTGACCGCATTGGCATCATCGCTAGAGGCAAATTAGCTGCAGTTGATGCACCTGAAAAGCTAAAAAGAACTATACAAGCGGCTCAGTCAGTGGTGTTTTCATTCAATACTATAACCTCTACCTCTATACCGGTCTCTGATTTAGCCGCACTTCCGGCTGTGAGTTCAGTACTAAAAGAAGGAGATAAATTTAGGCTATATACTAACGATCCATCTCTCGTTGCCACATCATTATTTGAATACGCAAAGGGTCATTCATTAAAGATAGTATCCATCAACACTCTTGGACCAAGCCTTGAAGATGCATTTCTTGCCATCATAAAACAACATGAGGAAAGAAGGCGAGAACCATGACTTACAGTGAGACACTTTCGAGAATTTGGCGAGAGTTAAGAAGAGCATGGGCAATAACCAAGAAAGATGCGCGTATCTACTACCTGCGGCCGGGAACTATTATGTTTGGGCTCATGTTCCCGCTCTTCCTCTTCATCTCCTTTGCCGTAGGGAGAAATTTACCGCCACAAGTACTCATACCGGGGCTAATTGCCATCACAATTTTCTTCAGCTCTTCCTCCGTAGGACCCATGGCAGTACCCATCGAGAGAAGAACGAAAACCTATGAGCGGATGATTACTGCTCCCATTTCACCTCTTTCCATACTTATGGGAGAGATTGCTGGAGGCGCAGTTTTTGGTATTATCTCGGTGACAATACCTCTTATCATAAGCATGATATGGTACGAAATCCATATAGTTCACCCAATAATATTCATCGTTGGAATAGCCCTTGTTTCGGTTGGATTTTCAGCAATGGGTATCATGTTTTCGGCCATACCGACAGAAAATCCTGGAGACGTCATGATGAGCTTAAATTTTATTCGTCTTCCTCTCCTTTTTGTAAGCGGGATTTTCATTCCAATAGATCAGATGGGTAAATATGGAGTTGCCACTTTGGTATCCCCATTAACATATGCCAAAGATATGGTACAATACTCAGTGAGTGGAAATTCATTCTATGGGCCAATGATAGATATCTTTGGAATAATCATTTTTACTGTACTCTTCCTATGGATTGGAGTTTCAATGCATGAGAGAAGTCGAAAAATGGGGTAATATTTGCACACCGATCTTCCATATTTTAGTTTCAAACATCCTTGAATTCGATACTGAGGCTGCCTGCCTTTTTTGCCAGAGATCTTGCAAGGAAGCCACTTTCCAATCTGCAAAGGTTAAGTACTGCACAGGGTACAAGACAATTTGAGCAGCATTTCGCTTCCTGTGCTTTATCAATCACGTAGTTGTTCTTGATGTCCAGAATTTCTGTCATGGGAACTTCCATATGAGAGAATTTCTTTATCTTTTCACACGGAGTTTCGATGTCAATAATAATTTTATTTCCCTTTTTGCTTCCATG